>JAZDOG010000049.1:0-10886 GCA_043798915.1 Pseudomonadota bacterium | reverse complement strand
AAGAGCTTCTTCCTGCAGAGGGACTGGCGCCGGATATCGATGAACAATGCCGATCGGACCGTGGCGTTCAAGAGCGACGGGATGCGCCTGGATATCAAGAGGTTCTCGCCGGGCTTCATGGTCGATCTGGCGCTCGATTCGATCGAAAAGGCGGGTTTCGCAAACGCCATGGTGCGCGTGGGAGGCGCCCAGCGCAACATCGGACGCGATATCTTCACCCCGTGGAGCATCCAGATCGGCCTCGGGGGCAAAAGCGACAAGCTCGCCCACCGGGCATTAAACTACAGCATCTCGAACGTGGCCTCTGCGACGGTCACGGCTGACGGACTGGGGAGAGGCCTCATCGATCCGCACAGCAAACGCCCGGTGTCGAACAATCTGGCGCAGAGCACCACCGTGATCGCAGCATCCGCCGCAACCGCAACCGCCTATGCCCTGGCGGCATACACGCTTGGCCCCAGGATAGGCCTCCGGTTCGTCGAGGCCCATCCCGAAGTGAAAATAATTATCGTGGACACAGACGGCAATCTTCTCGCATCCGCCGGCCTCGGGGTGTCAAGCCCGACGGCGCTCATCGACAGCCAGCGGACCGCGCCCTACGACGGGGGATCCAATGATCTTCGGCAGAAACAGATCGAAGAGGAGAGGGATCAGTAGCTTAGCTCTCCTTCTCTCAATCTGCGCCTTCATGTTTCCCGCCTCGGCCCTCGCCCAGGCGGGCTTCCGGCAGTACGATCGCCAATTCGTGATCGGCGGGAGGCTCCCCGCTGCGATCATCCTCGTGGGGCTCGCGCAGGACTCCGTAAACGTCGGGAAGCTCCTCGACATCGTGGCCGGAAAGGCCGGCGAATCGTTTTCAAGGCTCGACCCGCAAAACCCCGCTGGGGATGTCGCCAAGGTCGAGGCAAAAGCCGGCCAGGGAGGCGTGCAGGTTTCCGACGACGTCTTCGCCGCATTCGAAACCGCCGCACAGGTCTCCGACTGGACGAAGGGCGCCTTTGACATCGCATATGCCGGAGAGGGCAACTGGCACGACATAAAGATCAGCAAGGGCAGCTCGACCGTGGAGCTCAAGAGGAGCGGCATGAAGATCCGCTTCGATCCGATGATCGACGGCTTCATGGCGGAGCTCATCGCCAGGTATCTCTACACAGCCAACATCCAGAACGCGATCGTCAAGGTCGGCAACGTATTCCGGGGGATCGGATCAAGCCTTGCAGGACCGTGGAAGATCCAGGTGCAGGACGACGCCGGGACGTTCGCGCGCCACGCGCTCAACCTGACCATCGAGAACATAGGCGCCGCGACGGTGAGCGCCAGCCAGTTCCGCAGCGGCGTCCCAGACCCGCGCTCGAAGCGGGATATACAGACGCCATGCCGCGGAGTCATGATGCTGGCAAACGACGCCGCCATCGCAGAGGCCCTGGCAAGCGCGATCTTCATCATGAATCCGGACGAAGGCATGAAGGTGCTCACGAAGTACGGCAAAGGCCTGATAGTCGACAACAACGGCAAATTCATGCGCTCCCCTGGTTTTTGATCACATGAACAATTACCTCCGGCTCGTCGAAAAGATCGATCGCTTCGTCGGGGCCCTGTCTCGCCGCCATCCGTCGTCCTTTGCATGCAAACCCGGCTGCACCGACTGCTGCGTCGCAGGGATCACGGTGTGGCGGGTCGAATTCGACAACCTGCGCACCCATCTCAAGGCAGCCGGTGGAGATGCAATCGAGTCGCTCACCCGCCGCAGCAAGTCCTCCTCCGGGCGCTGCCCGCTCCTCGACGACAGCGGCCGCTGCGCCGTCTACGCCGAAAGGCCGGTCGTCTGCCGCCTGTGGGGCGCGCCGCTCGCATTCAGCGCAGGGCCGGAGGCATTCTCGGTTCATGCGCCAGGCGCCGAGAGACTCCTTCGCATGGCCAGAAACGACGAAGGCTCCATAACCTGTTGCGACAACAACTTTCGCAGCGACATTGCGCTCGATGAACTCGTTTTCAGCGACATCATAAACGTCGAGACAGTCCTCAACACGCTGGCTGCCGTTAACCACGTGTACTGCAAAGAGAAGGGTCTGGACCCTGAAGAGCGCCTGGCTTTAGAACGATCGCTCTTGACATTTGCCATTTGACAGAGATAGCAGAACCCCCTGTACCCGGATCCGAAAGGGGGAGATATGAGCGAGATCGACGCACTCAACTTCGAAAACCCGGAGACCTGCCCCAACTGCGGACAATTCGTCGGAAGCGATTCGAACTGCCCCAACTGCGGCGCCATCCTCTTTGATGAAAACGAGCTGAACGTATTTGACGAGGAGGCCGACATCGAATGACGATTCCAGTCCAAAAAAGCCCAAAAATTCATTGAACTAGATAATTTTACATGTTAGGAGCGCAAGGTTTTCGCATAGTGTAATTTGGGGGGATTTTCGAGGTATTAAAAATCTGATTTTTCAAGCAACTTTTGGGTGTCCAATGCCGATAATATCTATGGAAGCGAAAAAGCTGTTGACCGTGTATGCTTTCTGCTATAATAGTTTCGCCATCGACAATACCCGCCGCTTTTCCAATGTGAAGAGCGGTTATTTATCGTGAAAGGGAGCCTTTGCGGGCTCCCTTTTCTTTTAGGAGATAGCCGTGGATAAGGTCGCTATTTTTATCGATGCTGGCTGTTTAGACAAAATCCTCCAAAACTCGTTTGGGAAGCCGAGGCTTGATTTTCGCAAACTCATAGCCGCCCTCAGCGAAGGCAAGGAACTTCTTAGAGCATATTATTACCATTGCATGCCATACCAGGGCACAAATCCAACACTGGAGGAAAAAGACCGCTACCGGAAAAAACAGAGTTTTATTCACCGCCTCTCCGAAATTCCGAGGCTCGAATGCAGACAGGGGCGCCTTGCACGCTATTCGGATCCGTCCGTAAAGGGAGGATTACGATATGAACAGAAACGCGTCGATGTCATGATGGCTGGCGATTTGGTAAGGCTGAGCGCGACCGGAAAAATCAACGATGCGATTCTCATCACGGGGGACAGCGATTTCGTGCCGGCCATCATCGAAACAAAGCAGTTCGGAATCGTGGTACACCTTTTCTATGTTCCACCGATCAATGACGAACTTCGTGAAGCCTGCGATGAGCGAACTATCATAAGCCAAGAACTCATCGACAAAATCAGGATGTGATATTTGAGTTGAAGAAATGAGGAAAAATGGAAGGTAGCACGGGGGAAAAAATCGAGATTTTAAACAGTTAGCGAGGGTGGCGGAACGGCAGACGCGCTAGCCTCAGGAGCTAGTGAGAGCAATCTCATAGGGGTTCAAATCCCCTCCCTCGCACAAATTTTGCGCAGCAAATTCATAAATGGCCCACCCGATCGTCAAAGGCATCATCTCAGACGTATTGTCCCTGCTCGGCGGCAGTATCCGCCTCGTCAAGTTTCTCCTCTCCATCGTCGCGACCGTCACGCTCATCTCGATCGCCATCTTCGTGGGCATCTATCTCTTTTTTGCGCGCGGCCTGCCCGACATCAAGTCGCTCGCGGATTATCACCCGCCTGTGGTCAGCCGGGTCCTTGCCGATGACGGCACCCAGATCGGCGAGTTCTGGACGGAATGCCGCATATTCATGCCCTTCAACGACATACCCAAGCGCATCGTGCAGGCTTTCATCGATTCTGAGGACTCGCGCTTCTACGAGCACAAGGGCGTCGACATCCGCTCCATCGTGCGCGCGTTCGTCGCGAACCTCAGGGCGGGCGAGGTGACCCAGGGCGGCAGCACCATCACGCAGCAGATCACGCGCTCGCTTCTGCTCACGCACGAGAAGTCGATCAGCCGCAAGGCCAAGGAGGCCATCCTCGCCACGAGGATCGAACGCTATTTGAGCAAGGACCAGATACTCACGCTCTATCTTAACCAGATATACCTCGGCAACCGCGCCTACGGCATCGCCGCGGCGGCGAGGAACTACTTCAGGAAGACGCCGTTCGAGCTCTCGCTGGGGCAGATCGCCCTGATCGCCGGGCTGCCCACGGCGCCCACGAACTTCTCGCCAGTCAACAACGTCACGGAGGCGAGAAAGTGCCAGCAGCACGTCCTCGGACGAATGGTCGAGGAAGGGCACATCAGCGAAGAAGAGGCGAGGACGGCGGCGGCGGAGCAGTTCGACATCTACGTGTCGGGCATCGACAAGGATTTCATCGAAAAGGATTCGGCCTGGTTCGTCGAACACGTCCGCAGGATAGTCAAGGAACACTACGGCGACGATGTCCTTTATAATGAAGGGTTCAGGATCCACACCACCGAGAACATCCCGCTACAGCGCGCGGCGACCGCTGCCGTCCGCCGCGGCATAGAGGGGATGGACAGGCGCCTGGGCTACAGGGGCCCCTTGGAGCACATCCAGCCCGACAAGATTCCGGAGCACTCGAAGCATATCGAAAAGGAGCTGCTCGCGAAGCAGCGGAACTTAACCATCCCATGGCCTCCTGGCAGCAGGGAGTCGACGGCGGCGATCGTGTTTACACCGCAGGAGACCTACAAGGCTATCGTCACGGAATTCCAGGGCAAGGATACGATCGTTCAGATAGGAAGCAATTCCGGAACGATAAAGCTCGACGGCGTCAAGTGGGCGCGCAGGTGGACCCCCGGATCGTTAGGCTACGATGGCGCCTCCTACGTGAACAACCCGAAGAGCATCCTCAAGGTCGGCGACGTGATCCTCGTCCGAAGGCTGGAGGACGGCAGCTTCGCGCTGGCGCAGAACCCGCTCATCCAGAGCGCGCTCTTTTCGATGGACCCGCACACGGGCTTCATCAAGGCGATGGTCGGCGGCTATGATTTCGGGAAGAGCGAATTCAACCGCGTCAACCAGGCGCTCAGGCAGCCCGGCTCCTCGTTCAAGCCCTTCGTCTATGCATCCGCGCTCGACAAGGGCTACACCTTCAACACGACGGTCGTCGACGGCCCGGTCTCGTTCGTCGTCGGCAGGAACGACGTCTGGACCCCCAAGAACTACGGCGGCGGCTACAGCGGCGCGATGTCGTTCAAGAACTGCATCACCTTCTCCAAAAACATCCCGACATCCAAAATCGTCTACGACATCGGCACGCACTACCTGACCGCCTTTGAGCGCAAGATGGGCATCACCTCCCCCATCGGCAAATATCTCTCGATGGCGCTCGGCGCCAACGGCGTGTATCTGCAGGAGATGGTCCAGGCTTATTCGGTCTTTGCGGATAACGGGGTGTTCAAGCCGGCAATCGCCATAACCAGGATCGAGAACTCGCGCGGCAGAGTGGTCGAGCAGACATCCTATCCGGGCGGCCCGGCGGCGGCAGAAGAACCGAAGAGCGAGGCCGGCGAAGAGGAAAAGAAGGCGCCCGAGGTGAAGATAGGCAAGGACGTCTCTGAAAGCGATCTCAACACCGGGCTCTGGGAAGAGGGCCGCAAGGCAATCGAGAAGGACCAGCTCAATCTCACCGATCTCGAGATCAAGACGCTCTACGGCTCGGTCATCCCGCCGCACCACGCGATCACGCCGCAGACGGCGTTCCTCGTGGTGAACCTTCTCAAGAATGTAGTGGCCAGCGGCACCGCCCAGCGCGTGAAGGCGCTGGGCAAGCCGGTCGCGGGGAAGACCGGAACCACAAACGACGAGACGGACGTCTGGTTCATCGGCTTCGTGCCCGATCTCGCCGCCGGCGTATGGGTGGGATTCGACGAGGTCCAGAGGATAGGCCCCGGCGTTCAAGGCGGCAATACCGCTGCGCCGATCTTCCTCGATTATATGAAGACCGCCACAGAAGGCTGGGAGGCCAAGGACTTCCAGAAACCGGAGGGGTTCCCGAGCGGCAGCATCGACGACATGACCGGCGGTTCCTCGCTCTTCGGATCAGTCCCCAGAAAATCTCTGCCGGGCGAGAATACCGGCGGCGACCGTTCGGGGAATTTCTTTGACGAGGATTTCGAAAGCTTCCACTAGAAAATCATTGGAAAATACCCTTTAATTTCAGGCAACAGCCCCTTTCAATCCAGCGCCTCCTCGACCAACCACCCTTGGCGGTGGTATAATAATTTTAGCAAAAAGAGGGAGGGGCTATGCGAAACAAGACGGCGAGGACAAGTGACGAAAGGCAAAAGGTCGGCTGGGACTTGGTGGTCAAAGACCAGGGGCTCAAGGAGCATGCAAAGTTGGGCCGCAGCTCCCAGCTCCACATGCCGGCTGGTATGGGTATCGGGTACCATGTGGCGCAGTTCAGGCGAGGGAGGGGCTCACATAGCTGACGCCTTACGCCGCCGTCATCTTTTCCAGCTGAAGTTCCGCGCAGTCTCTGAGCGCCTTCAGATCGTATCCTCCTTCGAGCGTCGCAGCGAGTTTCCCGCCGCACTGCTCTCCCGCAAGGGCGAGGAGCGTCTCCATCATCCAGCCAAAACACTTCGTCGTCACGCGCATCCCGCCCAGCGGGTCTGCCACGTGGGACTCGTAGCCGGCGGAGACGAGAATAAACTGCGGCTTGAATCTCTCCACGCCGGGGATGATCTTCTCCTCGAACGCCCGGCGATAATCGTCATCGTCGGCGCCGGCGGACAGCGGAACGTTGAGCGTCGCACCCCTTCCCTCCCCTTCGCCGGTCTCATCGGCTGCGCCGGTCCCCGGATAGAAAGGATATCGGTGCACGGAGGCGACGTAGATGTCGGGCCGGCTGTAAAAGGCGTGCTGCGTGCCATTGCAATGATGCGCATCGAAGTCGACGATCGCGATGCGTTCGATGCCGCGATTTTTCTTCAGCCACTCGGCCGCGATCGCCACGTTGTTGAAGAAGCAGAAGCCCATCGCCCGGCCGCGCTCGGCGTGATGCCCCGGGGGCCTCACGAACGCAAACGCATTGCCGGCCCGCCCGGCCTCGACAGCCTCCACGCATGCGAGGAGACCGCCGGCCGCGTACTGCGCCGCATCCCAAGTGCAGGCATTGGCGCTCGTGTCGGGGTCGAGCTCGGTCATCTCTTTGCCTGCGGTATCGGCGATCCTCTTTATGTAGGATGGTTCATGGATGCAGGAGAGCTCTTCTTCGCTGGCCGCGCGCGCCTCGATCTTCAGGAGATGCTTCCCCACCCCGTCGCCATCCAGGACCTGTTTTATCGACAACAGGCGCATGGGCGTCTCCGGATGCATGTAGCCCATCTCGTGGAACGTGAAGCGCTCATCCCAGACCACGGCTGTTTTGCCCATGATAGCCCCTTTAAAGTCCCTTGATCTGCTTCAAACGCTCGATGTCGGCCTGGTCCTGCAGCCGATCCGTGTCCTTGGTCTTCAAAAGGATATCAAACCCGGCAAAGACAATCGCGACCCCGTCCACCTTCATGGTTCTCGCGGTCGCAATCGCCTGGTCGTACTTCACCTTGTTCGCAACGGTCAAAAGGTCCACGCGCGGGATGTCGCCGATGATCGTGATCGGCTTTGAAGCCACCTCCGCGGCATCGAGCTCTTTGGAGATTCCAAACGCAAGCCCCCCCAAAGCCTCCAGCACCGCCCGTGCGTTCTCAACGTCCTTCGGAATCAACAGGTCGATGTCCTTGGTGGCGCGCATGAGTCCGTGGAGATTGCACGCAACACCGCCGATGACGATGTACTTCGCCCCGCGCTCACCCAGCAGCCGGCAGACGTCCAGCAGCCACTTCTCAGATGAGCCACGGATTTTTCTGCTTTTTTCGCCACGCTTCATAGGACTCATAGCTTTCAAATGACTTCGTGAAACCATCTGGACGCTTGCAGGGGTTTAAGCGGGCAGCCCCCTCTTCAAGCTGGCGCGAAAGCTCGACGCGTTCGCCTATCGAGAGATGACTGCCATCAGCGGGGTCCAGAGCGACGCAGGCATTGAGCCGCGCCAGAAGCTGCTTCAGAGGGCGAAGCGCCGGGTAGCACGCGTTCCAGCCGTAGATGCGGCGCCGCCCCTTGAGAGAACTTCTGATCACACCGCTCCGCTCGAACCGCTCGAGCTGATTCTGGACCATGTTGACCGGAATTTCGAGTCCCTCTGCTATCTGCGTGGCATAGACCTCCCCGTGCCTCGCGAGAAAGAGCAGGACAAGGTCCGCAGTCCGATTGCCGAACAGGCGTCCGATCATGCCTTCATCCTGCCAGAACCAGGCCTAAAATACAACCTGTTTTTTAGGTAGTAATAACCGGGTACAAGGTCATGCGCGGAACCCAAAAAATATCATTTTGATCGTCAAAAAGTTGACGATTTGAGTCAAAAAACACCCACAAAATCACTTTTCAATCCTCCTCGCTTTTCTAACCATTTAATATTTCAAGATATTATTCTACGAAAAACGAGTGGGGTTTCGGCATGATAATTGCACGATTACTGCGTGGGAAGATGGCGCCCTCAGGCGTGATGCAATGGTTTGAGGCATGAGCTGTAACCTTGGGAGATCAAACATGGGCAGGAACTCGAAAGGATTCCGTTCGAAGCTGCTTATCGGGCTCTTTCTGGTTTTGATGGTCCCGGTGGTGATAAGCGGTGGTGTGTATGGATGCGGCGGAGGCTTCGACCAATTGATTTCGAGCCTCTCTGAAGGTGGCGGCGGCGGTGACGGCGGTGGCACCCCGGGCTTTACGGCGCCAGCCGCGACAGAAATCAACACTGCATTGAAACAAAATAACCCAAACGGCATGGTGCCTGATCTCGCGCTGGGCGCAATCACACTCCCCGCATGCACAGCCACGAATTATACCGGAACCGTCACGTATGCCCTCTCAAACTTGCCGGCGTGGCTCTCTTTTGAAACCACGACCCGTGCCGTCTCCCTGGCTGCGGGCACGACCGTCCCGGCAACGGCCTACACAGCCTCTTCTGTGACGCACACCTGCACCGCGGCCACGGATTCGACGGTGACGTCGTCCACCACGTTCACGATAAACGATCTGGATGCCGACAGCGTTACGGACGGCTACGAGTATAAGTACGGCGCCGTGCCCCTGCTGAATAACAGCAACGGCTGGATCTGGTTGAACCCCCGCAATGTGAACCTCTATCGACCCCTCCTGACCGGGGGCACGCAGCGGAAGATACCGACGGGGATCACGGTCACCACATCCGTCATGGATCCCAATAATGCGGCCGATGCCGCGTTGGATTTCGACGGGGATTTGGTGACAAACCTCAATGAAATCCTGGCCGGCACAGACATCTTTGTGGCCCCCGCCTCGGCCGGATTGTTCAATGTCCGCGTCGATTATAGCATTGCCTTAGGGGATGGACGAGACATAGGGGGAGGGCAGGGGCCGGTGAATGCAGCCGATTTCAACGGCGACGGCATACTGGACATAGTCGCGACGGATTCGGGGAACCAGGAGATCAGGCTCTTGCCAGGCAATGGCGACGGGACATTCGGGGCTGTTTCCGCATATGATGACGGGGGGGGGTTCGAAAGGGGCATGGCAGTTGCCGATTTCAATAATGACGGCGTGATGGACGTGGCGGTTTCTGGCTGGTTCGTGAACCGAGTTACGATCGCGTTTGGAGATGGCATTGGATCGTTTGTGGCAGGTGGCAACTATGACGTCGACTTCGGCCCCTGCGGCGTCGTTGCGGCGGACTTTAACGGCGACGGAAATGTAGACGTGGCGACGGCGAACAACTGGGTCGACGATGTTTCAATCTTGATCAATAACGACGGCACTGGGACGTTTCCCATTTTCCCCGCCGCTGTAAACTACGCGGTTGGAGCCGGTTCGAATTTATCCTTCTCGAGAGGCCTGATTGCCGGGGATTTCAACAACGACGGCAGACTCGACCTGGCGGCAGCGAACTGGACCGGAAATAGCGTCTCCATCCTGATGGGCAACGGCGACGGTACGTTTGCGGGGAATGTCGATTACACCGTAGGGACACAACCCTCTTTGCTGATTGCAGGCGATTTCAACGGCGACGGCGATCTCGATCTGGCCATATCGAACCGGGGCGATAACAGCATCTCCGTGCTGTTTGGTGCCGGCGACGGGACGTTCGGGAACAGGGCGAACTACGCCGTTGGAACCCAGCCGTGGGGTATTATCGCAGCCGATCTCTTTGGTTCCGGCTATGTCGATATAGCGGTGGGAAATGCCGCCGACAACAATCTGACCGTCCTGCGGAACAACGGGACCGGCACGTTTACTGCCTACGCCGATTATGCCACCGGGGCCTCGCCCTTTTTCCTGGTCGCCGCAGATTTCAATCGCGACGGCAAGATCGATCTGGCCACGGCGAATAGCCAGGCCGCCCTCGCCGTCTCGGTCCTGCTCCAGCCCTGAACAAGAACAAGACAAGGGGTCAAGACAAGAACAAGAACAAGACAAGGGGTCAAGTCTGGACATTGGACAAGACCTGCTCCGCAAAACGCTCCGCTTTTTTATCAAGAGATGGATCGCTCCGCATCGCTACTTCGAACCGCTGCAGAGCTTTCGCAACAGCCGCCTTTTCCATATCACCCATAGCCTTTGCAATTTCATTATGGCCGGCGCCCGCGGCACGGCGCATCAGCCATATCGCCACCGAACGAGCCTCGTTCTTCGCGGGCATCATTCTCCCCAACAATTCTTTCGTTCTCACTCCATATACGAATGACACAAATCGCAAAATAGATGGCAGCGAAACTATGCGGCGGCAAGCTGCTCGCGCCGCTGGAATCTCCTCGTTCGATCTCAAGCGCGTCACAAAATTGTATTTGATCCAATCCCGAAACCCCTCGGACCCCAGGACGCTCGGAAGCTTGCTCATGCTGTACCGGCGCTCCACTTCCGCTGGAACGCCTGCCCTGACAAAAGCATCGAATCGCTGCAGCGCCTCGCGACGCCGCCTGCCATACTCCGACAGCACCTCGTCTACCACAAGCCATGGAGG
>JAZDOG010000013.1:0-18390 GCA_043798915.1 Pseudomonadota bacterium | reverse complement strand
CTCGATGATGTCGATCGCTTCCTTCGAGCTCTTTGCCCGGCCTGAAACGAGGAGCCCGCGAATCTCGCCGGCGAGCGCCCGGCGGCCCTGAGCGAAAAATTCCTCCTTCTTCCGCACAAAATCAGACTCGGCGCCCTGCATGACCGAGGTACTGTGGAGATCGGAGATCTGTCCGATGAGGGACAGCGTCGCCAGCTCCGCGGCCGTCTTCTCAAAGGCCTGCTGGAGCTTAGGCGTCTGGCCGAGCTTCTGTTCCACAAACGCGCGCCGGGGATCGTCTGCCTTCATGCCGGCCAGCGCCGACCGATAGAGGCGCTGCACATCCTCGTAGCCGGTCTGCGTGAACATGAAGGAATGCTCGGCTTCGATGAGATTCTGTGTGACAGGATCGCCAGAGAAGGATGCAACCCAGTTTTTCTTCGCATCCTCGATGCCCATCATGACTTCGTCGCGAATGCCGGCATGATTCAGGAGCCCCGCCTGGATGAGCGTGGCGTATCGGTCGGCGTAGACCGACTGGAGGGCCTGCCTGTTGCCTTCCATGTGTCTGGCGTGAGTGCCGTAGGCCAGCTGCAGATCATGGAATGAATCCTCGATGAATGTGGGCTCGCCCAGCCGAAGGGCCGTGGCCAGCTTGGCTGCGGACCATGTGCACTTCATTATTGTTATCGGCAATTTTCTGTAAAAGTTGCGTGGATATATGTTTAACGATTACGATAGGTTGGGATGATTTTTAAAGACGGGTTAATGCTGGATCGATTCAGCTGAAGGGAAACGGCATAGTCGTTTCTCAACCCCGATCAAGATACCTCTGAATCCGCATCGCGTCCTCTCTCAACTGTTCTCCCTTGAAATACAGTTCGATAAACGCAATCGACTGCATGCCCTCATGGTACGCGTAAATAACGCGAAGGCCCGACGAACCTTTCAAATACCTGCAGAACAACCGCGCCTTGACGATCCGAACACCGCCCTGATTGTGCAAAACGGCGAAATGCTTGCTGGAGCCGAGAGGAACCGCGGCCACCACCTTTTTGAACTCCTCAAGATCATCGGGCAAAGACCGATATTTCTTTGTGAGACGATTCAGGTCTTTGCCAAATCCCTCGGTCTCATTAAAGTTCATCGTCGCAGCTTCTCACGGAGTGTTCATAGTCGCGATAGAAGACGCTCTCATAGCTGATCTTCTCCCCCTCCTTATGAACCCTCCAGGGCATATCCTCGTGGGAATAGTCGCTCAGCTCCTTTGCGCTCTTGTCCGAGAGGCGAGCGAGGACATCGTCGACATGCGAGATCTCGCGCGCACTCAAAACCGAAAGATCAGGCGGCCGGAGAGGCAGGTATTTCTTCTGCTCGTATTGGAAATACTTGCTCGCCACTTGCTCTATCTCCTTTTTCTTCTTCATGTCATCGGCGATCTTTACAAACTCGATCGGCGTCGGGCCGAATTTGTTTTTCATATACGTCGCCCCGATCAGCTGCTCTTCGAATTTCTCGTAGTAATCAAAATCAATAAAATAAAGAAGCTTGTAGATAGCCGTTTCGCCGATATTCGGCTTGGCG
Organism: Pseudomonadota bacterium; assembly: GCA_043798915.1. Classification (GTDB taxonomy): domain Bacteria; phylum UBA10199; class UBA10199; order 2-02-FULL-44-16; family JAAZCA01; genus JAZDOG01. Next base: position 16,827 of record JAZDOG010000013.1, on the reverse strand, counting down.
CCAACCTTCTCAAGGATGTAGAGAAGCACCTCTTTAAATTTTCGCAGATTTTTCTGAGGCACGCTGATGCGGATGCCGGAGTCTTTTTTCGGGGTCTTCGAAGGGTTATCGATCACCACATGAGAAGATGGCGGCTCTTTCGCCTGCAAAAAATCATCCAGCGTAAGGCCGAAGAGGGCAGAGAGCTTTTCTGCCTCGGAAATCGTCAGCTCTCTCTCACCCTTTTCGATCTGAATATAGGTCGGACGCGAGACGCCGATCTTCACCGCCACATAATCCTGCGAGAGCTTCGCTTTTTCTCTCAATTGCCTGAGATGCGCCGCAAGTTTCCGCATCATAGTCCTCCTTTATCTCCAGGAGAGATTATATGCTTTCCGCTCACCTTCTGTCAATATATTTGACAACTAAACTGTCAGTATATTTAACACATCGACACACAAGAGTTTGCTCCGTGCTTTTTTGCTCTCCCTGATAGGTGGTTTAAAGAATAGGTTCTTTACAACACAATAATGTCTAAAGAATAGGTTCTAATAACCAGTATTTGCCGCCCTGACTTGACAGCGTAAGGGCAATATCAGGTTTGATCCGTGCCTTATTGCGGGCCCAATAGAGTAGCGAAGAAGGCCGCGTCCGGGTCTGGTGTGACCTCGGCCAGTGTGTGGTTGTCAGCAGTAATTTGGGCAAGTTCACCCGCTGGCTGCGTGGCCGGTATGCTTGCCATCACATCTTTTGCATAGGGCGCGGGCCCATTTGGATTGACTATCTCCTCCCCTCCCGGCGCTATATAAGGTGGCTCGGCAGGCGCAGCCTTATCGTCGGAAGGGGCGCCTTTGGGAGACGCAGGTTCTTTTTCGGGCGCTGTCCCAATGGTGATACCAGGCTTTGCCTTATCGTTGCCGCCCTCTTTCTCCTTGGCCACCTGCTGATTGGCCGGGGCTTGAGGGGTTCCATTGAACGGAGGCTGAAGGTTCATTCCGATCTGTTGTGTTGCCTTCCCGAATGCCCACCCCAGCGCCTCTTTCATCATCGCTTGCGAACCTGCGACTGGAGACGTTTTCTTGTCGGCAGGCTTGCCCCCGGCAACCGTGCCCGGATCATTGGGACTAAATGTTGCGGGATTCGTGCCGTCGTAAGTGGCTATCGGTTGAACGCCGTTGACTGACATATGGACCTCCAATTGTCTAAAACCTTCTCATCTATATTATCGGCTGGGAGGCACCCGGAAGTTGCGCGGAAGAATAAATAAATATATTCAATTATATCAACGATTTGGGAGAAATAAAATTATCTCAGATTTCGCGGCGCTCCTCGAAGGCCCGAGAAAGAGTGGATGCGTCGATGTATTCGAGATCGCCGCCGACGGGGATACCGGATGAGAGCCGCGTGATTCTGATGCCGGTCGGCCGGATGACCTTCTGGAGATAGAGCGCGGTCGCCTCGCCCTCGACGTTCGCGTTGGTCGCGACGATCACCTCGCTCACGCCGCCGCGCTCGAGCCTGCGGAGGAGCTCGGCGATCTTCAGATCGTCCGGCCCCACTCCGTCCAGCGGCGAGAGCGCGCCGTGCAGGATGTGATAGCGGCCGCGGAAGGCGCGCGTGCGCTCGACCGCGAGCATGTCCGACGGATCCTCGACGACGCAGAGAATTTCCTGGTTGCGGCGCTGGTCGCGGCAGGTTGCGCACGGGTCCGCCTCGGTCAGGCTGCAGCATTCCGAGCAGAGCTTGACGCGCTCCTTGACATCGATGAGCGACTGCGCGAGCGAGCGCGCATACTCGTCCGGCTCGCGCAAAATAAAAAACGCGAGCCTTGTGGCAGTGCGCTCCCCGATCCCGGGCAGCTTCGCAAGTTCATGGACCAAGCGATCGATTGGATTCGTCATGTCATCCGAACATGTTTTTCAGGCCGCCCAGGCCGCCCATCATTCCAGACATGGCCTCCTGCGCGGCATCGTTGGCTTTTTTGAACGCCTCGTTGACGGCCGCGATGACCAGATCCTCGATCATCCCGACGTCGTCGGCTGAGACGATCGAGCGGTCTATCGAGAGCTTCACCACTTCATGCTTTCCGCTCACGGCCGCCGTCACCATCCCGCCGCCGGCGCTCGCTTCGAAGGTGCGCGCGGCGAGTTCCTCCTGCTTCTTCGCCATCGCCACCTGCATCTCCTGCGCCTGCTTCATCAATGCATTCATATCCATTTTATTTTTCTCCCTCGACCTTCACCTCATGGACCCTCGCGTTTAATATGTCGGCTGCCTGGCGGACGATGTCGCTGCCGAGCGCCTCTCGCATCATCTCCTTTTTCTGCTCGCCGCGCGCGCCGGACGGAGACGGGCCGCCGCTGCGGCCAACCATGAGGCGCATCGGCCTCTTGAAGAACGCCTCGAAGAGCCCCTCTACCTGCGCCTTCCTCGAGGCCTCCGAGAGCATGTCGGAATAGAGCGGATTGTCGAACGTCGCCTTCACGACGCCGTCGTCGATCCCGACGAGCACGCCGTGCTGGAAGAGCGAGGCGATCTGCGGTTTCTCTGTGGCGAGAAAGCGCATGAACTCCTCCCACCTCTTTTCCGCGACAGTATCGAGCGGCGACACCACCGGCTCAAAGGTCGGTTTAGCCGGGCTCACCTCTGGAACCGCCTGCGCGGGGAGATTCCTCCTGGGGAGACTGGGGAGGGGAACCGCCGCGCCAGCGGTGGGGAGGGGGTTTTCCCCTCCGAAGTTGTCTCCCAAGGAGGAGTCTCCCCGAAGCGGGCGGTTGCTCTCTGATCCTTGCTCGATCACTGCATCTATCCTGGCCATTATCTCTTCGATCGGCTTCACAGGACCCACACGGCAGAGGCGCATGAGCCCCACCTCGAGGAGCATCTTTGGAAACGGCGATCGCGGGACATCCTCCGCCACGCGATACCAGAGCGAGAACATCTGATGGAGTTCGGGACCCCGCACTGCATTACCCGCAAGCATCGCCTTGAGCTGCCCCACCTCGTCCGGCAGGAGATCCACGGCCCCCCTCTCATCCCCGCACTCGGCGAGAACGAGCATGTGGCGCAAAAGCTCGAGGATATCCATCGCGAAGCGCGAGAGGTCCGCGCCCTGTTTGAAGACCTCGTCCAGCACCGCGAGCGCGCGCGCCGCATCGCGCGCGATCACCGCACCGACCGCGTCGAAGAGGAGCTTGCGGTCGAGAAAGCCCAGCATCGCCTTGATCGTGTCGGCGCTGACTGTTCCACCCGAGAACGCGATCGCCTGGTCGAGGAGCGATTCAGCGTCGCGCAAGGAACCGGTGGCCTCGCGCGCGATGAGCCTCAGCGCGTCAACGTCGACCGCAACTTTTTCCTCCAGGGCGATGCGCCCGAGCGTGTCGGCCATCGCCTGCAGCGGGATTCTGCGGAAGTCGTAGCGCTGGCAGCGCGAGAGTATCGTCGCCGGCAGCTTGTGAGCCTCGGTCGTGGCGAAGATGAAGACGACGTGCGCGGGGGGCTCCTCCAGGGTCTTCAGCAGCGCGTTGAAGGCGCTGCCCGAAAGCATGTGCACTTCGTCGATGATATATATTTTATATTTTCCGGACGACGGCATGTATCTGGCATGCTCCCTCAGCTCGCGGACGTCGTCCACGCCTGTATTTGACGCGCCGTCTATCTCCTGGACGTCTAAAGACGCGCCTCCCGTGATCTCGGTGCAGGGAATGCACGTCCCGCAAGGCTCAGCGCCTTCTTTCTGCTTGCAGTTGAGGGCTTTAGCCAGTATGCGGGCAACAGTGGTCTTCCCGGTGCCGCGGGCCCCGGCGAAGAGGTAGGCGTGATGGAGGCGGCCGGCGGCGAGCGCGTTCATGAGCGTCTGCGTCACGTGCTCCTGCCCCACAACCTGGGAGAACCGCTGCGGACGATACTTTCTGGCGAGAACCTGATAGGCCATAATGGGTTCACCTTTTAATCAGATGCCCCGCGAAAGGGCAAGGGAATTGAACGGCAGGGGGAGGCATAAAAACAGGAGGACACAGCCATGACGCTCAGCGTGATCGACACCGGATTGCTTGAAAAGCTGGACCGCTTTCTCTGCATCGAAGGAGGCAAAAGGAAGGATGCCCCGTACTGCGATCAGAAAAATCGTCAGGCGGTGGACCTCACGAGCTACAGCTCGATGTCGAGCGCCCTCGTCTGGAAAACGCCGGTCGAGGTGCGCTTCTGCCGGGACTTCAATGCGCTCAACAGAGACATTCTCTCCGGCCAGTCCGGAGCCGGCCCCGCGGCGCTCAAACAGATAAGTGACGACTGCGGCAGTATCCTGGCAAAGCACGTCAGGGTGCGCATCATCGGCAGGGTAAGCGCGGGAATTCTGGCGGTGGGCCTGGGGGCGCTGATATTAAAGATCCTGAAGCGCAACCGCGGCGGCGATGATCCTCCCGAAGAAAACGCGGCATTGCGCGTGCCCCCCACACCTGATTCCTCTTTTCCCTCTCCCTCGATGGGAAAGATCACCCTCCCTCTGACTCCCTCCCCTCAAGGGAGGGAGGATTTGAAGAAAAATTCCGGCGCCGAATCTTCTGACGACCCGAATCCTATCTCCACGCCCCGGCCAACGCAGCCTGAAATGTACGAGCTCAAGGAGGGCTCCGACGCCGCGAATGTCGCCCCTCTCCTTGATCAGGTGGAAAAAACCCTCGTCGCACTGGTCGATGCGGCGCGGGCCCTGTTCGTCAACCACCCGCGCATTTCGGAGCTGTCGAACGCGCTGTTCATCAAGGCCGGCCAGAACGAAAAGCAGTGGGTGCGGAAGGAATGGAATAAGCTCCCGCCGGAATACCAAACCGATTCAAGCCGAGGACTTCTCACCGCCGCCGGCAGGCTCGGGAGGCTCGCCCCGTTTCTCCGGAGCGGCGAGACTGCTGATCTCATCCGCATCATCGCGGATCGCTTCGAGAAAATCGTGCTGGAGGAGGCGATGCCAAACATCATGGCCATGATGACCCAGGGCGCTTCTTTAATAGGACGAAGGGATCAGGAATTCGGCAAAAATTGGATCAAAAAAGCGAATGACGCGGCCAAAGATATCAATGCGAAGCTGGAGCAACTGCAGGAGTTTAAAAGAAAGTTCCTGTCTGCAATCCAGGCTGTTGAAGGGGGGATGGTTATCCCCGACGACGCGACGGCCCTGGATGCCGCAGCAATACAACAGCTGAGAGGAGTGGCCCACGACACGGGCAACATCCTTTCGCCCCTTATTGCCGTGCTGCCCATTCTTATAGATGAAAAAGATCCAGAAGCTATCCGCAGTGTCCTGGTCGGGTTAAAATTTGACCTGTCGAGCATCAATGGTCTCTTTGCGTCAGCGCGCTGGTTGAGCGAAAAGGAGGCGAAAAGGCGCAATATCCAGATCAAAATCAATGCGCTCGAAACGGACGCCGCCGTGCCGCCAGAGATAAAACGGCAGCTCTTCCGCTTCATATTCGAGGGCTTTTACAATGCCGTGCAGCACAGCGGCGGCACACAGGTCACCGCAACGGCCTCTCAAAGCGACGGAAAGCTCAACATCGCCATCTCCGACAACGGCCCTGGCCTCACGAAGGAGGAACTTCGCGCAGCGATGAATGGCACGCGCATGAGTCCCGGCAAATCTGGAAAGGGAAACGGAATCGCCATATTGCGGGAACTCTGCCGCGCAAACGGCTGGAAGTTCGATATCATTTCCGAACCGGGAAAGGGAACAACGGTGATGATCTCGATCGCCGATGAATGGGCAACGGGCAGCGGCAAAACCCCTGCCTCCCCCGGGGCCGGTAGCGGCGCTGGAAATTCCGGCAGCGTTTCAGCGGCGGCCATGGCGCCAGGCATCGTCGTCGCCGGCGTATCCGGAGGCGTGTCAAAACCGCGCATGTCGCCACCCCACCCGAAACACGACGCAGCCTGGCGACATAGAATCATGGCAAGTCAATCTCATCCGGATGCCTCGGACGCCCTGCAGCGCGGCGCCGGGGTGCTCTTCGGCGCCATCCCAGCGGCACCACCTCCGGTGGCCGTGCCGATGGCCATGCCAGGGCTTTAGATGAGCAACTATTGAACGGCAACGGGACGCCCCTGGCGGAGCCAAAAAAATATCTAAAAAAACCACGCAACTTTTTCGGCAATAGTGCGAAAAGAGGGACTGGAAGGCGTGTGACCGATATTGAAGGGAAGGCACATCCATGGCGCGCAGTATAATAGACATCGGACTGCTTGAAAGACTCGATCCCTTCCTCTGCAACGAAGGGGAAAAGGCGAACACTGTCCCTCCCTATCAACCCCAAAATTACTACAATAATCTTTACAGGCGCGGTCCTGGCAGCAGGGCACCCGGCCAGCAAACGACGGAGGAAGCTTCTCGAAGGAAGGATGCCCCATATTGCAACCGGAATAATCGTCAGGCGGTGAATCTCGACAGCTACAGCCCGACATCGAGTCTTCTCTCCTGGGAGACGCCGGTCGAGGTGCGCTTCTGCCAGGACTTCAACGCTCTCAATAAAAATATCCTCCCCGGTCGCTCTGGAGCCGATCCTGCCGCACTCGAAAAGATCGGCGCCGAATGCCACGACGTCATGTTCAAGCACGTTTCGACGCGCGGCCTCAGGTGGGTGGTGGGCGCTGCCTTTCTGGCGTTGCTGGGGTCGATATTCCTGAAACGCAAGTATGACGACGACCAGGGCGGCGATGATGACAAGCCCGGCAAAAGGAAAGCGCCGCCTCCGTCCTCCCCGCCTCAGCAAGCCGCCGTACCTCAATCGCCACAAAAACCCAGTGGCGTCGATCTAATGCAGCAGCTGTTGCGAGTGGTCCAGGATTTAGGCGGAGAGGCACACGTCAGCCACGATGCTGATGGTGAGAAGATTGAGATAGTGATAACTGGCAAGAACTTTCCCAAGCTCAGACAGAAGGCAGTCGATGTCCCGTCGACTTCATCAACGCCCGTGCGAGTCGAAGCGGTAGCGTTGCCTGCGGCACCTGTACCTCAGCCGACAACTGCCGAGCCTCAACCGCCACCCGTCGCTGCACATGCGGCCGCTGCGCCCGAGCCAGAAGACATGCAGCCGAAGCTGACGCTGCTGCTGCAGGCAATCCGGGATTCAGGCGGCGAGGCGGCATTCTTGAGCGACGACAAAAACACCGGCATATTCAAGTCGGCCCTCGCAGATATCTGGACTCAATTTGCCAAATTCTGGTTTCCCAAAATAGCGGGGGTCGTTGTAGCCCATCGAACACGACAATCACTGCCGGAAGGTGCGGTGGAAACCGCAGATGCCTATGCCGGAATAACCAAAGATAAAAACGAGGACGCCAACTGGGTATTATTGCAATTGTTCATATACAGCGGTCTGCCGCTGAAAGACCTCAGGGATATCACCGAGGACCTCCTGAAAGCCGCAGCCGAGCCGCAGCCGAATGGCGTATCCAAGAGATGGATGAATCTGTTGCAAGGGGCCCTGGGTCTGGGCGCCGGGATGAGAAACACCCTGATATCCATCAGCAGTGGGATGATCCCTGCTTCACACGTGCCCGAAGGGTATGCAATAGACGCCATATCGAAACAGGATTCGGAATGGCCCAAGCCGATGGAGAACCGCCCGGACAAACTGAACGAAGAGTCCGCTCTCAGATATGTCATATCGAGGGGGCTCGATCTGGAGTGGCTCGACTCCACCATGGCGCTCGCGGTCGTGCTGAGCGCCCAGTTCGCCGCCAGAAAAGGCGTGCAAATAGAGATGAGAATGCCCTCGATTGACGCGAAGACGCCGGAGAATAACCCCATCGGATTCCTGATCGCCATGCAGCAGGCGATTTTCAAGACACTCAAAGGCGCCCCAAAGGGGGCGACCATCGATATCTCGACTTCCCCTCTTTCCGGCGCTCCCAAAAAAATAGTGGTGGGAGTCCGGAGTCAACCCCGACCCGGACGGGAAACCGCAGCCCCGTCGGTTTCATCAGCGCCAGAGTCAGGCGAAGCGGTAGCGTTGCCCGCGGCCCCGGTCCTGAACGAAGCGCCGCCGCCAGCTCCCAGCAGCACCTCCGCTTTATCCGCTTTAATTGAAGCCGCGGCCGGGCGGCTCGAGACAGCGGACCCGTTGCATTTGAATAAGGATATCGCCGAAAAATTGCGGCTGCTGGCGCGGGCGCTCAAAGCCTCCGGCGCGGAGTCGTTCTTCACCGATGAGAACGCCGGCTTGCTTAAGTCGATCATAGAAGACGCCTGGCCTCAATTTGCCCAACTCTGGCTCCCCCAAATAGCGGAAGCCGTTATAGCCCATCGGAAAAAGGCAACGCTGACAACAGGCGACGTCGTTATAGCCCATCAAAAAGAGGCATCGCTGTCGAAAGAAGCGGTGGAAATTGCGAACGCCATTGCCCGGGCAATCGGAAAAAAAGATGGGCACGCGCCTGCAGTTGATGATGGCGCGTATAGCGCCCCCGATGCGGACTGGGTAGTGTCGCAATTGCTCAAGGGCGGTTTGCAACCGCTTGGAGAGCTTCAAAATATCATCCTGGCCCTCAAGGCCCTCAGGGAAACCACGCCCGTGCCGCAGTCGATCGGCGGATCCGCGAGATGGTCCGCGAGATGGAATGATATGTTGGAAGGGTCCCTCGTCTACGGGATGCGGACCACGCTGATGTCCCTTGCCAGGGCAATGGATCCGAATCATTCCAAACTCGAAGATTACGCGGAAGATGCCATAACGGATCCGGAATCGGAATGGCACAAGCCGATAGCGGGCCGCCCGGACAAACTGGACGAAGAAACGGCCTTCGAATATGCCATATCAAAAAGGCTTGACCTGGAATGGCTCGATTCCACCATGGCGCTCGCGGTCGCGCTGAACATTCATGCCGCCGCTGAAAAAAAGCTGAGAATAGAGATGAAGGTGCCATTGATTCCTTCGCAGGTGCCCATAGAGAACCGAATGGGGCTCCTGATCGCCGTCCAGGGAGCGATCGCTGCGGTAATCAACGAAACGGTGACCGACGAAACCACCATCATGGGGTCGATGTTCATCAACGTCTCGCCGTCGCCTGATTTCGATGCCTCCCCGAAAATAATGGTGGGCGTGGTCGTCCGGGGCATGAGTTTTTTCACACGGGAAATCGATCTCCCGTGGATTTCAACGCCGTCCGCGCTGGACGTTTTGCCCGCGGCAACCCCGAAAAATTTCTATGCGCCGCGGAATGATTTCGACGCCTCGAATGTTGCCTCCATGCTCGAGCAGGTGAAAACCGCCATGGGCAGGCTGATCGAGGCGGCACAGGCGCAACTCATTTCCGGCGACGCAAGGGCCGAAGCCCTCTCGAAGGCGCTCGACGACAGAAGGGACATGAATTGGACGCAGGCAGACTGGACCGGGCGTGAGCACATACATGCGCTGGTCGCTCTGGCTCAGGCGCAGCTCATTTCCGAGCAAAGGATCGACGCGGCCCAGGCGAACGCTTCAGTAGGCATCGTGGCGCTGCCGATCGCGCCCGCCGGCAGAAGCGGGCTGGATTGGGCGCAAAAACAATGGAACAAAATACAGTTAGCATTGCCGCCGGGAGATCGATTTGAAGCGGTTAAAAACCTCATTATCGACATCGAAAGACTCGGGAGGCTTGCCCCCATGCTTCGCAGCGAAGAAACGCTGGGGCTGATGGGCGACCTCGCAACCCGCTTCGAACAGGTTGTGCTGGGGGAGACCGTGCCAAAAGCCATGGACGAGCTGACCTCGGCCGCCATGCATATAAAAAACGGGGACGAACAAGCGGGCGCGAAGACTCTTGACGACTTGCACGAGGCGATCGATAAGGCCCTCGCAACGAATGAGCAGCTGGCGAAGCTTCAGAAAGCGCTCCTGCCTGTGATCCCGGCTATTGCGAACGGAATGACGGTCCCCGGCGACAGTTTCGAAGCGGCTTTCAACAAAGCGACGCATCGCATGGGCGATGTGATAATTGACACAGGCCACGTCCTCAATGCCCTCGCTTTAGCGTCACACCACCTGCCGGACGAAAAGCAAAGCGCTATCCGCGCTGCCTTCGCCAGATCAGAATTCAATCTCTCGAATATGAACGGCCTCCTTGCGTCGGCAAGGATGCTGAACCTGCTGGCGGCGCAAAAGCCCAACAAGGCCGGCATCAGAATCAAGAAACTCGAGACGAATATATCCGTGCCTTCGAAGGAAGGACCGCAGCTCTTCCGCATCGTCTACAAGATGATTCGCAATCCGGCGCTCAGCGGCGCAACGGAGATCGAGGTCTCGGCCGCGCGCGAAGGCAAGGCGCTCAAAATAATCATCGGCTACAACGGCGCGGAAAACAGCATCGTTGAGTTGCGCAAACTCTGCGACGCAAAGGGCTGGAAACTCGATATCGTTTCCAGACCAGGAACAGGAACAACGGCAACGCTGACCATCGCCGACGAGTGGGTAGCGGACGTTTTCCCCGCGCCCAGAGGCGGAAGCGGGTCGGGCGGATCAGGGGCGGCAAGAAGCAGCAAAACACCGCCGCCTATACCCGCCGATGCCCTCGGCAAAACTGGAGTATCCAGCAGCGCTTCAGCGGCGGCCGGGATTCCGCGCATTGTCGTCGCCGGCGTATCCGGCATGTCAAGACCGCGCATAGCGATGCCTGATTCCAAGCGCCGCGGCGCAGCCTGGCGACATCGCATGGCAGAGCAATCGCATCCAGATGCTGCGAATGTCCAGCAGCAAGGTGCCGAGGTGTTCTTAGGCATTACCCCGGCGCCGCCGCCTCCGGTGGTGGCCGTGCCCGTTTTCTAGAAAAGGAGCAGCCATGGCTGGCATCATAAAATCCGAGCTCATGAAACAAATCTCGCCGCTCATCTGCGGGAGGGGCTCATACAGATCGAGCGCGGCCTACTGCGCCGACAAACCGCCGGACATAAACATCGACAGCTATCTTAAAAGCTACAGGTCGAGGGGCTATCTGGATTGGTTGCCGGGAGTTGACAAGTCCATTGAGGTGTTGTTCTGCGCCGCCTACAGCAAAGCCTATACCGAGACAAACCACTTCTGCGCCGACACCCAGAGCGACGCGCGGAAAAAACTCAGGGCGGCCATCGACGGGCGGGATGAAAAGGGCGCGCCGGTGCAAAACCTGGAATATTCCGACGTCCACGAATTGATCACGGACGGAGTGTCGGCCGACCTGCGCAGCAGGATGGGGGATGATACATTCCGCGCCAAAGCGCGTCTGATCAGCACGGGTTTGAGCGAACTGGCCGCGCTCAGGGCGGCGAAGAAACCCAACGACGCGAAGATCAACGCGCAGATCGAAGAGAAGAAGGTGGCGCTCCGCAATGCGATAGCCCAGACCTGTCTCGTCACAAGCAATCCCGCTGAACTCCAGCAGCTCTCCGACGACTGCGCAGAGGTCGCCAAAGAGTACACCGGGATCAAGGGCAGGCTGCATATAGTCGCGGTCGCGCTTGGGGGAGCGGCCATTACGGCACTTACGGCAGTTTGGGTTTATTTCAAGACTCGTTTGAAGAAGGGCGAACTTTCGAAGACCCTCGATGCGGCGCACGAGAGTCGGGAAGAATCGCGCAAAGCTAGACTAGGTTTTGGGAGTCGCGCCGCCCGGTGGCTCGAAGCGTGGGTTAAGGACCCCGCGCCGAAAACGGACCAGGCGCCGGCTGCAACCGATCCTGGAAAAGCCGCGGACACCCCGCCGCTCACCAAGGCAACCGGCGCGATCGGCATGCTGGCGGACACGCTCGAGGCCGCACTGGCTTCCGACAGCAGGATAGCCGCCAAGCCCCCTGCTGCCGACGACCTCGCCAGCATGCAATTCCTCCTCGAGAGGGCACAGACCGCAAGCGATGCGCTGGGCGACGGGGCCCGATCGGATGACGACAAGATGAGGCTTGCGAAAGATTATCTGAATTCCGGGGAATTGAGGATGACATACTCTTTGCTCGCCCAGAGATACATGCGGCAGGCGCAGGACATGTGGCTGCCTGCCATGGCCCGCGGAGTCGCCCTCTCGGCTTCCAGGACACCATCTTCAGCTATCCTGGGGATAATCAGCGGGGAAAGCGATGCAAGGAATCGTCTCAATGAACTCGGCGAAAGAATGAACGCGGCGATCTCCGCAATCGCCGACCCTTCACCCCAGCAGGCGTGGCGTGAAATGCTAGCCCCGCAATTGGGACTGATAAGCGTCGCCGGCAAAAGCCGCACAGGCCTGGAGAATGTCATTCCGGCCGAACTTGAAAACATAGAGGGTCTGTTTGCCAAGGATTATCTCGAATCCATGAGGACACCTGATTTCAATCCATTCAGGGACGTGGCTTCGATCATTAAACTCGCGGTCATCACGCAAAGCGCCGGTCTGAAGGATACCAAGGTCGTCCTGCAGTTGCCGAAGCAATTGCCGATATCCGAGGAAAAGGGCTTCGATCTCTACCTGGCGATGGGCATACTGATGTCAAATATGCTGCGGTACAGCAAAGCACATTTGATTCGGATAGACTACTTCGACGGCACCCTGAGCGCCGCGGACAATGGAATAGGATACCAGGTCGAGGTGCCGACCGATCCCCAGAAACTCGCTGCGAGGGGTCTTGTCGTCCTGCGGGATCTTGTGAAGAAAAACGTCTGGGAGATGAATAACAGCTCCGACTTCAATAAAGGGACGACGGTGACAATCAGGCTGAGTCCCGCCAATTCAGGCCCGGCACCGCAGGGCCCGAAGGGCGGCGGAGAAAAATCCGCTGTGCCGAAGCCTGCAAGTACCGGGTCGAATGGAGCCGGAGCCCCGGCGGATGCGGACAAGGCGAAAGTGATCGTCGCCGGCGTCTCGCCGATCGGTCAGCACCGGACAGGAAAGTCGGTCAAAGGCGCGCCACAAGGAATCAGTCGCCACGGAGCGGCATGGCTTGCGCGCCATCGGAGTCATGCACAGCCAGAAAATGAAGGATTTTTGCAGAGCGCGGAAACATTCACAGGCACAGCGGCGGGGGCGGCAATTCCGGCACCGCTGCCCGTGCCATTTTAGGGCGCTTTAAGAAAAGGCGGCCGGGTTTGACCACGGCACTTCTGGACGGATCGGGTACCGTTGCTCCCTTCCGGGCCTGGCGGAGTTCTCCGCCGTCAGAACGCATGGGACCCAACCGCCCTTTCTTAAAGCGCCGACTGCAAGACGCTTTTTGGCAGATGTCCCAGTGCAGCACAAGAAAAAAGGGCCGAAGACGCCATGGCCAGGTTCAACATCCAGCCGGATATAATAAGGCAGCTGAAACCTCATCTCTGCGACAAACAAAATGATCGCGAGGCGCTCTCCTGGTGCGCCCCGGATGAAAAGCTTAAGGCGATCGACCTCAGCGCCTACCGTAATATCCATTCATACATCCCGTTCCATACGTCGCAGGAGGCGGAGTTCTGCCATGCCTTCAACAGCTGGTATAAACCGGAGGACAGGCATCGCGCGAAGGATTCAAAGGACGCCGAGATCTGCAAAAAGCTCCCCGATGCAGGCATCCTGTCTTCGATTTCAAAAGACTGCGCGGATATCTCCTTAAGCGACAAAATAGGCAGGGTTTGGCGTTACACGATCTATGGCACGACGCTGCTGTTGAAGGCATGGACCATCTACAACATCAGAAAAGTGGCCTCCGTAATCAAAAAGTTGCTCCTCGCGGGTGGGGAAAAGGCCGGCGAGGGGCCGGCGCCCGTTTCAGAGGCCGACGCCGCGCCGCGTTTGAAAGCCGCGCATGACGGGCTCGATCGGCTGGCTGCGGCAATCGAGGGAAAGGACCCCCGCGCAAACAGGGCCGTCCGATCACTGCTGAAAAAACTGGACCGCCCGAGGGTCACAGACGCCGAAAAACTTGCATCCGTCTCAAACTTTTTCCATGGCGAAGAGGCGCTGGCCATCCACGACTCTGTGGTAGAAGAACACAGACAGCGCGCCCTGGAGCAGCGTTTTCCCGAGGCGCTCAAACTGGCAGAGCTGTCGGTGAAGAGCCCCTCCACGGTTATCAAGGCAAGAGATGGGGCAAATGATCTCGCCACAAAGGACCGCGATGAGGTGATTGAGCTTGGCCATCTTCTGAAGAACATAGTTTCATTCTTCCCCGGCAATCTTTCCAACAGCTGGGACGAGGCCATCGACGCCTCCGCCGTGACGCTGCGCAAGGTTTACAACGCGGTCTTCTCGCTCGCGGCTGTCGCAACCGCCGTCGGGCCCATCACCCACGATAAAACTCGCCTCAAGTATCTTAGTCCGCTTTTCAACTACAGCCTCTCGACCGCGGAGTCCGCGGTCGAATTTGCCGTAGCCTCTCTCCAATACGATGCGGACTGGGCCAAGGTGGCAATCAAAATACAAAGGTTGCCACACACTGCCCTGTCGGGCCAGGCCGGAGTCGATCTGTTCTTCATAATGCGCGAGGCTATATCGAACGCTTTGGAACATGCGTACCCCGAGAAAGCCAGCGCCTCCAATGGGCGCACAATCAGCATTGCGTCGCCAGAGGATGGCAGTTTTTTGTCGATAATGAACAACGGCCGCAGTTTCAACGCGGATGAGGCAATGCGAGCTCCATCCCCGACGAGCGGCATTTCCTTTATGCGGCGGCTTGCCGAAAGAAATGGAGGGAAGTTGATTGTCGAATCGACTCCGAAAGGCGGGACCGAGATAATCATCATCCTGTCTGAAGCCCTCGCCAAAGCGATTGCAAACGGCGCTCCTGTCCCGCGACTCCCCCCTCCTCCCGCAGGCCCCGCCGACGACGCCAGACCTCTCCGCGCTATCATGCCCTACATCCCGACCGACCCGATACCGGGCCGGGCGGTGGAAGAGGCCATCGACTCGCTGATCGAGGCCGGGCGATCGGAGCTGGGCGGCGCAAGGCTCGAGGTGGAAAGCATGTCTCTCGCGAGGACCCTCCATGACTCAGCCTCCGGAATGGACAGGCCGACTCGCCTCGTCAAACTGTTTCAGAGCGAGGACGCGACAAGGCTCTTCGAATCCATCGTGTCTGATTTTGAACGGCGGCTGTCCGATGAACTCATCCCCGATGCCTCCGCGGCGATGAAAAAATCCGCTCCGTCCGCCGGAGATGATGCGGATTTTGCCCTCCTCGGGGCGAGGCTTCAGCCCCTGGACGAGAAAGTTGGAGCGCTGGGCAAAAAACTCCGGGAGAAACTGGCGCCGCTCCATAAAAAGTGGCTGGCCGCGATTGATGAATGCGAAAAGCTTTTTGGAAAACCCGACGCCGCCACTGCAGAAAGGGTGAAGGCGGTTGCGAGCCATGTGGAGACGGTGATTTCCAATATAAAAAAACTGGCTTCGCTCAATTTCTCACGCGTCGACAGCCTCATCGCAGCCGCGAAATGGTTGAACTCAGGCAATGCGAAAAACCGCGATGTCTCTATCAACATAGCGAAACTGGAAATAACCCTCCCCGTGCCTGACCATATCCAAAAAGAACTGCTTCGAACCATCCACGAAGTGATCCGCGGCAGGGTCGACAATAGCGATCCAAAGGCGGACTATCGCCTGATCGACGTCGACGGCAAGCTCGTCGGCAACGAAATCACCTTGCAAATCTCGGACAATGGCAAGGGCACCGCTGCCGACATCCCGACGGCGGCGTCAGGGGCCGGCAAACAGCATGGGTGGCAAATAGCCTACACGCCCGTCAAGGGCCATGGAATGAGCGTCACGATCAAGATCGACACTTCGAAATGGAAGACCGACCCGTCGGCCGGTCCTGGCGGCGCCGGGCCGGGTGGATCCGGAGCCGAAGCAAATACAGTCAAAGCAAAAGTGGTCGTCGCGGGCGTCTCGCCGCCCAATAACCATAAGACAGGAAGGATGGGCAGCGTCATTCATCATGGGGCGGCATGGTTAGCGCGCCATCGGAGTCATGCACAACCAGAAAATGAAGGATTTTTGCTGGGAGCGGAAATACTCACAGGCGCGGCAGCGGCGACGCTGGCGCCGATCCCGATAGCGCCAGCCTTGATATTCTAGGAGTCTCTGACCGCCGCACGCTGGCGCTTCTTCTCGGACTGGATCCTCTTTTCGGCAAGCACCTTCTCCTTCGCGCGGCGCGAACGGCGGCGCTTCTGTTTTCTCACCTTCCACATCTTCTGTTCCAGCGCGCTCATCTCGCCCAGTATCTTCCGCTCGAGCTTCTCGACAAGGATCCTCCTCGCGAGGAAACGGTTCAGCGCCTGGCTCCTCTCCCTCTGGCACTTCACCTTGATGCCCGTGGGGAGGTGCTTCAAGACAACGCACGTCGAGACCTTGTTTACATTCTGCCCGCCCGCGCCTGATGAACGAACGAAGTGCTCCCTCAAGTCGTTCTCGCTTATCCCGAGCCGCTTCATGCGCTGATTTAAATCGTTCTGCTTCGACAGGGAAACGGGCATGCAGGGAGTATACTACAAACATGCCGCGCGAGAGAAGGGCTTCTAAAGAAAACGGACCCAAAAAATCGGGCCCGTTTTCTTTTGCGGGCCACCGTGGACGACGTTAGAACCATCATTCAGCAAACTCAAGGGTATATTTTCATTCCAAAACTGGCGGCCTGATCCTTTTATTTTTGTAAAGACGGGGCCGTGTAGCGGCCCACGTCCGCCGAAGGCGGGGCTTGTTGGCCCGTAGGGCCAGTTTTTGAAGTCATCGCGACACAGGCCAAGTTTACCCCACCCTCGCTCTCACTATATTTAGTGCCCGTCGGGAAACTCAGGCCGTGAAAACCAGCACGTCACGGCGCGTATTTTCATTTCCTGGCACGGTTGCCTCTGGCTTGCATATCTGATTTTCCCGCCTCCACTGTTTCTTTCTCTGCATTTTCTTCATGTC
>JAZDOG010000012.1:0-50319 GCA_043798915.1 Pseudomonadota bacterium | reverse complement strand
GACATGAAGAAAATGCAGAGAAAGAAACAGTGGAGGCGGGAAAATCAGATATGCAAGCCAGAGGCAACCGTGCCAGGAAATGAAAATACGCGCCGTGACGTGCTGGTTTTCACGGCCTGAGTTTCCCGACGGGCACTAAATTAGCTAGGCCCAACCCTTCTTTGACATGTAATTTCCCTATAACAAATCCCATATAGACGACTTGGCTTTGGATTAGGACTCCAGCACGTGAACGTTTGTCCTCAGCCTCAGCCATTCGCTTCTCAAATCGGGATAAATAGGCTATATCAATGGCACCGGATGGATGAGAATCAAGAATTCTTGCAAGGGGGCATTCTGGATACAATTCCAAGAAATCTGCGGCGGCATCTTGTAGCGGTAATAACATGCGGCGTTCGTGCAAATATGTTTTAAGATCGTCAAATTCCGAATTGTTTAATTGGTAATATTCGGATGTGAACCCCCACCACACATGTGTTTTATTACGCTCCTTGAAATGAGTTGCTATGGCAGCCGCCAAATCCACTGCAAACTTATGTGATTTTTTATCTATGATAACATCCCACCAAATCAATTCTGGTAAGGTTTGGCGTCCATAACTTGAACCCTTTATTGGCCCGAGCTGATGAGAAAACGGCGGAATAAATTTTGACCCAACCTTTTTATAATCACCCAACACTTTAATTTTTTTCTGACCTTTCTCAGGGCAGAGATGCTTACTCATGATTTATCCCTCTCCACAATTTCAATTTCTTATTTGACCAGACGTAAGTGTATCCTTAATAATTTTGTCATTCTTCCCTCGCCACTACAGTATCGTAGAGCCCATAGTGTGTCAGACCCTCGTGACTCTCGATCCCCGTGTAGCGGAGCGAGGCATCCTCATAGCGGCGGAAGGCGAAGACGGCCTGATTCATTTGTTCTGTGTTGAAGACCTTGAGCCTCACGAGCAGGTGGAAATCCTTCACCGTCAGACCTGTGACCGTCTCGAACAAGTCCGGCTCAATTTTCGTAATCACATCCTGCAGCGTGTTCTCCCGAAAATCGGTCAAATACATAAAGGCCGGAATGCGGGTTGCAAACTTGATAAGCTTTTCCTGCACGAGCTTTCGCTTGGACTTGAATTCCTTCTCCTCCTCGGTGAGCTGCTTTTTCTGCTTCTCCGTCAGGTCCCGATCCTTAGCCTTGTTCTTCAGCTCCTTTACCTTCTCGCTCTTGTTGATGATCGTCTCAATGATGTTGTCGCCAAGCGAACGCCAGCCCTCAATGCGCTCAACGGCAGCCATCGCCTCTGGGTTCTCTAGGATGCGGCGCAGAGTGTCGTTGTCCACGTTCACCAAAATTGCACTTTGCCACTTCTTTGCGAGCAACGTGGCCGAGGTGCCAGCCATCGCGATGTCAAGAATGCCGCCTGCGTCAATCTGCGTCATATTCGCACCGTCGTAGGCCAGCACTGGCAGAAACGATACAAGGTCCTTAACAGCGTTCTCTGGGTTCTTCTCGTTGGGTGAAAGCCCGATCCCGTATTCGGAGAGCTGTCGCAGTGCTCGCGTAGGTGCAAAATCGAAAACGAAACAGACCGGTTTGAGGATTTCCTCCTCGTTCGGGTCGTTGCCGTTGGGATTTTTGATGGACCACGGCGATTGCACGCGAAACGCCGACTGAAAATAGGTTTCCGGAGATTTTAGATTGCGCAACATCAAAATCGAAGACCACTGCGGCACCGTAACGCCGGTGGTGAGCTTGCCGCACGACAGCGTGATGGTCTTGTTGTCGAAGCCACTGCCGATGGCCTCGCGCACGGGCGGTAGCGCGTCCAACCCGATACCGGCCGAGCTGCCTGCGGCGACAACTGCATCGTAGTCATGCCAGAAGACGTTTTGCTTCTCGGCCAACAGATTCGCCATCGCGTGACACGCCGCGACGTTGGGCAGAAACCAGAACGAGTGTTGGAGATAGGGCAGTAGGCGCACGTCCGAATATGGGAACGGTGGGCGCGTGCCGGTCTTGAGATACTCGGCCGCCTTGGGCGCATAGCCACCGCGGATGATGTCCAGCCACTTCTGCACGTCGCTTTTGTGTTTGAACTGCGCAAGCACGCCTGTGCCGGTGGCCTCGAAAAATGCGTTCAGATCAAACTCATCAAACTCCCCGGCGCTCGCAATTGCCACCAACTCGTCGGGCATCTGGTAGGTGAGCAGCCGCATCTGCGGCAGCGCGCCGTAAGGATTCCACTTGCATGGATTCTTCTGTGCAAACTCTTCCTTGGCGCGTTGTTCATCCGTGTAGGTCCAGTTGAAGATCGCTTCCTCGATGAACTCGCCCGTTGCCAGCGCACGGAACGGCGTGCCGGAGAGATACAGGTAAGCCTTGGTAGTGATGGGCAGGAACTCGCTCTCCTTGGCCGAAAGTTCGGTCAAGTCCTCGTTGACGTCCTCCAAGCCGGCAGCGTATTCGAGCTTGGTCTCCTTCTTGGCAACCGCCTCTTCCTCGCCCTCGAACAATTCCTTGGCCGTCTCACGCCATGCGCCGAAGTGATATTCGTCGAAGACGACCAAATCCCAGTTCACCGTGTGAAGCCATTCGTTCTTGGCCTTGATGTTGCCTGCGTCGTCCCGTCCCAGCAGGTCCTGAAACGAACCGAAATAAACCAGTGGTTTCTTGGTGGAGACTCTCGTTGGATCGCTGCTAGAATTGCGCGAGAGATATTGCCAACCGTCGAAGTCCACGTGTGATTCGAGGTCTGTCTGCCAGGCATCCTCCACGGCGGGCTTAAAGGTAACCACGAGCACGCGCTTCGCCCCGAGTTTCTTGGCGAGCTGATACGTGGCGAAGGTCTTGCCGAAACGCATCTTTGCGTTCCACAGAAAGCGCGGGACGACTCTCTTCCCCTCGGCCCAGATGGAGCGGAAGTAGTCGCAGGTCTTGTTCACGGCCTCGACCTGCTCTCGGCGCATCGTAAACGTCTCGGAGTGCGTGCCGATGAACCGCTGCCCGGTGCGCAACTCGCTGAGAACGGTCCTCACATCCCTGAGCTTGCAGCGCATCCATTCCAATTCCGTGTTTTCGAATTTCTTTTTAATGAGCGCGGCGCGCACGTCGTGATCGGTAAAGGTTGTCCCATCGTCACGTTCGGCGACCTCATCCAGCAGAATACTGTAGTTCTTGATATTGGCGGTCTTAAGTTGCTCGGCAACACGTTGCTTCACATCACGCGTGGTCTGTCCCACCTTGAGGAGGCCCGCGTGCGCCTTGTCATCAATTGAGTAGGCGTAGATGCGCGGTCGGGACTCCGGTTTGGGTGTAAGGATTTCTTCGATGGTCTTACTCATCTTCAGAATCTCCATTGATATCTATTGGGCGAATGACCAACTCGATGTAATCAATCTCCCCCTTCGTGAGCTTGTATTTTTTGTAAAGGTCTCGATCAGTCCACTGCCGATCCCACGCTTGAACTGGAACCCATTGATACGAATGCCTCGCGGCATCTTGGTTGATCTTCCGAAGATGCAGTAAGAACCGGAAAAACTTTGTTTCGTAATAGCTCTTGGCGCTTTCGGCTTCCGCTTTGGTTGAAAATGGGCCAGCTACGAGAAAGGAGCCGGTGCAAATTTCATTGGGTGGAAGCAGAGCGGGGGCACCAATGATGCGGTGCGGGTACTTCTCAGCAACGTTGTAGACACGGTTCAACATTAGCTTCCACTTGCCAACCATTTGACAGTTGCGTGTTACCTCTTCTTTCGAGACATAGCCAATCGCGCGCACTGCGCCACGGCCGCCGGCGTTGTAATGGAGCAGAAGGTCACCTCTCTGCGGCTTGTCGTGATACCCTTCGAAGTTTGACCGGAATCCAAATGGGTCTGGTCCACTCATCAGGGAGGAGAAATACTCTCCGGAGGATTTCTCCAGCACTTTTTCAAGGATCGGAAGGGCCTCATTGCTGCGAATAAAAATGTCATGTTGGTTGAGGTCGCGCAGGCTCTGAGACTCCTCGCCATTGCGAACGACGGTTACTAAGCATTGCCCATTGTAGTTCGAGTCCCAAAGGAAATAGGAAACTCCCCCACCAATCAGTACGCCAGGAAAAACTTCGTCTGCCTTCGGCCAGTCGACGAGTACTCGCAGATGCTTGTCGCCGAGCATTTCCTCGCGGTATTTGTCGAGCCCGCGGCCCCCAGCAAACCAGCGAGACGGCGTAACCATACTCAAGAATCGAGGTTGAAGGGCTTTCGCAGACTGGACAAACTTCTGATACAACGGCATAGCGCCGCCGACGCCGCCGTCATCCATCTGATACGGTGGGTTGCCAATGATTACGTCGAATTGCATGTTGCCTCCAAAAATCTCGGCGAGCCGAGCTTTGACATTATCGGTGTGAATGAACGCGTAGGCGTGAGTTTCAAGCCCCGGTGCCCGGTCAAAAACGGATTTTCCAGCGCCACAATACTCGCATCTGTCGCCATTCCAAGTGTGTTCGATGCGTTTGAACCAGATATTTCCATCATCACTGGCGAACGATTTGGCGATGGAGTGCTCGCCTTTGGCGTGCTTGGAGCAATAAACGCTGCGCCGCGCCAGCAGGCTCGTGATCTGCGTGATACCGATGCCGAAAACCTGCTGGGTCAGGATATGGTTCACGCGCTTCTTAAGTTCCGGAATCTCCTTCTCCAGTCCCTTGGTGAGGCGGCTGGTGATCTCACGAAGGAACACGCCGGATTTTGTGCAAGGGTCGAGGAACTTCACAGTCTTGTCGGCCCAAAGATTCGCACCGCCGTGGCTGGCGGCCCACGCCTCGGCCAGCGTGTCCAGCATCCGGTTTGCGAACTCGGGAGGTGTGAACACTTCGTCGTTGGAGAGGTTCGCGATACACGTCAGAACGTCCGGGTTGCGTCCGCGCAATGTAAAGTTGGCCTGTGCGCTCATTGGGCTGTCTCCTTTGCAACTGTGGCCAGATCATTCACCGTCATGGGTGGATAGGTCTTTGCAGGCTTGAAAATCTCGTGTCTTCCGAGATGAGCGAAGAGTGTCCCCTCGGCGCTGAAAGCCGATGACTGGGCGAGACTGTCGAAGCGGAAGTCTCGTCGCTGAAACCTGCCCTTACCCAGATACCCCCACTCGGCGAAGGTGATTGGTAGATCGTCATGCGTGCGCATCGTCAATGCATCGCCGCGGACGAGATTTTGCGAAAGCACGAAGAACGCGGCGCGATACAGCTCTTCCGATTGATCGAGGTTCAGATACGAGGCAAAGATCTCCAACAGATTCGTGCGGCATTCAGCAATGTTGTCCGGCAGAAGCTCAATCCCATAAATGCACATGAGTGCGAGAAGCGCATAGTGCCGTTTTTCAAAATCGGATTTACCGAACTTGATTTCAACAGCGGCGAGTTTGCGCTGAAGAATTCGCACGAGGAAGTTGCCGCTCCCGCACGCCGGCTCAAGAAAGCGCGAGTCGATGCGCTCGGTCTCGTCCTTCACGAGATTAATCATAGCCTCAACCATCCATGCGGGGGTGAAGACCTCCCCGTGGTCGGTGATGCGCTGTTTTGACTTGATCAGGTCATTGGTGTTCATAGTTTCCTTTACAACAACTTTCCAATCCCCTCCACAAAAAGCCTGACGCTGTTATAAATCTCTGCCTGTCTCAGAGCGGCCTCGTTTTCATTTTTGGGTTCCATGAACTTGGCAGCCCATGTGGGGCCGGGAGATCTCTCTGCTTCAAATTTTTGGACAAGCCCGCGCATTCCTTCACGAACCAAACCATTCGCCAAATGTTCTTTGACTTCTTGCAAAACGGACAAACTGCCTTCTTTGTAATGGGCGATCAGGGAGTATATGTCATAGGCATCTTTTTCTTTGTATCGCTCCGAGATGGTGATGCCTTTCATCGTCAGCGCAGAAACGACGTTGGCAACTTTTATCTTACAGGTGTTCAGAGCCCCATCGGGAAGTGTTCCGTTTAAGTCGAACGCAATATGGTGCTGTGGCAAGATGTCCGTTCCTCTTGCCTTCCGGGCCAAGAGATCGTCTTGAATCCTTTGGTGTCGATGTTTTTTCCCAGTGCCGCCGTATTCGCCAGCAAGAAAGTCAATTTGAATATCCACTCCTTTGTATTGTCGCTGAAACGCAAAGGGGATGATACGACCCAGTTTGTCTAGGCGTTGCTCATACTCTCTTTTCAAAAGGAGATTCACAATCGTCTGGTATTGGGGCTCTTCAATTTGTGAGAAATCGATGACAAGATCGATATCAATCGAGCCAACATGCTCAAATTTATCCTCCGGTTTTTGAAATAATTTGAGAAGAAAATATGGAGCCCACCCCCCAACGAGATAGATGTATTCCCGATAGGAACCCAAAATGGTCATGATCTCCAGCAATACTGCTTGAGAACGGGTTGCTTCATTCTCTTCAAAATGAGTCGCGTATCTCACCATATCTTAATCTTTTGCTCCCGTAAGTGTTCCGCTTGCTCGCGACCTCGTGCCGGATATTTATAGAGATCGAGATAGAGCTGAATGTTGTTGACGATTTTAATTCCATCCACGGTTTGCACATCCGTTAAGATTCTTTTGTCACTTGGAACAAACAGGTTGATGTTGCCGCTCAGTTCCACGTCAATTAATTCGAGTTTCTCTTTCCACAGCGCAATCTCTTCTACGGAGGAGATATAAAAATCGACCAGCTCAAAACGTACAAAGGGGGCAATTTTGGACGCACCAGCCATTCTGGTTAGGGCGTAGATTCGCTCGTTGCCAGTTTTGCAAATCTTTTGGATCGTTTCTTCAGGTTGTAAGTCAATGTAGTAAGAATGACGCTCGTGCTTTTCAAAAAAATAGATGTCTCGGAGAATATTGAGCAAGGCCCCCGGATCCTTGAGCTTCATCTTTCGACCTTCGGCCATGTAACCGGCTTCCTTTAGCAGATTACTGAATTGTGAGATGAAGCCAAGACTCAGGCCGCTCAAGTTGGAAAAGTCACGTACCGTGAAGACCTTGTCCTTGTAATTCAGGAGGAGGATCGCCATCCAGACGCGATCTTCGGTAGGGAACAGAGTTGTTGGGTCTAATTTGTTCACGAAATCACCTCACGTTCACGATTCGTGAACATCCTATGTTTTCGTGAACATTTTGTCAAAGACCAAATTAGGCCAGCACAAACTTCAATCAATATATTCTTATTAAACAGCAGTTTAGCTTGTCCACCTCTTTAATCACCACTTTTTTCAGATTCGAACTTAGCCTTAGTTTTCGTTCCAACTGTATATACCTATGTGCGGATATTGTCGCCGCACTTAACGGATGGAAAGAGGCTATGATTGTAAGTGAGGTCAATATCCAGTTGATAAAACCCTGTGACGGGCTCGTGGGGTTTGCCAGCGTCGTATTGGATGGACAAATTTATCTCAGCTCCATCGGCATCCACCAGAGATTAGACGGGACCGGTTACAGGATCACATATCCAACCAAGAAAACAGGCAATCGCAGTTTTGACGTCTTTCATCCCATCAAAAAAGAAATCGGCCAAAAGATCGAAGAGGCCGTTTTGTCAAAGATCGCAGAGATCATGAGCAAGCTTCATGGTTCGCAGCATCGGAAAGGCGGTGCCGATGCTGACTAGTGAACAGGTCGCCAAATTTCAGGCTCTCTATGAACGCCGGTTTGGAAAAATGATCGATGAGAAAGAGGCGTATGAACTTGGCTCAAAACTCGTGATCCTGATGAAGGCGATCTGCAGGCCGCCGTCAAAAAGCGTAATGGAAAAAAGTAATGAACGGAGGATTCAAGATGGAAACGACAACGACTAAAGACTTTGAACGGTTTTTGAGGATACATTCGGAACGTATCGATACCTCGCGCCTCAAACCGATGTCCGGCAAGGATTTGACCGATGTCTTGGGGCTCACGATCAAAAGGGACGAGGAAAACAAGGTCGTCACGTTTTTGTGTGAACTCTCTGCATATACAGAGAACGCCCAGTTCAACGTTAGCTTCAATGCCCCGTCATCCACCGGTAAGAGCTATATCCCAACGGAAATCGCAAAACTCTTTCCGCAAGAGGATGTGATCGAACTTGCCTATTGCAGTCCTACGGCTTTCTTTCACGACGTTGGTGAATACAACAAGGAACTGAAGGGATACCGCATAGATCTCTCACATAAGATTCTTGTCTTTCTGGATCAGCCGCACAACGACCTGTTGGCAAGGCTTAGGCCGCTCCTCTCTCACGACAAAAAGGAGATCAATCTCAAGATTACCGACAAATCTCAGAAACAGGGGCTTCGGACAAAGAATATTCTTATCAGGGGATACCCGTCGGTTATATTTTGCACGGCTGGACTTCGCATCGATGAACAAGAGGCCACGCGATTTCTCTTACTCAGCCCTGAAATAAATCAGGAGAAGATTCGTGAAGGCATTTTGAATACATTGAGAAAGGAATCGGATCGGGAACAGTACAACGCCATTTTGCAGAAGGATGAGAAAAGAAACCTTCTCATAGACCGAATAAAGGCAATCAGGGCCGAGGATATTCAGGAAATCAAAATAGGATTCTTCAATAAAGTTGAGAGGCGGTTTTTTGATGGACGGGAAAAATTAAAGCCGAGGCATCAACGGGATATCAAGAGGGTCACAGCGCTTATCAAATGTTTTGCACTCCTCAACCTCTGGTGGCGTGAAAGAGACGAATCAACAATAACCGCCAATGAAGCCGATATCGACGAGGCGTTTGATGTTTGGGAAAAGATATCGGCCAGTCAGGAATTAAACATCCCTCCATATATCTACGAACTCTATAAAGACGTTATTCTTGGCGCATGGGAGGATAACGGCGGGGCAGGAATTGCACGTCAAGACATCGCACAAAAACATTATGAAGCCTATGGCCGAATGGTCGATACGACCAAACTTCGCCAGCAAATAATTCCTATGCTGGAGACGGCAGGGCTGATCTCGCAAGAGCCGGACGCGAACGATAAAAGAAAGATGCTGATCTACCCCACCTCCGCAAAACCTAAAACAATAGTGAGAAGCGGGGTGGGGTAAAGCGGTAACGAACAGAATGGGCGTTTTCGCCAATGCTACATTGGAAACAGCGAAAAAAAATCTCAAATGATTTCGGCAAAGGAGGAAAGTGATCATGACAGAAAGACCCAAAAAGACCGAGGTTGAGCAGTTAAACCAACTTTCAATTTACGATTTAACAAGTCGTGGATGGCTGGTTGGAATAACCCCCAGCACATTGCGATGGCGAAACTATTTTTTAGGAGAAGTGCTGGCCGTTGATATTTCAATATTTGTGAAAAATGGGGAGCTGTTTTGCGGGCTGCAATACGAACTGGCGGACTTGGTAACAGGCGCTAAAAAATACTGTTATGCAATTCCCGTTAGTACAACACCATGCCGCAAGGGAGGAAGTCGATGGTGGTTCCACTGCCCTGCGCAAAAAGATGGCGTCATGTGCCGAAGACGTGTGGCCTCGCTTTTTATGAAGGATGGTATTTTCGCCTGCCGTCATTGCCACAACTTGACCTATGCATCGAGAAACAAGAACAGGCGCAGGCCAGAAAACGTACTCTTGGAAAATCTTAAAGATTACCAAGCCATGGAAAAATTACTGAAAGATATCAAAACCCCCTATTACAGGGGCAAACCAACGAAGAAGTATCAACAATTCAAAGAGTTGCAGGCAAGGGTAATGGCCAGATCTGACTTTACTACCAAGCGATAGAATTATATGCTGGAGGCAAGTTATGAATGAAGCAGGAAAAACGAGATACATTTTGTATGCCCGCAAATCGTCAGAGAGTGAGGACCGCCAGGTCCAGTCAATCGAAGATCAGATAAACCGCCTGAAACAAATTGCGAAGGAAAGAAAGCTCAACATCATCGACATAATGACAGAGGCAAAGTCTGCAAAGAAGCCAAATAACCGCCCCATATTTTCAGAGATGATTCAAAGGCTAGAAAACAGCGAGGCCAACGGCATCCTCTGTTGGCAGATCAATCGCCTCTCTCGTAATCCCGTTGATAGCGGTCAGATCGGCTGGCTATTGCAACAGGGGACAATTCAATCAATTCAGACCATCGAAAGAGAATATCTTCCTGACGACAACGTCCTCCTCTTCAGTGTTGAAAGCGGGATGGCGAATCAATACATTCTGGAACTGCGCAAGAACGTCAAACGAGGTGTTGATAGCAAGCTTGCAAAAGGCTGGCAGCCCAATGTTGCTCCCCTCGGATATCTGAACGACAAGGACGAGAAGACGATTATTGAAGACCCTGAAAGATTCTCTCTCATTCGCAAGATGTGGGATATTATGCTGACAGGAACCAAATCACCGCCGCAGATATTGGAGATTGCAAATAACGAATGGGGTTTCAGAACGAGGAAGACAAAGAAACTTGGAGGCAAGGAATTATCAAGAAGCGGCATTTATCGAACCTTCACAAATCCCTTCTATGCCGGAATTATCAGATACGGCGGACAGGAATATGAAGGCAAACATAAGCCAATGATAACGCTCTCAGAGTTCAATCGCGTCCAGTTTCTCTTGGGAAGGAAGGGAAATCCCCGCCCCAAGAAACACACGTTTGCTTTTACTGGGCTTATCAGGTGCGGTGAATGCGGATGTCTCTATACGGCAGAGACCAAGCATAAACTCATCAAATGCAGTGGCGAGGTCAAGGAGTACACCTACTACCATTGCACCCGCAAAAGAATGGATTACGATTGCTCACAGAAAAAAGTCATTCGTGACGATCTGTTGGAAAAGCAGATTGCGGAAGAGATCGAAAGATTTACAATCCTCCCTGAGTTCAGGGATTGGGCATTGGAGGTCTTGAGAGAACAGAACTCAAAAGAAATTGATGAACGTGAAACAACATACGAATCCCAGCATAGAACCGTTGTAGAGACCCAGAAGAAATTGGATCGGCTCCTTGAAATGCGTCTGAATGATTTACTCACGGATGCGCAGTTCAAAGAGAAACGCGATCAACTGGAAACAGAGATACGCCACCTAAAGAGAAATTTGAGAGAGACAGAAGATCGGGCCGAACATTGGGTTGAGGTCGCAGAAAGGGCCTTCAATTTTGCCACACATGCCCGCGAATCCTTCCTTACGGGCGATCTCGAAACAAAGAAGCAGATACTCATGGCCATGGGTTCGAACCCGACGATAAAAGACGGCAAACTCACTGTCCACGCCAATGCGTGGCTTGTTCCGATAGAAAATGCCTATCCTGCCCTTGAGGCCGAATACAAAGGGTTAGAACCGGCGCAAACCCCTGAAAATACGAAACGGATGACCCAATTACAGGCCATCCGTTCCACTTGGCGGAGAGGGCGGGATTCGAACCCGCGGTGCCTTGCGGCACACACGCTCTCCAGGCGTGCACCTTCGGCCACTCGGTCACCTCTCCAAACCGCTCTCGCAAACTGAACACACCACCGCGCACCTCTGCAACGAAAATTTGCGGCACAGAGAAGCGGTGCGGCCGGATGAACCAGTGTTATTTGCCCATCAGGCGGAAGACCTTGCCGCTTGCCTTATCGACAAGGACGACGTTGGTCTTCCCATCCTTCGTATGCCCGGTCTGCAGGGCAACCCTTTGGTTGGCAACATAGTAGGCTGCGGCCAGCAAAAGCACTACCAGGAGAAATTTCTTCATCCACCCTCCTTTTCTTTAGCGCAGAAGTATACGCAACTGTATCCCGCTAATAAAGGAAAAATTGGCATTGCTAAAGACACAGCAACTGACTATTATACATTTATACATTTTATATTAAAAAGGAGCTACACATGAACATGTTCTGTTATCAGTGCGAGCAGACGGCAAAGGGTACGGGCTGCACCGTCCACGGCGTGTGCGGGAAGAGCCCGGAGGTCAGCGCTCTCATCGACATCACGATGCATGCAGCCAAGGGCGTGGCTATGTATGCCCACCGCGCGCGCAAGCTGGCTGCCCTGGACCGCGAGGTCGACATCGCCGTCATGGAGGCCCTGTTCACGACCATGACCAACGTCAACTTCGACCCCGAGCGCTATGTGGCGCTGCTTGGCCGTTTGGCTGCCGCTCATACCCTTGCCCGCAAGCTCTACGAGGGTGCCTGCACGAAGGCCGGGAATGTGCCAGAGCGCCTCGCGGGGCCCGCTGCATGGGTCCCTGCATCCGGAAAGGACGCGCTCATCAGCCAGGGCCTGGAGGTCGGCGTAAAGAAAAGGATCGAGGCGCTGGGACCGGACATCGCTGGGCTGGAGGAACTCCTCGCCTATGGCCTCAAGGGAACGGCTGCATACGCTGACCACGCCATGATCCTCGGTCAGGAGGATGACAAGGTCTACGCATTCTTCCACGAAGGGCTGAATTTCATCGCCGAGGGTCATCACGGGGCCGACGAGCTCCTGGCGATGAACCTGAGATGCGGCGAGGTGAACCTACGCGTCATGGAGCTGCTCGATGCCGCGAACACCGGCGCATACGGCCATCCCGTGCCAACCAGCGTGCGCATCGAGCCGCGGAAGGGCAAGGCGATACTCGTCTCTGGCCACGACCTCAAGGATTTCGAAGAGCTCCTTCGGCAGACCGAGGGGCGCAGGATCAACGTCTACACGCACGGCGAGATGCTGCCGGCGCACGGATATCCGAACCTCAAGAGATACAGGCACCTCGCAGGCAACTACGGGGGGGCGTGGCAGGATCAGCAGAAGGAGTTCGCAGCTTTTCCTGGGGCGATCCTGATGACGACCAACTGCCTGCAGAAGCCTCAGGATTCATATGCAGGGCAAATCTTCACCTCGGGGCTCGTCGGCTGGCCGGGAACGATGCACATAGCCGACCGCAATTTTGAGCCGGTCATTGAGGCGGCCATCGCAGCGCCCGGATTCACTGCGGACGGCCCCGACCGCACAACCACCGTCGGGTTCGCGCGCAACGCGGTGATAGGCGTGGCCGGCAAGGTGGTCGATGCGGTAAAGAAAGGCGCGATCCGCCGCTTCTTCCTCATCGGTGGATGCGACGGCGCGAAGAGCGGGCGCAACTATTACACGGAGTTTGCGGAGAAGGTTCCTGAAGACTGCGTCATCTTGACGCTCGCCTGCGGGAAGTATCGCTTCAATAAGGAGGAGTTCGGCGACATAGGCGGGATCCCGAGGTTCCTCGACTGCGGCCAGTGCAACGACGCTTATTCCGCAATCCAGATCGCGCTGGCTCTCTCGAAGGCCTTCGGCGTCGGCGTGAACGACCTGCCGCTCTCGCTCGTCCTCTCATGGTACGAGCAGAAGGCGGTCTGCATACTGCTCACGCTCCTGCACCTCGGCATTCGCAACATGCGCATCGGCCCATCACTGCCGGCCTTCATCACCCCGGCGGTGCTCAAGGTGCTCGCCGACAAATTCAATATAATGCCGATCACAACGGCGGAGGCGGACTTGAAGGCGATTCTTTGATTGGAAATATAAATTGAGAAGGACGAAGAGAAAAAGCCGCTCAAAAAAATCGCGCGGGAAACGAGGTTATAATTTTTCGGAGTTTGCGCAAGTTGGGTTAGATGTCGGGTTCCGCTATTCTGTATCGTGCATGAACTGTCGCTGCAGGAATATTCTGAATAGCGGATCTGTGACCACGTACCCTTCCTCCGAATGATCCAAAACTCCCTGGTCGGCAAAGCGCAGCACGGCGGCCTTTGCAGCTGTAGCGCTGATGCCGGTCGTATGAATGAAGGCCGTGGATGCAATGGATGCCACGGGCTCCATTCGTGCGGCTGCAATCAGCACCGCCTTCTCCTTGGCTGAAAATGAGGTAAATCTTTCAAGGTATCGGCTTGACTTGTTCTCTATCAGGCCCGCGAGGTGTTTCATAATCCTCGACGTATCCAGATGTCTTTGTTCGTCATTGAGCGATATCCACTGGCAAAGTTCCTGGATCGAATTTGGGACGTCTCTCATTTGTTTGCAGATCGTATCAACGCCTTGTTTATCAATCACGAGCTTTGAGTTATCAAACCTTTCCTTCATGTATTGCAGCCAATGCCCTCGCTCTATTTTCCTAATTTCAACATCCACACCGAAGCCATAAAACGGTCTCGATTCCTCATGAAAGATGGTTTTCATCAGATGTCTCTTCGAACCGAGCACTATAACAGCCGCGTCGGATAACGCCTGAATCTCCGAGCGCAGCTTCGCTTCAAGGCCGCCTATGCAGGCGACGTCCTGGAATTCATCAAGGACAAGGAGGGTCTTGTAATCGCCTGATATCGCCTTCAAGGTAACGAACAGCTCGTGGATGGTTTTATCCTCCTTGCCGCTGACGCCACCGGACAGGTTCACCTGTGGCGCTCCAGAGAGCGGATCAGCGGTGATTTCGATGCGGAAGTGTTTGATGTAGTTCCGTATAGCGTTTAAGAAGCTCTTCACCTTCGCTTGTTCGCTCAGGGCGTGCTCGATCGCCGTTTGAAACCTCATGGAGGCATCCTGCATGGAATCGAGCTGAAAGAGATCGGCATATACAGCCAGGGATTTCTTTTCCGACTGGAGAAAATCATGGACGATGACGTTTTTGACGAGGGATGTCTTGCCGAACCGCCTTGATCCATAAACAACCGCCCTACCCCCGGTCTTGCAAATACTTTTGAGGAGCCTTATCTCCTCGTCCCGGTCGCATATGTCCTCTTTGGCCAGCAGCTGCCCGAACTTGAAGGCCCTCATATACCCCCTTGCTTATGGGTGTATTGTAGAGTCATAACTATTTAATAGCAACTATTTTTTAGTAACTATATTTTAGTAGTGAAGGCCAGCCGACCCTCCGCTGGCCAAGCCGGCCGGCCTTGCCTGTTCCTTCTATCATTCGTCTGCGGCGAGGTCAAACAACGCATATACCCGGACACTATCCCTCGGCACTCCCTTGCCCTCTTCGTACATCACAAGTTAAAGTAAAACGGGCCCAAAAAACCGGGCCCATTTTTTGCGGAGAGGGGGGGATTCGAACCCCCGGTACCCTTGCGGGTACAATGGTTTTCGAGACCATCCCGATCGGCCACTCTGGCACCTCTCCCGAAACTGAAGGTTTCAGGCGCGGGAATACAGCACACGCCCATCTGCAGCGCAACCCAAAATCTGCCGAGACATCATTTGCCTCTCAATGCCTTGAAAAAATCGCTGAGAAGCCGGCCGCATTCCTCCCCCAGCACGTTCGGCACGACCTCGATCCTGTGGTTTAAGCGCGGGTCGTTCGAAACGTCATAGAGCGAACCCATGGCCCCCGCTTTTGGATCTCTGCATCCGTAAACGACGCGGGGAATCCTCGCCTGGAGCATCGCGCCGGCACACATGAGGCATGGCTCGCAGGTCACATAGATGCAGACATCCTCCAGACGCCAGCTCCCGCGCATCTTTGCGAGCGATTCGATGAGCAGGAGTTCGGCGTGGCCGAGCGGGTTGTGCGTCCGCTCTCTCGCGTTTCTCGCGCCGCCGACCATTTGCCCGTCCGCAACCGCGACCGCGCCGATCGGAACCTCGCCATCGGTTGCCGCTCCTCGCGCCTCTTCGATGGCCCTTCTCATCCACTGTTCATCGACATCAACGGTCATCACCGTGGTCTCCCTTCCAAAAATTCATAATAGAAAACGAAAAAATTCGTGCCAGCTGCAAAAAAATCTTGCAATCCATTCTGAGTTTCTACATTATCCGCCGCCATGCTACTACAACATCTCCAACTTGCAAGTCTCAACACCGCGGATGACAGCTACCGCATCACCTTCGCGCCCAGGCTGGACGCGCTCAAGCGGTCCATCAAGGCCGTGGGGCTCATCCAGCCGATCAACGTGCGCCACACGCCAGAGGGGACATATCAGATCGTCACCGGCTACAAGCGCGTGCTAGTGCTGCAGGAGCTCGGCCGCCAGTCGCTGCCGGCCATCGTTCATGAACCGAACGATCTCTCCACCACGCAGGCATTCCTCTGGAACCTGCACGAGAACGCGCTCACAAGGCCGCTCAATGTGATCGAAAAGAGCACGGCGCTCGTGAAGCTCAGCCAGTTCTACTCGATGTCTGAAGAGGATCTGGTCAAACAGTTTCTGCCGCTTCTGGACGAAGAGCCGAGCTACAAGATACTGCATCAGCTTTTGTCGCTGGCAACGCTCACCGAACCGCTCAAGAACCACATCGTCATGGGCGACGTTGCGCTGTCGTCGGCCGCGCGCATAGCCGAGTTCACGCCTTCCACGCAGCAGGTCCTGCTGCCGGTGCTGGCGCACATCCGGCCCTCGACAAACAAATTGAACGAGCTGCTCTCTCTCATCCGCGAGATTTCCGCGCGCGACGGCATGTCCGTCGAAGAGATCCTGGCCCGCTATCAGCTATTGCAGGTCGTGGCAGATCCAGGCACCGCACCGTCCGACAAAGTTCGCGCCCTGCGCCAGGCGCTTCGCGGCATCCGTCTGCCGCAGCTCTCTGAGCGTCAACGCCAGTTCGCGGAGCTCATCACCAACCTGGATCTGCCGGAGGCGGCGAAGCTCGTCACCGATCCATACTTCGAGAACCAGAAGATGAAGCTCGAATATCAGTTCTCGCAGCCGGAGGAGCTCAACAGCCTCGTCAGCAAGATCCAGGAAGCCTTCAACAAGCAGCAGTGGCAGCAGATTTTCGAGTGGTACAGGGCTTAAAGGATGTCCTCAATCGCAAGCTCCAATCTCAAGCGTATCTCACCGCGTGCAAGTCCCCGCGCCGGGAAAAAATCTTTTCCGTTCGAGATCGACCAGGTGTGGCTCGACCAAGAGGTGGCCGATCACCCGCAGGCTATCCGCATCCTCAACAAACTTCCCGATGTGCCGGTCGACATCGTCGAAAAACAGCACAGCGTCAAGCGCATGCGCGACATCGGCGCCGCAAAGCGCCAGCTCTTTTTGACGATGCACCGCGGGCAGGCATTCAAGCCCTGCCAGGGAATTTCCGGAGGCCAGCTCTGCTGCGGCTATCGCGTGATCGATCTCACCTCCGGCTGCCCCATGGATTGCAGCTACTGCGTCCTGCAGTCGTATCTCGCCAACAACCCGGTGACCGCGGTCTACGTCAACATCGAGTCGATACTCGCCGAGGTGTCGGCGTTTCTCTCTGCGCACCAGAACAGATTTTTCCGCATCGGCACCGGCGAGCTCTCGGACAGTCTGGCGCTCGACCCGCTCACCGACTGCGCGAGCGTGCTCATCCCGTTCTTCGCTTCGCGGCGAAACGCCATGCTCGAGCTCAAGACCAAAAGCGCTGCCATCGATCACCTCATGGGGCTCCGTCACAGAAACCGCACCGTGATCGCATGGTCCGTGAACACCCCCGAGATCATCTCCTCTGAGGAGCGCGGCACGGCCTCCCTGGACGATAGGCTCGCGGCCGCTCAGAAGGCGGCATCGGCAGGCTACGGCGTCGGCTTTCACCTCGATCCCATCATCCTCGCCCGGGGCGCTGAGGACGTCGGCGGCTATCTCGACGTGATCGAGAGGATATTGGGCGCCCTGGAACCAAAGCAGATATCGTGGGTGAGCCTGGGGCTCTTGCGCTATCCTTCCGATCTTCAGGAGATCGCAACGCGCCGCTTCCCGAACACGAAGATATTCTCCGGAGAGCTCGTCCCCTCTTTGGCCAAGGTCCGCTATCCGCGCTTCGTCCGCGAGGCCGCTTACCGGCCGCTGTGGAAAAAGCTCCGATCAAAGCTTCCACCGCATAAGCTCTATCTGTGCATGGAAACGCCGGCCATCTGGGAAAAGATCGACCCTTCAGTCACCACATCCGCCTGCATCGAGAAGCGCCTTTGCAATACAGAGGCGATCCCCTTCGACTACCGCGCATAAAATTTATTGGTTGGGGTTCAGTATCGGATACGACTGCACCGTGCCGGCGTCGAATGACGCGACGATAATCTGGTTCCCCGCGCCCTGAAACGCGATGCCCGACGGCTGGTTGGCGCGGAGCACAAACGAGGACACCGCATAGGTGGGCGAGATCCTGTAGACGGAAGTGAGCGACGTGCTCGCGACGAACAGATTGCCCGTGTTGTCAGCCCTCAAGCCTTCGAGGGTCCTCAAGAAGATGCCTGGTGTCGCCTGCCGCTTGCCCGCGAAGTCCAGTGCGATCACCTGCCCCGAACTCCATCCGGCCACCATGAACACCTGCTTCGCGGGATACCAGCAGATTCCGTGGGGCTGGCCCAGCTGATCGCCCGATGCGAAGGTCGTCACCTCGTGCATCTTCGGCACGTCGACCCTGTAGATGAAGCCCGCCGGGCCGTCCGTGACATAGAGCGCGTTGTCGGGCGCCGGCGCGATGTCGTAGAAATGCTGGATGGAGAAATCGCCGAAGTTGATGTCGAAGAGGAACCTGGCCGTGCTGATGTCAAACGCGTGCAGCTTGTCGATATCGGCCACATAGAGCGTGGTGCCCACGATGGCCATCCCCTTCGGGGCATGGAGCGTGAACTCCGGCACAGCGCCGTCGATGAACTTCATCTGGTCGACCGTCCCATCCCCCTTGAGCCGCGAGATGAAGCCGTTGTCGTCACGCGCATTGGGGTCGCCGTTCACGTTGGAGACGTAGATGAACCCGGTATTGCCATCCACCACGACGCCGTAGGGATTCTGAAAACCCGAGGTGCTGAAGGCGCGGGATATGGCGGAGGATGAGAGAAGCGCACATAGACACAATAAAAAGGCGGCTTTTTTCATATGGCGTCCCCAGAATTTTTAAAAGCCCACCTGGACGGAGATTCTCATCGGAAAGGCGATGAAGGTCGTCCCGTTGCCGGAGAGGTGGTCGCCGAAATAATGGACCATCCTGAAGGGGACTTCAAAGGTCAGCGCGGCGCTCGACTTCTCGCCTCGGAAGAAATAATAGGACAGGCCGGGCCCTAAGTCGGCGGATATGCCCTGGCTGCGGCTGTGGTTCTGGATGCCCCCCTCCGTCAGGTAGTTCCAGCCGGCGCCTCCGACGAGATGAAAGTCGAGCTCGTTTCGCCACTCCACCAGGTGGAGGACCGCCTCGACACCAAGATTGATCTCAAAGGGCCACTCCGCCCTGTTGAGCCTCTGAGTCGTGATCTCAAACGGCATCTGGATTCCCCAGCGAGTGCCGCAGAAATCATAGCCGACTACGGCGTTGCCTCCGAAACCGGGGCCCACGTTGACTCGCCCGAGAGTCGGCCCGCCGCTCTGCTGCTCCGGCGTGTACATGAAAAGCTGCGTGTAGCCCATCCCCATGTACACCCCGTCATGGCCGCGGGCCTCAGCCAGAGGCGCGGACAGGCAGAAAAGCGAAAACATCATACAGGAAAACAGGGCAACCAGGCGTCTTGCCGACATGTCGATACCCTCCATCCCCCACTTCCTCAGTTAATAGCCGCTTTTGCGCCCCGCGGCAAGGTTTTTTGGGCATTGCCCCGGGCGCAAGTTTCTCATATGATGCCGGGATGAATATCCGCAAGAAACTCCTCCTCTCCGTATTCGCTTCGGTGGTCCTGGTTTTCGCGGGGCTGTCGCTCTTGAGCTACAGATACAGCAGAAAGGCGATGGTGGGCGAGATCGAGCGCCGCGCGGAGGGCATGATCAGATCATATACGTGGGAGCTCGATGCCAACCTACAGTCGATCCAGGCGGTGGCTATGGGGCTCTCCATCGCTTCCCAGAGCCTCGTCCCCGCCTCGGAGGAGGAACTCGAGGGGCTGATCAAAAATTCCCTCGAAGCAGAGCGCAGGGCGTTCGGCGCAACCGTCGCCTTCGAGCCGGGAGAGTTTCCGGGCGCGAAGACCCTGATCGCACCATATTACCGCCGCGGCCCGGAGGGGCTCCTGTTCGTCGACCTCGGGACCTCCACATACGACTACCCGAAGTGGGACTGGTATCGCATCCCTCGGGAGAGCGGAAAACCCCGCTGGAGCGAACCCTACATCGACGTGGGCGGCGGCGAGGTTGCGATGACGACATTCTCCTGCCCCTTCTTCCGCAACGGAAAGGTGTGGGGGGTGGCGACCGCCGACGTCGCCCTCCAGGACCTCACCGCGGATATCGAAAACATAAAGACCGGAGAGACCGGGTACGCGTTTCTGCTTTCCAAGGAGGGAAAGTTTCTCACGATGCGCAGCAAGG
The DNA here is from genome assembly GCA_043798915.1 of Pseudomonadota bacterium. GTDB lineage: Bacteria > UBA10199 > UBA10199 > 2-02-FULL-44-16 > JAAZCA01 > JAZDOG01. The sequence goes on along the minus strand of JAZDOG010000012.1, from coordinate 30,187 downwards.
AGTGGCGCTTGAAGCGCACCATCTTCGATGTCGCGATGGAGTGGAAGAGCGAAGACATCAAGAAGCTCGGGGAGGAGATGCTCGCCGGGAAAGAGGGCTTCATCTCGACGATCGATCCGATGAGCGGAGAGAAGACCTGGTTCGTCTACGGCACCGTGCCTTCCACCGGGTGGTCCCTGGCCATCGCCTTTCCTGAGGGCGAGCTCCTGGGAGAACTCAACTCGCTCCACCGCACCATGATCATCACGGCGGCGGCGGCGGCGGTCGTCATATTCCTTCTCATATTCGTAATCTCGTCGCGCCTGGCCGAACCGATAAGACGCCTGGCCATGAGCGCGCGGAGGATATCGGAGGGCGATTTCACGAGGAAACCGGAGGGCTCGTCCGGAAGCGACGAGGTCGGCGTGCTCACCCGCGCCTTCACGGACATGGAGAGGTCGCTGGTCGCGAGCCTTGAAAAACTGCGCGATGAGAAGGAGATGTTCAGGACCTGTTTCTCGGAGATGTCCGACGGGCTGGTGATTCTCGGCGCCGGCTGGAATGTCGTGCAATCAAACACGGCCGCCGACCGGCTTCTCCTGCTCCCCGCGCAGAGGCCCTTCCTGCAGTACCTCATGGAGCATTTCGACACCTCGGTGCCCCTGGATCGGATATCCGACTTCTCCAGGCGCCTGCCGCCTTTCGAGCTATCGCGGCGCGACAGCGAAGATATGGAGCCGCTGGACCTCACAGCGATCATCACGCCAGTGCACGACGAAGCCGGCGCCCTGAGGGCGCTCGTCTTGAGCGTGCGCGACGTGACGAAGCTCCGCTCGGAAGAATCGTCCAAAAAGAATTTCCTGTCGATGATCTCGTACAAGCTGATGGTGCCGGTTAACGCGCTTCAGTCGAGCGTCGAGATGCTCAAGGACAAGCTCCTGGGCAGCTTATCCGAAAAACAGCAGCGGCACGTCGATGCCATGGGGAAGGAATCGGCAAGGCTCGCGGGCCTGATCGAGAAGCTCATCGGCTTCGTCGCCATCGAGGGCGCGGATCTCGAATCCTCGCGCGAGAGGATCGACCTGCCAGCGCTCTTCAAGGAGATCGCGGACGAAGCGAGGCTCTCATATGCGGATATGCACCCCGAGATAGAGACGAAGGCGGCGTTCGGCGCGGGGGAGATCGATTTCAACAGGGGCTACCTCCGGCTCGCCATCGGCCAGCTCCTCGACAACGCGCTCAAATTCAACTTGAACAACCCTGCGCACGCGACTATCGAATGCACAAGGGAGGGAAAGTCCTTCGCCATATCCGTGGCCGACGACGGCGTCGGCATCCCGCCGGAATATCTGGACAGGATTTTCGACAAGTTCTATCAGATTGAAAAATACTCCGTCGGCGGGGCCGGCGGCATGGGGCTGGGCCTCACCTTCGTCCGGCGCATAATCGAGCACTTCGGCGGAAGGATCGACGTCGTCTCCACACCCGGCAGCGGCAGCAAGTTCACCATCCGCCTGCCTGCAGCGTAGAGGATAGCTCACGAGGGATAGCATGTCCGCGGCCGCATCGAAATCCAGAGTCTATTTCCTGCCATGGGAGGAGCGCGATCGGCTGCCCGATCTCCTCGAGCAATCGGGCGCCTCCTCCGTCATCAGGGCCGGCGACCTTGCGGCGATCAAGATGCACTTCGGAGAGAAAAACAACAACGGCTACATCAGGCCGGAGCTCGTTCGCCCCATCATCGGGATGATCCGGCGCTGCAAGGCCTCCCCCTTCCTCACCGACACGAACACGATCTACCGTGGCAGCCGCTCGAATGCGGTCGACCACCTCGCCGTCGCTGCGGAGCACGGCTTCTCGCAGACGCGCCTGCAAACGCCGGTGATCATCGCCGACGGGCTCAAGGGCGACGACTACGAGGAGGTGGAGATCGAGGGCAAACATTTCAAGAGCGTCAAGATCGCCACGGCGATACTCAAGGCCGACGCGATCGTCGCCCTCTCGCACTTCAAGGGCCATCTCCTCGCCGGCTTCGGCGGCGCGATCAAGAACATGGGGATGGGCTGCGGCGCCAGGATTGGCAAATTCGAGATGCACTCCGGGGTCGCCCCTGAGGTCGCCCTCGATCTCTGCACCGCCTGCGGTCAATGCGTGGCCGCCTGCGGTCAGGACGCCCTCTCGATCGTCGACGGCAAGGTTCACCTGGACGTGGCGCGCTGCGCCGGCTGCGGCGAATGCGTCGTCGTCTGCGACTACAGGGCGCTCAATGTCGTGTGGCAGAAGGAAACCGCCGACGTCCAGGAGCGCTTCGCCGAGTACGCGGCAGGCGGGGCTCGGGGCAAACGCGCCTTCTATCTCAATTTTCTCAATCACATCACACCTAACTGCGACTGCATGAGCAGCAAGGAGGAACCGATCGCGCCGGACATCGGCATACTCGCCTCGGCCGACCCGGTCGCGATAGACCAGGCGAGCCTCACCCTCGTGATCGAGAGGGCCGGCGACGTCTTCGCAAAGGCCTGGCCCGACATCGACTGCACCGTGCAGCTTGAGCACGCAGAGAGGCTGGGGATGGGAAAGAGGGAATACAAACTCGTTAAAATTTGATACAGCGGAACCCAAAGGGACAACCATGAACGACCCAAAGACGATAGGACGATACGAGATAATCTGCCAGATAGGCGTCGGCGGGTTTGCAACGGTCTATCTCGGCCGCGACCCGTACATCAACCGCTCCGTGGCGCTCAAGGTCAGCGCGGCCGGCAGCAGCGCGGCCAAGAACCCGGCGCTGGCGCGCCTCTTCCAGGAGGCCGCCGCTGCAGGCGCCCTCATCCATCCGAACATCGTCACCATCTTCGACGCAGGCATCGAAGATCCCATCTGCTACATCGCCATGGAGTACATCGAGGGGACCACGCTCTATAAGAACTGCCTCCCGGCGGAGCTTCTCCCGGTAGCGGACGCCATAGACGTGATGATCAAGGTCTGCCACGGCCTCGACTTCGCCCACCAGCGCGGGATCATCCATCGCGACGTGAAGCCCGGCAACATCCTCCTCGGCGCAAACGGGGAGATCAAGATCGCCGACTTCGGGCTCGCCTGCTTCGCCTTGCTTGCGAAGAATGACAAAAAGGTGGTGGGAACGCCGAGCTACATGCCGCCCGAGCAGATCGAGGGAAAGGGCTCCACGCCCCAGAGCGACATATTTTCGGCGGGCATCATCCTCTACCGGCTCCTCAGCGGCGAAAAACCCTTTGAGGCTACGGACGCGCTGGAGATGCGCCGCAAGATACTCCGCGAGCCACATATCCCGCTCGCCGAGCGAAATCCGGACCTCCCGCCGGAGCTCTTCGCTATCACCGATCGCGCCATGGCGAAGGATCCAAACGACCGCTACCGGACCGCATTCGATTTCGCCCGCGACCTGGAGGGCGTGCTCCACGGCTCGAAGAAGGCGCTGGGCGGCAAGATGGCCGAGAGGATCCGGCACCTGCGAACGCTCCGCTTCTTCGAGGAGTTCTCGGAAGCCGAAACGGCGGATATGCTCGCCATCGGCGCGTGGCTCACGCACAAGGACGGCGAACCGATCATACGCGAGAGGGAACAGGAGCAGGGCTTCTATGTGATCGTCTCAGGCGAGGCGGCGGTGGTCGCCGGAGAGAGGACGGCCGGAACCCTTGGGCGCGGCGACTGCTTCGGCGAGGTCTCTTTTCTCCTCGGCCGAAGGCGAACGGCGACAGTCCGCGCCGTGGGCGAGTGCAACCTGCTGAGGCTCAATCCCCAGAAAATAGACATCCTGCCCCACGAGACGCAGATCAAGCTCTACCGCCTCTTCGCGCGAACCGTCGCCGGCCGCCTCCTCAAGGCCGAGGGCGCATTGTAAATGCGACAAGACATGCCATGGGGGAATTATGAATCTGCGATTGTTGTTTTGCCTTCGCCAATTTGTCAGACATTATTGAACAGATAAAATTCGGCTGATACTTTCTATTGCCAGGATTATTATTGTCATCTGCTGTATTTTTCCTTTAGTTTCAAAAAAGGACCTTCAATAAAATAATATGACAAGGTGGAAATAAATATTGTCAGCCCAACTGCCAGGACGTATATGCAAACATTAAATAGTAAATTATTTTCTATGGTTAATATTTTGTTTCTAAACAATAGCTCCAAAATGATCCAATGATACATATAGATGCCGTACGATATTTTCCCTAAATATTTAGATATAAAACTATCAATATTGATGATTTTGGGATTGGAAGTCATGATCAAAATCGAGATTGCAAACAGGCATGAATATAATTCATCTGTAAAATACTTAATATGAAACCCGACAAACCATAAAATAAAAGGCAGGATGACCAATAAATGACTTATGATAAAATTCCGATTCAGCAGCCCCAATATTGGTCTTTTTTCAGAATATATCACTGCAGCCAGCCCGCCAATTGCCAGACAATTAAATTTGGTCCCAAAAAACAGTTTATTTATTAACGACATTAAAGTCGGGTCAGGGTAGATCCGGTTCAATATAAATAGCAACCCATGGGGCAATATTGTGAAGAATATGATTATGAAAATCACGACGTTAAAAATGTCATTGCATTTTTTGATCAGAAACGGCCAGGCCAGGTAAAATTGTTCTTCAACTCCTATCGACCATATTTGCGGGCTTGGGACCCATCCAGACCCCATAGAATGGGCTATGTTGGGGAATATTGTCAAAAACAATACTATGGTCGCGGCGCATGGTGAATAATCAGTCAGTAAATAAGAAACGAGAATGATAAGATAATACAATGGCCATATCCTGAATATCCTCCGGAGATAAAAATTCTTTAAATTTATCTTTTGATATTTGTTCTTCTCATTCAGGAGCAACAGCGTTATCAGAAACCCGCTTAAAACGAAAAAAAAGATAACCGCTGTATGCCCGCCTGTGTATTTATAGAATGGGAGGTCTAACCAATTGTCATATCCGAAATTCCCTTTAAATAATTCAATATGGCCAAGCAGAACAGTTAAGGCGGCTATACCCCGATAAGTATCTAAGCCTTTTAGATGAAATTGTCCCATTTGTTTTATTATTTTGAACGAGCGTTTCGCAACTTACTGACGCGGGGACCATACTGCCTTATTTAAAAATGATAAGGGCGTATAGCGTAGCGTTGGGAGCTGGGCAAGAGTTTTTGGGGCTTAAACCCCCTAAACCCCCTGACGGAGCAATTTTGGGTTGAGATAGAGTGAGGCGCTGATTTTTCTCCACATCAACCATTTTCGTTGGAACTGATTGCGCCCTTGAGTCAAAACCCTGGGGTGATTTTCAGGAAGGAACGAACAAGACAAAATTTGTCATCGAATCTTGCAATCTTTCACAGACCTATCCCTTCAAATGGTCCGCTTGCTCATTTTTTTGCCACGGTTATCGACATCAAGGTGGGTCGCTGGAAGAGAGCAACTCTCTTTGTGTGCTTTTTCTTGCAAACAGCGCCTTCATCTCTTCGCGAAGTATCTCGTATTCTTGTTTGACCCAGTCGGGATCGCCTATGAAACAGGTGTTCGAGATGTTGATCCGATCCTGACGCATCAATTCGAAAATCGTCAGACGGAGCAACTGACGATTGGGCCTAATACTATGATTTATAAGCTAAATAATTGCTCCGTCTGACGATTCTATAAACCACCGGTCAAACCACCTTCCCACCTCATTCATGAACCAGTGGTACAGCGAAGTCTGTTTAAATCGGAGCGTAACCATTTTAACCTGCTGACTTGAGCTGGCGCAAAGTTCCGCAGGGGAGAGCTCCCTTGGGCATATTAAGCGACGTTTTGACCGGAGGCGTATGAGGAGCGAAAAATCGGATTGGTTTCGTAAGCCTGGGGCCTGACAAGCAGGAAGACACCAGGCTACAGAAACCAACCGATTTTTCGCGACGAGTAGCCGAAGGGAAGGCGCCTTGCCCAAGGGGGCTCTCCCCGAGAGGAAATTTGCGCCTGCCTGCTCGCCAAAAGCCACTTTTCCAATTTTACTAATCGTGCCGCTTGCTTTTTACCTGAGCCTTCGCCGATAATCGATACATGTCGGTCAAGAAAAGGGCGGTGTGGACGGCAATTTTTGTGGCTCTCTCTCTCGCCGCGATCAAGTCGGCGGTGGGGTTCCTCACCATGTCCATGGCCGTTCTCTCGAGCGCGCTCGACTCCCTGATGGATGTCTTCTCGATGTCGATAAACCTCGCGGCGGTCCACACCGCAGAGAAGCCGGCCGACGAGGCGCACCAGTTCGGCCACGGCAAGGCCGAGGCGATAGCTGGGCTCTTTCAGGCGATATTCATCGCCGCATCCGCAACATTCCTGATCGTCCAGGCCTTCCACCGGATGATCGACGGCTATCGTCTCAACGACGAGATGGTGGGCGTCGTGGTCATGTGCATGGCGATCATAGCGAGCGTCTTTCTCGTGCGGGTGCTCAAGAGGGCGAGCTCCGAGACCGAATCGAGCGCCATCGAGGCGAGCGCCTTGAACTTCGGCGCCGATATCTGGACGAACATCGGGGTGCTCGTCGCCCTGGGGCTCGAGCGCTTCGCGGCGGTGAAGAACGCCGACCCCATAATCTCGATCCTCATCTCCCTCTATATCGCCATCTCGGCGATCCGCATAGGGCACGATTCGATCGCGCAGCTCATGGACAAGACGCTCCCCGCCGAGGCTCTCGCCGCAATAGACAGCTGCATCAACGGCAAACCGCTCGTCTGCGGCTACCACCGGCTCCGCACAAGGCGGGTGGGCGGCGAGAAGTACATAGAATTTCATCTCGAGGTGGACAGCGATACCACGTTCGAATCGGCCCACGCCATAACGGAGGCCATCATCGCGGATATCCAGCGCAAGATCCCCGGGGCCCACGTCACCGTCCACAGCGACCCGGTATAGCAGGAATTCTGGTTTGACAACATCTCCCTATAGGGTATGAAGGGGCCCTCCGACGGGGGGTACGCGTCGATGATCGAGATTCGCTTCCACGGGAGGGGTGGCCAGGGAGCCGTCATAGGCGGCACGATCCTGGCCACTGCGGTATTCGCCGAGGGCAAGTTCGTTCAGGCATTTCCCTCCTTTGGCGTCGAGCGCCGCGGCGCGCCTGTCACCGCGTTCGTCCGCATCGATGACTTGAGGATCAACCTCCGCAGCCAGATATATCAGCCGGACCACCTGATCATCCTCGACCCGACGCTCCTGGGCAACAAGGCCGCGTTCGACGGCTTCAAGGGCGAAGGCTGGGTGCTCATCAACACGAAGAAGACCCCGGAAGAGCTCTCGCAAATCCAGAAGCTCGCAAACTTCAAGCTCGCCTCCGTCGACGCCAGCAGCATCGCCGTGCGGAACAGGCTGGGCTCCGCCATGAGCCCGATCGTCAACACCGCGATCATCGGCGCATTCTGCCGCATCACCGGCATCTGTTCGATGGATGCGGTTGCAAAGGCCATCAAAAAGGGAGTTCCGATAAAGGCCGAGGCAAATGCGAAGGCCGCCATGGAGGCATTTGAAGAGGTAAAATTTTCCGAATGAAGCGCCAGACCAAACACCCTCTGCCGCTCACCATCTCCGGCGCATCGCAGATGCCGTATGTAACCGCAGCCATGGCGACGACGGAATGGAACGAGACCGGGACGTGGCGCTATCTCCGCGCTCGGTATGTCGAGCGCACCCCGGCGTGCCAGCATTCATGCCCCACATCCAACGACATCGAATCATGGATAAGGCTCATGGAGACTGGCAAGCTCCCCGAGGCGTGGGATGCCGCCACGATCGAAAACCCCTTCCCCTCTATAATGGGGCGGGTCTGCTTCCATCCCTGCATGGACGGCTGCAACCGGCGTGAGATGGGCGGGTCGGTCAACATAAAGCTCCTCGAGCGCACCCTGGGCGATGCTATGGGAGGCGAACTCCCCGCCGCTAAGCCCTTCTGCCCCGCAAGCGGCAAGAACGTCGCTGTGATAGGCGCCGGGCCGGCCGGACTCGCCTGCGCATATCACTTGAAGAGACTAGGCCACAGCGTCATCGTCTTCGAGCGCATGCCGCTCGCGGGCGGAATGCTCCGATACGGGATACCGTCATACCGCCTGCCCCGCGAGATTCTCGACCGCGAGATCGAGAGGCTTGAAGGCATGGGCATCGATTTCCGTCTCGGCAAGGCGGTCCGCGACGCCGCGGAGATGCAGGCGATGCGCCAGGACTACGCGGCCGTCTTCATGGCGACCGGCGCTCACAAGTCGAGGGCGATGGGAGTTCCGGACGAGAAGTCGGCTGGCGTCATCCCTGGCCTCGAGTTCCTGAGAAAAACGGCGGAGGGCAAACCGCCGGCTCTGGGAAAACGCGTCCTGGTGGTTGGCGGCGGCAACACGGCGATCGACGCCGCGCGCGTGGCGCGGAGGCTTGGGAGCGATGTCCGCATCATCTACCGGCGCACCCGCGTCGAGATGCCGGCGTTCGACGACGAAGTGCGCGAGGCTGAAAGCGAGGGCGTGTCGGTCGAGATGCTCCTCGGACCAAAGCGCGTCATCGCGGCGGCCAACCGGGCGACAGGCCTCGAGTGCCAGCGCATGAAGCTCGGCGACCCCGATCCCTCCGGGAGGAGGGAGCCCGTGCCGGTGGAAGGGGAACTCGTCTCGTTCGACGCGGACACGATAATCACCGCCATCGGCGAGCGGATAGACAACTCCATCATCCCATCCACGCTTCCGATAGAAAACGGTTCGGTCAAGACGCGGCCGGGCGGCCGGACCGAATGGCAAAACGTCTTCGCCGGCGGCGATTTCATAGCGCAGCCGCGCACTGTCGTGGAGGCCCTGGGAAGCGGAAAAAAGAGCGCCATCGCGATCGACTGCCACTTGAGGGGCAAGAATTTCGAAACCATCTTCGAGCAGATCCGCGTCGCAGACACAGGCGCGGTGCTGATATCCGCCTACCTGAAGCTCAGAAACGGCGCGGAGCCGCGGACGGCCACCACCTCCGAGATAACGCGCCTTAATTGCGTGGCCAAATTCAGCGACTTGAATCCCGCCTATTTCACCCGCTCGGAGCCGAACGCATATCCGTCGATCTCTGTGGAGAAGAGGTTCTTGGGAAACGGTTTCGCGGAGGTCCACATAGCGCCTTCGCCTGAGACGAAAGCCTCTGAACTCTCCCGCTGCTTCCACTGCGGCAGATGCACCGAGTGCGACAACTGCTACATCTACTGCCCGGACGTCGCCATCGCCAAAAAAGCGGGCGGCTTCGAGATCGATTACTTCTACTGCAAGGGATGCGGCATCTGCCCGAAGGAGTGTCCGCGCGCAGCGATGGAGATGGTCGAGGAACCGACATCGATTTGAGAGGTCAGGCATGCCTACTACAGAAGTATTGATGGGCAACCATGCGACGTCGCACGGCGTGAGGCTCTCTCGCGCGCAGGTCATCGCCGCCTACCCCATCACCCCCCAGACGCAGATCGTGGAGGAGCTCTCCGGGATGTGCGCGAGGAACGAGCTGGCGGCAAAGTTCATCAAGGTCGAGTCGGAGCACTCAGCGATGGCCTGCTGCATCGGCGCGGCGCAGGCCGGCTGCCGGGCCTTCACCGCCACGTCGTCGCAGGGGCTGGCGCTGATGCACGAACTCCTCTTCTGGGCGGCCTACGGGCGCTTGCCCGTAGTCCTGTGCAACGTCAACCGCTCCATGGCGCCGGGATGGAACATCACGAGCGACCAGACCGACTCGCTCGCACAGCGCGACACGGGCTGGATACAGATATACTGCGAGACGAACCAGGAAGTGCTTGACACTGTCATCATGGCCTACAGGCTCGCCGAGATCGTGAACCTGCCGGTGATGGTCGTCTACGACGCCTTCATCCTCTCGCACACATATGAGCCCGTGGAGATTCCCGACCAGAAGGACGTCGACCGCTTCCTCCCTTCGTTCAAGCCGTCGATGCGCCTGGATACAGAACATCCCCGCACGCTCAATCCGTTCACGGCGCCGGAGCATTACATGGAATTCCGTTACATCATGGAGGAGGCCCACCAGAAGTCGAAGAGGACCTTCGGCGAAGTGGCGCGCGATTTTTCAAAGCGATTCAAACGCCACTACGACATGATCGAGCTCTTCCACGCCGAGGACGCCGAAACGCTCATCGTCACCAGCGGGTCGACCACATCCACCGCGCGCGTGGCGGTCGAATCCTTGAGGGCCTCGGGCGAGAAGGTGGGCCTGTGCAAGCTGCGCCTCTTCAGGCCGTTCCCGACCGAGGCGCTTCGCGAGGCCGTCGGAAATCTGGCCGGCAACAGGAAAGTTCAAAAACTCGCCGTGCTCGACCGCAACATCAGCCACGGCGCCGGCGGAATCTGGGCGCAGGAGATCAGGGCAGCCCTCGCGGGCGTGCCGACAATGCCGGAGGTCTTCGACTTCCACATCGGGCTGGGCGGCCGCGACATCACGCCGGAGTCGATCTCCGAGGCATATGCGTACACGAAGGACCACGACCGCCAGGAGCGGCCGGTGTGGATAGGGTTAAAAAAATGAGAACTGAACCGCAAAATTTCGGCCAGGGAACGGCACAGCAGAATTATGAAAAGGGCGAGTTCATGACCTCGGGGCACTTCGCCTGCCCTGGCTGCGGCGCGACGATGGCGATGCGCATGGCCCTCAAGGCCATGGGGCCAGACACGGTGGTCGTCATACCGGCGTGCTGCTGGGCGGTGATCCCGGGGCCGTTTCCATATTCGTGCCTCAAGACGGCGCTCATGCACACCGCGTTCGAGACAACGGGAGCTGCGGTCTCGGGCGTGCGCGCCGCGCTGGACATCCAGGGGAAGACTCTCACCCAGGTGATGGGCTGGGCCGGCGACGGCGGCACATTCGACATCGGCCTGCAATCCCTCTCCGCGGCGGCCGAGCGAAACGAGAACGTCATATGCGTCTGCTATGACAACGAGGCGTACATGAACACCGGCATCCAGCGCTCCGGCGCGACGCCTGAATACGCCTGGACCACCACCACGCCCACGGACCATCCGAAGGAGGGCGCCAAGAAGAACATCGACCGGATACTCGCGGCGCACGGGATACCATATCTAGCCACGACGACTTCCGCGCACCCGCACGACCTGATGGCAAAGTTCGCCAAGGCGAAGGCGATCAAGGGATTCAGGTTCATCCACATACTCGCCGCCTGCACCGCCGGCTGGAAGATCGACTCGGCCAGGTCCGTGGAGGCCATGCGCGCCGCGGTGGACTGCGGGATCTTTCCGATATACGAAGTCGAGGACGGCGAGAAGTACACCATCAACATGGAGCCGCAGGGCACCCTGCTCAAAGACTATCTAATGATGCAGGGCCGTTTCCGCCACATGAACGACGAACAGATAGCGGTCGTTCAGCGAGGCGTGGACAAAAGCTGGCAGTGGCTGAAAAGGCAGGCAGCCGCATCATGACAAAGTTCACCAGAGAATTCATCAGGGCCATCCCGAAGACGGACCTCCACGTTCATCTCGACGGAAGCCTTCGCCTCGCAACGCTCATAGAGCTCGCGAAGGAGCAAAAGGTGGAGCTCCCCTCCTACACGGAGGAGGGCTTAAGCAAGCTCGTCTTCAAAAAGGTATATGCGGACCTGGACGAATACCTGCTGGGCTTTTTGTACACGGCCGCGGTGATGGTGACGCCCGAGGCGCTCGAGAGAATCGCCTACGAGCTTGCGCTGGACAACTTCGAGGAAGGGGTGCGCTACGTCGAGCCGCGGTTCGCGCCGCAGCGCCACGCGCACAAATCGTTCTCGCTCGACGAGACGATCATAAGCGTCGACCTGGGGCTCTCCCGGGCCAAGAAGGAGATAAACGCGCGCCCCGAGATCAGGGACGGCAGCGAACCGCCCTTCGACTACGGCATAATAGGATGCGCCATACGCATGTTCACGCCGGAATACTCCGGATACTACCGGCAGCTGATGGGGATCCATCCCCACATGCCCAAGGAGGACCTCTACGGCCTCGCGGCGCTGGATCTCGTCCGGACGATGATCGACGTCCGCAACGACAAGGGCCTGCCCGTCACCGGCTTCGACATCGCCGGGGCCGAAAGAGGATATCCGGCCGAGGACTACAAGCGCGCCTTTGACCTCGCGGTCAAACATTTTTTCAAGAAGACCGTGCACGCTGGCGAGGCCTACGGCCCAGTCTCGATCTTTCAGGCGATCACCGACTGCCACGCCGACCGCATAGGGCACGGCACGAATCTCTTCGACGAGGACATGGTGGAGCTTCCCACCGCAATAGAGCGCAGCCGCTACGTGAGGGAACTGTGGCAGTACATCGCCGACCGCCGCACTTGCATCGAGGTCTGCCTGACCTCCAACATGCAGACGGTGCCGGGCCTCAAGGAGATCTCAAAACATCCGTTCGCGCATATGTTCAAGAACCGCCTCTCGCTGACCCTCTGCACCGACAACAGGCTCGTCTCGCACACGAGCGTCACCGACGAGATCGAGCTCGCGGTCAGGAATTTCCCCATCGAGCCGCGCAAGCTCAAGGACATCATCATCTACGGTTTCAAGCGCAGCTTCTACCCCGGCGACTACATGGCCAAGCGCGCGTACATAAGAAGGGCGATCGATTACTACGAGAAGATGGAGAAGAAGTTCGGGGTCTAAACCACCGATCAAACCACCTTAAATACCCTATTTGGGGGCTTTTCCCGTTGACAGTCCCCCCTGTCTCTACTACGCTGCCGCACATGGGGGCTGTCTAGAGCCTGCACCCGCAGGCCAGGAGGTGTTATGGCCCCACCAGTGAATCCAACCAAAAAAGACGGACCGGAAGCAATCGTCTGGACCAGCGAAAATAACTTTTCAAGCGATGGAAAGACGAAGACGGTCGTTCTCGAGAAATTGCCGCCGAATGCGCAGGAGGCCTGCGGAACATATTTTTGCGTCAACGGGGCAGATGGCGTAACCCTCAAGGGAAAATTTTCTTATCCGCCGATCGCTCCAGGACAGACCAATCGCTTTTTGACCTCGTCTCAATTCGATCAGGTCTTTGCCTATCATACCCTCAACGGCTTAGTCAGCTTTCTCGATGACAAGCTGGGCATCGACATGCGGCTTGTCGTTGAAGCAGGGCGCCGGGAAAAATTCATGCCGATGCGGGTGCGCATGAACATCCCTGGTCTCTCAAACGCCTATTTTGATCCCGAGGAGATGACCATCAACTTCGGCGATGGCGGTGGACTCTGGCACTTTGGCTCCGATGGCGACATCGATATCCATGAAGCTTTCCACTGGGTGATTGACCGCGTGAATCCGCGCCTGTCCCAGGGGATGTCAGACGTCGCCGCGGCCCTGCACGAAGGCGGCGCCGATTTCGGGACGGCCATCCGTTTCAATGACCCGGAACTCGCCGAGGATTTTGGGGTATGGGATAAGGGCACCCCGAGTCCCGATGGGCTGAGGAATGTTGACAACAACAATACGTTTTCTAACACGCTCAGCCGCGATCCCCATGTCATGGGCAACATCTACTCCGGTTTCTTGTGGTCCCTGAAAGGGAGGCTTCTCGAACTGCTCAAGAATAAGAATCAGGCGGAATACGCCAAGGATCCGGCGGCATTTGACGAACGCGCGCGGGTGGCCACGCTGACGCTCTTCCTCGTCCATCTGCAGGAATACAAGACCTCGACACCGCAATACGATGAATTTATGGATAACATGGTGAACGGACTCAAGAGCCTCGTCCCCCCGAACTCAAAAGAATCGCTCCTCGAGGAGCTCACCGACTGGAACGTCTCTCCCGAGGCGGTCGAGAGCGAAATCCGAAAAGAAGCTGGCAAAAGGGGATTCCCTCAGCGAAAGAAGCAGGCGCTCCCCCCTTCAAAATTTAATTTTGCCGCCGCCCCGAAGAGCGAGACCGATGGGCTCCGTGGCCTCTCGAAGTCGAGCTACTTTCCCCAGTTCGTGAAAACGAAATACGGGAATGTCGAGGTCTTCGGCCACGGCATGGTCGTCAAATCAGATCACAATGGAGAGAAGCGTTACACCGAAGGCGCACGGGTCATCGCGCCCGGAGAGATCGACGAGCACGCGCCAGTCACGCAGGAAGCGGCCTACAGGATCGCCCTCAAGTCCATCGATAGCAAACTCTCGTCTCTCCTTGTCAAACGGTTGGGAAAGGGTGAATCCGAAAGGATCATCGCAAAGACCCGCAGTTCACTGGAAAACAAGGGACAGGGGCTGGGCAAACTCGCTGTCATGCCGGGTGAAAAGCGGCTTTCGTGGTATTTTGAGGCCGGTCCCGTTCGCATCGTCGTCAATGCCGTGACAGAAGATGTGACCATGCACCTGAAGCTCATCATCGGATAGGCTGATGCCAGAGCCACCAAAAACGGCATCGCCCAGGAAGCCTGTGCAGTCCGATCTCCCCGCATTCGTGTGCGGGACGGCTGAAGATTACACCTTCTGTGCCCCTCAAAAAACCCCTGGCGATTATTATCTCGCGCTCACAGGCGATGCGGCCTCCACGCCCGCCGCCGACATCAGCCGTATCCAGGCGCTCCTGCAGGGGAGCCGCCAGCTCCCCGAAAAGGTCAAGTCGATCCCGAAAGGGATGACCGTTCCTCCCCAGGCACGCGTGTATCGTGTGAACGGGCTGCTGCCCCGATTCGTGGTCGAAAAAAACGGGCGGGAGGACGGCCTTGGCCCCAACTGTTATCAGGCGGCCCTGGTCCTCAACGGATACGAGGACGCCAAGGGGAGATACGTTGACTCGAGCGAGTTTCGCTACTACCTCAAGCGTGATTTTGCGCCCAGCTCCTGCGACGACCTAAACGCATTTGGCACTGTCGTCGTCTACGATCTCCCGTCGTCCGAGTATGGCGCCGGACACCACGCGGCAATCCACCTGCTTGGGGGCGTGGTCTTTCAAAAAGGGGATGTGCAGACCTATTATCCATATGAAGTTGCACTTCTGGATTCGGCGATGAAGGCAGTGAGCTCTCACTGGCGTCCGGATCCTGCGGATCGCTTCGGAGGGCCAAAAAGGGATCCCGTCGCAAACGCCTCGTTCGAGAAACTCTGCTACCGGAAGGTTGCATCTCCGAAGACGCGCACCACGAAGGCCGACCACAAGGACCGGTCCTGGCACCTGCCGCTCTTTCAGTATTACATCCGCCGGATGGAAAAGGCCGCGGCGCTCCAGGCGAGCGAGTTTCGCCAGAAACGCATGGACCTCCTGAGCGTCGAAAACATGTGGAAGGCCCTCGAAGACTTCCGGGAGCGCATCGGAAACTATGGCGCCGACGACGTGCTGCTGTCCATCGACGACGATATCGCCCAGGCGTATCTCAAGCTGCATAGCTTGAGCTGGCAGTACGACACGATGACGCAGGCATACAGCCCTCTCCGGGATGGGATCGCGACGATCCAGCTTGAAGCGCTCTATCGCGATCACTACGCGACATTCGATGCCGCATTTCACGAAGAGCTGCGATTCCAGATGGAACTGAGAAAGGTCCCAAAAGAAAAACAGGGGGCCGTCGCTGAGAAGGTCGTTGCTGAAATCAAGGTGTATGATCCGGCGACGCTCGCAAAGCACAACAAGCGGGTTCCCTACTACTCGATCATTGACGAAGCCATCCGCCAAACGCCTTAGTTGAGAATATTTTTTGAAACAAAAGGATTCTGAAATATCTATAGAATTGCTTCCAGATTCCATACCTGATTGCCAATCGAATCATCCTCAGCAATATCAAAGGCACATATGCCAGGTTACCCCATAACAACACGGGCACGGCGCAAGTTTCCAGATTTGCGGTCAGCCATGCCTTTGTTCTCTCATCCTGCGTAAAATCCGGGGAGAAGGCCGGCGGATTTCCGAAATTGAACCGCTGGTCGACCAGCGTGGAGAAATTGCGGACATCGAGGATCGTTCCGTTCTTTTTAAACCACCCGTGCATCTCCGTGTCTGGCCACGGGGTGCACATATTCCAATAGATATAATCCGGGTTCATTTTCTTTGCCAGCTCGATGGAATCCCTGTTTCTTGAAATATTATCTCCGGGCAGACCCACGACAAAGCACAGCCCCAATCGCAATTCATATTTGTGCACCAGCTCCGCAGCTTGGATTATCGCCTCCAGCGACTCTCCCTTGTGCGCCGAATTGAACACCTCCTGATTTCCGCTTTCGACTCCCAGACAGATGTTTCTGCCGCCCGCTTTCTTGTATAAGCCGATCATCTCCTCATCGACCAGATCCGCCCTCACATTGTCGATCGCAAGCTCACAATAGATCTTCGATTCAGAAAACATCACAAGGAACTCTTTGAATCTCTCTTTGTTAAAATTCGGGCAATCGTCCGTAATTGACACCAGCCTGATGTCGGGGTAACTCTCCTTCGCCTCTCTTATCTGATCGACGCACAATTTTATGTCTCGAGCGCGCACCTCCCTGCCGTTGATCAAATGAACGCTGCAGAAACTGCAGTTGAACGGACAACCCCTGCTGAGCTGTATCTGATATTCTTTTAAACACCGGCTGCCATAAGCTATGTCGAGATCGATGGGCGGGATATCCTGGGCGGCAGGCAGAGGGCAATTTATTCGTTTTGGCGCCGGCTGGCGAATGGCGCTGTCTACCAGATCCAGGATGACATTTTCAGCTTCGCCGCGCACGATATAGCTCACCCGGTCGTCGCCGGCAAAGTCCTCGGGAAAGACCGATATATGCGGCCCGCCTAAAATGACCGGCGCCCCGCTTGAGCTGGATATTTCCTTCAGGGCATCATTGCAGTCGTCATAGAGGTAGGTGAACACGGAAAGGCCTATGACCTCGGGATCGAACTGGCTTATTACCTCAGCGATGGAAGGCACGCGCAAAAACTTTTTTCGCGTCTTTAAAAAGGAATAATCCAGCACCTTGACCTCATGTCCATATCTGGAAAGCATTCCTCCCAGTAAAGTCAAACCCATATGGATGCGGTTGCTCGCAAAGAGATCCTCTTTGGCTGGATTTATAAGCAGAACCCTTTTTTTCATGGGCCGGTGATGTCAGTTCTTCTTAGACCTCTTTATCTCTTCCTTCACCACCGACTGCAGAAATTTCGGATCGCTCCAGTACTTGAGCTTGCGGTTGTCGAGGATGACGGTCGGGGTGCCCGACACGTAGCTCTTCCTTCCCGCGGCCAGGTCCTTCTGGATCTGTTCCTCGACCTCCGGCGAATCCATGCATGACTTGAACTCGTCGGGGTTCCAGCCGCGCTTCTCCACAAGCTCCGATATCAGCTTGTCGCTCAACTTTCTCTGGTTGCGGAAGATGTCATCGTGGAAATCCCAGAAGTCGCCGCGCATCTTGGCGCAGATCCCGGCCTTGGCCGCCATGCATGCCCACTGGTGCATGGGATGGTCGAGCTCCTTGTTGCATGACTGGTCCAGGGGGTAGTTGACGAAGTAGAAGCGCACGTCCTTCTTGAATTCCTGAAGCCTCGGTTTCAAATTGAATGCGGCTACCCTGCAGAAGGGGCACTGGAACTCGCTGAACTCTACCACCGTCACCTTGGCCTCTGGGTTTCCCCAGATCGCCCATGACGGGTCCGGCTCGATCGCGTAGAGCGATTCCATGTAGTATGCGCGCACCTTCTCGTCGACGTCTGCGCTGTCGGGCGCCTTGTCCCCCTTTGCCTGCAGGCCCCTCATCGCGCCGAAGCCGGCCAGGAAGACAACCGCTATCACCACGGCATGCTTCAATATGAGCGGTTTGAAATCCAGCCCAGATGCTCGGCCGAGGGCCGCTTTGAAGTAATCCCGCACAAAACGCATGATGCCTCCGAGAGGGACCTTGAGCGCTGCAAAGAGAAATATCACAAAGGCGATATTGACAATATACATGGCGACGCACTCCAGGCAGACAACTCCCAGGACTGTCCAGGCGATATATGCGAGATATGCGCTGTAGAGGAACGCGGCCAGCGACATGAACCATGCCATAGCGACCGTGGCGCGACGGTCGCCCTTTGAGAAGAACGAGAACAGAGCCATTCCGCCGACGAGGAGATAGAAGGTGAACCCCCATGCAGCGACGGGGACGCCCAGGGCCTCCGAATATGAGCTGGCGTTGACGATGTCGCAGTTGATCTTTGAGCTGATGGCGCAGAAGCTGGCCTCTTCGAGACCCTTGCGGTCTATGCGCATGTGCTGTGATATGGAGACGGCGGAAACGGCGATGCCAAGCAACGCTGCCGCAGCCGCGGCAGCCAGGGCCCATCTTCTCATTTTCACTCCCCCCTTTTCTACCAATCGACAAAGCTTCTGAGTTTCTTGGCCCGGCTCGGATGCCTGAGCTTCCGGAGCGCCTTGGCCTCGATCTGCCGGATGCGCTCGCGCGTCACGGAGAAGTCGCGGCCGACCTCCTCGAGGGTGTGGTCAGACTTCTCGCCTATCCCGAAGCGCATGCGCAGGACCTTCTCCTCGCGCGGCGTGAGAGTCGCCAGGACGCCGCGCGTCTGCTCCGACAGATTCAAATTTATCACGGAATCGGACGGCGAGGCAATCGACTTGTCTTCGATGAAATCGCCCAGGTGGCTGTCCTCCTCCTCGCCTATCGGGGTCTCGAGAGAGATGGGCTCCTTGGCGATCTTGAGCACCTTGCGCACCTTCTCCAGCGGCAGCTCCATCTTCTCGGCTATCTCCTCGGGCGAAGGCTCTCTTCCCAAGTCCTGCACCAGATAGCGCGAGGTCCGCACCAGCTTGTTGATCGTCTCGATCATATGCACCGGGATGCGGATGGTGCGCGCCTGGTCGGCGATCGCGCGCGTGATGGCCTGCCTGATCCACCACGTGGCATAGGTAGAAAACTTGTAGCCGCGGCGATACTCGAACTTGTCGACCGCCTTCATGAGCCCGATATTCCCCTCCTGAATGAGATCGAGGAACTGCAGCCCGCGGTTCGTGTATTTCTTTGCGATCGACACGACGAGCCTCAAATTGGCCTCGACGAGCTCGTTCTTCGCCCGCTCCGCGAACTGCTCGGCGCGCTTGATCTCGCGATATGTCTTTCGGAGGCCCTCGATATCCTGGCCGGCATCCTTCTCGAGCCGGTGCATCTGCCCTTCCGCCTGGGCATACTGCTCGAATATCTGGGCGATCACCTCGCGCGAAAAGCCGGTATCCTTCACGAGCTTGCGCTGCTGATAGTCGGTGCGCTTGTACTCCTTCATTCTGGCCCTGAGCTCGTCCTCCCTGGAGTGGAGCTTCCTGGCGCAGTCGCGGATGATGCGGTGGTTCGCCTCCGCATCGTCGATCGCCGCGTGAAGGGCCTCGACGATCTCGTTGATCGTCCTCGTGGAGAGGCCCATGTCCTTGAAGCACTCTATGAGCCTCTGCTGCGCCTCGGCATAGTTGGCGGTCGCTTGAGCCTTCACCTTCTCGGAGGCGTCGCTGCGCGAAAGCCTTGAGGTCGCCTCGCGCCGCTGCTTGTCCAGGCTCCTCACCCGGCTCATGAGCTTCAAGATCCGGAGCCTGTGGCCGGCCTCGTCGAAGTTTTCAGGATCGTCCTCCACGTCCTCCGCGTCCCTGATGACAGAGATTACGCGTATCTTGTTGCGCGAGAGGCCATCACCCAACGACAGGACCTTCTGGATGCCCAGCGGGCTCGAGAGCAGGATGTTGAACATCTCGTTCTGCCCCTGCTCGATCCTCTTCGCGATCTCGACCTCGCCCTCGCGGGTGAGCAGCGCCACCTGCCCCATCTTGCGCAGATACATGCGGACCGGATCGGCCGTCCTCCCGCCATAATCCGCCTCCGGCTCAGCGGGAACGGCGCGCTCCTCGGCGCGCTCCTTCACCTTGGCCCCGCTCTTCAGCTGCTTTCCCTCCTCCTCGCTGTCGACGATCTCTATATCCATGTCGTCGAAGATCGAGAGGACGGAGTCCAGCTGATCGGAGGAGACCATGTCCGCGGGGAGGGCGTCGTTGACCTCCTCGACGGTGAGAAATCCCTTCGCCTTGCCGGCGGTGATCAGGTTCTTGACCTCCCTGATCTCCGCCGGGGTCTTCTTCTCCGCGCTAATGTTTGCATTTGTGCTCACAACTTCCTCCTGTTATCGCCCATGAACCTGGCGGGCGAGCGTTTTCTTCTCTGTGAGGAGAGCAAACATCCTCTCCTCCTCTCCGGCAATCTCCGCGCTGCGTATGTCCTCGTTGATTTTCTCGATCCTCTGCGAGATGGGGCGCATCTTTATCCGCGCCACGCAGTCCCGCACCAGCTCCTCGACCTCATCGTCGCCGCACTTCTCGGGGCTCAAGGACATGTGCCTCAGCTGCGATGCAAGCTCCGCATCGCCCAGGGCCTCCACGAGCCCGCCCACCTTCACCGCGCCCTCGCTTTTGAACTGCGCTTCGAGGAGCTCCGCGACGGTCCTGCACCAGCCATCCTCGAATGCTGCGGAACCGATCTCCGAAAAGACGCCCTGCGCAAGCTCCGGCCTCCTCACCAGGGTCTCGACTAGCATCCGCTCGGCAGAAAAGGCCGCATCCGTCTGCGGTGCGACAGCTTGAGCGCCGGAATGCACAGCGACCTTTGCGGGGAGATTCGATTTCCCCGACGCCGCCGCCTTCTCGATCGTCCCCAGGTCGATGTCGAGCCTCCTGGCCAGATACGCCCCGTAGACGCCGCGCTGAGCCTCATCCGCAACCGCTTTGAAGATGGGGATGATCTTCTCCATCGCCGCGATCTTTCCAGATGCGTCCCTGCCGGTGTCGGCCAGCGTCCGTTCAACGAAATGCTCAAAGAGCGACGGCGCATTCCCGATCCTTGTCCGGAAGGCATCCGCGCCCTCCTTCCGCACCAGCGAATCGGGATCCTCGCCTTCGGGGAGCGGCACCACCCTCGGCGCCAATTCCTCTGCCACAAATATCTCGAGCGCCCGAAGCGCCGCGCGCTCACCAGCCGAATCGCCATCGAATACGACCGTCATGTTGCGCGTGTATCGCGCCAAAAGTCTCAGATGCCCCGCCGTCAGCGCTGTGCCGAGCGGCGCCACGACGTTCGTTATGCCGGCCTGGTGCAGAGAGACGAGATCGAGGTTTCCCTCGACCAGCAATACGCGATCCTCATTCCTGATCGCGCCATGGGCCCTGTCGAGGCCGAAGACGCAATTGGACTTGTGGTAGACGGTGGAGTCCGGCGAATTGATATATTTCGCCGTATCTCCACCCTGACCCGCGTCCCTGCCGCTGAATCCGAGAACCTCTCCGCGAGGCGACATGATCGGAAACATGATGCGGTCGCGGAAGAAGTCATAATACCCGCCGCCATCCCTCCGCTTGATGAGCCCCAGCTCGGCCGCAATCTCGAGCGGCGCGTTCTTCTCCCTCAAATGGCCCACGAGCTGGTCCCAACTATTGTCGGCATAACCCAGAAAAAGTTGCGTACAAAATTCTCTTTGTATTCCGCGGGCTTGCAGGTACTCCCTCGCCCGGGCCCCCGCGCGCTCGTCTAAAAACCTCTCCACGAAGTAGTCCCGGGCGATCTCGTTCACGCGCAGGCACCAGCGCTTGTGGCGCGCAGATTCGTCCTCCGCCGCCCTTGCCGCGGGGTCTTCCATGCGCGGAAGCTCGACCCCTGCGCGCCCAGCGAGGTATTTCACCGCCTCGGCGAACCCCATGCCGTCGAACTTCATGACGAACTGGAATATGTCGCCGCCCTCGCCGCAGCCG
Source organism: Pseudomonadota bacterium (assembly GCA_043798915.1). Classification (GTDB taxonomy): domain Bacteria; phylum UBA10199; class UBA10199; order 2-02-FULL-44-16; family JAAZCA01; genus JAZDOG01. The sequence goes on along the minus strand of JAZDOG010000012.1, from coordinate 8,476 downwards.
AAGCAGTGATATATTCCCTTGTCGTCGCTCACGTTGAACGACGGCGTCTTTTCGTTGTGAAACGGGCACGCGCCTTTGAAAGTCTTGCCGGCCCGCTTGAGGGGAACGCGCTCGCCGATGAATGCGACGATGGAAATCCGATCCCTGATTTCATTCAGGATGGATTTGCTGAACATGAAGACCTTTCACGTAGTCGGGAGCCCTGAGGATCAGTAGCCCCTTATGCGCTTCTTCTTCGCTGCCGCCCGCTTCTTCTTTTCCTTGATTGACGGCTTCTCGTAGTATTCACGCTTGCGGAGCTCGGAGAGAATTCCCGCCTTTTCGCACTGCTTCTTGAAACGGCGGAGAGCCTGCTCGAAGGTCTCGCCTTCACGCACCTTGATTCCAGGCATTTGAGGATCACCACCTTCCAGAAAATACCGACGGATAGAGCCAAACCAGAATCGCGCTTTTTTAGCAGATACGGCCGTCTTGTCAAGGAGACAGATCGATAAAATAAACAGCAGTTTCAAGCGGTTGGGCGTGGGGCAAAGAGCGAGAGCGATTCGATGTGAAATGTCTGTGGAAACATGTCGACCGGCAGCGACCGGACGAGACTGAACCCAAGCTCCGAAAGCGCCAGGGCATCCCGCGCGAGGGTAGCCGGATCGCAGGAGATGTAGAAAATGGAGCGCGGATTGAGTCCGGCGACCGCCTCCAGGACCTCTGCGCAGCCCTTCCTCGGCGGATCGACGAGGACGGCGTCGCAATCTCCAAGGAGGCGCCGCGCCGCCCGGGCCTCAGGCGCACAGACAAACTCGATGTTGCGGGCCCCAAGCTTTTCCTGCGCCTCTTTTGCGGCTCGAATGGCGCGGCCATCTATGTCGGAGGCGACGACGCGCTCGGCGATTCCGGCATAGGCGAAGGTGAAATTTCCGGCCCCCGCATACAGCTCGAACACGGTTTTGTGCGGAACTTCGCGGAGCCATTCCACGAGCATCTTTTTGAGCTGCTCGTTCTGGCCGGAATTGATCTGCGCGAACGAGACCCCGTCATCTTTGACGCGCAGCGCGATGCCCTTGTCGCGCCGGGAGATATCCTCCCGCCTTGAGTTTAACTCGGCGTTCAATCTCTCGTCCGCAATCGCGCACTCCTTGAACTCGACCACATCTTTCGATCGCGCGCGGTAGAAGCCTACCTTCCCGCGCGAATCGACGTGCAGCTGGATGCGGTTCCTGTAGTGCCACTCCTTCGGGGAGGGAAGCGCTTCAAGGACGTTCGGGCTGGAGATCTTGCCGACCCTGTCCAGGGTTTCAATCAGGATCCTCTTCTTCCATTCGAGCTGGGCGGGATACGATATGTGCTGCCACTGGCAGCCGCCGCACTCGCCGAAGACCGGGCACGGAGGGAGCACGCGGCATGGCGCAGGCTCGACTACGCTCGCGACCGCACCCTCCGCCCATGAGCCGTGATCTGCGGCGATCTCCACTTCGAGGATATCGCCGGGGGCCGAACAGGGCACGAGGATCTTCTTGCCCTCGCTCTCGCCCATCCCGTTTCCGCCATGTATGAGTTTTTCTATCGCAATGCGCATGCAAAAACCTCGGGGGATCATCGGCCGCGCCCGATCAGGGACTGGGCGGCGGCGAGGGCTTCCATGTGGACCTCGATCAGCGGGCGGCGTTTTTTCTTCGCAAGTTTCACCACGTCCTCATATTCCGGCATCACCTTGACCGCGCAACCTGACGCGTCCATCCCGATCTTGAAGCGCATCTTTCCGATCCTCGTCTTCTTCTGGACGAGCTCGCGCGAGAGCACGCGGCGCTCGGCAGGCCAGTAGCGCACGCCGAATGTCGTCGTCTCCTTCAGAATGATATCGATGACCGCGTCTTTTTTCTCCCACGGCACGAGGGCGGTGAGCCTCACGCCCGGCCTGCCCTTCTTCATCTGGATGGCGGCCAGATCGACGTCAACCGCGCCCACTGCGAAGAGGCGTTTCGCGACATGGTCGAATATCTGCGGGTTCATGTCGTCGATGTCGCACTGCACGACCACCACCGGAAACCCGTCGCCGATCATGAGCCTCAGGGCGTTCGGGGTCCCCGGAATTATTCTGTCGCCGAATCCGTAGCCCACGCGCTCCACCTTCTGAATCGGGCACTCGCCGAAATGTTCCGCGACGGTCGCGATGATCGCCGCGCCCGTCGGCGTGACGATCTCGCCCTTCACATGCGAAGGTTCGAGCGGGATGCCTTTGAGCAGCTCGATCGTCGCCGGCGCGGGGACAGGGAAGGTGCCGTGCTCGCACCTGACAAGACCGCGCGACATGGGAAGCGGCGACGAATAGACCGCGTCGAAGCCAAAATAGTCGAAGCCGATCGCCGCGCCGACAACATCGACGACCGAATCCACGGCGCCCACCTCGTGGAAATGCACGCGGCTCAAAAGTATCCCGTGGACGTGTGCCTCGGCCCTCGCGAGCCTCGCGAAGATCGCGCGCGCGAGGACCTTCACCGGCTTCGCAAGGCGGCTCCGGGCGATCAGCCGGTCGAGGCCGGCATAGCCGTCGGAGCGCGGCCCCGATTTCACCGCGACGCGGATGTCCGTGCCGCATATCGTTCGCCGCGCCTTCGCCGACGTGAGGTCGTACGACCCGATGGGCAGGAGCCTGAGCTGTTTTTTGAGATGCGAAAGCGGCAACCCGGCGTCGACCATGCTGCCCAGCACCATGTCGCCGGAGACGCCCGAGAAACAGTCGAAGTACGCGATCGTCATCCCTGCTCCTCTTCAGAAACCTGCGCCACCTCGACCTCCACGACGGAGCGCTCGGTGGCGTGGACCACGGTGAGTTTGAAGCGGCCCAGCTTGAATCCCTCGCCAACCCTTGGAATCTTCTCCATCCTGTGTATCACAAACCCGGCGATGGTCTTGTACTCCCCCTCCGGGATTTCGAGCTTGAGCTTGTCGTTCGCCTCCGCGACCTCCATCCGGCCGCTCACGAGGTAATGATGCCAGCCCACCCTCCTGTATAGCACGGCCGCGTCGTCGTGTTCGTCGCGTATCTCCCCCACCACCTCTTCCAAAAGATCCTCGACGGTGACGATCCCCGTCGCCGCGCCGTACTCGTCGACCGCCACCGCCATCGGCTCGCCCCTGCGCCTCATCGACACCAGGAGCTCGTCGAGCGGCATCTCCTCCGGCACGTAGTATGCGGGCTTCAGGATATCTTTGACAGGGCACTTTTCCTCGCCGAAGAGGAGGTCCGCGCCTGAAAGAAATCCCACCATGTTGAAGACCCTGCCCTCGTAGACCGGTATGCGCGAAAAGCCATGCCTCTCGAGGATACCCTCTGCCTCGGCGCGCTCTGCGGTTATCGGTATTGCCACGACGTCGACCAGCGGCGTCATGATGCCCTTCACCCTCTTGTCGGCGAGGTCGAATATCCGCGATATGAGCGTCCGCTCCATCGGCTTCACGTCGCTCCCCTCCGGGCGGCCCACCTCGAGCATGAGTTCAAGCTCCTCGCGAGAAAGAGGGGGATTTGAACCGGCGTGGCGCCTGATGCCTCCGAGGAGCGAATCGGTGATCTTCGAGAGCGCCCACACCACAGGATACAGGGCGACCGACACGCCGAAGAGGGCGGGGGCAACGCGCAGCACGATCCTGTCCGCATAATGCTGGCAGATGCTCTTCGGGACGATCTCACCCAAGACGAGCGTGAACGGCCAGCATAGAATGGCCAGCGGCGCATATTCCGGCCCAAACCGCCTGATGATGAAGAACGCGGTGACCACGGAGGCCGTGACGGTGCAGAGGTTGGTGCCGAGGAGCGTGGTGGTAAAGAATTTGGCGGGGTGCTTGACCATGTGCAGCGCCGAGAGGGCGCGGCGAGAACCGGCGTCGGTGGCCAACGCCAGGCGATACTTGTCGGCGGTGACGAGCGCCATCTCGCTCCCCGAGAAAAACCCCTCGAGCAGCAGGCAGATGGCAAGAACCAGGATGAGTACGGCGATGCTCATTCCATTTCTCCGAATAATTCTTCAAGAACGTCGTCCATCGTGACCACGCCTTCCAATTTTTTCCCGTCGTCCCGAACGATGGCCATGTGCATCTGCGTCCGCTGGAACTCCTTGAGGAGCGCCTCGAGCGGCGCCCCCCTATCCACGAAGAGCGGCTCCTTCAGGAGCTCCTTGAGATCGAGATTACCGTCCGAGAGCCTGCGACGGTGAAAAGCGAAGAGGTCGCGCACGTGGAGCACGCCCATTATGTTGTCCGGGCCCCCGGCGTAGAACGGCACGCGCGAGAACTGGACGCTCTTTATCTCCTCGATCACCCTCTCATACGGAAAATCGACGGAGAGCGCGAAGAGCTTTTCGGCCGGCGTCATGATATCAGAGACAACCTTGTCCGTGAACTCGAAGACGTTGTGGATGAGCTCCCGCTCCTCCTCCACGATGGCCCCTTCCTTGTGGCCAATATCAACGAGCCTCCTGAACTCCTCCTCCATGATCATCGGCTCGGCGCGCGTAGGCTCCCCGCCCAGGAGCGCGATCACCCGGTTGGCGATCCACGCGAGCAGCGCGCGCAGCGGACGCACGACCCTGTAGAAAAACGTGAGCGGCCATATGAGGACCGGCGCCAGCTGCGGCGCGAATCGGAGCGCGATATTCTTGGGCACGATCTCGCCGGCCACGAGGACGATGGGGGTGACGATCGCGATAGCCAGGACGGTCTGCCTCCCGACGGTCGTCGGGATCAAGCGGCTGACTATCGCGGCACCGACGATAGATATCGCGACGTTTGCGAACTCGTTGCCGAGGAGGATGGTGACCAGCATCTTGCGCGGCATGCGGAGCGCCGCGACGACCTTGGCGGCGGAGCTCCCCCGCGCCTCGCGGAAGCGGTGGAGCCAGACGCCCGAAAGCGAGAAGAGCGCCGTCTCCGAGCTGGAGAAAAAGGCGGAACACAGGAGCAGCAATATGAAAAGCACGACGAGCGAAAACATCAGGGTTTATTCCTCATTGAACGATTTAATCCTTCACATCCAGCAAGACGCCACGACGTTGCCCAACAGGTGCGCTGTCGCTCACATTGAGCGCCACTAAATGAAAAAATGGCATTTACTACCCTTTCGAAAGATTCCTTGAATAAAGAATGAAAATCATACACAATAATAGCAACTCATCTGCCATGTGTAGAAGGAGTTAGCCAGCCGTTTCCGCAAGGGAGCGGCTGATTCGTTTTTATATCACCCTTTTCAAATATCTGCCTTCCATATCGCGTTTTTTCGCATCACAGTCCACATAAAATGCCGTATCGCGACATCATGTCGCGATTGGTGTCGCGATTCAGGGGCGGGCCTGGTTAAGGCGCGCCTATCCCGACACTTTGTCGGGATTACTGTCGGGATTCACGCTGCCCTCTGCGCGAGGGTCGCGATGAACCGCCGCACGACCTTGATGGCCTGTTCCATGAGCTTCCGGGAATCGATCTTTACCATTAGAGCTCCTTCCGAAAGAACCGCGCCGAGCACGATCTTGAGGCCGTGCGTGACCCGCCAGACTAGGTTTTCGAGCCAAGCGAGCGCAACGTCCAACGGATTTGATACTAATGTTGCGTATGTCATGCGGACGCTATCTCGCGGAGCGCTGAACACAAAATTTGGAAGCTCCCTGAACGATTCCGACTTGGAACCATATGTTCCCCGATTGCCCGTGCTGCGTCGATCTTTCGAAAACCCGTTTTGAAATACCCGAACTTACGGAGCACGCGTTCCAATGCCTCACATGTGCCACCAGTAATGGCATCCGGGTTACGGTATTTCGATTTAGAGGGAACAGAAGCAACAACCTTGGGATAAGCTGTCTGCACGGCTTTCCAGTCACCAAAATACCACGCCTCGAGCTCCTCAACTGCAATTCGGTTCACAACAGTATAGGTGTTATTGTTCGCTGTCGAACGAGTAATCAGCCCTGCTTCTTTGGCCGCCTTTTCAAGCCGAGCCTTGAGATCTTTACAATCTTCATCATCCCGATCGACTATCACGACAATACGGCAGTGGTCGCGAAACCAAGAATCGTTCTTCCGCCGGTTCGCATAACCGGCGAGTCGTTGAGGTAGTCGAGCGATCAGTTCATTCTTACACTGATTTTGATAGATCGCGAACGAGGTTTCGCCAAGGATACGAGGAAGTAACAATCGTAGCGCAACTTCCATGGATGGCTCTTCGACAAGCACTTCTACATGCTTAACACTCATCTCGGCTTTCCTTTATTTGTCGGTGCACCAGCACGAACAAGCGGATCACCCACTTCAAAGTGGCCTTCGAGCCAGAGGTGGCCGAGGGACGCCCCTGCCTTCATGAATTCGGGAATACCCGGGACATCACAAACCCGGATGGTCTGTGTGTAACCTTGCTCATCGCGGTACAATACGCGAACGTCTTCCGGACGGAGGGCATTAAGAAAGAACGGTGAATGCGTGGTAGCCAGGAGTTGAGAACGATCTGCTGCCGCCTGACATTCTTGAGCGAGTTCTGGCAGTAAACGGGGGTGAAGGAAATTTTCAGGTTCTTCGATACCGATAAACTGCGGAGGCGAAGGATCGTTGAGTACGGTGAGATAGGCGAGAAGTTTGAGCGTCCCATCCGAAGTAAATTTTGAGAGCACGGGCCGGTCAAAAGGCGCGTCCTTGATCTGCAACAACAGTCGCCCATCCGGCATGGACTCAGCGAGAACTTTCTCAAGGCGAGGAATACGGTGCTTGAGAATAGCAAAAATATTATCAAGGCGATCGGGATGCTGTTCTTTCAGATATTGTATGACATTCGGGAGATTGTCACCAGTTTTACTGAGACGCTCTTGTGGGCCAGCCTCCGGTTGCCCGCGAGTATCGTCAATCGAGAGGTAGGAGACATACCAGTCTGTTATAAACTCTCGCAAAGCAGCAACTCGCGGATGCTCGGAAAACTGGCCAAGTGTATTTACGGCGATGAGATCCGGCGAACGCAGCGGAGTATCTACTCTTTTGCCAGCCTCATCCGGATCTTCACCGCTGACAGCAGAACCCTGACCACGTTTGTAGTCGAGAAATCGAAATGGGCGTCCCACCTTTTTGCCACGCTTCCACTCAAGCCATTCCTCGGCAACAAAGGCTTTTCCCCGCTCTTCATCCACAGCAAGGTGGTAGGTAATCAACGGATCACCTTGTTTCTCGCGATACTTAAGATCAATAGTGATGGGTCCTTCTTGCCCGCGAGTTTTCAGCTCCTTTGCACGGCCTCGACGGTCCCATGCATGCCTAAGACCGAATTGGAAGCATTCCGAGAGAAAGTTGAATACATCAAAAACTGTAGATTTACCACTCCCGTTGGGCCCCAGCAAAACAGTGAAAGGGGTGATCTTTGCAAATTCAACCGCCTTGAGGGCACGGTAGTTCTCGACTCCCAGAAACTCGATGCGGGCCGGCTCTTCCAAATAGGTTTGTTTCGTAGTTTCAGTCATTTTTACCATAATCGGACTCCCCTGAAGATGTGTAAAACATGTAATTCAACTGCTATAGAATTTGCAATCAATGCCCATCTTCCTCGCAAGCCGGTTCGCGCTATTGTGAAAAATGATCGTATCCGCCAGATGGGAGATCAAGCGCCTTGCCCTCGGAACCAATGACGAGCCTTGCATGGCGGTCGGCGACGGTCGTTCCTATGCGCGTGACGCGGCATCTCATCGGGCACCCTTTTGCGACCTTCTCAAATTCGGCGATTCTCGAGTCGGCGACCGTGAAGACGAGTTCATAATCCTCGCCGCCAGCGAGCGCAAGCTTTACGGGGTCATGCCCCAACGCACGCGCGGCCTCGTCGAAGCCATCGTCCAGCGGCACCGACGGCGCATCTATCTCAAACCCGACTCCGCTCTCGTCGGCGACGTGCGAGAGATCGGCCACGAGGCCATCGCTCGCGTCGATCATCGCCGTGGCCATCCCGGTGCCGGCGATCCAGCGCCCCTCCGCGACGCGGGGAACCGGGTACAGATGCCGCCGCACAAAGGCCTCCGCGCTGCCGCCCTTGCGTCCCGATTTCAAAACTCCAAGCCCCAATCCCGAGGAACCGAAGGTCCCCGTGACAAAGATCGCGTCGCCGGGATGCGCGCCGCTCCTTACGATCGCACGGCCTCGCTCCACTTCACCGATCGCGGTGATCGAAATCATAATGCCGGATGGGGAGGCGACCGTGTCGCCGCCGATGAGGAGAGCTCCGTGCTCATTCGCCATCCCGCGCATCCCGTCGTATATGAGCGGCGCGGCGCCCGCGGCATCGCCGGGCGGCAGGCCGATCGCCACGAGATAGAATCTGGGCACTCCCCCCATCGCCGCGATATCGCTCAAGTTTACTGCCAGGGCCTTGCGGCCGAGCACGGCCGGATCCGCCCATTCGCGCCTGAAGTGCACCCCCTCGACGAGGGCGTCGGTCGTGACGAGCCAGTCCTTCCCGCCGGGCCCT
>JAZDOG010000094.1:0-8237 GCA_043798915.1 Pseudomonadota bacterium | reverse complement strand
AGGTACAGGAGGAAGTCATACGTCTTCGTTACGATTTGAATCTCTGTGGCCATAGCGCGGATGAGCGCTCAAACCCGAGCGCTCATCCGAGTGTAAGAAACCACAGGATAAAAGGATACATTATTTTTTTGAGTCCTGGGGCGGGACAACACAACGAAACCCGATAAAGTTGAGGCGGTAAACGGGATAGTCGACGAAGCGATTCGCGGCCCGCAGAAAGTGCGAGGCGCGGCTATCGCTGAAGCACCAGGAACCGCCGCGAACTACCTTGGTATTGCCTTTAGAGAGATTCACCGGATCTTTGGCTGGCAGTGTGTTATATGCATCCGTTGAATACGTATCTTGCACCCACTCCCATACGTTTCCGCTCATATCGCAGAGGCCATATCCGTTCGCACCGTGTGTGCAGACATCGGCTGTTGCAGCTGCATTGTATTGAGCTTCTTTGTGATTGAGAGTCCCGCTTGCAGTTGCATATTCGCCTGGCTTATAACCCTTTGACGGTCCCTTCGCTGCGCGTTCCCTTTGGGCCTCGGTGGGAAGGTGCCCGCCCTTTGATACGCAGTAGTCCTCGGCCATCCGCCAATCGACAAAGACCACGGGCTGTTGCGGTCCATCAAAGCCTGCCTTTTTTTCGCGAGCTGTGGAGACTTCGTTCGGTTCAATGACAGGCTTGCAAAGTTTGGACTGCGAGTCAGGTTTGGCAAGCAATTTCTTTGGATCGTTCCCGGTGGCCACGACGGTTCTAGGGGCGCAAACTTGCACGAGGCGATACTTGTCTTGCCCGCCCTTTGCCGCCTCGAAAGCGGAATACTCCGCATTTGTCACCCCGTGCCGGTCGATGCAGAAAGCAGAAACCTCAACCCCGCGGACCGGACGCTCGTCGCTATCGCCATTTTCAGACCCCATCGCAAATCGTGCCGTCTCTATGAACACCATACCGTCGGGGCATTTGCCCGCCACTTTCGGATCGCCTGCTCCTATCATGTCATGCCTCCTGCTGCCAAAAGCAGCATCGTTTTGAACCTGCCCCTTTGCGCGGCAGTTTTAACAACGCACCCATCTTGCCGCTACCATTTCTATTATCGGCAGAACTTCCGAAAAGTTGCGGGGTTTTTTGAGGTTTTTTTGGCCTTACTATTTACATAGTTACACAACTCAGTCGCCGATCTCCTTGGCAATAAGTTCGGCCAATGAATCGGCCATATTTTTTATCTTCTGGTCGTTCTCCCCCTCGATCATCACGCGGGCGATGTTCTCCGTGCCGGAGTAGCGGACGAGCAGGCGCCCGCCCTTGCCAAGCGCGCGCCGCGCATCCTCGATGGCGCTCTTGACGCGCGGCATCTCCTCCATCGGCCGCTTTTCACGGACATGGACGTTCCTTGTTATCTGCGGGAGCGCTTTGAAGATCCCGGCCACCTCCGAGAGCGGCCTCTCCTGCTGGCGCATGACTGAGAGGACGCGCAGGGCGGCGAGCGTTCCGTCGCCGGAAGTGGTGTGGTGCAGGAATATGATGTGACCGCTGGGTTCTCCGCCGAGGTTCAAGCGCTCGCGGCGCATCACGTCCATCACGTAGCGATCGCCCACATCGGTGCGGGTGAGGTTTATCCCCTTGCTGCGGAGGGTGATCTCGAGGCCCATGTTGCTCATCACCGTCCCGACGACGGTGCCCTTCGCAAGGCTGCCCTTGGCATGAAGGTGCAGGGCGCATATCGCGAGGATCGCGTCGCCGTCGATGATGCCGCCCTTCTCATCGCACATGATTACGCGGTCGGCGTCGCCATCGAGGGCGATCCCGACGTCGGCGCCGTTTTCCGAGACAAGCCGCGCCATCCTCTCCGGGTGAAGGGCGCCGCAGTCGTCGTTGATATTGAGGCCGTTGGGCGACACGGCTGTGGACACCACATCGGCCCCCAGCTCTTTGAAGATGGTGGGAGCAACGCGGTAGCCGGCGCCGTTTGCGCAATCCAGAACGATCTTCATTCCGTCGAGCGTGAGATTCTGAGGGAACGTCGCCTTGAGGTATTGTATGTACCGACCGCCGGCGTCGTCGATCCTGTAGGCCTTGCCCATTTCGGATGGCCCGGGGCGCATGGAGTCGAGCCTCTCCTCGAATATCAAGGCCTCCATGCTGGCCTCCAGCTCATCCGGAAGCTTGAAACCCTCGTTGTCGAAAAACTTGATTCCGTTGTATTCGATTGGGTTATGCGAGGCCGAGACCATGACGCCGGCCTGTGCGCGCATGCTGTGCGCGATGAAGGCTATGCCGGGGCTCGGCAAGGGACCAACGAGCATGGCGTCCATCCCCATGGAGCAGATGCCCGCGACGAGAGCGGACTCGAGGACGTAGCCGGAGAGCCGCGTGTCCTTGCCGACGACGATCCTGCCCAGACCAGGGGCATCGCGAAACGTCGCGGCGATCGCCTGCCCGAGCTTGAGCGCAACCGGCGCCTCCATCGGGTAGCGGTTGGCAACTCCGCGGACGCCGTCGGTGCCGAACAATTTTCTGCCATTGTTTTTCATAATGCCTCAAGCCGCTCGACGACTCGCTCGATAACCCACTTCGGAGTCGATGCGCCGGCCGTGACGCCGATGTTGTAGATGCCGTCGAAATCGGCGGATTTTATCTCCTCGTCCGTCTCGATCAGAAACGTCGGCGTCCCGATGGCGCGCGATATCTCCGCAAGGCGGTTGGTATTGGAGCTGTCGCGCCCGCCCACCACCACCATGGCCTCGACCTCGCGGGCGAGCTCCATCGCCTCCTGCTGCCGCATATCGGTAGAGCGGCAGATGGTGTCAAACACGAGGCATTGCGGGTAGCGCTCCTTGAGGAGCGAGATCAGGTTGCCGAACTTCTCGCGCTGCTGCGTGCTCTGCGACACGACGCACACTTTCGTGAGATCCATGGGCAGCGCCTTCACCTCATCGGTCGAGTTGACGCACGCGCCGCTCTTCTCTGCAAACCCAAGGAGCGCCTTCACCTCAGGATGCTCGCGGTTCCCGATGATGACGATGAAATATCCCTGTCTCAGATGCTTTCGCACCGTGCCCTGTATGATCCCCACGTCGGGGCAGGTGGCATCGCATAGTTTCGCGCCGCTCTCCTCCAGCCTCTTGCGCTCTGCAGGGGGGATCCCGTGGGTGCGGATGACGACGGTTCCGCCAAGGCTCCTCGGAATCTCTTCTATGACGGCGATGCCCTTCTGCTCCAGCATCCCGACGGCCTGCGGATTGTGGATCAGGGGACCATAGGTGTAGACCGGCGCGCTCTCGGAATGATTCTTTGCTATGTCCAGGACCTTGTCGAAGGCGCGCTGGACGCCCCAGCAGAAGCCGGCCGACTTGGCGACCATGATGCGCCGCTTCTTCATACGGACGCCCCCTCTTCCTCGCCGCCCTCTTTGGAGACGCCGTGCGCGATGTTGTCCAAGATGCCGTTGACGAAAGCGCCGCTGTCAGCGGTGCCGAACTTCTTCGCTATTTCCACGGCCTCGTTGATCGTGACCTTGGGCGGTATGTCCGTGCGCCTGGTGATCTCGAACGCCGCCATCCGGAGGATGTTCTTGTCGACCGCCGCCATGCGCGAGAGCTTCCAGTTCGTGGAATGGGCCGCGAGGAGAGAATCGATCCCCTCCACGTTTGAGGCGACGCCCTTGACGAGTTCGTTGGCAAACAGGCGCACATCCTCGCCGGCGGGGTTGGCCTCCCAGAAATGCGCGATCGCCTCGTCTGTGGAGGACGCGCTCATATCGAGCTGGTACAGCATCTGGAGCGCGCATTCACGCGCCTGGCGCCGTGTTCCCATAGATCCGTCGCTGAATTAAAGCTGTTTGAGCACATTCGCCATTTCGATGGCGGCGAGCGCCGCATCGGCGCCCTTGTTGCCCTGTTTGGCGCCTGAGCGCTCGATCGCCTGCTCCAAGTCGTCGGCCGTGATGACGCCGAAGGAGATCGGCACACCGGTTGCGCTCATCGCATCGCCCAAGCCTCTCGTAACATGATTGGAAACGTGCTCGGCGTGCGGAGTCGCCCCTTTGATCACGGCGCCCAGACAGACCACAGCATCATATTTGCCGCTCGAGGCGAGCTTCTTTGCAGCCAGCGGAATCTCGAACGACCCGGGGACCTTCACGAGTGCAGTGCCGGCCGCATCGCCGCCGCTGCGCTGAATCACGTCCATCGCCCCGTCGACGAGCCTCGCCGTGATGAGGTCGTTGAAGCGGCTCACCACCACCGCCAGCCTCAAACCCTTTGCAGACAAATCGCCTTCGATTATTTTTGGCATATGAACCTCGCTGTTAAAATTGTCAGACTTTTTGCAATAGGTGCCCCATCTTCGTGCGCTTCGTGCGGAGATAGAATTCGTTGTGTCTTCCGGGCTCTATCTCTATCGGGACGCGCTCCACTACCTCGAGGCCATAGCCGGAGAGGCCGACGATCTTTCGCGGATTATTCGTGAGGAGCTTGAGTTTCTCCACTCCGAGATCGACCAGTATCTGCGCGCCGATGCCGTAGTCGCGGAGATCCGGCGCGAAGCCCAGCTTCTCGTTCGCCTCCACGGTGTCGAGCCCCTCGTCCTGCAGCGCATAGGCTTTTATCTTGTTGTGCAGGCCGATGCCGCGCCCCTCCTGCCTTATGTAGAGCAAAACGCCCCTGCCCTCCTCGGCGATGAGATCGAGGGAGCGCTCGAGCTGAATGCCGCAATCGCAGCGCACCGAGCCGAAGACGTCGCCGGTCAGGCACTCCGAATGCACGCGCACCAGGATCGGGCTCGATCCGTCGATCTCGCCCTTCACGATGGCGACATGGTGATGGGCATCGACGGCCGTGCGATAGGTGTGAATCCTGAAGTCGTCGCCCTGCGCGAGGGGGAGCCTGGCCGAGGAATCGCAGTGCACGAGCAGCTCCGTGTGCATCCGGTGGCGGACGATATCGGCGACGGAGACGATCGAAATGCCATGCTCTGCGGCGAACACCTCGAGGTCGGGGAGCCTCGCCATCGTACCGTCGGCCTTCATCACCTCGCAGATGACCGCAGCTGATGCGAGGCCCGAGAGCTTCGCCAGGTCCACCGATCCCTCGGTCTGGCCGGTGCGGACGAGCACCCCGCCTTTTTTCGCGCGCAGCGGAAAGATATGGCCGGGCCGCGCAAGGTCTTCCGGCTTTGTTTTTGGATCGATCGCGACGCGCACGGTCTCGGCCCTGTCCGCCGCCGAAATTCCGGTGGTCGTGCCGGCCTTGGCGTCGATCGAAACGGTGAAACCGGTATGGAACGCGGAGGTATTGTCCCGCACCATGAGCGGCAGTCCAAGCGCGTCGCATCGCTCTTCGGTGAGCGCGAGGCATATGAGGCCGCGACCATGGATGGCCATGAAGTTGATCGACTCGGCCGTCACGTGCTCAGCCGCCATCACGAGGTCGCCCTCGTTCTCGCGGTCCTCGTCGTCGACGAGGATTATCATCCGCCCGGAGCGCATGTCCTCGATCGCCTGCTCGACGGACACGAGGCTGGACTTGCGCGCCTTGTTTTCGATGTCTATCACGGTCATATCGGTTTTTCAAAACCCGTGTTTCTTCAAAAACTCCTCGGTTATCTTCGATCCCTTCTTCTTGTATTGCTCGCTGTCGAGAAAAGCGAGTTTTTCCACATATTTACCTATTATGTCAACTTCCAAGTTGACCCGCTCTCCCTTGCGAAGCCCTTGAAACGTGGATTTGAGCTGGGTGTGCGGAATCACCATGACCGAAAAACGGTCCCCTTCGCACCTGTTCACCGTGAGGCTCACGCCATCCACCGCCACCGAACCCTTCTCGACCACATAGCGGGAAAGGCTGCCGGGTATCTTGATGGTGAATTCGTGTGAGCCTGATTTATCAACAATATCAATTACTTCCCCAACACCATCGACATGCCCCTGGACCAGATGGCCGCCAAGGCGCCCGCCAAACTTGAGCGCGCGCTCCAGGTTGACCGGATCCTCTTTCTTGAAGTCGCCGAGGGTCGATGTGGTGAGCGTCTCGGGCGAGGCATCGGCCCAGAAGCTCTTTCCGAGGCGCGATGTGACCGTGAGGCAGCAGCCGTTGACGGCGATCGAATCGCCGATGTTGGTGTTTTCCAGGTCGAAGTCGCAGGAGATTTCCATCTCCGCACCCTCGCCCTTGCGCTTCACCGACCTGACAGTCCCGACACCCTCTATGATTCCCGTGAACATGCGCGAAAGCGTATATTCGGCATGACCGGAATACAAGAAGTTAGTTGCGATTTATTTTTGCAACACCAAGGCTGCATGTTTCATGATGTTCTGGCGCATGGAGGGCGTCAGTGAAGAGTTGTCCAGAATATCGACTTTAAAAGGAAGGTCGCTTTCCTCAAACATGTCTCTTATTTTTGCAATCACATCAAGTCCGATTGGCGCATTCGCGGCTATCAGAAGATCGAGATCCGAGCCTTCGCTGAAGGTGCTGTTCATGCGCGAACCAAAAAAATAGGCCTGAGAACCGGCGGGAAGGAGATTTTCCAATACTGAGAGGATGAATTTTCTGTCATGAGCCGACAGACCATTTTTCGAACTCATTTCATCCCTTCCAATTTTTTCAAAAGACGAGCGGCGCAGGGCAGAAATTCTCTGGCCTTTGCTAAAACCTTTTCGGCCTCTTCCTGGCTGTAGATATGCGCGCTTAAATTTCTCGCCTCCAGAAATTCAAACCAGGCGGAGACCTTTTCGATAAGCCCCTCTTCAACCGCATCCCGAAGGACAGGTTTGGGACTCGCGCTGACATTTGCGCGGCCAAGAGCCAGAAGAACCCTGCGCAGGGTTTTCCACGCGAGTTCAAAAGTATATTCGAAGCGCTGGATCACACCATCGCGCTCCAAATCGCTGAGGCTGCCCCTCTGCACGGCATCGGCCAGCGTCTTGACTGCCTTCTCAAAATTTTCCAGGTCGAGTTCTTTCAGATCAACCATAAAAGCTCCTCATAATAGATGCGGATTATAGGTCAATGCCCGAAATTTGTGAAGAGTTTTTCGTAGATCGCCTTTCGGGGTCCGATGTCTATGACCTCTATCCGGCGCCCTTGTGGCACAATGCGATAGACGATGCGGTAGTGCGTCGCCCGAAAGCTCATGAGACCCAGGAGCTTCCCTCGCAGAGGTTTCCCCGTAAACGGATTCCCTTCGATGAGGCGCATGGCCTCCTTGATCTTCTGTTTCAGGGCAGGGTGCAAATGCCTCACCGTGGCCGCGACCGTCGGAGGGATGAGGACCCGGTATTTCACTTAAAGACCTCCCCGACACTTTTGCCCTTTCCGCCGCGCCCGAAGAAATTCAGGCTTGCCTGAATTCTTTTTAGCGCCTTCCTGTCGGCCATGATCTCCATCGTTTCATCCCAGCTCTCCCACTCGTCATAACCCACGATCACGGCCGCAGGCTCCCCGTTCCTGGTGATGAAGAACTCCTCCCCGAGCCTCTGCGCGTCATTGACCACCCTCAAGAGGTTTGGCCTCAGCTTCGATACCGAAAATGTCTTTTTCATGGATATCCTCCCTGTACATTATTATGTACCAGTCACATATCGGTCGCAAGGTTTTTGTGGAGGTATGCAGAAAGAAAATCAGCGCTTCTTGAAGACACCCTCGACGACGACATTGTCGCCGAACTGCTGGATGGATGCCCCGTCGAGATCGATTGCGTCCTTCATGCGGCGGATTTCGATGCCAGGGAGAAAATCCATTCCTCTCCCGCCGATCAGCTTCGGCGCAATGCAGGCGACGAGCCGGTCGACGAGCCGGCGTTTGAAAAAATCCGAAAAGAGGCATCCGCCGCCCTCCAGGAGGACCGAGGTGATCCCCATCTTCCCTAGCTCGGTGAGGACCTGCGGCAGAAAGACTCGCCCGTCGCCCGTGGCCCGGCAGACGACGACCAGGTGTCCCCTCTTCTCTATCCATCTCCGGCGAAATGCCGGCGCGCGGACGGTGGTAAAGAAGATGGAATCACCGCGCGGCCGTTTGAAAACGCGCGATGAGCGCGGGAGATCGAGCGCCTCGTCGATGACGACCGCCTTCGGGTTGATCCCGCTCCAGCCCTTGATCCTCACGTCGAGCCGCGGGTCGTCCCTCCTCACGGTGCCGCTGCCAACCATCACCGCGTCCACTTGCCCCCTGAGCCTGTGCACGTAGAGCCGGCACGCCTCGTTGGTGATCCAGCGCGAGTCCCCGCTGGAAGTCGCTATCTTTCCGTC
>JAZDOG010000052.1:0-2518 GCA_043798915.1 Pseudomonadota bacterium | reverse complement strand
GCCCGTCTATCGCACGGACTCCTTCATCGATCTGAAAGATTTGCCGATGCCCCGCAAGGACCTCTTCTTAAAGGGGCGCACCACGCTCAACACGCAGGTCCTGCAAACCAGCCGCGGCTGTCCGCTGGGCTGCCATTTTTGCACGGTGACAAAGATGTATGGCAGCGCGCATCGAACGCGCCCCGTCGAGCACGTCGTGGAAGAGATCAAGCGCTTTCCCTCGCGCATCTTCTTTTTTGTGGATGACAATATTTTCTTCACGAAAGAATACGCCTACAAACTTTTTGAGGCGCTCATTCCGCTGAAGATCAAGTGGGGATCGCAGGGCTCGCTCGAAATGATCGCGCGCGACGAAAAGCTTTTGAAACTCGCCGTCGAATCCGGCTGCATCAGCCTCTTCGTTGGCATCGAATCGATCAACCAGGAGACCTTGAACCTCGCGCACAAGCCGTTCAACAAGGTCAAGAATTACGAAGCCCACATCCGCAAGATCACGCAGGCGGGGATCAACCTGATCGGCGCCTTCATGTTCGGTTTTGATCAGGATACAAACGAAACGCTCGACGGCGTGTACGATTTTGCCATGCGCAATCGCCTGGCGCTCGTGAACACCGGGATCATGACGCCCTTCCCGGGAACCGCTTTCTATGACACGGCGCTGCGCGAAAAGCGGATATTCGATTTCAACTGGGAGCACTACACCGGCGCAAATCTTGTGTGCCATCATCCGACGATGAATCGGGAAGAGATCGAGACGATCCACCTTCGATTTCCAAAGCGGTTCTACTCGTGGCACTCGATCCTCAAACGCGCCTGGGCCAACAAGTCGCAGCCCCTCTACTATTTCGTCATGAACCTCTCCCACTGGTGGCGGGCCCACCATCGCAAATCCTAGTCCGCATTTTTCACAAGGCACAATTGTCTCCACGGAGATGTGGACTCAAGGGGTCAGGACTGGTACACATAATGAATGAAAACAGGCGTCCTCATTGCCTTCTTCGCCAAGCAAGATGAGGCTCGAAAAGCCTTCGGAAAATTGCAGCGAAAAGGTTTCCGCCGCGCTGCGTGGATAAGCAAGAGTGCTGCGGGAAAGATTGAGACGCATGGCCCCCTCCTCAGTTTAGCCTGGATGTGGCGATCAAGATTCGGCGCGCTGCGAAGGCTCCTTGAGAATCACGCTCGCTGGCTTTCAGCAGGCGAATCCGTCCTGATCCTCCGGGGGGCGATCGAAACCCTGCATGTCCCTTTCGATCTCCTGCTGGAAATCGGCGAGATCCCTCCCGCGATCTTCGTCTTGCATCCCCGCCGCGAGGGCCCGGTCGAAGAAGAGGCAAGCCATTCCGGAACACCGTTCAGTCCGGCGCAATTGCAGGCACATGCCGAACGTCTGGCCATGGAGCACCGGGTAGACCCGAAACCGCTCCGGAACACCCTGCTTCTAAAGCGTCTTGAACGAGACCGCAGGCGGGTCCAGCAGATCTGCCTGTCTCTCTCCGAGGCAGGCAGCCTGCAGCAAAGCGTGCCGCCAACCGCCGAGTGGCTCCTCGACAACGAATATATCCTCGAAAGCACCGCCCGCGACATTTCGCTCAACCTCCCGCGTCATTTTTTCCGGCAGCTGCCCTCGCTTGCGAGCGAGCCCGACCGGGGACTTCCGCGCATCTATAGCCTTGCGCGGGAACTTGCCGCTCACACCGACCTGCACCTGGACGAAGAAAACGTCCTGGCCTTCATCGAAGCATATCAAACCGTGAAGCCGCTCTCGATCGGCGAACTCTGGGTCGTTCCCCAGATGCTGCGCACGGTGCTTCTCGAGGAGATCGGGCAGATCGCCGGCCGGGCTTTGACCGAACTCGACGAACGGGAGATCGCCGATTTCTGGGCGAACCGGCTCATCACGGTCAACCGGCAGGATCCGGGCCAGATCTTCTCGATCATGGCCGAACTGGCCGAGGCGAAGCCAGACCCAAACCCATATTTTGCCGTTCAACTTATGGATTACCTCTATGACGAAGGGACCGTGCTGGCCCCGGTGCAGGGTTGGCTCGAGCGCACATTCAACGAATCCTTAAACGAACTCAGCGCGCGCGTGACAAACCGCCAGACGAGGGATCAACTCTCCATCGGGAACGCCTTTATCAGCCTGCGCCAGCTCGCCCTGCTCGACTGGAAGAAATGTTTCGAACGCGCAAGCCTTGTGGAGCTTTCGCTCAAGCAGGATCCCGCCGGCATTTATCCACTGATGGATTTCGCCACGCGCGACCGGTATCGCCGGGCGATTGAGGATCTCCATCGCGGGTCCGGCCTCACAGAGGATGAGGTCGCGAGTCGCGCGATCGAAATAGCGACCGAGGCCAGCCTCGATGACGTTCACGATGAACTATCGGCGCACGTCGGAACGTATCTCGTCGGCGAAAAAAGAGAGGATCTTGCAAGACGCATCGGGTGCCATGAGACATTTCGTTTCCGCGCCCTGCGTTGGGCGTATCGTCATCACTCGGCGGTGTATTTCACAGGG
>JAZDOG010000022.1:0-3092 GCA_043798915.1 Pseudomonadota bacterium | reverse complement strand
CCCGTTGCGACCGAAAAGGATGATGAGCGAAAGGGCGAACAGGTACGGGGGAGCGATCAGCGGGACCAGCGCGATGATCTTCAGCGGTTTCCGGAGGATCCAGGGTCCCCGCGTGGTCATGTAGGCGAGGCAGAAACCGATCACGAGACAGACCGCGGTATTGATGATCCCGAGAAGAAGCGTGTTGATCAGCGACTGGTAATAATAATTCTTGCTGAAAAAATTCTGATAATATTGCAGCGTGAATCCCGACGGCCCCCGGACGCTCTTGATCAGGACCGCAACGATGGGGTAGAGGAGAAAGAAGGCGAGCAGCAGGAATAAAAAAGCAGCCAGGATGTTTACCATGTTTGCATTCAGAAAATCCTTTACCCTGCTGCCGCTGCTTGCCTGCAATTTGACAGATAACTCCGCTGTCGCCATCTTTCTCCTCCAGTGACACGAATGGTCTGACCATTTTATTTAAATTCGGTTCTGAACTTCTGCTTCCAGAGATCGTTGTTCTTGGGGCGATCCTCCGCGGCCTTGCCCAGATCGATCTTGATGTATTTGGGCAGCGTCTTTCCGTAGAGTTTGTTCGGCGCCGGCCGCGGCGTCACATAGCCGATATCCGCCATCAGCGCGCTGAACTCGGGGGTGCCCAGGACATCGATCACCTTCTTGGCCGTGGTGAGTTTCTTCGTGCCCTTCAGGATCAGCGCGAAGGTCCCGTCATAACCGGTCCCCTCATCGGGAACGGTCCAGATCAGCGGGTAGCCGTCGTCGAGGCGCTTTTTGACGTTCTCGTCGGAGGTGAGCCCCAGCATGAATTCCCCCCTGCCGACGAGGTCGGTCGGGGCGTTGCCGCTCCGGGTGTAGTGGTGGATGTTCTTGTCGAGGTCTGCGATGTATTTCCATCCCGCATCATCCCCGTAGAGGGCCAGGAAGGCGAACCGCATCATGTTCGCGGTACCGGAACTCAGCGGCGACGGCATGACGATCTCGCCCTTCCATTTTGGATCCAGCAGCTCTTTCCAGCTCTTGGGCATGCTGTACCCCGCCTTGGCCAGACGATCCTTGCTGCCGACCAGGACGAAGGAGAAGTTGGCGATGTTGTACCAGGAACCCTTCGGATCCACGAATACATCCGAGACGCCCTTCCAGCCGCTGGAAACATAGGGAACGGCCCAGCCGTTTTTCTTGGCCATGAAGGCCAGCGGCGAACCGCAGCCGACGATGATATCCGCGTTGAAGTTCGGGGCCTCGGCCTTCACCTTGGCCTCGATCTCGCCGAAGGACTGGAAGGTCTGTTTGACGGTGATCCCTGTTTTTTGTTTGATGAAATTGACGATCTTGACATTGTTTTCCGGCGAGGTGCCCATGTAGGCGTTGATCTCTTCCGCCATGGCGCTGCCGGCAAGCACGACCGAGAAGATCGCGGCGACGACGACTGCAATAAATTTTCCTTTCATGATTTTCCTCCAATTAAATTGAATGCATCAAATGGAATTTTCAGAAGCAGTAATCCTTGCGGTGTCACCCCCTTTCACATCCTGCTGACTTAAAGAACCCCCTTATCCTGTTTCATGTTTAATCCTCGAAGGTTCATAACAAAATCACGACGGCCTGTCAAAGATAGACAAGGAGAACCCTTACCCCGAGGGGAAGGGCATTCACACGCACTCGTTCCAGAAAGTTTCCGCCATTTATATAGCACTAAATGTATGAGTCAAATTAATAATAATCATATAATGGATAATCAATGGTTATCTTCATTGGTTATCTTCATTCGTAACGTTGATATGGATGAAAATCTGCCGTTTTTCCAGCTCCCGGAAGATCTCCTCCGGGTCAAACGCGAACTCGGGCACAACGACGCCCTTCCGTTTCACCTTCCCCTTCGCAATCAGGGCCGTCGCGATCCCCATCGGGATTCCCACGCACCGGGTATAGGCCCGGAGCTTTTCCCAGCCCGCAACCGAGCCGTCCGAGGCCGGGTGCGTGTGCGTCAGCAGATACCGGAGTTTATTGCCGTCCTTCGTCCCCGTCACATCGATGTGAAGCGCGTACCCGTAGAGTGTAGTTTCCTGTCCCACCGGATACTGCATCAGATAGGCCGACACCGCATCCATGATCCCGATCTCGGCGCCGGCGATCTTGATCTTGTCGTTTCGCAGAATCCCCCAGTCGTAGAGGGCGCGGACGAGCTGCATGTTTTTCTGCGGCCACGTCCCGCGGACCTCGATCAGGCGGGCCTGCTTTCCCTGCTCCTCCAGATAGGCGGCCACCGTCTTCGTCTCCGAATGGGGAATGATGTACTGCGGATGGGTTCCGTAAGGACCCGGCAGCTCCACATCGAGCGGCCTCGCGAACGGGGGCACCTGAACGAACTGCCCGTCCTCATACACCACGCGGCCGGAAAGCTTCGGGTCGTACTCATAGCTGGTCGTCTCGGTGATCGATGCCGAGAAGGCGATGGGACGGAAGGCGCCGTGGCTGATGCGGACCGTGTCGATCGTGTCGAGGCGGTTGATCGCATATTTCGCCATCATGTCGGTGGTTCCGGGCGTCATGCCGAAACCGGGGACATGGGTCCGGCCGTGTTTCTTGAAGACCGGGTCATACGGATACTCCTCGCCGAAGCCGTTCAGATTGATCCCGTGACAGCCCGCCTCTGCGATGCAGGCGGTGGAGAGGCCGTTCAAGGTGATCGTCGTCCCATCCATGACGATGTCGTAATCCTTCATGATTTTCACGGCAGCGGCCTTGTCCTTGACATTGACCTTTTTGAAATTGACCCTCGGATCGTTGAGCCAGGCGACAACCTCCCGGCCAACCTTTTCGTCGTAATCCCCGATCGTGATCTCTTCGAAATCCGAAAACTGAACCAGATCCAGTGTGGATTCGCGGCAGATCCTGCCCGCACCGCCCAGACACAATACCTTCATGATTCAGATCCCCTTCTTTAGTTGGTTATGGATTTTCAGTAGTTCAACCCCCGCTCCACCTCGCCGATCGCCTCTTCGATCACATCGAGGGCCCCGTCCATCTCCTCGCGGGTGATCACGAGGGCCGGCCGGAGGGTGATCATATTGCCGTCGATCGTCTTGAAG
>JAZDOG010000020.1:0-112519 GCA_043798915.1 Pseudomonadota bacterium | reverse complement strand
GCCCGTTGTCAAAGCATTATCCGACACGACGTCGCTTGACAACTGTTCAATCCGCCTAATCCGCCTGCTTCCTTAAGAATGTCGGGATGTCTAACTCGTCCTCCTGATATTCGAGGACGCCTATCTCCCTCGCCATTTCTTTGATGTCGCCGCGGAACTCCTGCGCCTTGTGCGTCATCGGAACCTCCTCCAGCCCGAGTACCGCCTCGCCAGGGGAGTTCCTCATGGCGCCCGCAGGCACGGCAGCAGACCATGAGGGGTATGAAGGCGCCGCGGCGCGGGCCATCTGCGGCCTCGCCTCGACGACCGGCATCGCAATCACGCGCGGCATTGGCGCCGCTGGCTGCACGCACCCATACGGAGCGATATGCTTCTGGACCACCGGCCTTGCCATCTTCGCGAGCGGCTTGTTGAAGCCGGTCGCGATCACGGTGACGCGTATCTCGTCCTGCATGCCCTCGTCTATCACCGCGCCGAAGAGGATGTTCGCGTCCTCGTGCGCCTCTTCCTGGATGATCTTGCTGGCCTCGCTGATCTCGTGGAGCGTCATGTTCGGTCCGCCGGTTATGTTGATCAGTATCCCGGTCGCTCCCTTTATCGAGACATCCTCGAGCAGCGGGCTCGAGATCGCCCTGGTCGCCGCATCGAGCGCGCGACCTTCGCCTGTCGAGGTGCCGGTGCCCATGAGGGCCATGCCCATCTCGTTCATCACGGTCCTGACATCGGCGAAGTCGAGGTTGATGAGGCCGTGGACGGTGATGAGGTCCGAGATTCCCTTCACCGCGCGGTGAAGGACCTCATCGGCCTGCTTGAACGCGTCGACAAGCGTCACGTCCTTGGTGACGACTCCCAGGAGCTTTTCGTTGGGGATGGTGATCAGCGTGTCCACCACGTCGCGGAGTTCCATGATGCCCCGCTCCGCCTGATGCGTGCGCTGCTTTCCCTCGAACGAAAAGGGCTTCGTGACCACGCCCACCGTGAGCGCGCCCATCTCCTTGGCGATCTTTGCAACGACCGGTGCGCCGCCGGTGCCGGTGCCTCCGCCCATCCCGGCCGTGATGAAGACCATGTCCACGCCCTGCAGGTGCTCGGCGATCGCCCTCTGATCTTCGAGGGCCGCGTTCTTGCCGACGTCGGGGTTCGCCCCGGCGCCCAGCCCTTTGGTCAGCTCGCGGCCGAGCTGCACCTTGTTCGGCGCCTTGTTCGCCTTGAGCGCCTGCATATCCGTGTTGGCGGCGATGAAGTCCACGCCGTCGAGGCCCAACTCCATCATCGTGTTGATTGCGTTGCCCCCGCCTCCGCCTATCCCTATCACCTTGATTTTTGCGTTCTGCGCATGATTCTCAACTAGCTCGAACATTGTATCCTCCCTTCATCATTTTTTGTTTTTAGAATATTTCCCCAAGCCACTCCTTCATGCGGCCTTTCACCTTCGAGTAGACGTTCCTGTCGCGTATCTTGAAGCGCTTGTCCTCGCGCGACGTCGATCCGACCATAACCAGGCCAACTCCCGTCGCATACATGGGATTTCTCACCACATCGACGAGCCCCCCTATCCCCCTAGGGCTGCCGCGGCGGACCGGCAGGTTGAAGACCTGTTCGGCCAGTTCCATCGCGCCATCGAGCATCGAGGTCCCGCCGGTCAGCACCATGCCGGCCGCGATCATGTCCTCGTAGCCAGACTTGCTGATCTCCTGCTGGACGAGCGTGAATATTTCCTCCATGCGCGGCTCGAGGATCTCGGCGAGTATCTGCCGGGAGAGGACCCGCGGGCTCCTGCCGCCCACCGACGGCACCTCTATAGTCTCGTCCTTGTGGATGATGCCGGCGGTGCAGCATCCATACTTCTGCTTGATCTTCTCCGCCTCGTGCAACGGCGTGCGCAGACCCACCGCCACGTCGTTGGTCAGGTGGTTGCCGCCGAGCGTGAGCACGGCGGTGTGCACGAGCGACCCGCCGGAGAATACGGCAATGTCGGTCGTCCCTCCGCCGATGTCGAGGAGCACCACCCCCAGCTCCTTCTCGTCCAGAGACAGCGTGGCCTCAGAGGAGGCGAGCTGCTGCAGGACGATGTCGTTGACGTTCAAGCCCGCGCGGTTGCAGCATTTGATGATGTTCTGCGCGGAGGTTACAGCCCCCGTGACGATGTGCACCTTCGCTTCGAGGCGCACCCCGCTCATGCCCACAGGATCGCGCACGCCGTCCTGATCGTCCACAATGAACTGCTGCGGTATGACGTGGATGACCTCGCGGTCGAGCGGGATGGAGACAGCCTGCGCGGCGTCGATCACCCTCTCGACGTCGGAGGCGCCCACCTCTCTGTCCTTGATCGCGACGATCCCGTGGCTGTTTAGCCCCTTGATGTGCCCGCCCGCGATGCCCGCATAGGCCGAGGTTATCTCGCAGCCGGCCATGAGTTCCGCCTCCTCCACCGCCTTTCGGATGGAGTTGACCGTGCTCTCGATGTTGACGACCACCCCTTTCCGCATGCCTTTGGAGGGGTGAGTGCCGATCCCCACTATGTCCATCCCCTCGTTCCCAACCTCTCCAACGATCGCGCAAATTTTGGTAGTGCCTATGTCGAGGCCCACCACCAGCTCATCCCGCTTTGCCATATCCATCCCCCTTTCTGCCCGTCCATAAGCCTATCAGCTGACAGCTGTTCGAGACAGCCGTCGGCTGATCGACTCGTGGACTGCTATGAAGTCTGATACTTCACGATTATCCTTCCTGGTTCGTCTGCCAGCATATATTGAATCCGTCCCGGACGGGCAGCAAAGGCAGCTCTCATCCTGTCCAGCTGCCCGACCCCTTCCGCGACGGCATTGTGCCCAAACATTATCTGCATCGGCTCTCTCTGCGTGACGAGAGAATAACCCTTGATGACATCGTAGTGGATCTCCGCAACATCCCTTTCCCTGCCGAACTCGGAGCCCCGGAATAGCTCGATGATCCGGAGCATCTCCTTCACATGATCCCCGTCCGAGAGCGTCCCGTCATCCCTGAGCGCCGACGATAAGCCGGTGAAGACCGGAAAATTTTTATCCTCCCCGGCCTCGACCCTCTTGAAGGGCTCTCCGTCCTCGTCCACATACGAAAGGCCCTCGCCCGTGAGAAGCAGCGCAACAGGCTGGTGTTCCTCCACATAGATCCAGAGCGTGCCGGGCAGGCGCCTCTGGACCGCCGTGGATCTGACCCACGGATTTGTGATCAGCTTCGCATGGACCCCGGCGACGCTCGTCCAGAAGAGGTTGTCCCCCTCCATGACACCGGAGAGATCGGCGAGCCCCTGCACGGTGAGGTACTTCCACTTCCCCTCGACCACGATCTGCCGGGTGGCAAAGGTGGATCCGGTGAACACCATGAGGTAGAACCCGTAGAGGCAGACGAGCCCGGCTATCACGATCGCAAAGGACACGAGGAGCCGCTCGGCCACCTTTAGCCTTCGCGTCCAGCCGCGATGCTTCCTCACCGTCTGGCGGATGAGGAAAACGCTGCGCTCTTTTCGAGCATTTCTCATCATTCATCCCCGATGATCTGGATCTCAGGTTCCAGAACTACGCTCGAATTCTCCTTCACGCGCTCACGGACAAGCCCCATGAGCACAGTTATGTCGCGGGAGGCGGCCTTCCCCTCGTTCACTATGAAATTGGCGTGGATGGTCGACACGCGCGCGCCGCCGACGCGAACCCCTTTGAGCCCTGCATCTTCGATGAGCACGCCGGCAGGGGTCTTGCCCGGATTTTTGAAGACGCAGCCCAGCGATTTTGCCTCCGCGGGTTGCGCCTCGGACCGCTTCTTCATTGCCTCCTCGAGCGCCGCTTTCGCCTCATCGATTCCGGTGCGCTCAAGGCGCAGAAGACAGCGGATCACTGCCGCAGTACGGGGCAGCTTGAGCCTTCTGTATTCGAAGTGCAGGGCCGATCTCTTGAGCGTCAGCTCGCGCCCCTCGCGATCGATGATGGAGAGTTCCTCCACCGCATCGCCTATCGCCCCCGCGGACGTCGCCGCATTCATGATCAGGTTTCCACCCACGGTGCCCCGGACTCCGGCGAGGCAGGCGAGCCCGGAGAGACCCGCATCGGCGGACCATCGCGCGAGCTCTGCCGTGGATGTCGCAGCTCCCGCCTTCACGAATACATCGTTGCCCGATTCGCGCTCCACCTCGATCGAGCTGAAGCTTTCGCCGAGCTTTATGACGAGGCCGCGCACGCCGCCGTCGCGGACGAGCATGTTGCCGCCGCCGCCCCAGAAGCGATAATCGATATTCTTTTCCGAACTCCATTCGATGACTCTCTTCAGCTCATCGATCTTCTCCACCACGACAAAGGCCTCCGCCGGGCCTCCGGCGCCGATGGAGCAATGGCCGGACATCGACTCGTCGAAGCTCACCTTCGCCTCAGGAAGCAGCCGCACGAGCTCATCCTTCTGCTCCCGCGTCATGCGGATCAGTTCCTCCCGCTTCCGTTCGAACCTAGCCTTAAGCCTCGGGTTCAAGCCGGAGAAGTCTGGCTCTTCGCAAAAGCCCTCGCCGTCTGTGTGACACTCCCCGCCCCCAGGAAGAGGACCACGTCCTCCCTCCTGCACCAGGGCGCGAGAGTCGTCATCACATCCTGCCCCGCCGGCGCAAACGCGACCATCTTCTTCGGGTATTTCCTGCACACCTCTTTCCATAGTCTCTCCCCTGTGTATGTCTTGTGCGGGCGCTCGCCCGCAGGATAAACATCCATAACTATGACGGCATCGGCGCCCCCGAGCGATTTCACGAAGGCATCAAAGTGAAGCGCGAGCCTGGAATACCTGTGCGGCTGAATGACTGCCGTGATCCTTCTCTCCGGCCATCCCATGCGCGCAGCCGAGATCGTCGCAGCGACCTCCACCGGGTGATGCGCATAGTCGTCGACGACCAGCGGCCCGTCCCTCCTCAAAATCTGAAAGCGCCTCGCCACACCCTTGAATCCCTTGAACGCCTTGCGGATCGTCGCGAACGGGATGTCGAGCTGGCGGCACGCTGCGATCGCGGCCAGGGCATTCAGCACATAGTGCGAGCCGGTCATCTTAAGGCCCACGTTTCCAATTGGCTCGCCGCGATAGAGCGCCTCGAACGAGAGGCATTCTCCCTCCTGCATCACGTTCCGGGCCGTGTAGTCCGCCCCACGGCCGCCGTATGTGACGCAGGGCCTGGTGATCGACGGGAGTATCCCAGCCACGACCGGATGCGCGCTGCAGGCGATGACCGAGCCATAGAACGGGACCTTGTTCGCAAACTCGATGAACGCGCGCTTCATGTCGGAGAATCCGCGGTAGTTCTCCATGTGTTCCGGATCGATGTTCGTGATGACCGCGACCGTGGGAGCAAGCTTCAAGAACGATCGGTCCGATTCGTCCGCTTCGGCGACGAGAAACTCTCCCTTTCCCAGCTTCGCATTGGAGCGGAGGCTGTTCACCCTTCCGCCTATTATGAGAGTGGGGTCCAGACCCGCGCAATCCAGGACGCAGCCGATGAGCGAGGTCGTCGAGGTCTTGCCGTGCGTGCCGGCGACCGCCACGCCGTACTTGAGACGCATGAGCTCGGCCAGCATCTCGGCGCGCGGCACCACCGCCACACCCTTCCGGATCGCCTCCCTCACCTCGGGGTTCGATTGAGCCACGGCGGAGGAGACAACGACCGCATGCGCGCCATCCACGTTCTGCCTGCGGTGCCCTTTGAAAATGCGCGCGCCCCCCTTTGCAAGACGCTTCGTGGTGTCGCTGGCCTTGATATCCGAGCCGGTCACGCGATATCCCAGATTGAGCAGGACTTCGGCGATGCCGCTCATCCCGATGCCGCCGATCCCCACGAAATGAATCTGTTGATATTTCTTGAACATCTTTTTTCTCCTGATTTTCCTGCATGTCATGACATCAGCTTGAAACTCTCATCCACGATCCTCTGCGCCGCATCCGGCCTGCCGGCAGACTTGAGCGCGGCGCGCATGGCGTCGAGCCTCGACGGCCTGTCGACAAAATCCATCAGCTCCTGCTTGAGCCTCTCTCCCGTGCATTCGCCGTCGTCGATCACGACGGCGCCGCCCAGCCTTGCCATCCCGCGGGCGTTGGCCCGCTGGTGGTCGTCGGCCGCAAACGGATACGGCACGAGTATCGAAGGCAATGCGAGGACAGAGAGTTCCGCGACCGTCGTAGCTCCGGCCCTGGCAACCACGAGATCGGCCCTGGCGTAATGCTCCCATATCCGTTCGGCAAACGGGAAGACCGTCGCGGCAAAGCCCGCATCCCTGTAAACGCGCTCGATCGTCCTCACATCGTCGTTCGAACCAGTCTGGTGTATCAGACGAATTTTTTCTTTTTCCGCGCCCATGAGCGCGACGGCGTCCAGCATCGCCCGGTTGAGCCGCAGAGCTCCCTGCGAGCCCCCGAAGACGAAGACGGTCAGCGGCCCATCCGCGTGCGCACGCTCGCGTCTGGCAGAGAGCACCTCGCTCCGCACCGGATTGCCGGTCACGATCGCTCTTCCTGCGGGGAAGAAGGAACAGGCCTCCGCGAACTGGACGAAGGCGCGGCGGCAGAATCTTCCTATGACGCGGTTGGTGAGCCCCGCGATCGCATTCGGCTCGATGAGGACAAACGGGATGCGGAGGAGCCATGCCGCAAGCGAGAGAGGACCCGCCGCGTATCCGCCGACGCTCACGAGGAGTCTGGGGCCCTGGGATTTAAGTATCGAGATCGCACGCATGACCGATAGCGGGAGGCGTCCCCATGCGGCGATCCTCGCGATCCCCTTTCGATCCTTGATGGACGATGAGCCCATGAGGATGAGAGGAAGACCCAGCTTCGGGCAGAGCGTCGCTTCGAGGCCGCGCCCGGTCCCGGCAAAGAGGATGCGGAGAGACCCGTTCCTCCTCCTCATCTCCTCCGCGATCGCGATGCCGGGGAAGAGGTGCCCCCCGGTGCCGCCAGCGGCGATCAATATGTCCGTTCCATTTACCACGGCCTCTCAACCCTCCTGTACGTCGAAACATTTAACAGCACACCCACCGCGACGAGCGACACGACGAGCGATGATCCGCCATAGCTGATGAACGGAAGCGTGAGCCCCTTCGTCGGCAAAAGGCCCATCACCACACCCATATTGAGCACCGCCTCGAGCCCGATGAGGAGAGTGCATCCGATTGCCAGATAGCGGCCGAAGAAATCCGGCGCGTCGAGCGCCAGACGGAACCCACGGTAGCAGAAGAATGTGAAGAGGGCGATGATAAGGCCCACTCCCACGAGCCCCAGCTCCTCGCCGACGACAGAAAAGATGAAGTCGGTGTGCGCCTCGGGGAGGTAGAAGAGCTTCTGCTGGCCCTGGCCCAATCCCCTCCCGAACCAGCCTCCCTCGTTGAAGGCGACGAACGACTGTATTATCTGGAAGCCGGAGCCGTACTGGTCGCTCCACGGGTTCATAAAAGCCAGCATCCTCCTGCGCCTGTAGCCGGTTCCGGCAACGAGCATGATGACGAGCGGGAGCGCCGCCCCCAGCATTCCGAAGAGGTACGGAAGGCGAACTCCGGCCACGAACATCATGAACCACGTGATCATCGCGATGGTGGCGGCAGCGCCAAGATCGCGCTGATAGAGGATGCATCCCGAGACCATGCCCATGATGAGGAGATGCGACAGGAACCCCACCCTGAAACTTTTTATCTTCTTGGCCTTTTTTTCGAGCGAATACGCCAGGAATAATATCATGGCCATCTTCGCTATCTCTGAGGGCTGAATCCTGAAGGGCCCAACCCCGATCCACCTGGTCGCACCGCCGATCGTCCTGCCGACTCCAGGGATGAACACGGCGACCATCATCGCCAGCGCCGCTATCAGTATCGGGTACGTCGCCACGCGATACCGGCCATATGAAAAGCGCGCAGCCGCGGCCATCCCCAAAAACCCCAGGCACGCAAACGCCATGGTGCGTTTGAGGAAATAGTAACCGTCGCCATAGCGCTCCTGCGCCAGCACGGCGCTCGCGCTGTAGTTCATAATGACCCCCAGCCCCACCAGCAACACGACGGCGAAGAGGAGCCATGAATCGAAATGAACTCTCTGATAATCGCAGCTGTCCATAAAAAATCACCTTCGCTCTTTGGCGGCGCTGCTCAGATGCTGCACGGTTCGGCAAAATGCCTCCCCGCGATCGGCATAATCGCGGAACATATCGAAACTCGCACAGGCCGGCGACAGGAGCACGACGTCGCCCGGCTGTGCGGCGCTAAATGCCTGCCGCACCGCATCGTCCATGGAGGATGCCCGGATGATCTCCGTGCTCCCCTTGAGCGCCTTCTCCAGGAGATCAGCGTCGCGCCCTATGAGAACGACCATCTTCACGTGTTCGCGCACCGACGGCGCGAGAGGCGCAAAGTCCGCCCCCTTGGCGAGCCCGCCGGCTATCAGCACCACCGGCTCCGCGAAGCCCTCGATGGCCCTTGAGGTGGCACCGACGTTCGTCCCCTTCGAGTCGTCGTAGAAACGCACGCCCCTGTGCTCCCCCACCAGTTCCACGCGATGGGGAAGCCCCTTGAAGGTCTCCAGCGCGCGCCTCAAATCCTCCGGATCTGCGCCGCAGAGCTCCGCAGCGGAGAGGGCAGCGAGCATGTTCTCCCGATTGTGTATTCCCTCGAGCTTCACATCCCCCAGCGGATAGCGGTTCGGCTCCTCCCCCTTTGCGCGCACGCAGAGGTCGCCCCCGCCGAACCATGCGCAGGGACCCTGGCTCTCCTTGCCCATCAGGCGGCCCGTCGCGTCGAACGGCATCAATTTGGCCGAGGATGTCACGACTGCCTGAGAGACTGCATCGTCTGCGGCATTATATATCCCCCACCCGCCGACCGAGACCCGCGCCAGGAGCTTGGCCTTGCAGGCGACATAGGCATCGAACGTCAGGTGGCGGTCCAGGTGGTCTGGAGTCGCGTTGAGCCATACGGCTATCCGCGGTGAAAGCGACGGCGCCGTCTCTATCTGAAAGCTCGACACTTCAAGGACGACGGCATCGGAGCGGCGCGCATCATCCACCACATCGAGAAGCGGCGTCCCGATGTTGCCGGCGACGCAAGGCTTCAAGCCCGCGCCTTCCAGCAGGTGGCCGATGAGCGTTGTGGTCGTCGTCTTTCCGTTGGTGCCGGTCACCGCCACTATCGGCCGGTCTATGAGGCGGACGGCGAGCCCCATCTCGCCCATCACTGACACGCCTCTGGATCGCGCGCGGAGGAGCTCAGGGAGATCGAACGGAACCCCGGGGCTTATGATGATGACCTCCGCCTCGTCGAAGATATTCGGCTCGTGCCGGCCAAGGGCAAATGCTATCGGCAGGCCCGCGAGCGCCTTCATCTGGCTCCCAAGCTCTGTTGCGGACTTCAAGTCCGCAGCGACGACTGTCGCGCCTTCTCCCGCGAGATGGCGCGCCGCAGCCACGCCGGACTTGCCCAACCCCAGCACCAGAACTTTTTTTCCCTTAAGAGTTCGCATAATTATGAATTCTTTTCCCCCTCCTTTGTAAGGAGGGGCCAGGGGAGGTAGACCACGATCTACCCCACCCATCCTCCCCTTACAAAGGGGAGGGGTGTGTTATCTTCATCTCAATTTTAGCGTCGCCAGGCTCGCCAGCGCCAGGATGATCGAAATGATCCAGAAGCGCACGATCACCTTGGACTCGGCCCAGCCCTTGAGTTCGAAGTGATGGTGGAGCGGCGCCATCCTGAATATTCGCTTGCCGGTGAGCTTGAACGACGCTACCTGCGTGATAACTGATATCGTCTCCAGCACGAAGATGCCGCCGATAAAGAGCAGGAGCATCTCGGTCTTCGTCACCACCGCCACATATCCGAGGAGCGCGCCGAGAGGCAAGGAGCCGACGTCCCCCATGAAGATCGACGCGGGGTGCGCGTTGTACCAGAGAAAACCCGTGCAGGCCCCGACCACTGCGCCGCAGATCACAGCCAGCTCGCCGCTGCCCGGGACCGACTGCACCGCCAGGTAGCGGGCTATCACCGCGTTGCCTGCGACATACGCCAGGATAGCGTACGCCAGAAACGCCACCATCGACGGCACGCTCACCAGCCCATCGAGCCCGTCGGTCAGGTTCACGGCGTTCGACGCGCCAACGATCACGAGCGTCGCGAATGCAATGTAGCCCCATCCCAAATCCGGAGCAAAATTCTTGAAGAACGGGACCGAGAGCGTGCTCGACAGCCCGAGGATATCGAAGAGCGCGAGGGCGGCGAGGACGCCGGCGGCGAGCTGCAGCGGAAACTTGTAACGGGCCTTGAGCCCCTTCGCATCCTTGAGGATCACCTTCCTGTAGTCGTCTATGAAACCTATGCCGCCGAAGGAGACGATGACAGCCATTGAGATCACGACGAACGGCTCCGCGAAGCGCGACCATATGAGGGTGGAGGCGAAGACGGAGAGCCAGATGAGAATCCCTCCCATCGTCGGGGTCCCGCGCTTGTCCATGTGCGTGACCGGGCCGTCGCTGCGGACCGTCTGCCAGAACTGGCGCCGGACGATGACCTCGATCATCTTTTTGCCGTATATGAAATATATGGCCATAGAGGTGAACGTGGCCATGAACGTCCTGAACGTTATATATCGAAAGATATTGAACGCGCTGATGTCGTCGCGCAGCGGATACAATAGATAGTAGAGCATCGCATCTCCCGGATCTGAAATCCAAAATTTACGTCATCCCATCCCTATATTTTCTTTCAGGTGCTCGACGACCCTTTCCATTTTCATTCCGCGCGATCCCTTGACGAGCAGCACATCGCCGGCGCGAACCTCCTCCTCGAGGAGCCTGGCCACCTGCCCGGTGCCGCCGTCGCAAACGACGATATCAGAGTCGTCCAGCCCACCGCTTATTGCGCCGCTGGCGGTGTCGGAGGCGAAGTCGCCCATGACGTAGAGGCGTTCGACTCCCATCGAGGCCGCCGCTTCCCCGACCTGTTTGTGGAGCTCGGAAGAAGCCTCTCCCAGCTCCAGCATGTCGCCGAGCGCCGCGATGAACCGCCCCGCGCGCTTGGCGGATCCGACGGTGCGGAACGCGGCGCGCATCGACTCCGGGTTTGCGTTGTAGGAGTCGTTGACGACGCGCACGCCGTTTGCGAGCTGGATCCGCTCCATACGCATCGCCATCGGCCGGAATCCCTCGATCCTCTCCACGGCCTTTGCCGGATCGATCCCGAGCGCCAAGCCTGCGGCGACGGCGGCCAGCGCATTCATGACGTTGTGCGCTCCGGGCACCGGCAGGGCGAGGCGATATTCCTTGCCCATCACGGCTATCGAGAGATCCATCGAATCCAGGCCCTCCATATCCATATGGAGAAACTGGACGTCCGATCCGTTCTGCATCCCGAAGACGATCTTCTTTCCCCGGTGTTTAGCTGCCATCTCTTTCGCCCAGCGGTCTTCGCCGTTCACCACGGCAATCCCGGATTCGCCCATGGCCTCGAAGAGCTCCCCTTTTGCCTCCGCCACCGCCTCCACGCTGCCCAGCTTCTCCAAGTGCGCGGCCGTGATGTTGGTAATCAGCCCTACGTCCGGCCTCGCAATCTGAGTCAGGCGCCGAATCTCGCCCGGGGCGTTCATCCCCATCTCGAGGATGGCCACGCGGCTTGAATCATTCCAGCGGAAGATAGTGAGAGGAAGCCCGATGAGGTTGTTGAAATTGCCCTCCGTCTTGAGGACCGGCCCCAGGACGCCGGCCACGGATGAGGTCATCTCCTTCGTCGTCGATTTGCCGTTGCTGCCGGTGATCGCAACGCATGGCACAGCGAAGCGACCCCTCCACCACGACGCGATGTCGCCCATGGCCTTTACCGTATCTTGGACCTCCACCGCTGCAGCGCCCTTGGGAATCTTCACCCCGCAGCCGGCCAGGAGCGCCGCCGCACCTGCGGCATGCGCATCGCCCAGAAAATCGTGTCCGTCGAAGTGGGCGCCGCGGATGGCGGCGAAGAGTTCTCCCTTGGCCAGCTTCCGCGTATCGATGCAGACGCCGCTGCATTTGAGCGCGGGATCGCCATGGACCATCCCCCCCGTCGCCTTCGCTATCTCTCCCAGTGTGAATTTCATAGTCAGGCCAATAGCTCCCTTAAGATTTCCCTGTCATCGAATGGGATCTTCTTCGTCCCGATTATCTGATAATCCTCGTGGCCCTTGCCGGCCACGATGACCACGTCGCCTCTCTTCGCTATCTCCACCGCCCGAACTATCGCGCCTCTGCGGTCGGGAATCACCTCGTAGCCGCGGCCGTCCTTGAGGGGATGGGCCGCATCCTTCACGCCCGGCATGATCTCGTCGATAATAGCGGCTGGATCCTCGGTGCGCGGGTTATCGCTCGTGACGATCGCGATGTCAGCAAAGCGAGCCGCAGTGCGCCCCATGAGGGGGCGCTTGCCTCGGTCGCGGTCGCCGCCGCAGCCGAAGACGACTATCAGCCGGCCGCCGTCTCCATCCACCAGCTCGCGCGCACAGGAGAGCACCTTCTCGAGCGCATCGGGCTTGTGCGCGTAGTCGACGAGCGCCAGTATCCTCCGGCTGTTTGCGATCGCCTCGAAGCGGCCCGGCACGACAGGGGCAGAGGCGAGCCCGGCGCGCATGGCATCGATGCCGATCCCCATGCGGCCCGCCACGGCCACCGCCGCCAGGATGTTCTCCGCGTTGAAGCGGCCGCAGAGCCTTGAGGAGCAGTCGAACGAACCTTGAGGCGTATCGACGCGCATCTTGAGCCCGCCCGCATCGGAGGAGACGCGGGTCCCTCTCACATCGAAATCTCCATCGAGGCCATAGAGGACCACCGGCGCCTTGCAGCAGTCCGCGAGCGCAGCGCTGCGGGGATCTCCGGCGTTGATGGCGGCGAAGACCCCGCTCTTGGCGCTCCTGGAGAGCACATCCTCGAAGAGCGTCGCCTTCGCCGCAAAATACGAATCCATGTCGGCATGATAGTCCAGGTGCTCTGGGGTCAGGTTCGTGAACACGGCGCAATCGAAATGGCATGCGTCAACACGGTTCTGATCCAGCGCATGCGAGCTAACCTCCATCGCGCAGGCCGCAACGCCCCTCTCCTTCATCCGCGACAGGAGCCTCTGCAACTCATACGATTCCGGCGTCGTATGCGGGGCGATCTCGCGGATTCCGCCATATTTATACTCAACAGTGCCGATCACGCCGGCCTTCAAGCCAGCCGATTCAAAGATCGATTCCAGGAGATATGTCGTCGTCGTCTTTCCGCTGGTGCCGGTGACGCCGACGAGTTTGATCGCCTTCGATGGATTGCCGAACAGGGCCGCCGACATCCGGGCCAGCGCCTGCCTCGAGTTTTTCACGACGACATTGACAGCAGCACCGCCAAGCGCCGCGGGGCGCTCCGAAACTACGGCGACGGCGCCTCTCTCCACCGCATCGGCCGCGAAGTCATGCCCGTCGGCCACCGTCCCGCGGATGGCCACAAAGCATGAGCCCGCCTTTGCCTCGGATGCGCGGTACGCGATATCGCACACCTCTACGTCGGCGCTGCCATGCAGCTCGCAGGATTCAACTTCTCTGATGAGTTCATGCAGTCTCATCGGTCTCCTCTACATCAACGGTTTGAACTCCACGTCGCACGAAACCCCTGCAGAAACTATGCTCCCTGGCTCAGGCCGCTGGTTGACCGCTATACCGCTCCCGCTGAAGCGCCATGCTATGTCGACCCCGCCCGCAGCCTCAAGGACCCCCCTCATGGTGAGCCCTCTCAAATCCGGGAGGCGCCATGAGCTCTCGCCATGCTGCACGATCTGCCTCGGCTCGGCCTCCTCGGCCTCGACCATCGCCAGCTCCGCGGTCTCAGACCTCGGGGGCATCTGCGCCTCGATCGACGGCGATGTCTCGCTCCGGCTCCCAGGGACCTTGAGGTAGTGGAGAGTCGCATCCACGATATCGCGAAAGGCCGGCGCCGCCACCTGGCCGCCGTAGTACATGCCGCCGCCCGGCTCATCTATACCCACATAGACCGCGATGCGAGGGTCATCGCTGGGCGCGAAGCCGATGAACGACGAGTAGTATCTGCCCTGCGCGTATCCGCCCGTGCGCGGGTCCGCCTTCTGCGCCGTCCCGGTCTTTCCAGCGACCGGATACTCGAGGCTGGCTGCGAGCGTCCCGGTCCCGCCCTTCTCTGTGACCCGCCCAAGGAGCCCAGCCATGAGCTTCGAGGTGGCAGGCGAGATTGGCCGCCCTATCTCCTTTCGGCCCCTCGAGTAGAGCTCCACTCCTCCGTCGCCCACGACCCTCTTCACTACGTAGGGCTTGAGGAGCGTCCCGCCGTTGGCTATCGCTGCAAAGGACATGATCATCTGAAGCGGAGTGGCGGCTATCCCCTGGCCGAACGCGATGGTCGCGAACTGCACCTCCGACCATCTTTTGCTCGAAGTCAGAAGCCCCGCCGATTCGCCCGGCAGGTCGATGCCAGACGTCCCTCCGAATCCGAAAGATCTTATCGCCTCGTAGGCGCGCTTGGGACCCAGCCGCTGTTCGACCTTGTACGCGCCGATGTTGCTCGAAAATTTTATTATATCGGCGACGGAGAGCTTGCTGTGCGCATGCGCATCGCGCACGATGCTCGTCCCTATGCGGATGCTTCCATTCTCACAGTTGAAGACGTCCTCCGGAGACACGAGGCCGGCGTCCAGCGCTGCCGAGACAATGACCGTCTTGAACGTCGAGCCCGGCTCATACGCGTCCGATATCGACCTGTTCTTCCAGCTCGAGAGGCTGTAGCTCTCATAGTCGTTCGGATCGAACGTGGGATAGTTGGCCATCGCCATCACCGCGCCGGTCTCCACGTCCACCACGATAGCCGAGCCTCCCTTCGCGTGCGACTTGGCGACCGCCTTCTCGAGTTCTCGCTCTGCGATGTACTGAAGCGTCCTGTCGATCGTGAGTTCGACGTCCGCCAGCTTCTGTTCCTGGCCTTCGTCGGTCGGCGAGAGGTACAGATGGCCGCGCGCGTCCCTCCGCATATCGCCTGATTTGCCGGTGGTGGAGGAGAGCACCCCGTTGTACGAAAGCTCGATCCCGCCCAGCGGCGCCGAATCGAACCCGACGGCGCCGAGCACCGCAGATGCGAGGAGCTTCCCCGGATATGTGCGGCTGCTCTCCTTCATGGAATATACACCCTTGAAGTTCTGTCCCATCACCTGCGCCGCCTCCGCATCCGCCGCCCTCCGCTTGAGCCACACGAACTTTCTGCCTGCCGTGAACCTGTCGAGGAGCTTTCGCCTGTCGGTCTTGAGCATCTTCGAGAGCTTGTCCGCAAATTCGACAGGGTCGTCCACCTCGCGAGGATTCGCATAGATGGATTCCACGGTCGCATCGATCGCCAGCTCCCTGCCCGCCGAATCGAGAATCCTGCCACGCCTCGTGCTCTGGTGGACCGCCGTGCGGTACTGGCGCATCGCCACCTTCTCGATCTCTCCGTTGTCCTTGAGGTGAAATGAGAGGGCGCGACAGGCGAGGATTCCGAAAGAACATGCGAATACCGCGCCGACCGCGAATACCCTCTTCGCGGTGCGGGTGTCGTCGCTCTTTTCGACCGTCCTGAATTTAGGCATCCTCAATCCTTACCCGATCCACCCACGAACACGATCTCGTCGCTCCTGGGCAGGCGCATGCCGAACCGCTCCCTGCCGACCGCCTCGAGCCTGTCCGGCGACTTGAGCGATGCGACCTCGGCATCCAGGCGGTTCTTCTGCTCCTTGAGCTCCGTCGTCTCCTTGCGTATCCGGCTCACCTCGTAGCCCAGCTGGATCACCTGAATCCTGATCCAGACGTAGAGCAGCGAGAGGGCGACCCCTATGAAGATCAGGATAGCGATCTGCCTGATGTGCCTCCGTCTGACCGCGGCCGACTTAGGCGCAACCGGCTGATGCCGCACGGCACTGAACATGGGAACGGCCGTGGATATTGT
Organism: Pseudomonadota bacterium; assembly: GCA_043798915.1. Lineage (GTDB taxonomy): Bacteria > UBA10199 > UBA10199 > 2-02-FULL-44-16 > JAAZCA01 > JAZDOG01. The sequence continues at coordinate 96,543 of JAZDOG010000020.1, read as the reverse complement.
GCTGGCGCCTGCTGTCATATGCGTTCCATGACCCTCAGCTTCGCGCTCCTGGCCCTCGGATTGACCGCGATCTCCTCATCATTGGGGATCACGGGCCTCCTGAATGGCAGCGAAAACCCGCCGTGGGCCACTGCGCCTCTGAATGAATGTTTCACCTTTCGATCCTCAAGCGAGTGATAGCTGATGACCGCAAGCCTGCCGCCCGCCGAAAGCTTCCCGGGCGCAGTTTCGAGGAAGCGCGAGAGCTCCCCCATCTCGTCGTTGACCGCGATACGGAGCGCCTGAAAAGTGCGCGTGGCGGGATGAATTCTGCCGTGCCTCGCTTGCGGCGGAACAGCCGCCGCTACCGCGGCAGCGAGTTCTCCGGTCGTCCTGATGCTCTTTTTAGAAAGCGCGCGCGCGATCCTTCTTGCGTAACGCTCTTCGCCATACTCGCGGATGATTGCGGCGAGTTCCCCCTCATCCATGGAAGCGATGAGATCGAGTGCGTTTCCGCCGCATGTCGGGTCCATGCGCATGTCGAGCGGGGCATCCTTTCCGAAGCTGAAACCGCGGGAAGCGGTGTCCAGCTGAAAACTCGAAACGCCCAGATCGGCGAGGATGGCGTCGACCGACTCGAAACCGCTGTCGTTCAATATCGTGCCCATCTCGCCCATCCTCCCCCTGATCAGGCGGATGCGTGAACCTGGCGCCTCAAGCCTCGCCATCGAAGCCGAGATTGCGTCTGGATCGCGATCGATGCCAATGAACTCTCCGCCCGGTGATATCGCTTCGATGATCGCCGCCGCGTGGCCGCCGCCGCCGAGCGTCGAATCCACGACGCGCATGCCAGCTTTAAGACCCAGCCGGGAGACAACTTCCCTCGCCATCACCGGCAGATGAAACTCGAAGGCAGCAGCGCCACACTGCGCTTCGATCATTGCGGGTCCTCGTCGGGGATATCGCCAACGAAGTCGAGGAGCGCCTCCTCGACCGACGCGTAGACTGGGTCGGCCAGCCCCATGGCCTGGAATATCTCCTTGATGTAGCCGCTGGCCGCGGCCATCTTGAGGTCGCCGCCGTCGCACTGGAATTCGATGATCCTCTCGGCGATCCGCTGGACGAGGCTGTAGTCGAGGTGGCGAAGCTCCGAGAAATTGAGGACAACGTTGCGCTGTTCGCATTTTGAGAGGGAGCTCAGAACCGACTCGAGCACGTGCACGTTGCGGCGGGAGAGCTCGCCCTGAAGGCCAACCACCGAGATACCGTGAATGTGATTCACTTCAAACATTGTCAGAGCCCCAAGCTGGCCAGTCGTTCTCCCAGCCCTTCGAGCTTGGTCTGCGCCGACTGGAAGACTACGTCCCAACGCTCCCGCGCCCATATCTCGAACCTGCGCGTCATACCCACGACGACGACATCGCGTGCAATGCCTGCGTACTCGCGAAGCGAAGGCGGGACGAGTATCCGCCCCTGCTTGTCGATCGGGCATTCGACCGCCGCGGATACGAAGACCCGCTGGAATGCCTTGATCTCCTCGGTGAACTGCGGCGCGGCGCCCACTTTTTTCTCGAGTTCCGCCCACTCGGGCGCCGGATAGGCCCACAGGCATTGATCGAAGTTCGTGACGATCACCCGCTCGTCATAGTTTGAGGCCAAAACCTCGCGAAAGCGGGATGGGACGGAAAGCCGTCCTTTCGTATCGATCTGATGCTGGTATCGCCCACGAAACATATTATAAACTCACTATTTAGACACTTTCTACCACTTCATCCCACTTTATGGGCAACTTAACGGAAAAAACCTTACCCCGTCAAGTTTTTTCTATTTGTAATTGCTTGAAATAATGGAGTTTTTTGCATTTTTTGCCATAAAGGTTCGTATAAAAAAAGGGCTCTAAATTGAAACGTTGTGGAGATGAATAAAAGTAATCTATCGATAATGGGCATAACTACTTGAAAATACAGCATAATATTTTTGTTATATTTTCAAAGAGCAGCTCAAGCTACAGAGCCTTGATGCAGAAGGTTCAGCTGTCGTCTAAGTCAGCAAAGTGTTTGTAAGAGGCCATTTGAAGCCGGAGACGACGGGAAAATCAAGAAAAATAAGAGCCTGCAGGTTATCAGGGCATGAGCAACCTGCCCTTTTCGGAGAAAAGAAAAAAAGTGACCGTTCAGATACACACGACAACGAATGTCACCCCCGAGGCCTTAATCGGGGGTCCCTTGAATTCAGGGGATTCCCGCTTTCGCGGGAATGACAACCCTTGTAATCGAGCTTTCACGTTGCCATGCCGAAGAAAGATTTGATGCGGACCAGGAGCCTGGATGCATGGCGATCCTGTTCCTCGCGCTGTCTGCCCACGATCTCCGCGGTTTCGGTCTGGCGGCTGGCGAGCGCGCGAGCAAGCTCCCCGAAGATCTCCGGTTGAGCCACCAGGATATCCCTGAAGATTTCTTTTCCGATCGAGAATACGGTCGTGTCTCCCTTCGCTCGGACGGTTGCGGAGCGCGGCTCGCCGGTGAGCAGGCTCATCTCGCCGAAAAATGCCGACGGCGCAAGCGTTGCTATTTTTGCGGTCGGCCCCGCGGCGGCCGAAACCTCCACGTCGCAGGCGCCCCGGTGAATGATGTAAAGGGAATCGCCCGCATCGCCCTGCCTCACAATAGCCTCGCCATCGCCGTACTCCTCGATCGCCATGTGGCCCGCGATCGAATCCATCGCATCGGGCGCCAGGGGCTTGAGGATCGGAACGCCCGACAGCTTCGAGACAGCCGACGCGCGAAGCTCCGCCTGTCCCTTCGCCTCGAAGCGGCGCTCGACATGCTTGAGCTGCATGTCGCGGACAGGGAACGGAATCCGGATGTTGTGTCGGCGAAGGGCGTACCACACGCGGTTCATCACAGCTGCCCTGACGTCGGGCGAGTTGCCGTAGTCCTCGTAGAAAAACCTCATCTGGTAGGTGATCGCAAAGTCGCCGTAGTTCGCTATGCGAACGACAGGAGATGGGACCTTCAGGACAGCCGGTTCCTGGCCGCACACCCCGAGGAGAATCTCGCGCACGAGGTTCGGCCGCGCGCCGTATTCGACGCCGACCTCTATCTTCATCGCATGGCGCGTCGTGGGGATGGAATAGTTCCTGATCACAGACTTCGAGATATCGAGGTTGGGAATGATGACCGTCTCGTCCTCGAATGTGGAGAGCCTCGTCGCCTCCCAGCCGACACCGGTCACCTTCCCGATGAATTCCTTGTACTGGATCCAGTCGCCGATCCGAAAGGGTTTTTCGAGCTGTATCGAAAGGCTCGCGAAGAGGTTGCCGAGGGCGTTTTGCGCAGCCAAGCCGATGACAGCGGTGAGGACCGCAGACGTTGTGATGAGGCCCACGAGATTGACCCCTCCGCGCGTGCTGAGGACCACGATGACGATGATGGCGTAGGAGACGGTGAGAAACAGGTCGCGCGTGATCTTGGGGATCGCATCATGCCGCCGCCACTTGTACACCGATTCGGCGAAGATGAAGAACAGGAGCCTCACGACCGCACAGGCAAACGTCGCCGTCACGGCCACGACCATGGCACGCCTCACCTTTTCATCCGCATCCGCAGGCATGACCGAAAGGAAGATGCCCAGCGCACAGTAGAGGATAAAAAGGCCCACGGGCAGCATCGGCAGGCGTTTGATCTTTGAGGCCGCAAACTTGTAGATCAAAAGCGCCGCAGTAGCGGCCAAGGTTGGTCCCTGCCCTGCCAGCGAACTGAAGATGTCGTTCAAAGTTTCCATGGGCATGCAATATAATGATACCGGGACGCGATGTCGATACGGAATTAGCATTTTACTACACTCTCGATTGTGGTATTTTCAGGCATCATGGCATGCGCGAAGATCACATTCTGGGGCGTGCGCGGCTCTATAGCGACTCCGGGCCGCTCTACCGCCAGGGTCGGCGGCAACACGGCCTGCCTGGAGATCAAAACGGGCAAGGCGCTGATCATCTGCGATGCGGGCACGGGGATCAGGCCCCTGGGTCTTTCGCTCGCGCGGCGCTTCGGTGAAAAACCGATAGCTGCGCACCTGCTCCTGTCGCACCTCCACTGGGACCACTACATCGGCCTGCCGTTCTTCAAGCCGCTCTACAGCAAAAAAAACCGCTTCACCATCGCCGGCCCCAAGGGCGGGCGGCTCGGATTCGGCGCCGCCCTGTCGCGGGTGGTGAACCCACCGTTCTTTCCGGTCCCGTTCTCAATGATTCCCGCCGGGCTCAAATTCAGGACCCTCCCAGAGGGGTGCTTCAGGATCGGCGACGTGGAAGTGAATGCGAAGGCCCTCAATCACCCGGGAGGCTCTTTCGGATGGCGATTCTCCTTCAAGGACGGCAGATCGCTCGTGTACGTCACCGACAACGAGCCGGTGAAGGGCCCGGAGCTTCGCCGCACCATCGAATGGATCGACGGCGCGGACATCCTCATCCACGATGCGCAATACAGCCCGGAAACCTATCCCTGCCACCGCGGCTGGGGGCACAGCCCGTTCACCTATCCGATCGAGCTCGCAAAAGAGGCCGGCGTGAAGAAGCTCTTCCTTTTCCATTTCGATCCCGGCGATGACGACCGGCATCTGGGTCGCGTATTGAAGAAGGCCCGCGCCATCGCGCGCAGATCGCAGCCGGCGCTCGCTGTGGAGCTCGCAAAGGAAGGCCTCTCGTTTACCCTCTGACGATGAAAGATCTCATCCGCCAATATTTTGAGATCCTCGAACAGTGGAACCGCAAGATCAACCTGACGGCGATCGAGGGCTGGGAGGCCTTCCGCGACAAGCACCTGGAAGATGCCTTGCCCATCCTCCCCCATCTGGGCGCCGCGAAAACGCTCCTGGACATCGGAACCGGCGCGGGGATACCCGGCATCATCTTGAAGATCGCAAGGCCGGACATCGAAGTGACCCTTCTGGACTCCACCCGCAAGAAGGTGTCGTTCTGCGACGAGGCGATCAGGAGGCTCGGCCTTACAGGCATCCGCGCCGTCAGGGGACGCGCGGAAGACAAGTCCGTTGTCGCCGCGCTCGGCCGCTTCGACCTCGTCGTCTCCCGGGCGACATGGGATCTCGCCAAATTTCTGAAGATCGCGCTGCCCTACATCGCCGACGGAGGGCGATGCATCGCGATGAAGGGAAAACAATGGCACGAGGAGCTCGAGGCCGCCGCTCCAAGAATCGCTACAAACACAATAGCCCTGGATGGCACTCACCCCTATCGGCTCCGAGGGGGCGAGGAGCGCTGTCTCCTGGTCTTTGCCCCCTGCGCACCGCGTCAAACCGCATGACGCCATGCGTATTGGCTTGAAGCCGTTTATTTCCCAAGGAGGCATCTATGCGCATCGGTGTGATGAGCGACACGCACGGAAGGCTGGATGCAATGCAGCGGGTTGCGGATGCCATGGTGGGCGAGCATGGCGTGGAGGCGATTGTCCATCTGGGCGATGACTATGCCGATACGATGCAGCTGAATGCGCACGGCCGCACCCTGGTGGCGGTGCCCGGCCTCTTCGAGGTTGCATGGAAGGTGCCTGCGATCGCGCACCGCCGCATAGAGGATTTCGGCGGCATCACTTTTTTCATAAGCCACACGCCGAGCCGCGATCCGCATGACAGCCGGGGTGACCCGGACCCCGGCTTAGCGCACAGCCGCTACGGCGCGGACGTCCTCCTCCACGGCCACACCCATCGCTGCCGGGTCGAGGAGGCGGCCGACGGCCTGATCATCGTGAACCCGGGGCACCTCAAGGCGGAGGAGGACAGGGGAATGCCGCCGACGTTCGCGGTGATCGATGCGAATCACTCCGACCTTCGTGTGAAGATCATCACGACCAGCGGCGAAGTCCTCGAGGAGAGGTCCTTTAAGATAGTCAAGAAGGCATAAGGAGATAATTGGGGAGGGAGTTATTGAGCTTCGCAAAAGTAACGGACAAGGGGCATCTCGCTTCGGCGGCTCGCCTCAGACGCCAGCTCACCGCCTGCCCTTTCGGCGCCGAGCCTTTACGGCTTCTGATTTCGGCGCCTCAAGAGGCCGCTCGACGCCCCCTATCCGTTACTTTTGCGAATTTCTATAGGTGTCGTGTCCCCCGAATTTTCCCGAATTTGCGAATTTGCATCCACATCGGTCCCGATGTTCAGGGTTACTCACTCAAAGCGACATTCGTGAGACCGGATACGACGACAAATGCTTGTTCCATGTGGCCATATTGAAGACGGCACAACCAGCCACGACTCTTCGTTTCCATGCGCCTGACGGTGGGCCTTCGAGCGGCAGCTTTCGTTTCAGGTCGTCTGTGCGAGCCATCAAGTCGGCGTCGGTCAACGTGTCCATGGCCACCAAAACATAGTAGTAAATGGGCTTGTTGGCCCGCTCCAAAGCCCATTCGTAAAGGAATGAATCACGGTACTTGTATTTGAAATCTTCGTCGATTTTTCCTGCGAGAAACTCCTGGATGAACTTGTCCCGATCCTTTTGCCGACCGTTCGGGTGCTGTGGGTCTTTAAACTCAATGAAAAGATAACGGTCATTGAGCTCCACAATGAAGTCTACCGCCTTCATGCAATGGGCAAGGCCGTGATGGTCATCGTCGAACTTCCGAGCGCTGACCCCGGTTGGAAACAGTATTTGGAGATCGCCTTCGGTGATCGTCGTGGTCATTGCGCACTCCCTCCCATCGTCCGTTTCACTTCCCGGTCGTAAAGATCAGCGAAGGTCTGCGCGATAGCGTTCGGATGAATATCAAGGTATCGGGTGGCCGTTTGACACTTAATCTGTCCGGTGTCATCGCCATACAAGGAGTGATAAACAATCTTGTCCGCTTCCTTTTTCCTAAGGTCAAGTTCCTTGAGAATTACATAATCATGGGTTGCCATGAACACCTGTATGCCCGACCGCTGCAATTGTAGGATAATTTCCATAAGCACGCCAAACATCTTGGGATTGAGGTTTGTTTCCGGTTCGTCCCAAAACAGCACCGAGCCGTCCAGCAAGGTTCCGTTCTGAATGAGAAGCCAGAGCAAACCGAGTTTCCGCATTCCTTCCGCCAGCAGGGTGAACTCCAGATTACCTTGCCTGTTGTTCAGGAAGAACTCCTCCTCCTTGACCACAACTTTCCCATCAATTTCCTTCTGCAACTTGGAGAGAAGATCTTTTCTGGCCCTGTCCACCGGCCCGCGCAAGGGAGGGCGGTCCGCACGGTCGAGAATGTCCGCGTATATCTCTTCAAAATGAATCTCGCGCTGGTTGTAGAGCGAACGAAATCCCGGAGCATTGGACAACATCTCTTTGACGGGAATGTAAACGCTTTCCATCGGTCTCGACATCCATTCCGTTTTACCGGTCACTGTCGCCGAATCGGCCTTTTCGGCATGATTTGAAAACGAAACCCGCAATTTGGAGTCGACACGATGAATTTCCACCATTCCACGCGAACTCGCCTTGTGCCGCTTTACCAACCGCCCGAGCGCCCGACCTGAAGGCAAGAATACACGAGAGAGTTTCTCGGCAAAATCTATCTTTGTCTTTGTGATGTCGCAAGCGGCATACGCAATCTTCATCAAATGCGTCTTGCCGGTTCCGTTTGCGCCAACAAAGACATTGATGCCGGGCGAGAAGTCCAGCGTGAGCTTTTCAAAAGCAGTAAACTTTTCGCAATTCAATTTAGTTAAACTCATTGTGAATCTCCTATACAATAGGAACTGTCTCAAAATAATAATAGTATATATGGTGGCTGGGGGCGAAGGACAAGGGGTTTTTTGCGGTTGGGCGCCAGGGTTTAGGCATCGTCGTGGGCACCAGCTGTTCATTCTGCATTATTCCCCAAATCCGCTCCGTCTGATGGGGTTCGCCTGATGAGGTTTGAACTCGATCATCCCATCCACAGGACAGACGAAGCTGCAGATCATGCAGCTCAAACATTTCTCGTCATCCGTCACCGGCCACCTCTTCTTCGCATCCCATCCGAGGACTTGTCCGCCGGCGTCCCTGCAGACTGTATAGCACTGCCCGCAACCGATACATTTTTCCATATCGTATTTTGCGGCTCCCTTCCGGCTCAAGTCGAAGTCGCCCGTGTTGCAGAGATTCGGAAGCGCCATGCCTATCAGATCGGATACTTTCCCAATCCCCTTGCCATCCATGTAATCCGACATGCCTTCGATCATGTCCTCCACGATGCGGTATCCGTAGTGGATGATGCCGGTCGTCACCTGGACCGTCGTCGCGCCGACCAGGATATATTCCAGGGCATCGACCCACGTTTCAACGCCGCCGACTCCGGACAATGGCAGATTGAGTTCCCCATCCTGCGCCAGCTCGGCGATGAAACGAAGCCCTATAGGTTTGCACGCGGGTCCGGAGTATCCGCTGATCGCGCCCTTGCCTGCGACGTTTGGCATCGGTATATGATCACCGAGGCCGATCTCGGATATTCCCCTGACCGTGTTGATGGCGGATATCCCGTCAGCCCCGCCCTTTTTGGCATACATCGCCGCCACCGTCATGTCCGTGATATTCGGCGTCATCTTGGCGACGATCGGGATGCTCGTGGCTTTGCGCACCACCTCGGTGAAACGGCACAACAGCTCGAACGCCTGGCCGACTTTGTAGCCGGAGCCCTCGACGGTCATGTGCGGACACGAGAAGTTGAGTTCGAGCATGTCCGCGCCGGCGCCGGTGCACGCCTTGGCGAGTTCGACCCATTCCCCGGTCGAGAACCCCATGATGTTCGCCATCAGCACATGATCCGGCCAGCGTTTTTTCAGAAGCGCGAGATCCGCCAGGTTCTCCTTCAGAGCGCGGTCGGATGGCTGTTCGACGTTCTGCAGGCCGATGAGCCTCTTGTCTCCGTAATTGTAGCCATGCATCCTGGGCGATGGATGGATGATTTTGGTCGGCCCGGTCGTCAGCGTCTTGTAAGCGACTCCGGCCCACCCGGCGTCGAACGCCCTCCCCACCATCTCGGCCGTATTGGAGACGGGGGATGAAGAGAGCATGAATGGATTCTTGAACCTGACACCGCAGAAATTCACGGACAGATCGGGGTGCCTTTTCATGAGAGTGCCTCCTCGATCGCCGCCGCGGCGATCTTCCCGTCGCCTACCGCCTCCGCTACCAAGCCAGGCCCCCTGACGATATCTCCGCCGGCAAATATCGCCTTCGCGGATGTCTTCCCGGTCTTCGCATCTGCGATGATGAGCCTGTCTTTCGACACCCGGACATCAGGGTACAATACTGGAGAACCATCGAACGCCTGATTGCCGATCGCTTCGATCACCGCACCCGCGCCAAGCGTCCACTCCGACCCGGGTATCAGCTCAGGCCGTCTCCTGCCGGAGGCATCCATCTTGCCAAGCCTCGTCCTCAAAAGCCTCACGCCCGACAGCTCTCCCTTTTTTCCGACTGTGTAACCGGCCGGCTGATTGAGGAGCAGAAAATGGACTCCGGAACCCAAGGTGCGGATCCTCTCATTCTCCTCGGCCGGCATCTGGCTGTACGATCTGCGATATACGAGATACACATCGCGCGCCCCGAGCAGCAGCGCGGATTCTGCGCAGTCGATGGCGACCGAACCGCCTCCGATCACCGCCACGACCTTACCCTTGATCGCGGACCTCAACTTCGTCAGCCGCGAGCCGTTTATCGCTTCAAGGAATTCCACCGAGTCAAAGACGCCTTTCATTTTGCCATCTGAGCCTTTCAGCCTGACCGGCTGCCAAAGGCCGGTCGCTATGAAGACCGCCTTGTAACCGCGGTTGAGGAGTCTGGCGATCGCCCCCTTTCCGCGGACGGGGGAGGAACATCGGAATTTGACGCCCAGAACCTTGAGGTCGTGCAATTCCCTCTTCAGAAAATCCTTCGAAAACCGGTGGGCGGGAACGCCGTAGCGGAGGACGCCCCCTGCCTCTGCCTTCTCCTCAAAAACCGTCGCCTTGAAACCAGCCTTCGCAAGCCCCGCAGCGCAGCTGATCCCGGCAGGTCCTGCACCCACGACCGCGACCCTGGCCTTCACGGGCGCCTGCTTCTCAAAGGCGTCGAACCCGATCTTCCATGAATGCTCGACGAGAAACCTCTGCAGCCTGGATATCCGTATCGGCCTGTCGAGCCCCGCCGCGCTGCACTCCTTCTCACAAAGGCGTGCGCTCGGGCACAGGACTCCGCAAGCGCCGCCGAGGATGTTGTTCCGTTTGATCGTGCGAATTGCCCCCTTGATGTTTCTGAATCTGAGCTTCCTTATAAAGGCCGCAGGATCGGTCCCGCATGGGCAGCCCCTGGAACACGGGGCGTCGTGGCAGAGCAGGCAGCGGTTCGCCTCCGCTATCGCCTGTCCCAGATCAAAACCCTTCTCCATAGCGAACCCTTTCTTAGAGCCTCTGGCGTGATATTATCAAATCGCAGCATCTCAAAACGACAGGGATGTACATCGCTGGATGGTGCCGGGCAAGGGGTTTTTGCGATTATGCATCCGGGCAACAAACAGCCTGCTAGTGTGCTGTAAATTTAATCCATGATAGCAGCGTCAAAGAAATTCTTTTAGACAAGGCGCCCGACGAGTGAGGCCCGAGGCGTACTTGGGTGTACGTTGAGGGTCTCGCGAGGAGGGCAACGCAGTATAAAAGAATTTATTTGACGCTGCACTAGACGATCATCATCCAGTTGAAGATATCTTCCTTATCCCCATGCTGGATGCCGGTGAGGTATTCGTGCAGGATACTGGAATACTTTCCGGGCTCATCCGTCACCGTATAATCTTTGCCTTTGTGACAAATGGTGCTGACAGGATTTATCACGCATGCCGTGCCGGTCCCGAACATCTCGCTCACGCGCCCGGCGGCGAGCCCCGACATCACCTCTCCGATCTCCACGTTTCGCTCGCTGGTTTTGTAGCCCAGCTTCGCTGCAAGCTCCAGGACCGATTTCCTCGTTATCCCGGGCAGTATCGAGCCGTTCAGCGCCGGCGTCGTGATCACGCCGTCGATCACGAAGAAGATGTTCATCGAGCCTATCTCCTCGACGTATTTCCTCTCGACGCCGTCGAGCCAGAGGACCTGATCGTATCCCTTCTTCGCGGCCTCCATCCCGGCGCGGATCGAAGCCGCATAGTTGCCGCCCGTCTTCGCACAGCCGATCCCGCCCCTGACCGCTCGGACGTATCTGTCCTCGACCATGATCCTCGACATCGTCCTGTCTGCGCTGAAATACGGCCCGACCGGCGAGAGTATGATGTAGAACAGGAACGAATCGGAGGAACGGACCTTTATCACGGGATCGACGCCGATCATCACGGGTCGTATATACAACGATGTTCCGCGCTGGGTCGGGACCCAGCCCTCTTCGAGCCGGATGAGCTTCCGGAGCGCGCCGAGGACGAATTCGCTGTCGAAGCCAGGCATGCCCAGAAGCTCCGCCGAGGCGTTCATCCTGTTGAAGTTCTCCATCGGCCTGAATATCGCCGTCTTCCCGTCCTTGAACCTGTACGCCTTCATCCCCTCGAAGATCTCCTGCGCATAGTGAAACGACATCGTCGCGGGGGAGAGCGAAAAATTATGGAACTCCTCGATCCTCGCGCCGCTCCAGCCGGCGCCGGAATCGTATTGCATCAGGAACATCCTGTCTGTAAAGAGCTCGCCGAATTTGAGGTTTTCGGGATTCTTCTTCCTGGATGTCCCGGCGGGAAGTTCCTTGACCGTAAGATTCATCGCCAGCCTCCCGGTCGACAGTCACAACGCCCGTGACCCATATTCAATTTTGATGAGCTTATCGGCTACAGCGCTTTTTCCACCAGCTCTGCGATGCTGAAAAAATCCTTGGCATCCATGGCGGCGCCAAACCCCATCGACGTCGGCCTCGGCAAAGTGTTGATCACCAGCATCGTCCCCGCCCCCGCCGGCACGACCTTGCAGATGCGCGGCACCGTCAGCTTTATTCCGCCGCTGTTGCCTTCGGTCCTGGCGAATTTGCCGCATAATTTAAGGAGGTCCTTATTGCCGTTCAGTTTTTCAGCCACATCTGTGGCCCCCTTGAATTTGGACGCCCCCAGCATCTTCGGTTCCTCGAGCGAGGCTTCGCCGCTCACAGGTTTGGAAATATTGGACGTGTACAAAAGCGAACCTGCGTGGCAGCCGATTCCCTGCTTGTTCAAGTGAACTCTGAGCGTAATCGGGCGCGGCTGCGTTATATTGAAGACGATTGTGAACAGCTTTACTTCCTCCCGGCCGCCGAGCAGAAGGCCCGCGCTCTCTTTCAATATGCTGCCAAGGCTTGTCCTGCTCGCGCCTTCATCCTCGATCTGATACTGTATCGGGCTCTGTGAGTTGAGCTCCTTCCTCAACAACTCCTCCACCTTTGAAGCTACTTCTTCCGGTTTTTGCGAACTGTAAGCCAGGTTGTTCATATTCCCCCCTTTAAGTGGTATGGAAGCAGTGTATATGGCGGCCGGGAACGAAGGACAAGAGGAAATTTGGGTACGGAATATATAAAACTCAATCCAGCGCAGTCAATCTCGCCTTCGCCTCCGAGAGAAGCTCCTTCGCCGGATCATCCGGCGAAACATGACTATTGATTTCAAACGAAAGCAGCTGGCCGAACGGCTTTCCGTCTGGCATCCGTGAGTTTTTAATACACCGAACCACCGATTCGGCGCATTGGGCCTTGGAAAGGCCTCGTTCGGTCATAAGTTGCAGAAAGATGTTTTTCTGTTCATTTCGATTTGGCTTTTCGAGAAGCCACTCGACAAAAGGGGCCTCCTCTGAACCGCGCATTACAGTAGAATTACAAATATTTCTAAAGAGGGCGGCGTTGCGGCATACGTCTCTTATTTTCGTGAGAATGATGGAGAAAATCACGAGGACGGCGATCGCAACGACATACATCATACGGCCTCCCAAGGTCAATCATTGCGACTTTCACATTGAGTTAGCTTCAGCCGCCCTGCCATAGAGCGCATAGCATATCTTAGGAAACCTGACTAAAATCTTAGCCAGGCATACGTTCACTAAAACTATCGAGAAACACACCGTCACCGCAAGAAGCCAAAACGAGTTTGCAGGTAAAATTATTGAGAACATAAATAGAAAGACTCCGTTGAAAGTAGTATGCCATAAATATATATCCAAACTTATTTTCCCTATATACTCCATAAAATATAATTTGATTTCAGCCAGCATACTGGAAAGCACCCAACAGACATATGTCCCTAAACACCCCAAGAAAAAATATGAAAAAGTAGCATGCCAGAAGTATACATGGAGCATTGCAAATAGCATAATTGCAACACACGACCAAAGGATGTGTATTTTTTTCATCGATGGCTGCCTGAAATTTGTTTTAAAAAGAATGCTTCCAATGGCAAAGAACGGCAGGTGGATAACAACCGGGCCTATGCAGAAAACGGCAGGCAAATCATATGGGGTAAAGAGCAGCGAGATGACGAGCACAAGCGCATCATGCTCCAGCAAACGAACAAGCAATGGATATGCCAGCTGAATAATGAATAATGTGTAGATAAACCAGAGCAGAGGAGCATATCCAAAATAGGGGTTTATGAAATTCCAATAAATCGTACCAACGCTTACCGGGTACATCAGACCCGATTGTGAGAAATGAACAGATAAAAGCTTAGCTGTGGCTATAATGAGTGAAAAAGAAAAAAACGGGATGACAAATCTGGGGACAATTTTTTTTACATAAGCAAGGTAATCAATTTGCCTGTTCTCAGTAGAATACGCCGCGAGAAAACCCGAAACTATAAAAAATAGCGGCATGTGAAATGAATAAATTATACTCTTGATCTCATACCATGGCAGGTAAGCCCCGCTATCGTACGAACAAGTGATGCCAATATGTCCCCATACGACCAGGATAATGCCTATCCCTTTCAAGATATTTATGTCGGCAAATCGTTTTTTCACAGGGAATTATTTCCTCCCTTTATCTTCTCACTCTTCAGCTCATTTTTAAGGAGATAGTCCAGATTCTTCCTCACCCATTCCCCGGCTTGGGCAAAATGCGGATAGCCCCGCTCCAGCTCGCGAAACTCCCTGGTGTGCAGGCGCCTCCGCTTGCCGCCTTGGGCCTCTCCGGCGACCTCGTGGCAGATCTCGTGGAAGACGATCGATTCGACCACGCGCCGCGGCACGCGCGGCCGGTCGAGGTTCGGGTGAATGACTATCAGTTTTTCCTTCGAGGAGTAGCTGCCCAGGGTTATATGGCGCGAGCGTCGTCCGCGCCTCGGTCTCTTCAAGCGACCACGGCCCCATGTGATCCTCGCGCCAACAGCCCCGTCAAAGAAGCGGCGGCTGATATCACTGAGTATCTCCGCAAGATCGTGGTGTTCTCCGGAAGGCCTGATATCCATCGCGCGCCGGCGCGGGACATGCGAAACGATCTCCGGCTGCGCGCGGAAGAACCTGCTGATCTCGGCCCTGGCAGCCTTGTCGCCGCGACGGATAAATCGCGCGAGCGCATCGACCACCTCGTCGGGGGCAGAGGCGAAGCACCTGTGAACCCGCAGAGACGCCGCCGGTTTGCCTCGCCTGATGGAGAGGATCGTTCTCACATTGTCGGTCAGCACTACCTGCGCAGGGAGCCCAAGCTCGCCAAGCCTCAGAGCCAGCGTATCGCCCGCCTCCGGAAATGAAATCGAGTATTGCATGTCAGTGCTTGATATAAAATTCGTTAGAATAGACCGGCGGAATGGAAAAATCCTTGCTCGTGAATATCACCAGCCGGTATTTTCCAAACGGCTGCTCGTCCGGGATCCGCCAGCCGTATTCGGTGGCCTCGTTCGGTTCGAGCGACACGACCGATGGCTTTTCTTCCAGCCTCGTCTGATCCGACCACTTGCCCCGGCGAAAGCGCTCTATCCAGACATTCTTCACCAGGCGCCCTTTCCGATAGTCGCCGTTTGTGATCTTCGATGAAAGCGCCTCGCCCCTGGCGTAGATATCCTTGTCGGTCAGCATGGACCAGCTCGAGTTCGGGTTGTTCTGAGTTCCGACGAGCACCCTCGATTGTGCCCTCCCCTCCTGCCAGGTTCGCGGCGGACCCACATCCACGTGGACGAAGGCGAATCTGGGGTAGATGCCGGCGCCCCCGACGCCCAGCTTTTTGGCATAGTTGAAGAGCTCTTCCTCGCGTATCTCGTCGAGATGTATATCGGCGGCTTGGGCACGCATATGGAGGCTCTCGCTCGCCACCCCGCGTCCCCCGAGCGAGAGGGAGCGGTTGTAGGACGGGCTCCTGTAGCCAGATATCAGCTCAACGGTCTCGGCGCCGAAATGGTGCTGGATCTGATCGATGAGCTCTATCAGGCGAGGATCGACCGGACGCTCGGTTCCGTCGCCCCGCGAACGCATGAGGCGGGAGATCTCCTTCAGGGCCTCCGGACGGTATTTCCCGCCCTCTTTGTAGACGATATCCAGGTACTCGTCCTCGTGGAAATTGTAGATTGAAAGCCGGCCCGTGCTCTCCTGTCCCGGAGCGGCCGGCGGCGTTGCCCACAAAATTCCAGCGGAGAGCTGGAGAGCTAACATAGCGATAACACAAGACAATTTCACAAATACCTCTTTTTTTGAATTTTTTACGCAACTTCCAAGGCTTTTGGGCCGATAGATATATATGGATGCATATAGTAACGGAGGATGAAATTGAAGACAAGGATAGCCTTTACAGCGGCCATCGCGACCATTTTGCTCCTTTCGGGCATCTCACAGATCGAGACCGCGGTTCTTCACGAATCCGTGTTCCGCTTGACCGGCGACGGCCGGGTCAACTTCACCGATGTGCAGACGGGGGAGCGCCTGTCGATCGTGTATCGGGATGCCTCCGGCGCCTACAACGAATCGGCTCTCGACGCCGTCGAGCGGGTGCTGCGCTGCCACGGCGACCATGAGACATTCCCGATATCTTTAAAGCTCATCGAACTCATCGACCACATCCAGGATCACTTCGGCGTGGACGGGGTGATGGTCGTCTCCGGCTACAGGAGCCCGGAATACAACGCCGCGCTCAAGCGGCGAATAAAGCGCGTCGCGCATGACAGCCTGCACATGAAGGGGCTCGCGATGGACATCCGGCTTGCCGGGATCGGGAAAGAGGAGCTCGGCCATTACGCCCGCTCACTCGAATCCGGAGGCGTCGGGGTATACCACTCAAGCAATTTCGTTCACATCGACGCAGGACCCGTCAGGAGCTGGTGAAACATCCTATCGCGCGCGCGATTACCAGCCTCTGTATCTCGCTCGTGCCTTCGCCTATCTCGAGGAGCTTCTGGTCGCGATAGAAGCGCGACACCTTGTACTCCTCCATGAGGCCATAGCATCCGTGGAGCTGGACGGCGTGGTTCACGACACGGCCCATGACCTCGGAGCAATAGAGTTTGGCCATAGCCGCCTCGGTGGCAAACGGCTTGTGCGCATCTTTGAGGCAGCACACCTTGTAGAGGAGCGAGCGCGCCGCCGCGATCTCTGTGGCGCAGTCGGCCAGTTTGAACGCGTTCACCTCGAATGTGGATATGGCCTGGCCGAACTGCCGCCGCTCCTTCGCATATTTCAGCGCGAGTTCATACGCACCCTGCGCGCCGCCGAGCCCCATGGCTGCAATGGCGAGGCGGCCAGAGTCGAGCGTGTCCAGCATCTGCTTGAAACCCTCTCCGCGCCTGCCGACGATGTTTCCCTCCGGGACCTTCACATCGTCGAAATAGAGCTCGGCGGTGTTCGACGATCGCCACACCATCTTCTTGTGCATCTCCTTCTGCGTGAAGCCGGGCGTCCCGCTCTCCACGATGATGCAGGAGAGCTCGTTTTTTCCGTCGGGGCGCTTTCCCGTGACGCATTGAACGGTGACCCCTGAGGTCATCTCGTTGGCGGCGTTCGTGATGAATATCTTAGATCCGTTGATGACCCAGCCGTCGCCTTTGAGCTCGGCGCACGTCTTTGTGCCGGCGGCGTCTGAGCCCGCATCAGGCTCGGTCAGCCCAAAGCCCCAGAGTTTCTTTCCAGCACAGAGGTCGGGGAGATATTTCTGCTTCTGTTCCTCGCTCCCGAACTTGTAGAGAGGACCTATCCCCAGGGAGTTGGCCGCTGCCACAGTCGCCGCCTGCGACGCATCGATGCGAGAGAGCTCCTCGACAGCTATGGCATAGGAGAGGTAGTCCATCCCCTGCCCGCCGTATTTCGGATCGACCGTTATGCCGAAGAGACCGATGCCCGCCATCTTTCGCGTCAGCTCGCATGAGAATTTTTCGCTCAGGTCCAGCTCTTCGACCCGGGGCGCTATCTCGCCCTCCGCGAACTCGCGGACCGCGCTGCGAAGCATCGACTGCTCTGGCGTAAGGTTGAAATCCATTTGGCCTCCCGTTTCACGGTTTCCGTTCGAATATATTCCCTCTCCCCAATATCCAGTTCGGATCGTATTCGCTCTTCCACTTCCGCATCTGCTCTATGATGGCTGATGAATGCTGTATCGGCACGAGGTCGGTATGGATCTTCCCGATTCCATGTTCGCCAGCGACTCCGCCTCCCAATTCCACGGCCCTTCTGCAGCACGCCCTGAGGGCGTCGAGCGCGATGGCCTTCTCTTTTGCATTCCTCGTCTGAATGTTCGTGTGCGGATGCCCGGCCCCTATGTGCGCGTAGGCTATATGCGACAGTCCGGTCGCACCGACTGTCTCGTAGAAGAATTTCATCATCTCGAGGAGCCGATCGATCGGAACCCACCAGTCGCTCCCGACCTTCCCGCCGCCGTCGGCCCAGAACTTGCGCCCGGTCTCGTTCTCGGTCTCGGGTATATGATGCCGCCAGAGGCGGAAGTTCTCCCTCTCCTTGAACGTGCTCGCGATGAGGATATTGTCGGCCAGCGCCCGGCCGGCAAACGGCAGCGCCGCCTCGTACCAGAGCTCAAGCTGCCTGTCGCGATCCGAGTCCCCCTCAAACTCCTGCTTGATATAGAGGAAGGCGCGCGCCTCACCCGGGATCGCGGGGAAACCGTCGGCCGTGCGCATGACCTCAAGCGCGTTGCCGTCTATAAACTCCAGCGTGCGCGGCGAGATATCCCGGCGCCTCTGCGCTATCTCTACGACGAGCCTCAGCGCAACATCATTGGAAGGGAGCGGGATGAGCGCCGAGAAGAAGTCCCTCGATGCCGGCAGGAGTTCAAACGTCGCCCTCGATACGAAACCCAAGGTGCCCTCGGAGCCGATGATGAGATCGATCGGATTCTTCCAGCCCACGAAATATCCCGCGCGATTTCTATCCCACGACGGTTTTTCGCCTGCCTGGCGCTCTAAGATGCGCCTCTCGCCGGATGGGAGGATGAGCTCGACGCCCTTCACATGTGGCCTGGCCGGCCCGTATTTGTGCGAATCCTCGCCCGTGGCGTTGGTCACGACGTTCGAGCCTATGCGGCACTCGTCCCGCGACGTGGGCGCAACCGGATAGAAAAAACCTGCATCGGCCACCGCCCTCTGAAAATCCGCCACCACGGTGCCGGGGCGGACGACGGCAAAGTTCCTGTCCCCATCGCTATATATGTCGACCAGCCCCTCGAGCTTCTCGGTCGATATGACGAGCCCCTCCATAGGCACAGATGCGCCGGTCATGGATGTCTGAGATCCGCACAGGGTGACCGGGATCAGCTTGGCGTTGCACCAGGCCATCGCCTCGGCGACCTCCTGCTCGTCGCGGGCGACGAGGACCGCATCCGGGCGGCCGCGCATCATCGAATCTTCGGAATAGGTCTCGAGCCGGTCGTCGCCGGCCATTATCACACCGCCCTTCGCCGGCAATGCCTCCAGCTCTTTTTTGTCCCAGCCCATGGCGCCTCGATAAAAAACCAAGGCTTCACACTAATTAAAACCAGAAACCCTTTCAACAGGTAATATTCGAGAGGGAAGACAGTTGCGCAGCAGCACCGATTCTGGTTTATTCGGGCCATGGCGTTCACACACGACAGCCACCGGCTCATGGGTCAGCGCGTGCACGAGATACTCCTCGTGTCGAGCCCCTACGAACTCTACATCATGGAGGAGGAGGGGCTCCTGGCCGACAGGATCTCCGACGAATACTCGCTCCTCCATCTCACCAATGCGCCCGCGATCACCCGCGTCTCGGCGGCCGGCGAGGCGCTGGCTATGGTGAAGGAGAAGAGATTCGATCTCGTCATCACCGGCACGCGCGTGGGCAAGGCCATGGGCGTCTTCGACATGGCGAAGAGCATCAAGGCGATGCACCCGGAGCTGCCGGTGGCGCTCGTCACCCCGGAGAGCTGGCGCATCGCGCAGTTTGCGAAACGGCGCGAGACCAGCGGAATCGACAAGGCGTTCTACTGGCACGGCGACACGCGCCTCTTCCTCGCGATCATCAAGATGTTCGAGGATAGCGTCAACGCAGAACGCGACTGCCTCGAGGAGCAGGTGCGCGCCATAATCCTCGTCGAGGACTCGCCCGCCTTCTACAGCGCCTACCTTCCGCTCATCTACACGGAGATACTCCAGCAGACCCGCGCGCTGATCTCCGAGGGGGTGAGCGACGAAGAGAAGCTCCGAAGGCTGAGCTCGCGCCCCAAGATACTCATGGCCGAATCGTACGAGGAGGCGGTGGCCCTCTACAACAAATACCGCGCCAACCTGCTCGGAATCATCAGCGACGTGCGCTTTCCCCGTGGAGGGGCCGTCGACCCGCAGGCGGGCTTTTTCTTCACCGAGCTCGTAAAGGGCGAAAATCCCGACGTGCCCGTACTCCTGCAATCCCAGGACACCGGAAACGCCGCGCGCGCCCAGACGCTCGGGGCCTCCTTCGCCGACAAGAATTCCCCCCATCTCCTCCACGGCCTGCGCACCTTCATCCAGACCTACTTCGGATTCGGCGACTTCGTCTTCAGGATGCCCGACGGCACGGAGGTGGTCCGCGCCCACAGGCTTCGCGAGATGGAGGAGGTGCTCGCGTGGGTGCCCGAGGAGTCGATCGACTATCACTCGAGGCGCAACCACTTCTCCAACTGGCTCTTCGCGCGGGGCGAGTTCGAGCTGGCCGCAAAGCTCAAACCGATGCAGCTTTCAGATTTTGCCTCGATCGAGAACTTGAGGCAGATGCTCAGGCGCGACCTGAAAGCCACGCGAATAGCAAAGCGCAAAGGAACGATCGCGCGCTTCTCGGAGCGCGATTTCGACCTCGCAATTCCGTTCATCCGCTTCGGCGAGGGCTCGATCGGCGGAAAGGGCCGCGGAATAGCATTCATGGCAAGGCTCCTAGCCGATCCGGACGCGGCCGGGAGTTTCGACGGCCAGCGCATCATCGTCCCGCAGACGGCGGCGATCGGCACCGACGTGTTCGACCGATTTCTGGACAGAAACCGCCTCCACAAGGTGGCGATGGAGGCCAGCGACGACGAGGAGATCGCAAGGAGCTTTCTCGCGGGGCAGCTTGAGCAAAAGCAGGTCGACGAGCTGGCTTCCTTCCTCAAGCGCATCGATCAGCCGCTGGCGGTTCGTTCCTCCTCGCTCTCTGAGGATTCGCTCTCTCAGCCGTTCGCCGGCCTCTACACGACCTATTTCATCCCAAACAACAATCCCGATTTCGGGGAGCGTCTCAATGCTTTTTTGAACGCGATCAAGCTCGTCTACGCCTCTACATTTTTTGCCAATCCCAAGGCCTACATGGAGGCGAACCGGATCGCCATCGAAGGCGAAAAGATGGCCGTGCTCGTCCAGCAGGTTGTGGGGAGACGGCATGGAAACTACTACTACCCGGATATGGCCGGTGTCGCACAGTCCTACAACTACTTCCCTGTCGGCTACTTGAAGCCGGAGGATGGCGTTGCGGAGCTGGTCATGGGGCTCGGAACCATGGCCGTGAGGGGTGGAAACGCCCTGAGGTTCTCGCCCAGACACCCAGGCATCCTGCCTCAATTTGGGAGGGCGCGCGACATCGTCGCCCGCTCGCAGCGCGAGTTCCATGCCCTCGATCTGACAACCGCTCGAAGCGGCCCCCTCGTCGACGAGGGCGTCACGCTGGCCACATTGGACCTCGGCACAGCGGAGGAACACGGGTTGTTGAAGCTCCTGGGCGGAGTCTATTCCACCGAGGATGATATCATCTACGAGGGACTTCACCGCCCGGGCAAGCGGGTCCTTACGTTCAAAAAGGTGATTGACGAATCGGCATTTCCGCTCCCGGCGATACTCGACCGTCTTCTCGACATCGGCTCACACGGGATGGGCTGCGCCGTGGAGATCGAATTTGCGGCAAACCTCCCGATCGAAGACGAACCAGCCTCCTTCGCCTTCCTCCAGGTCCGGCCGCTCGTCTCCAGCGAAGCGACCGAAGAGGTGGATGTGGAGAGCTTCGGGAAAGAGGCCTGCGTGGCCACCACCCACAGGGCGATGGGCAACGGCGTCTTCGACAACATCTCAAACCTGGTCTACGTGAAACCCGAAGCGTTCGATCCGCTGCGCACAGCGGAGATCGCGGCGGAGATCGGCAGGCTCAACGCGGAGATGGTCGCAAAGGGCGAGACGTATATACTCCTGGGATTTGGAAGATGGGGGACGGTGAACCCGAGGCTGGGGTTGCCGGTCACATATGCGCAGGTATCGCACGCCAAGGTAATAGGCGAGATATCGACGCCGGAGATGGACGTCGAGCCATCACAGGGAACACATTTCTTTCACAATATTTCGTCAAGCCACATCGGATATCTTTCAATAGATGTCGCGGGCGGCCCCGACTTCGTGGACTGGCAGTGGCTTGCAGACAGACCAGCGACGGCGGAAACTGGATTCATTAAACACATCAGGCTGTCATCCCCTATTGTCACCCGCATCGACGGCCGCTCCGGCCGCGGCGTCATTCTGAAGCCAATCTCTTAAGGTTTTTGTGCTGAAGATATTAGACGGACAGGCGCTGGTCGACGTCGGTGATCTGGTCGGCGAATTCGATACCGGCTTCATAGATGCGCTCAAAGAGCGACGGGTGGAAGACCCTCGCCCACCGGACCGTCCCGTGGATGGCCGTCGCGGCGAGGTTTGCAGGGGCAATGACCAGATGCTGGCCGGCTGAAAGCGGGGCCCTCGATTGGATGCGAAGCCCGAGGGTCGAGACATCCTTCACGCGCGCAGGCTGCCAGTTGAGATCGTGGCCCAGGCAATAGGAGACAGTCGCATCTATCAGGTGTCTGGGATCGCGCCTTCGCTCCGCAAAGGCCGCCTTCGGCGCCACGCCGGCGGGTTTCACAGCCCCAAGCGATGCGTCGTATCGCTTCCTTTTTATGGGATCCAAGAGGACATCATGCGCCTGGTTGATGAGGGCGGCCTCTTCCGGCAGGCCGCCGAGATCCGGGTGTTTTTTAAGCGTTGAAAGGAGCGTTCGCCAAGCCGATTCGATCAGCTCTGTCTCGGCGTCGCTGGAGACCTTGAGGATGTCGTAGTATGTGCGCGGCATAATCTCCTCACCCCTCTTATCGCATCCCCATCAAAAAAGTTGCGTGTTATCTGGCCAATGTTTGCATTTTTTTTGACCCAGGATTTCAGATCATAACCTTGCTCATTTGGTCGAAAACGAACTCCATAAAGCGCTTTTTGTCGGCAGGGGGCATCCCGCTGATCTGCACACCCGTCTCATAGCTCACGTCGGATATCTTGTTCTGCCAGACGACTTCCCCCTCCGCGCTCACGGGATAGGACTCATCCTCGCCCAGGAGTATCTCGAGGTCGAGCATCGTGCCGTTTTCGAGGGGGGTCGGGGTCATGAGCCTCAAGCCCCCGAGACCTATATCGCTCGATACGCTTTCGCGTGGATCCACTGGATATCCCGCAGCCTGGCCCGCTACGCGGTAGCTCACGGTGAGCGCGAGGTCGAGCCGCGCATATTTTCTGCGTTCTGAATCGTTGGTTTCCATTTCTTCTCCCGTTCGTTCCAGTTCAATATACTGACAATGCTTCGTATTATATATAATCTATTGGCCTCCATTGACAACAATCTTCTGCGCCACTATTTCCCTCTACATGAAGAATCCAAAGGTTTCGGTGGTCCTCGTTGCGCCCCAGGGAGACGCCAACATCGGCGCAGCCGCTCGCGCGATGAAGAATTTCGGCATCACGGACTTGCGAATTGTGAACGGTGTTCCGCACCGCACAAAAAGGGCCTATATGTGGGCGGTGGACGCGCGCGACGTCCTCAAAAAAGCGAAGACATTCAAAGACCTTGATGAAGCCCTCAGCGACGCCTCCCGGACGCTTGCCTTCACGAGGAGGTTGGGCCGTGCCAGGAAGCGGCATCTGGATATCGGGAATCTGGCCGCCTGGGTCGGAAAGGGACGCAGCCTGGGGAAGACTGCCCTTGTCTTTGGACGCGAGGACAGTGGCCTCACAAGCGCCGAGATAAGGCGATGCGACGCGATAGTTGCCATCCCGACCTCCGCCCTGCTCCCCTCAATCAACCTGGCACAGGCCGTCCTCATCGCCTGCTATGAACTCGCCGGGGGAAGACGGAGAACCACCCGGGCAGCCCCGGTGGAGGAGTTTGTCACAAGACGGGAGATTGCAACAGTCATGGAGCGCATGGGAGAGATGCTCGCTGCCATGGGCTACGACGACACCCCAAGGGCGCCGCTCAAGTCGAAAATCCTTCACCGGCTCGAACGCCTCTTCGGCCGCGGGGGACTCACCGCGCGAGACGTGGGTATGTTCGAGGGGCTGGCGGCGCGCATGGTGGAAGGGGTCAAATGTAACGATCGATAGGTTTGTAACTGGTTGTTTGTAAACAACAATCTTGGATACTGCAAATAATCCTGTGTGTCTCGAAAATTCATATTGCTTATTTCCCTTATCTGGCATAGGGTTCCGCCTGTATTCATGATCACTCGATTTGCACTTAGCGCGACGTAATGGTTACGGTTTGCCGCAGGTCATGAAAATGGCTTGCGGTTTTTTGCGTTGGGTGCATGGTCGGCGATCAAAGAAAGGAAGGTTTTTGTATGGCAAAGGGAACAGTGAAGTGGTTCAACGACGCGAAGGGCTTCGGATTCATCGCGCCGGAGGGTGGTGGGGAGGACGTATTCGTTCACTTCTCCGCAATCGGTGGCGAAGGTTTCAAGAGCCTGAAGGAAGGCCAAACCGTCGAGTTCGAGGTCGTCAAGGGCCCCAAGGGTCTGCAGGCCGCGAATGTAACGCCGGCATGAAAATCTGACAAATCGCTGAACATAAAATCCCCCTGCATCTGCGGGGGGATTTTTTTCGAGCGAAGCAAAGAAGATTCAGAACTTTTTTGTCCTGCCATATTGGCGGCGGAAAAGCCCCGCCTTCGACTGCGAGCTCTGGGAGGTCGCGCGGCACTCGTCATCTATGTAATGTTCGTCCGCACAGGGGATGCAGAGCCACTCCTTGCCAGTTATCTTCCTGTTCTTGTGCGTGTAGCGCTCAACGTCCGGCGCGGTCTTGCCGCAGACCTCACACATGATGCGGATCTGGTCCTCGCGCATCTTCGAGCTCTTGCTCAAGTGCTGCTTCTTGACCTTCTCGCGCTCGATGTCCTTCTGCGAGACAAGCCCGGCATTCATCAGAGCTTCTTTGAGTTGCTGACCCATATCGTCACCTCACCCCTCCCTCTTCCAAAATCAGCCTCGGCGGCGAAGATGACATATGCGCCCGAATGCCAATCGGCAGAGTTATGTTCTCGACCCCGTGCCCGGATGGAAAACCGGCCAGCACCGGGAACGACGCCCCTTTGAAATACCGCCTGAGATACCGCAGCACCGACCTCTTATCGCCGTTCATGCACCCTGTCATCTCAGAAAAGACGATGCCCCTGAGCCCCTCGAACTTGCCGGCGAGCCTCAACTGATTAAGGTCGCCGTCGATCTGGATGTGCCCTTCGTCCACCTCCTCTATGAAGAGTATCCGGTCGCGCGTATCGATCTCGAAGGATGTCCCGAGCGTCCTGAGCATCCTGGTCAGATTGCCGCCGATGATCGGGCCGCGCCCCTCTCCCCGCACAATCACCTCCAGGTCCTTGCCGAAGACATCTCCCAGCCGGGTGCGTTTGGTGATCGCCTCCTGCAGCGCGATCTCCGTGACAGGCGGCATACCCTTGTAGAACTCCTGAGCCACCGTCGGGCCGTGAAAGGTGACCCATCCGTAGCGCACGTGGAAATAGAGAAGGAGTATCGTGATGTCCGAGAATCCGAGGAAGACCTTTGGATAAGGCGAAAGATCGACCTTCTCAAGAAACGGTATGAGGGCTATCGTCCCATAGCCCGCCTCGGCGCAAAATATGGCGGCGATCGTCGGGTCCATGAACATCCGGACGATCTCGAAGGCCTTCTCCTCATAACGTCGCGTCCGTTCGCGCTCGAGCGGACGATGGGCGTGCTTCAAAACCTCTTTCGGCACGACCGGGTCGAATCCCCACCAGCGCAGTTTCTCCAGCCCGCGCCTCAATCCCCGCCTCTCGAAGGAGGAGGCCGGGGCCACGACACCGACGCGGTCCCCGGGAACGAGCCTGAATGGCTTAATAGAGCGCATCAGACGGAAAGTATACACCGCCCGGAGAAATGCCGCAAGCGGCCGAAGACAGGCGCCTAAAAGAGCGTGTAGATGAAGGGGGCCACCGCGCTGCCCTCCGTGAAGACGATCAGGACTCCCAGGAGGAGCAGGCTGACGATGAAAGGAAGGAGCCAATACTTCTTCCGCGCTTTCGCGAAGGCCCAGAGTTCTCTCAGAAACGATATCATGCTCTTTTCTCCTCCCGACATCTAATATTGCCGATCCATGCTTTGGATATCATTCAGGTTCACCGCTATTCTGTAGCTATCAGCTCCCGCATCGTAGCGCAAGGAGAGCGTGTCGCGCTTTAATATCCTCCGGATCAATCCCACCGGCGTGAACATGAGAAAAAAAATAGCGCCCAGGACGATCCGGGTGACGACACCCCCGATGATATTGCCGATCGAGAGCCAGCCCCGACAAGGCCAAGCCAGGACCGATGGCCGCAGGACAGCTATCAGGAGAGGCAGTGCCGCTGCTGCCAGCACCCAGATTCTTGCCGGCTGATGGCGGAAGAGGGCTGGCCAGATGCCCACCAGGGCCAGAAACGCGGCGAGCAAAAATCCAAAGAAGCGCAGGTCCTTCGTCGTGCATTTTTTTTGCATCTTCATGCAGCGCTCATTTCGGGAGAAGCGGGGAGATCTCCTCCGCCATGTATTCCCCGATCATCTCCTGCCCACGATCATCGAGGTGCACGGAGTCGCCGAAATAGGCGTCGCGGGGCACGAGCGCCGTGCGGCTCCAGCGCTCGAGGTCGACCACCGCAAGTCCATCCTCCTGCGCAAGCTTCCTGATGTCGATGTTGTACTGCTCGACCACCTTAGCCCATACGTAGGGGTTGTCCGTGTAAGGCGGCAGGCTTCCCACCTTCATCGCCGTTTCGCTGGGGACCTCCCACATCACGTAGAGGCTCGGGAGCGTGACGAAGACGACCTTGCATCCGATCGACCGGAGTTCCTCCGCAATTTTCTCAACATCCTTCATGAACAGGGGACTATATCCATCGAGCGATTTGACATCCGGTGCGCTCGCATCAGGATGCCTGGGCTGGCTGTACTCGAAGAGGGCCGCCTTCTGGGGCGAATCGAAAAAATGGAATATCTTTCTGAGGGCGCTCTTCGCGAGCCGGACGCTGTAGAGAGAGCGCTCGAGACCGGTAGCCGGTTCACCATCCAGGGCATTCCAGCCGATGTAGATGGTAGCTATGTCGGGCTTCAGGGCCTTAAGCTCGTCCATCCGCAAAAGTACGTTTTTCGGATGGTAGCCCTCCACGCCGGCGTTGATGACCTCGACATTCTTGCCCAGGGCGAGGAGCTCTCGCTCCAGTACCCGCGGATAGGAATGTTTATCAACAAGGGATCCGAAGGTACAGGAGTCTCCGATCGTCAGGATGCGGGTCTTGCTATGAGCCTTGTCGATCTCCGGACCCTTGTAACCATCGCTATTGATCCGATAGACCACCTCGTCCTCGCCAACTCCCAGATCCGCCGCTAATTTCTCGAGATTAGCCGCGCCCAAGGCCCGCCCCTCTCTCTGTTTGGCCTCGATCGCCTCTTTGAACGTGCGCGAAAAACTGGGCCTCAGCACCCAGTTGATATAGGGATAGCGCGGGTCGGGCATCTCATATTCGTTGAGATCCCGGCGTGCATCCATCTTCATGATGGTCTTGATTGCGTCTCTGGAGGGGAAGATGATCCGCGCCGCCGCCTCTATGAGGGCCGCCGCTAAAAAGATAACGATGACGGCGAAGGCTAGCCGCGCTCCGAAACCGTGTTGTTTCTTCATGTCAGCCATAGATACCCTCCCGGTGAAACATGTTGCGCTTATCCTTGGCCTAATCGAGCTCAAACTCCTTCATCCAGTCATTATCTTCTGCGATACCGCGCTGCTCCCTCTTATCCAGAACGAAGTTTTCCATGACGAGCAGGTCCATCTCCGTCCTCATGAAGCAGCGATATGCGTCTTCGGGCGTGCAGACAATCGGCTCGCCGCGCACGTTGAAGGAGGTGTTAACGATCACGCCGCATCCGGTGAGCTTCTCGAACGCCTTGATCAGCTGCCAGTAGCGGGGGTTGGTCTCGCGATGGACCGTCTGGACCCTTGCCGAGTAATCGATGTGGGTCACCGCGGGGATGTCCGACCTGGGGACATTCAAGAGATCGATTCCCCAGAGATTCCCCGCGTTCTCAGCGGGAGCTATCCTGCGCTCCGGGTTAACCGCGGCGACCAGGAGCATGTAGGGGCTGTCGCAATCCATCTCGAAGTAGTCGGCGACGCGCTCCCTCAAGACCGAAGGCGCGAAGGGCCGGAAGGACTCGCGATGCTTGATCTTCAGATTCATGATCGACTGCATCTTTGCGGACCTGGCGTCGCCGATGATGCTGCGCGCCCCCAGCGCCCGTGGGCCAAACTCCATCCGCCCGGCAAACCAGCCGATGACCTTGCCGGCGGAAAGCTCGCCGGCGACAAGATCGAATATATCCTTCTCTGCGACGAAACGGCCGGGGATATCGTGCCCCTTGAGGAACGCCTCGATCTCATCGCCGGAGAAGGCCGGGCCGAGATACGCCCCCTTCATGCCGTCGGGGTTTTGGGGATGCCGCTCGTTGCCGAAGTGCGTGTGCCAGGCTGCAAGCGCGGCCCCCACCGCCCCTCCAGCATCGCCCGAAGCGGGCTGGATCCATATTCTTTTGAAGGGCCCTTCGCGCAAGAGCCTCCCGTTGGCAACGCAGTTGAGCGAGACGCCCCCGGCAAGGCAGAGGCTCCCAAGCCCCGTGTCGCCATGGAGCGATCGCCCCAGGCGCATGACTATCTCCTCCGTGACCTCCTGTATCGAGCGCGCCAGGTCCATCTCCTTCTGCGTCAGTCCGGTCTCCGGTTTGCGAGGCTCTCCGCCGAAGAGCCCGTGGAAACGCGCGTTGGTCATCGCGAGTCCCGTGCAGAAGCCGAAATATTCCATGTTGAGGCGGAAGGTGCCGTCGGGCTTCAAGTCGATCAGGTTGTCGAGGATCGTCCTGACATAGGTTGGACGGCCATAGGGGGCCAGCCCCATCACCTTGTACTCGCCGGAGTTGACCTTGAAGCCGGTGTAGTACGTGAAAGCGGAGTAGAGCATCCCGAGCGAATGCGGGAAGCGCAGCTCCCATAGGGGTTTCACCGCGTTGCCGCGCCCGGTCCACGCGGAAGTCGTCGTCCATTCCCCCACAGCATCCAGGCACAGAATCGCAGCCTCATCAAACGGCGAAGGAAAAAACGCGGAGGCAGCGTGGGCCTGATGATGCGTGGAGAAGATGAAGCGGGGCGCCCCTTTGCCGAAACGCGACCGAAGCTCCCTCTCGATCGTCCTCTTGAGGAAGAGCTTCTCCTTGATCCAGACCGGCATCGCCATGGCGAAGGATCGAAGACCCTTTGGAGCGAACGTGAGATAGGTCTCGAGGAGGCGTTCGAACTTCACGAAAGGTTTTTCGTAGAAGGCAACAACGTCCACGTCCTTGAACCCGGCCTGAGCCTCCGCGAGGCAACAGGCGACCGCATGAGAAGGGAAGCGCATGTCGTGCTTCTTGCGCGAAAAACGCTCCTCCTGCGCAGCGGCGACGATGACGCCATCCCTGACGATGCAGGCAGCGCTGTCATGGTAGTAAGCGGATATCCCCAGAATCAGCATCCGATGGCTCCCCTGCTGTCACCCTTCCAGATCGGCGGCCACCTCGCGCACCACGTCGGCTCCGACCATTTGGAGATTTCTGCTGAAGCCGGTGAGCAGGCACAGATCGCATATGTGATTTATGCGGCGGGGGATGCCGCCCGCTTTTTCATAGATGACCTTCAGCGCCTCGTCGTCAAAGAGCGCCGACGAACGCCCGGCGACATTCAGGCGGTGGAGGACGTAGTCGGTTGTCTCTTCCACGCTCAAGGGCTTGAGGTGATGGCGGATTGCGATCCTCTGGGAGAGCTGCTTGTTGCTGTCGATGCTTTTTTTGAGCTCGGGCTGGCCCATCAAGAGGAGCGTCAGAAGAAATGCCGAATCGAGCTGGTAGTTCAGAAGAAGGCGCAGCTCTTCCCAGACATCATGCTCGGTGATTATGTGGGCCTCGTCTATGATAATCACCGTGCGCCTGCCGTCGTTCAGGTTGTTGTTCAGCGCACAGCCCAGCCTTTGCAACACCATGCTGGTCAGCACTTCCGTCTTCTTTGTCGGCAGATCGGTGACGCCCAGCTCGGTGGTTATCATCATCAGGAGTTCCAGAGAAGTAAGGAGAGGGTTGCTTATGCAGACGACCTTGTAGACATCCTTGCCCATCTCCCTCATCAGCTCCCTGCCGAGCAGCGTCTTGCCGCAGCCGAACACGCCCGTGAGCATGGCGGCGCCCTTGGCCTCCTGAATGGCATAGAGCAGGCGCAGAAGCCCCTCCTCATGCTCCTGAGAACGGTAGAAAAAACGCGGGTCAGGCGTGTTCTCAAACGGCTTTTCCGTCAACCCCCAATATTTTCTATACATGTCAGAGCCTTTCCCAAATGAGGACTGCGCCGGCCGCAACATAGCCGGCAAATGCGTCGTGCAAGGCATCCGAAAAGTCAAAGAAACCGTTCGGATAGGAAGACTGCAGCGTTTCGTCAAAAATGCCAAGAGCAAAAATCGAGATCAGGGCCAGGGCGTAGCGCAGAGGACCTCCGACGCTCCTTTTAAAGGCCGCATAGATCAGGACGAACATCAAACAATACTCAAGAAAATGCAGCCGGTCTTTCGGCTCCGGGAGGTAGAAAGCCACCATCGCAAGGAGCGCCGCAAAAAAACCCGTGTATATCCACCCGTAAGCGTTTTTGAAACCGAACCTTAAAACAACCAGGGCGATCAGCGCAATCCCGAAGACTATGTACGCAACAATGGAAAGGTTTGCCGTCCTGACCCTGTCGTCGAGAAGCCGGGTTGCACTCGCGATGAACGTCGCAAGATACATCAGCGCGACATAGCAGGCCACGACGATCCACGGACGGCCGCTCTTTTTCATTCTATCCCTAAAAACCCCTTTAAATTGCCGACGGCGCGGAGCGCAGCTTCTCTGTCCACTGTTTCTATCGTGAGAATGAGTTCGCGATCGACGCTGTTTATAAAATCCACAAGCTTTTTAAACGGAAAATTGCCCTCGCCGGGAGGGAGATGCTCGTCGTGTTTTCCGAAATTGTCGTGGACATGAATCTCGCAGATCCTGTCGCCAAGAAGCTTGAACCATTTTGAAAGACCGACGGAGGAATATTTGTTGAAATGCCCCACATCGAAGCAGAACCTGAATCTTTCGGAACCAAGATCGGAGATCAATTCAGCTATCGGGTCAGGCTGGTCGCTGAAAATATTCTCGACTGCGATCGTCGTGTCGAGGCCAGCTGTCCTGTTGAGGACCCCTTCAAAAAAATCCAGATTTTCTTCCACCCATTTCGGAAATTTCTTTCCGACGCTGTACTTGTCGAAAACCGGGTGAAAGACCACGACCCTGGCATCGAATTTCCGCGCCATGGCGGCGATCTGCCCGGTCATCCGGCGCCCATAATTCTTTGCTGCGTCATCCAGCACGACCGGATCGCCGCTCCCGATCGGGGCATGAAGGGACGGCCTTAAGTTTCTGGATTTGAGCCAATCCGCAATTTCACCCAGCGCATTTCCCTGCCCATCTTCCAGATCATTGTCGACGAAATAAATTTCAGGGACGAGGCCGTTTGTTTCAAAGAACTGCAGCCACCCGCGATCATAATCGCGCGGCGACAGGCGGCAATGCAGGCGACAATTTGGCATAAGGGGATATTTCCTGGTCTATCTCTTGGTCCATCATCCGGATCTTATTCCTGTTTCTTAACCTTGTTTCCGAAAGGCCACCAGCCCGGCTTTTTTTTAGGCTCCTCCTCGGGGCCATATCCATACCCATAAGCGCTGCCGTACTTGCCGCCGTAATACCCGCCATAGTAGCGATAGGATGGCGCCAGCTTCATCTCCTGGGCCTTGATGCCATTGAGCACCACGCCGAGTATCTCCACGCCCGCCGATGCCAGCATCGATTTTGCACGCTTGAGCGCACCGCGGGCCGTCTGGCCAGTCTGGTAAATGAGGACGATGCCGTCCACGAAGGGCGAAAGGACGAGGGCGTCGCTCACCGGCAGCACAGGAGGGCAGTCCAGCAGGACAAAATCAAAAACCTCGCGCGCCTCCTTTATAAAACTCTTCATGCGCTCCGACTGGAGGAACTCGGCCGGATTCGGCGGAACTCGGCCGGCCGTGAGGATCGACAGGTTGTCGATGCCCGGCGTCTCAAGGAGCTTCGCCGTGTCCAGTTCTCCCACCATCAGATCCTCGATTGTGCGCAGCGACTTTTTCCAATCGACGTCGCCGCTTATCACTTCCGAGAGCCCCGGCTCGCTGCGCAGCCCGAAGACATCCGCAATCCCGGCGCGCCTGAGATCTGCGGAGGCCAGAAGGACCTTCTGGCCGTTCTGTGCGAACGCTATGGCGCAGTTGCTGGCGGTTATCGTCTTTCCTTCATGGGGGCCGGAGCTGCTGAACAGGAGCACCCGGCTTTTTTTCTGCAACACCGCGAACTGTATATTGGCCCTCAAAGTCTTATAGGCCTCAACCGGCGCCGAAGTCCCCCCGCCGATCAGGACGAGCAGCCTTCTCATCTCGCGCTTGGTGATGTGCGGAGGCGACGGGATAAACGATTCGAAGAGCCTGAAGAAGGAAAACTTTCGCCCGCCGCCTGCATCGGTCTCCATCTGGGGTATGACGCCCAGGATCGGCAAACCGAGAAAATCCTCCACATCTTCGATGGTCGCTATGGAGGTATCCAGATTTTCCTTCACGAATGCCAGAACAAAGCCCAGAAGCAGGCCCACCATGAGCGCAAACATCGTATTGGCCCTTGTCTTTGGGCTTATGGGGTAGCCCGGAACCTCCGCGGCGTTGACTATGGTGACGCCGCTGATCTTCTCAGCCTCCCTGATCTTCGCATCCTGATACCGCTGTCTCAAATTGGAATAAAGCGCGTTGTTCGTGTCGACCTCGCGCTTCAAGCGCGCGTACTCGAGTTGCAGCCCCGGATTCCTTGCCATCTCCTCCTTCACCTCGGCAATCCTTGCCCGCTGTTCGATCACATCCGGATGCTGTTCGGTATACTGCTGAAGCAGGGTGGCCATATCCACCTGGAGGTTCATCAGCTGAGACTGGAGCGCCGTGATCTGGCCGGCCTCCTCCGAAGATTCCTGAAATTTTTTGAGCGTATCTTCCCCTTCGGCAAGACGCGCGCCTGTCTCTTTGAGCTGGCCCTCCACGAATTCCCTGACTTTGCGCGCCTGTTCGTTTCTGTTTTTCAAACTCCAGACCTGATAACCGTGGGCAATGGCGTTGGCAATCGCAGCCGCCTTCCCGGCCTCCACGGCCGTGGCGTTTATGCTGATGAGGTTGGTCGAACCCACTTTATCGGCGTTGACGCTGCCGGCCAGCCCAGCCGCGATCCTGTCGCGCTCCTCCGCAGGCGTCGTCTCGCTTATGAGCCCGATGTACCTTCCTGCCTCCTCGCCCACCGGCTTGCTGGCAATGACATGCTGCTGCGTCTCAAAAAAATCCCCTTCATAAGGATAATAGTAATCGCGGGCGCCCGTCATGAGCGAAGTGGCCATCTCCACCATTACCACGGCTGAGGCCTTGAAGAGCGGGGGTGTTGTATAATTTTTATAAAAGACAATAGCCGTCACAAACAGCGCGGAAGCGATGATGACAGCTTTCCGACGCCTGACGATGCGCCAATAATCGGAGAGGTTGAATTCCAGTCTCTGCATTATTTTTTAGACGCCCGCTATCGCGTCCCGCGCCAGCCGAAATCGTTGGCGATCGTCGTGCCCAGCAGGAAGTTGGACAGCACAGGAGTTATCTGCTTCATGATATAATTGAACGAGGCCGTGGCGCTCTTCGGCACATAGACTATGTCATTCGGCATCAGGGGCGGATTTTCGTCCTGATCGCCCCGCGCAAGCGCCGCAGCGAGGTTCAGAGGAATGGGTCTCGGACTCTCAAGCCCGCCTCGTATCAGGAGCGTCCTGCTCCGGACCCCATCGTCCGTAAAACCGCCGGCCAAGGCGATCAGCTCGAGGACGCTTCCCTGACCCGATGGCGTATAGACGCCAGGCGCCTTCACCTCGCCCAGGATGATAACCTTTGTGCCTCCAAATTTCTTTATCGCGATGGAGACGATCGGATTCCGGATAAACGCCTTGAGGTCCGTGGTGAGCTTGCGGTCCAGTTCAGTCAGCGTCAGACCCACGACAGGGACATCGCCCACGAGAGGATATGATATGACGCCGTCGGGCCTGACGATGACGTCCTTGTCCATGTCCTTGGTCCGCCACACGGAGACCTCGATAACATCTCCCACGTTTATCCTGTAAGGCATGATCTTCGGCGGCATGGCAGGAACTGCAGCTAATTCGCCCTTCGCAGACGCAGCTGCGGGCGCATGTTTACCTTGAGTGTGAGCATAGGTGGCACAACCCGCGCTGGCGACCATGATTATGAAAACGACAACGCTGAGAGAAAAGAACCTCACAAACACCCCCGCCTTGCGTAAAAACTGACTCAGTATAAAAGACTCTGATCTTTATATCAAACTTCTATTAAAATATCCATTGAGCTCGCTGTCGCCAACCAGCTTTACGATCTGGATTGCGTCACAATCGGCCATATTCAGCAGCCTCGCCTCCCGCAATTTCCACCCGTCCTTGTCGAATATCACTTTTACTTTGGGCTTCAGGGCCCGCCCCGCATTCAGCCCCACGACCCTGGCCACCTCTCCATTCGATAGCCTGACCCAGCTCCCGACCGGATATATCCCCACGCGATTCACCAGCGATTTGAGCACCCCGGAGTCAAATTTGACGACCTCTTCGCTGCCCAGCATGCGCTTCATCGCCTCGTGCGGCAAAACACCGTCGCGATGCGGGCGCCTGTGCGTGATCGCTTCAAACACGTCCGCCACAGCCACTATGCGCGAGCATTCGTCAAGCTTCCCTGCATCGGTGATCCCCTCAGGATAGCCGGAGCCGTCAAGGCGCTCATGCTCCTGATAGACAACCTTGAGAACGGTGTCGCTGATGCCAGATGTCTTCTTGAGAATTTCCACTCCGAACATGGGGTGCTCTCTCACCAATCCCTTTTCGGACGGACTCAAATAATCCTGCTTATTCACAAGATGGAGGACCCTTGTAATTCCGACGTCGTGAAAAAAGCTCGAGACACCCAGATCGATCAATTTTGAAATATTCAGCTTCTGGTCCATGCCCATCGCCAGAGACAATATGGTGACATTCACGATGTGCGCATAAAGATAATTTTCATCCCCCTTGACCGGCGAACAGGCAGCGGCGATCAGCTGCTCATTTCCGCTCACAAATTCATCGATGAGGTCGCCCGCGGCCCGTTCAACGCTGCGGCAATCGAGAGGAAGGCCGTTCTCTGCATTGCGCATCACTTCCCTGGCCACGACGAGCAGGCGCGCATAGTTTTTTTCGGTGTGTTCGTTCAGGCTGTAATCATGGCCTTCGACATCGCCCGTCTGCGCCGATGCGACCTGCCTGTTCATCATCTCATCCGCCAGAGAAGACGAAAGCCTGAAGTTCACATCCTTCTCGCGCGGAGTCGAATCGCGCTGCTCTTGCGCTGGCGCGCGGTCCGGGATCAGAGTCTCGTCGGCACCAATCTCTTCGCGCACGATTTCAGCAATCCTGACCATTTGCCCCTCTCTTCCTTCTTTTCGCAGACATTCTCTTCGAGGTCTTTCAGGGCATCCTCAACGATGCCCGCGCTTATCTGGCTCGCCTTTCTTCCAAAACCGATCAACAGGCAATAGTCGCAAATGTTGTTGATCCTGCGCGGTATCCCTTCGGAGCCCTGATATACCAGCTTTGAAGCCTCTTGACTGAAGGTCAGCTTTCTTCTGCCTGCGATGCCCAACCTGTGCTCTATATATCCCGCCGTCTCCGCCTCATCCAGGGCGCTCAGGTGGTACCGCATGGCCAGCCTCTGCTTCAGAGGCTCTATCGACAGTATCTTCTCCTTGAGATCGGTCTGACCGACCAAAAGGAGCGTAAAGAGGAAGCGATCGCTTCGTTTGAAATTCAAGAGCAGTCTTAACTCATTGAAATCATTGGCATCCATAACCTGGGCTTCATCGATGATTATGACCGCGCTTCTGTCCTCATCGGCCAACCCCTCCAGCCGCCGCCCCAATTGATACTGCAGGGCCATCCTGCTGCCGTCGGTGGCTGGTTCGCCCAGCTGGAACAGGATCTCCTTGAGCATTTCGGAATGAGAGACCTTGGGATTCAGGATCAAAACTGTCCTGTATTTCTCATCCCGAGCCAGGGTGTTGAGCAACACCCGGGATAAAACCGTTTTGCCGCTCCCATACTCGCCCGTGAGGAGCGCGCCCTCCTTGCGCTCATGCGCTGCATACAGCATGCGCATCCGGGCCTCTTCGTGCTTTGCGGAGTTGAACATGAACTGGGGATCAGGGGTGTTTTCAAACGGCTTGATGCTGAGCGACCAATAGGCTTTGTACATGGCATGTCCCCGTTTCCAACTCATCCAGCATATCATAAATACAGCATATCCATAATTTATTCAAGGGCTTTCATTATCCGAACCGTACTGCGTCATTGACATAGCGCAATCAAAAATCTATCCCTCCCCATGGTGAAAAAACCGGTCTCGGAGAGAACCTATGTCTTGATCTTGGCCGGTGGCGAAGGCGTGAGGTTCACCCCTTACAGCACATCCCGGAAACCCAAGCAATTCCTCCCCATAACGCATCCAAAACGCACGATGATTCAGGAGACATGCGAGCGCATGCTCCGGCTGGTGCCGCCTGAGCGATGCCTTGTCTCCACAAACAAAGAATACATACCCCTGGTCAAAGAACAGCTGCGGCAGATTCCCTCTTCAAATATAATAGGCGAGCCTTTCAGAAAAAACACCGCCCCTGCCATAGCCCTCGCAGGCGCCATCGTTGCCTCGCGAGACCGGGATGCCGTTTTGGTTGCCGCGCCATCGGACCACCTCATCGAAAAAACCGGGGAATACGGGGAATACATAGATATCATGAGGAGGGCCATAGCGTTGGCTGATTCTGAGAAATCCCCGCTGATCCTTGGCATCACCCCGAATCATCCTTCCCAGGAATATGGATACATAAAGCGCGGCAAAAAAAGGCCGGACGGGGCATTTGAGGTCGATCGTTTCGTCGAAAAACCCGACCGTAAATCCGCCGTGAAGTATATCCGCGAAGGCTGTTACTTCTGGAACAGCGGCATGTTCGTGTGGCGGACGGATGTCCTGATGCGCCTTATAAAAAAACATGCGCCTGACATCGCCTCCTGCGCTCTGAAACTGAAAATTGAAGATGGCATCGTTGACCAGGACTCGCTGTGCGTTTTTTTTAATGAATCGCCCGGCATCTCCATCGATCGCGCCCTGATGGAAAAGATCGATCGCGCAATCGTGCTCCCGCTCGACGTCGGCTGGTCCGACGTGGGCGGATGGGAGATTGTTGCAAAATTATATGCGTCGGGCAAAATAAGCCCTCCGAAGGAAGTGATTGACTGTCTCAACGAGGAATCAAATCGGGCCAAGGAACGCGGATGAACTCTTGGAAAAAATCAGATTTATGAAATTAAATCGCGATTCAATATACATATCCGTCAACACAATGTTGATCTTTGCCTGGCTGCTCCTTTGGTTCAAGATTCCATCCGATTTCAGAATCACCTATCTGTTCATCCTGCCCATCATCTTCATCCCCTTTCTATGCCTCACATTCATAAGAAACAAATTTTCCGTATGGAGCTGGGCAAAGGCAATTCTGTGGGTTGTCGCGGCACTGCTCGGCATCGTTTCCTTTTGTCATTCGCTGCTCGATATCGACATCACAAAGGAGAGCAGCGCATTTTATAAGAGCTGGCAAAACAAGCACAATCGATAATGGCGCGCCTTTTATAATGAAAATATTATTCATTCCAGAGCAGAATGAGCGCAACACGATTGCGCGCATTCCAAGCCTCATGATGGTCCTCTCGAAGAGGCACTCCCTGACAGCCCTGCCCTCGACCCTGCTTCACAGCCCGCATCCGATTTTCGACCGCCCATTCAAAATTGTCGAACGCCTTGCTGAATTGTTCAAAGCGCTGTTCTTGAATTGCGATTTATTCGACGACGTGGACATCGTCTTTGCGAGTCAGGGCAGGCATGCGCTCATCGGCAGCATAATTGCGAAGAAACTGCGACGCCCTTTCATATTCGACAGCCACGGCAACCCCGAACTCCTGTGCAGAAATTTGAACGCGGGTTATTTCTTCAGGCTGAGGAATATCCTTCCCGAAAAAAACCTCCTTGGAAAAACAAAGAAGATCATCACGGTCTCGGAGACCGACAGGATCGCCTATATCCGGATGGGTTTCAATGAAAATACAGTCGAAGTCATTCCGACGTGCGTAGATTTCGACGATGTCAATTCAATCGCCAAGGCCGAGGCGCGCAACATGCTTGGACTGCCGGTTGACATAAAAATAATTCTTTTTCTTGGCTCCTACAACTACTTTCCCAACCTGGAGGCTGCAAATTTCATCAATGACAGGCTGGCGCCTTCCTTTCCGGAGGCAAAAATAATTCTGGCAGGCAGAGGCAAGCTGGACATCCCATTCAAAGACAACGTCGACTTCAGGGGATTCGTGGACAACTTGGGGCCATACATCAGCGCATCGGATATATGCATCGCTCCAATCTGGCGCGGCGTTGGAATTCTGGAAAAGGTCCTGCAGATGATGGCTTATGGAAAACCCACGGTGGTCACTCCATTTGCCCTGCTGGGAATCCCGGAACTTGAAAACAACAAAAATTGCCTGGTCGCCGATACCGAAGCCGGCTTTGCCGATAAGATAAGGGCGCTGATCGCCGGCGCTGACCTGGGTCAGAGCATCGGCGACAATGCGAAGGAATTGATCCTAAAAAAATACAATTGGTCTTTGTTTGAGGAAATCCTGTTTCGCGTCATAGAAAGCGCACGATGAAGGTGCTCATCATAACCACCAGCTGCAACCCTTTTGGGGGTGGATTCCCGCTGCGGGTCCATAGTCTGGCACAGATGTGCTCGCAAATAGCGCAGGTGTCTGTGCTTTCCACCTTTGATCCAGATGTTCCGGCGATAGCCGGGGTTAAATTTCATCACCGGCTGTTTCCCGAGGGGTTGTCCTCCAGAATCAAACGGCTGACCAGTTACTATCGGACCTCCTTCAAACCGATCGGGATCGATGAACAGCCCGACATCATCCAAGTCGAGCATCCATCCCTCTTTGCTCTTGCGGCCCAGTTCCCGGGCGTGCCGGTTGTCCTGGATGAACACAATGTGTATTGGAAGCTTGCGGAATACGAAATGCACCGAGGACCCACCCTCAGACGGGTCCCTTTAAAAAAAACGCTGAAGGGATGGCTGCTCAGCCGCGCCACCAAGTATGAACTTGCAGCGCTGAACAGATCATCCCATGTCATCGTTTGTTCGACCGCCGATCGGGATATCATCCTGGGCAAGTTGCCTCAGCTGAAAGGGCGCATCAGCTATATCCCCAACTGCCTGGACATAGACAGATATCAAACGAGCTCCAACGACGGCAGGATCGTCCTGTTTATGGGCTCTCTGATCTATTTTCCAAATATCGACGCAGTTCGCATCATCTGCGAGGATATAGCGCCGCGGGTAAATGCCGAATTCCACATATTGGGTGGAGGGTCATTGAATATGCCGGCGCCGCCCAACGTGAAATTTCTGGGCCGGGTGGAGGACGTGCGCCCCTATGTGCAGAAGGCGCGGGTCTGCATAGCGCCGCTCCGGTATGGATCCGGCAGCAGGCTCAAGATTCTCGAATATATGGCCATGGGCAAGGCAACCGTGTCTTCCAGCAAGGGCGCCGAGGGCCTGGATGTAGTGCATGGGGAGAATATAATAATCGAGGATGATTTTAATAAATTTGCAGGTTCCATTGCCGGCCTTCTGGAGGACAACCGCCTCTGTGGCAATATCGGGGCGCAAGCCCGGCGCCTGATCGAAGAAAAATACGATTATCGATTATACTGCGAAACTCTGAAGGCCATCTACCTGAAGGCATCTCGGGAAAAAGTCGGCTGTCAGGTCAGGTCGTGACGGCCGCGCCTTACCCGGCCGTGCTGATGGGCGACATACCCTGTCGATTATCGGTGAGATCTCTGATGTCAGCCTCTACCATTTCCCAGATCATCTCTTGAAAAGTCTTCTTCGGCGACCAATTTAAATGCTGTTTGGCCTTGCTCGCATCGCCCACGAGCAGATTTACATCGACTGGCCTTTTCATCTTTGGATCAATCCTGACGTGTTCCCGCCATGGGCGGCGGATATAGCTAAAGGCACAGTCCAGCAGTTCTTCGACGCTGCGCGTTTTTCCGGTTGCGATGACGTAGTCGTCGGGTTTCCGCTGCTGCAGCATCATCCAGATCGCCTCCACGTAATCAGGGGAATACCCCCAATCCCTCTTGGCTTCTAAATTCCCCAGGCATATCTCCTTGGCCTGCCCGAGTTTGATCTGTGCGACGCCCCTGGTTACTTTTCTGGTGACAAACTGCAGGCCGCGGCGCGGGGATTCGTGATTAAAAAGGATGCCACTGCAGGCATTGAGACCATAAGCCTCACGGTATATTCGTGTGATGTGATGGCCATAGACCTTCGCGACCGCATAGGGGTTGACCGGATTGAACGGCGTATCCTCGTTTTGCGGAACTTCCTTGACAGCCCCAAACATCTCGCTGCTGGAGGCCTGGTAAAATCTTATTTTGGGATTCACGCACCGAATGGCTTCCAGGATGCGACCGACGCCAACGGCATTTATCTCTGCCATCAATACCGGCATCTTCCATGATGTTGGCACATAGGACAATGAGCCCAGGTTGTACACCTCGTCAGGCTCAACATCTTCCAATAGAGCGGTCAGCGATGTGTGCTCCAACAGGTCAGCATCAAGCAGCGTGATCCGGTCGAGGATTCCTTTTATGTTTTCAAAACCATAGGTGCGCGAAAGCCGAACAACGCCGTACACACTATAGCCCTTCTGCAGCAGAAGCTCTGCCAGATAAGAACCATCCTGGCCGGTTATCCCTGTGATTAAGGCGCGTTTCATAAGCGACGGCTTTATACTTAAAAGGCGGCTCCTTGGCAATGATTTCCTTAGGAGAAACTTTGCCTTGCAAATGCGGTTTTTAGCGATACCCTTAACATGATGCATCCACTTGAATTTTTCGTTCAAAAACATCTGAGCCTGGACCATCAGCTCCTGCCCTGGACTGTCTATCAGCTCCGCTTGCTTGAAAAGGGGTTGGTCCTTGCCGCTTTGCTCTTCACTGTCTTCTTTTTCTTGAAACATCGCTTTAAATTTTCTTCGATCAGGATCAATAAGATGTTTTATTGTGTCATTTTGATTAGTGCGATTTTATTAAGGGTCGTTTCCGCTAGCCGTGGATTTGAAGAGATGGTAAGTTTTGACAGTGTTCACTACGCCGTTCCTGCGGCAGAGCTTATAAGTTCG
This sequence comes from Pseudomonadota bacterium, assembly GCA_043798915.1. GTDB lineage: Bacteria > UBA10199 > UBA10199 > 2-02-FULL-44-16 > JAAZCA01 > JAZDOG01. Next base: position 55,360 of record JAZDOG010000020.1, on the reverse strand, counting down.
GGCACCTTATCCGTCCCTATTAACCAGACAGATCACCCGATGAGCAAGGCCCCAGGTTTTTCTATGATGCTTGCGCCTTTTTACCTCGTATTTGGCAGCGATCTTGGGGCGGGTGTTTTTTGCCCCCTTCTTTTGGGAATTCTTTCGCTCCTCATAATATATCGCTTGGGGCGGAAAATCGCGGATGAGCAAACTGCCTTGCTGGCTCTTCTGCTCCTTTCGTTTTCACCCCTTCATATCTCCAATAGCCGGATTATATTGCCCATGATGGCGCCGCTGTTTCTTGTTTTAGGGGCATTGCTTTTGCTTGCCGATAAAAAGACCGGCACAGCAAAGCTGATGATCGCGGGTTTCCTGCTTGGTTTCGCGGCGGCCGTCCGTTATCTCGCCATAGCCGCGGTACCAGCGGCGGTTGTTTATCTCCTGATGCAGAACGAGCGGGAATTCAAACTTAAAAGGAGCGCAAGTCTTTTGCTAGGCGCCATTATTCCATTGGCGGGACTCTTTTATTATCAATGGAGAGAATTCGGTTCGCCGTTGCTCACTGGTTATTCTTACTGGACACATTTCACGGCCAATATCCAGAGACCATTTTCCTTGAGTTACGCTTCCAGGCCAGCATACGGAGCAAGTTCAAATATATTATATAACCTTATTTCCTCGACAGGAGCGGAACCCTCCACTATTTTATCGGCTCGGCCCGATCAAATAGCTCTCGCAATTATCATCTGGCTCTTTGCTGTCTTTGGACTCGTCCAGTTTTATCGAAGGGATAGACCTTTTTTCTTTTTTTCTGCCATTTTTTTTGCGGCATATTACCTGCCGCATGTGTTTCTCTTCTCACAAAGCACGTGTTACATGCTTCCCGTCGCTCCGATCATAATCTTGTCTGCGGCAGCAGGGATAGGCCGATTTTTTAAAAAAGCGCCAGCCGTAATATTTATCGGTCTCCTGACCTTCATTCCCTTCGCCTATTCATACTCTCATCCGCCATTTGAAACGCTCAAGCGGGATTATCTGGACTTTATGAAGAATAAATTGCCGGATGGTTCTTTCCTGATTTCTGATTTCGAACCGATACTATTTACGCATCAGGTGGGACGTTCCAAAAACGTGACATTTATCGCAGTCTCGCCAAACGTGGCCTATGCCGATCTGCAATTCTACTTCAAGGGCAAAATATTTCCCCCGGCTGTCCCGTTGGCAACGGATGAGCTTGTGCGCGGTCTCCTCGAAGACAAAAAACCGCTTTTTTTGTCAAGTTATTCAGGCTATTTTGATAATGAGTTCGCTCCAGACTATCAGAGGATTTTTCAGACGTTCAATTTGACTCTTGTGGTGCAGACTGCACATTTTAAACTATATCGTCTTGATAAATAATGAAGATGGCCTTTAGAAAGAGATTTTGAGCTATGAAGATATGTTTCGTCTTTGGCACAAGGCCTGAGGCCATCAAGCTGGCCCCTCTGATTCTCAAATTAAAAAGGGAGAGGTCATTCCTAACTACGGTCTGCGTCACGTCCCAGCATCGTCATCTGCTGGATCAGGTGCTCGACCTCTTTGAGATCAAACCTGATATCGATTTCGACTTAATGGAGGACGATCAAGATCTGACCAGATTCTCAAGCCGAGCCCTCGGTCAGCTAGGGCCCTTCCTGGATAAGACCAGGCCTTCTTTAGTGATCGTCCATGGCGACACCACAACAGCCGTGATGACAGCGATCGCTGCCGCCTACAAGGGCATCCCAATCGCCCACGTGGAGGCGGGCCTGCGTTCCTTCCATTTCGACAACCCATTTCCTGAGGAGATCAATAGAGTTCTTATCGACCGCCTGGCCGACATCTGCTTCGCGCCGACAAGTATCGCGAAGCAGAACCTTTTGAACGAGGGCATTTCATCCAAGCGAATATTTGTGACAGGCAATACAGTCGTCGATTCCTTGAAATATATTAATCGCCGCCTTCAAGACACCAAGAAAAGTAAAAAATGGACCGATTTTTTCATGGACAGGTACAAATTGAATCTGACAGGAAAATCCTTCGGCAAGCTGGTGCTCATAACTGCCCACAGGAGGGAGAGCTTTGGAAAGGAACTGGAATCCATCTGCCATGCCATCCATTCACTTTTAGAAAGCCGCTGTGACATCAGATGCGTATTTCCCGTCCATCCAAACCCCAATGTGCGCGGGACTGTGAGAAAGATACTCTCTGACCACGAACATCTCTATCTGGTAGAACCATTGGAATACGAACCGCTGCTATATCTGCTCGCGCGTTCCGCTCTCGTGCTCACGGATTCAGGCGGGATACAGGAAGAGGCGCCGTCATTTGGGGTGCCCGTGATAGTGATGAGGAAAAGGACTGAACGCCCGGAGCTCGCAGCCTCCGGCATGGGGCGGATCGTCGGAACGAAAAAAGATGACATCGTTGCATTGGCCATGAAGTGGCTGGATAGACCCCCGAAAACGACCGGCAAGAATCCTTTTGGGGATGGAAGGGCATGCGAGAGGATCCTTAAGATATTAAAGCGCAAGATGGCCTTGCTTGGATAGCGGTTCTTTCTTCTCAGCGTAGACTATCATGCTATCAAAGAAATTAAGAGGCAGATTAAGCTTATCTATTCCCAATAAAGCTATAAAGAACTCTGCAATTTTAAACAAACCAGGATATCTGTTTAACCAATTTAAACCATGCTTGATATTTAAAATCCTGGAATAAGATCCAATATCCAAAACCCTGAATCCATTGTTTTCAAGAAGGTATTTTATGCTTCTTTTATTAAAATATAATAGATGCATGCTCAGAAGATTCCACCATCTTCTGCCCATTATTTTTGCAAATAAACTTCCTGCGTCAGGCGTGCTTATTACTAATTTGCCGTCAATATTAAGAATATTATGACAATTAACCATTACCTCTTGAGGATTTTCAACGTGTTCTATAAAATCCCACATTGTAATTAAATCATATTTTTTGTCTTTATTCTTTTCACAGAAATTCATGAAATCTGTGCAATAAACGTTCAATCCTTTTGAATTGGCTTCGGCACAATCTGCAGTTGAAAGATCAATCCCATCGGCCTTAAATCCTTTTTCTTTAACAATTTCTAAAAAATAGCCCGGTCCGCAGCCGACGTCTAAAATACCTCCCTTTGCGCCTCTAAATTTCTTTAAGAGGTTTTCAATATCTTTTTTAAATGTTAACTTTCTGGCACGCTCCGATCTTTTATAAATTACATCATTGCCAGAAGCATAAATATTTTTATCAAAATTAATTAAAACATTTGTGAATTTAACACCGCATCCTTTGCATTTATATAATTCTGAAATTACCCCGGCACGGGCATACCCTATCTCCAAGCTTGGTTTTTCTTTCCCTTCTCTATATTTGATGATTATATTTTTAGAATTACAAACAGGACATTTTAGATTTTTTTCATTCATATGTTTCGTTTTTTATCGCCTTCGAGCCTTTATTGATCGGAATGGTGGCTGGTTTTGAAGAATTGTTTGGATATTAACTTTAATGTGTCCTTGATCGTTTGTTTTACATTCATTTTCGATATGGCCTTGCGATGGTCATACCTTAAGATGATAGGCACCTCGCTGATAACAGGCTGAAATGCCCTCAATTTAAGCAGGATGTCTATCTGGCAGCAAAATCCCGATTCCGATACGAATATATCGCCGTATTTTTCAAACGCCTTCTTCAATAAAGAGACCCGATAAGCACGGTAACCACATGTGTAATCCCGTATCCCTCGAATATGAAAAAGGACTCTTAACAAAATGTTCGCCCCAAGGCTCAAGAACCCTCTTGAGAGCGGGACCCCAATGACCTGAGCCCCCTTTACATAGCGAGAGGCAATCACCACATCGCATCCCTCCCAGATATTGCGGTTCAAGCGCATGATGAGGCCGGCGGCGTGTGTGTTGTCCGCGTCCATCGTGATTATGACATCATTGTCAACAGCCGCTTGAACGACATGAACGAGACCCGTTTTGATGGCCTCACCCAATCCCATATTTTTGTCGTGGGAAATGACCGCGACAGGCATCAGCCCCCCAAACGATCTTGCGATCTTGACCGTGTCATCCGTTGAACCATCATCCACTAAAATGGCCTTATATTCATGGCTGTATTCCTTTAGACTCAAGTCGATCATTTGAAGCAGAGATGAAACATGTTTCTCTTCATTGTAGGCGGGAAGGATTATGAATATCATGAATCAGACATAGCCCTTACGGGCTACGCTCCTTAAAACCGGACAGGTCTTGATCAAAAAACGCCGCTGCGGCAAAGATCATGATAAATGGCAGGGCCGGACACAGGTATCTCGGGCCGGCATTTAAAGGCATGGCGGTGATAATCACATAAACTATCGGCAGCAGAAATACCGATTTCCTGCCATCCAGACTGCGGTGGCCTCTGATTAAACCCACAGCAGCCAGGGCGATGATCAGCCATGAGTAATAATAACGAAGCCCCACGCGAAGCATTTTTCCTATGACATAAAATGTTGCCCCGCCCTGCATCAGCTGTTTGTACTTGTCTGAATATGCAAAAGGGACGACTTCAAAGAAAGAAAGCTTCCACAATTCCAGAAAGGACTGAAGCACATACATGGCCGGGTGCTTTTTGATAATATTGACGGCTTCGAGTTGAAGCATGCGATCCGCTTCAAATTCGGAATACCCCCTGGCAAGATAGTCAAGATACATCCTTGCGCCCTTCTCATATATATTTTCAGGCCCCCAGACACCCCTCACCGACATCCGTGAATATTCACCGGGAAAAAGCCTGCGTCCCAGAGTGTCGGAGGCACCATATGAAAGATGTATCAGCATATCCTTCGGCGTGTACTCTGTCCTCAAGGCCCGCCACAGAAGCAGATGGCCAGAGCGAGTCGTGATGGACGGAACATTGAATTCCTTTTTGTTTCGATATATCCAGGGCCCCACGATAATTGTGAAGGCGGCCATCAGCGCGACAACCTGAAGCAGCCGCTTTTTCAACGGCTGATGTTTTGAAAAGATCAACAACGCCGCAACGGCCAGAGGCATGAGCATAAACACGGCGCGGCAAAGAGTCAGAAGGCCAATCAGCGCGCCTCCTGATAGCGCAAAGAGAAATGGACGCTCTTCCTTGAAGACAGCCATCATATAGATGAAGGAGATCAGGAGAAAAAGAGCAAGCGACTCTGTCCAGAACTGGCCGGCAAAACCCGAGATGGTGGGGTCTGCCGCCACAAGGATGCCGGCCAGGAAGGCTATGCGCTGGCAAAAAAAGCGCCCGGCCAGCTTGAATGTCAACAAGGAGGAGAGGGCGACGAGGAAACCCTGCGCAATATAGACACACCCGTAATGGCGCCCGAATATTCTGTAAATGATGCTGATAAAAAACGGGTACAGAGGCTCGCGATCGGCCGTCAGAACAAAGGGCGGCGCGATGGAATTTGAAAGCCCGTTCCCCTGCGAGAGGTTCCAGCCGAGATGTTCGTATTGCGCAGCATCGTAAATGGGCGCCCACCTGAAGCAAAAGGCCATCACCATCACCATGAGGAACCCCAGAACAAAAACGATCATCCCCTGTCTTGTTGAAAAAAACTTCATGTTCATTCCGCCTTTCCCATCTAGCGATTGAATTTGATGATATCGGCAAGAAAACCAAAAAGGATTATCTGCGCCCCCACGACGATCAGTATCGAGGCGGCGGCATCTCCAGGAAACCGAGTCAAGCCGGAGATCCACGCGGCAGCGATGAGCACTCCGGTCAGCGTCACCGCAAGCCCCAGAGTCAGGAATACCCTTAAAGGGTTTGCATGCGCGCAGGCCCTTAGAATCGAAGGGATGACTTCAAGGGGATATTTCCAGGAGATAAATGATTGTCCGGAAACGCGCTTGTGAAACAGCACCGAGACCTCTATGACCCTCATGCCCTTCCCCCAGGAATCTATGATCAGCTGCTGGGTTTCGTTGTAATCCCTTAAAATTGTGAATCTCGAAAGATATCTCCTGTTGAATGCCATCAGGCCGGTCTGCCCGTCCGTGACCTTTTGCTTGATGATCGTGCCCGTCATCCAGCCGAAAAATTTATTCCCCAGAGAGCGGTACAATGGCATCTTGTATTGAAGGCCCCCGAGAAATCTTGAGCCGAACACGCAGTCAGCCCTGTCCTCAAGAATCGGACGGATAACGCGCTCGATATCCTCAGGATCGTGTTGAAAGTCGGCGTCTATCTTGACGGCGACATCCGCTTCCATCTCATAGGCGACCTGCATCCCGGTCCTTGTGGCCGCCCCCAGACCCCTATTGTACGGATGGCTGATGACCCTCTTGACCTTCATCTGCCTGGCTATCCGTGCAGTCTCATCGCTGGATCCGTCGTCCACCACCACGATATCCAAAACATAGTCGCGGGGGGCATCGCCGCGGTAACTCTTATCGATCGCCTCGATCACCCGACCGATCGAGCCCTCCTCGTTGTGCGCGGGCACAAAGACTACAACATAAGGCATGTTGAATTTCCGATGGTCGTCCACAATCACAGGACCTCCTTCATGGCGGAGATTATAAAATCGAGATCCGGCCTTTTCATCTGCGGATACATCGGCAGGGTCAATATAGAGTCCGCCAATCGCTCGGTTGCCGGCAGGTCGCCCCTCCTGCATCCGAAGTTATCCATGTAATACGGCTGCAGGTGAGCCGGCGGATCAAAATGAACGGACGCGCCCACGCCCATTTCCCTCAACCTCAAAACAACCCGGTCTCTTTCTCTGCCCGTTTTAACAGTGTACATCTGATAGACGTGCCTGCAGCCGGCGCTCTCCACCGGCAGATCGATGCCCAGCCCGGCAAGGCCAGCAGTCAAATATCCTGCATGCTGTCTCCTCAGGCTGTTCATTTTTTCAATTTTTTTGAGCTGCTCGACACCTATGGCGGCGAGGATATCGCTCATCCGGAAATTGTAGCCCGCAAGAACAGCCTCCCTGGACCACGGCTTTTCCCCTTTTTTGTTTTTATGATCGCCTTTTGAAACACCATGACCTGCCAGTGTTTTTATCTTCTCCGAGAGATCGGCGTCGCCGGTGGTCAGCATGCCCCCCTCTCCAGTGGTCATGCTTTTGGTTGGAAAGAAAGAGAAGCAACCTATGTCATAGCTGCCGGTTTTTTTTCCGCCGTATTCACCGCCGATAGTCTCAGCGGAATCCTCGATGATGCGCAAATTATGTTTCCGGGCTATCCCGACGATCGCTTCCATCTCGGCCGGGAGACCGCCAAAATGGACCGGCATGATCGCTTGCGTCCTTTTGGTGATTTTTTTCTCTATGTCGTGTGGGTCGATATTGCACGTCTCGTAATTCACGTCGGCAAAAACCGGCATGGCCCCAGCCGTGACCACTGCGTTGGCGGAGGCGACAAATGTGAAGCTGGGCAAAATGACTTCCCCTGTGATATTCAGGGCTTTGACAGCCAGGAAAAGTGCCGAAGTGCAGGAATTCAGGGCGACCGCCTTTTTGACGCCTATATATTCGGCGAATCGTTCTTCAAATTCCCTGTTTTTGACGCCCTCGGTCAACCAGCCTGAATCGAGCACCTCTTTTACGGCCCTCAGCTCCTCGTCCCCTACGTCTATGACGGATAATGGGATCATAATTTTGACAGTATGCCGGAATCCTTCACATATCTGACATATTCTTCCATTCCCTTTTCGAGCGGATATTTGGGATTGTACCCCAACAATCTTCTGGCCTTGGAGATATCCAGGGCCCCTCGTTCCGGCCTGATGTCATCGGAAGGCCGCTCGATAATTTTTACGCCAGGGACCAGCCTTTGCAAAATTTCGGCGAAGCTCCTCATGCTGCGGCCCTCGCCACAGGTGATGTTGAATGTCTCGTTTCTGGCCTTTGGAGAAAGGGCCGCCAGGGCAAACCCGTCCGCCACATCCATCACACAGGAGAAATCCAGCCTGCCCGAACCGCCGTCGTGCAAAATCAGGGGTTTGCCGCTCAGGGCATTCTCCACAAATATTTGCGTCACCCGCCGGTTGGCGTCGGTCGGCCCGTACACCGCAGACGGCCTGATGATTGTATATTCGATGCCAAATTTTTTTCCTATGGTTTTTGTCAGGATCTCCCCCGCCAGCTTTGTGCCACCGTAAATATCTATCGGTTCCGTGATGTGGTTTTCATCCGCCGGTTCCTTTTTAAAATTGCCATAGACAAAGCTCGAGGAGGTATAGACGAAACGCCTCACCGAATCGGTCGACCGGATAGCGTCCAAAATTGCAATGGTGCCCTCGAGATTCACCTCGATCAGCTCCCAGGGCATTTCATTGGACGCCGTGGCGATCGGAACGGCAGCCAGATTTATCAAAACCTCCGGCCTGTGTTCTTTGATGGTCTTTATCAGATGATCGACATCTTTTATATCGCCCCTGATGATCTCAACGCGCTTGTCCAGATCGGCCAGACGAGCATGCAGATAAAGCGCATATGTGCTTTTATCCGCCGGGATATAATTTATAAAGGCATCGTAGATGACGACATCGTGGCCATCGTCCAGGAGCTTTTTGGAGAGGTGATACCCGATGAAGCCGACGCCGCCGTTTATCAATATTTTTTTTGCCGCTGGCATGGGTGTGCTTGATAATGTTCTGTTTTATATTATAAAGTTCTTTTCATAACACTGAGTTTTTGCTACATTTACGGATGAGCTGTATCAATTCAGCAGTATTACTCTAGATTTTGCATAAAGAAACCGAAAAAAGCGAGAAACATGAAAAAAAACAGCGACCATCCGATTGGAACCGAAAAACAGTTCGGCTACGAGTGGAATTTATTTAGAGAAATCATGCCGATCAATGAAGAGCAGTTCCGGCGCTGGTCCGGAGGCCTCTACCCCTCCATATTCAAGGGAAAGAGCTTTATGGATGCCGGCTGCGGGAACGGGCGCAACAGCTTCTTTGCCCTCAAAGCCGGGGCTGCTTCCGGCTATGCGTTCGATCACGATCACAGGACGGTGGCCGCGGCAAAAAGCAATCTGGAAGGCTTTTCCAACTGCGAGGTTGCCTTTCGATCGATCTATGACATCGATTTCCAGGACAGGTTCGACATAGTCTTTTCAATCGGCGTGGTCCATTGCCTGGCGGACCCTCGCCGGGCGCTGGAGAACCTAGTGCGCGCTTTGAAAAGAGGAGGCGCTTTAATCGTATACGTGTATGCCTATGAAGGAAATGAAACGTACGTGAAGCTTTTTGACCCATTGAGAATTCACCTTACGTCGCGAATGCCGCCCATGTTGAATCACCTGCTCGCAAAAATGCTTGCCTGCATATTGAAGCTATATTTGTTATTTCCCAATAAAGAAGAATACTTCCGCCATTTACAACAGATGCCCTTCAGAAATGTGGAGGGAATTGTTTTTGACCAGCTCATTCCAAGCATTTGCCACTACTGGAAGAGGGACGAGGTCCTCGGCCTCACGGAAGGGCTGCCCTTGAAAAACATCAGACTGGTTCATTGCAATGACATGTCATGGACAGTCCTGGCCGAAAAGGCCTGACGCTTTAAAGCATGTGCTCAATATAAAATTATCTCGCGAAGACCAGCCCCTGACAACAACATGGCTGACGGAGGGAAAATAAAGAACGCTAAAAGACGCTCGCACGACGTTCGGTTCTTGTTTATCTTCCTTGTGATTGTATTGACAGGAATAATTATAGAAGGCGGTTCGCGCCTCGCATTCGTCTTTCGTGACGAAATCAAAACTTTTTTGAACCTCGCTGCAACACCAGATTTGAACGAATATGAGATGCCAGACCCGAAACATCCATCGCTCAGCTGGGTTTTGAGGCCTGGAATCTCGAGAACATTGGAACAAACAGTCAACGCAAAAGAATATTCAGGGCGATTTTTGGCCGTCAAACATTTAACCGACCGAGCCTCTCAATTAAATTTCAATCAGGATGAAATCATATATCAGATAAACAGCGATGGATTCAAAGGACCCGAGATAGACAAGACGCACAGCCAACCGAGGATTCTGACTATCGGCGATTCATGCACATTTCGGTCGTTATTTGACAAATATTCCTACCCGAGAGCGTTGGAACGCGAACTTCGCAACCGGGGTAAAAGGATTGAGGTCGTCAATGCCGGTGTTGAAGGCTATCGACCAAAGGACGTCCTCCTCAACATAGAAAAAATGAAGGAGCTTCGACCTGAAATCACAACAATATATCTTGGATGGAATTCCATATGGGAGGAAGGTCCGGCTGGAGGAATTGAAAGCTATTTAGCGAGTTTCCGACTTGCGAGAAGCGCTTTCATGAGACTTGCCAATCTGGTTATAGGCATGCGGAAAATTGAATCGCAGGGATGGCTCAGGAGGGCAATGGCTCCCGACAAAAATGCACCGCAGGTTCACAGCGCAGAAGGATACAACCCAAAATTTTTGAAGGATATTGCAAAGATCATAGATGAAATGCAATCGGTGGGAAGCAAGGTAGTCATAATCACAATACCAAGCCTTTATATCATGGAGGAAGAGCCGAGCGAAAGGGCCTTTAAGGTCGGCTTTCTGCCGCCCTATACAAACAATCCCTATGTCCTTGCAAAGCTTATTGAACAGTATAACTTCGACCTGCGCCGATTGGCAAAGCAGCGTGGATTGCAGGTGATCGATCTGGAAAAATGGGGCAAAAAAATAATGCGTCCGCGCGACATTTTTTTCGATGACACCAGCCATCCCACTGAAGAAACATCGGAGCTTATCGGAAAACATATCGCTGAGGAGCTGTTGCCGTCTGTTGAGCTGGCTCAGCACATGCGCAATCTTAAGTAGGGGGTAAAATTATGAAACGGTTAGGAGTCTCCGTTGTTATCCCGGCCCTCAATGAGGGCCCGCATATTGCTGAAATGCTTGAAAAACTCAAACTGGCATTTGATTCCTCCGATATCGAGGCTGAGCTCATCGTCGTGGACGACGGCTCCGCCGATGAAACAGCCCGAATGTCGGAGGAGGCCGGGGCGAGAGTCTTCAGACACCCCTGCAACATAGGGTACGGCAATTCCGTAAAGACAGGAGTCGCAAACGCAAAACACGAAATCATCGCCATGATAGATGCCGATGGAACATACCCGGTGGAGGTTTTGCCAGAAATGGTGCAGAGCCTGGCCGACAGGAATCTCGACATGCTGGTCGGGGCCAGACAAGGAAAGATATATCATGGAAACATAATCCTGCGAATAGCTCGTATATTCTTCCGCATGCTGTGCGAATCTGCGACCGGCCGCTCCATACCGGATGTAAACAGCGGCATGCGCGTAATAAGAAAGGATATCTTCACCGACTTCTGGCGAGTGCTGTGTGGCGGCTTCTCCATCACGACAACGATCACCTTGGTCAGCCTCCTCTCCGGCAGATTCGTCGCGCACACGCCGATAACGTATTTCGCAAGAAAGGGCAAAAGCAAGATTAAATTCAAAAGGGACGTGCTGTGGACGCTCCAGCTTATAGTGAGGGCAATCCTGCTCTATAATCCGATCAAGGCATTTCTCGCCTTGATCACTGCAATGTCAATAACCGGCGCATTCATGATCCTGTTGGCCATATATTCGGCCCAGGCTCGTTTCGCAATATCGCTGGCGAGCTTTTTTTTGATTGCCGTCTCTATAATAATGGCAATGGGGTTTTTGGCTGAACAGAATGGCGTCGCGCTCCCCGATAGAACGCTGTCCATGCTCACAAAATCGGAGAAACCCTGACTCTCATGAAATGCGGTTTTACAAAGACGGCTGTTTTCTTTCAATGAAATTGACAACCGATACCGATGCTAAAATCAGGATAAATGGCAATGCAGGATAGACGTATCTCCCGCTAACATCAAATGGAATGGCCGTCCCTATCGTATAAATAATTGGTACCAGCAACAGACATTTTCGTCTCCATTCTTTTTGGACTTCCAGAAATCCTTTGACAGCCAATAAAATTATCAGCCATGAATACACATAACGAAGCAGTATCCTCAGGGCGGTCCCCAAGCCTAACAGACAATCTCCCCTTTGCATCAACTGATTGAACCGTGTTGAGTAGGCAAATGGAACTATCTCAAAAAAAGAGAGCTTCCACGCGTCGACAAAACACTGAGCGATGTATTTAAAGGGGCGTTTTATAATTATCCTAATCGCATCGATTCGAAGCAGGCGATCGGCCTCAAGCTCAGAGTACCCATCGGCAAGATACCGCATATATCTCTCTACGCCAATGGGATATACGTTTTCCGGACCATGTTCCCCGCTGATATTCATCCTCGAATAATCATCGGGAAATAATTTTCGGCCCAGAGTATCCGATGTTCCATAAACAAGATCCACGAGCATTTCCCTTGGGGAGTGCTCTGTCCTCAACGCCTTCCACAAAAGCATCTCGCCTGAACGCGCGGTGATAAAAGCAACACCGAATGCCTTTTTATTCCTATACAACCATGGCGAAAGAACACTCATAAAAACAAGGATCAGAATCATCCCATAAACGATCCTTTTTCCAAGTTTTGATGGAAAACGCGAAAACACCATAAACACAAAAAAAACAACCGGCAAAAACATAAACACCGCACGACAAAGCGCCAAAGCGCCGAGCAGTGCCCCCCCCGCCAAGGAGAAAGCCAGACCATTCCGCTCTCGCACGAAAACCGCCAAATAGACGAACGAGGCCAGCAAAAAGAGAGCCAGGGGTTCTGTCAGCAAGTAGCTGCAAAAACCATAAAGGGTTGGATCCACAGCGGTCAGAAAGCCGGCCAGACCGGCCACGCTTAAGGAAAACCATCGACAGGCCAGCCGGTAGATCAAAAGAGCAGTGGTTGCATGCAACAGCGACTGGGCTACCAGCACAATTTCCGGATGTCTTCCAAAAAAAAGATAAAACAAACTGATAAAGAGCGGATAGACCGGCTCGCGGCCTGAGGTCGGCACAAAAGGCGCTGCCGAGGCATCTGACAAACCGTTTCCCTGGGAAATGTTCCATCCAAGATGCTCATACTGCGTGGAATCATATTCAATTTTTTGCGGAAAAATAAAAGAAAAGGCAACCGCCATAACAAATGCCAAGATAAAAAAATGCATTCCACGCCATGACGAAAAAAACTTTATGGTCGCAGCGATGAAGCTCTTCCTCGTTCCTGTTTCACCATCAGCTGAGCACATCAACACCTCCTGTTCTCACCCTTCAACAAGCACCCTCGCATCCGCTAACTCCTTACATCGGAGCTTGGGCAATGCGGCTCAGGGTGACTCTGGTATATTCAAACTTCTTCTTGAAACCATTCATGCGCTTTTCCAAAAGGAGCCATGATAAGGAGGCTGCAACGAAAGTCAAACCGAATTTGGCCAGGACCAACAAAAGGATCACACCCTTGCCATGATCTGGCCTGACCACTTGCCCCCTGAACAAGTGCCACATCAAAAGAAAAACCAGCGGGTGGTACAGATATAATCCATAACTGATTTTGCCGATATAGCGCATCCAGCCAAGGCTAAGAAAACCGGATAGTAGCGACGGCGGTGACAGCACAGCTGTTCCAACGAGCCCGGTGAATGTTATTGTAGTGCAGCAAACCATTCCAAGCTCAAGCCAGCCCATTCCATATGGGCTCACGAATATCTGAATCACAACCCAGGCGATCGCACCACCAAGGAAGAGCGCACGGCAGACTTTCTTCAGGGTTTCCCGGTCAAAGGTACGGACCGCCACTGCCAGCGCCGCCCCCCCGCCGAGCGAATTCAGATTCACGGGCAGCGTCCAAACCTCGGGACCAAAGATTGCCTGGATATGAAAGCAACGCAAGCCGATGGCCAAAGGGATGAAGATCAGGGAGACGATGAACACTCGTCTTTTTCCGAGGATCCCAATGAGGAATGGCCATATGAAATAAAACTGCTCCTCGACGGCCAGGGACCAGGTATGATTAAAGCAGCTGGGGAAATTCGGCGGAAAATGTTTGAAGATGAAAAGATAATTTTGAGCATAGGCAAGATACCAGGGCCAATCGCTTGTTTTCAAGCCCTGAAGAAAGGCCAGCGCCAATAGAAACGCAAATGTCATGTAATAAATCGGAAAAATGCGAAGCGCACGCCGAGCGTAAAAGTTTTTGAAATACCCTTTACCCTTGTCAGCATCCAGGAGAATTCCGGTGATGAGAAATCCTGAAAGCACGAAAAAAAGATAAACACCCACACCACCCCGTGCGAAGCCGGGAAGCCCCGCATGAGCGCTCATCACAGCCAGCACGGCTATCGCACGCAGGCCGTCGAGCTCTGGAATGCGAGAAGGCAGTTGATAAACCTGATTGCTCATCGGCGACTCATCGGTCATAGTCAATGTCGCCTTCCAAGTTTGAAATAAAATTTTCGAAGACGGCCGATGATACCACTGGGAACGCCGAGACCGAGCAACAGCTTTTTGGTTCGAACGGCGGCGCGTTCGCCGAGCGGTTTTGGCCGATAGTGCGATATCGACATGTTCTGCGGGCCTATAGTCCAGCTCCTGTCGCCATCTATTTTTTCGATAAAATAGGGATTCGTCCAGCATATGCACTCCTGGCACAAACCCTCTTTTCTTTTGTCGCTCATCTGGTATTCGCGCAGGCGATGGATTTTTTCGCTGTTCCAGATTGAAAGCAGATCCCCTTTGAAGATATTGCCCAGGTTATATTTTCGGGACACATCAATTCCGCAGAGCGCCATCCCGCCATCTGCATGAATCAGCATGGAACCCCACAGATAGATACACGGGTATCGATCTGCGACAGGATAAAAAACCTTCCATGGTCGAAAACCTTTCTCTATGTCATAACAGACAGAGGCGGTGACAGTATCCACCTGCCCCTCCCAACGTCGGAGATACTCTTGAAAATCATCCTGGTTCTCAGGTGTTTGGCAGCACAGTACACCGACGGATGGCCTTTTCATGCCGCCCCTGAGCTTCAGCAGCCTCTCTATGTTCCTGACGACGTCCCGATAACTGCCACCGGGTTGCAGTTTGTCATATTGTGATTCATTGACTGCATCTAAACTGAAGATGATGGAACCAAGGCCGGCATCGATGAGGCCTTTGGCCTTGTCTTCAGTCAGAAGATTGCCATTGGTGATAATTTTTACGATATGGCCGCTGTTCGCTGCATAGGCGACCATCGGGATAATATCCTTATTCATAAGGCACTCGCCGCGGACGGCCGGGAATATGCCTGGCGGCTGCGGGGCGTTGCGGGAAACTTCGCTCACCATATCTATAATATATTTCCACTCCTCGAGCGTCATGAACGCCTGCCCCGGCAGGGGCTTGGCCCCTGCCGCCGGGCGTGGCAACCTCATCGAATGATGGGGGCATTTGACACACTTGAGATTGCAAAAAGGCGTCGTCTCTATGATATAGGTGTTCGGTTTTGAATAATATCGATCAAAATTGTCCAACAGATAAAAACGCTGTTCCTCCAAGCTCATCCAATAGGGCACCGCGCGGCTGTCCACGAAGGCATTCAGCGCTCCGTCCTCTAAAAAACGATGTTTCTGAAGTTTGACGGACCGCACCGCCTCATTGCCAAATATCTCTATACACAGGCTGTCCAATAAAATCTGACTGCCGGTGCATTTCACGTAAAATTTATTCTTCAGCCACAGGCTCAATAAATTTTCAAGCAGGGTGGGAGGCAATGGCAGTTGGGATAATTTAAGCCGAACGATGACGTCTGACTGGGAGAGCATCTTCAAATAACGATCGGGATTTAAACCTCGCGATTCGCTGCAATATTGAACCTGATGATCGCCATTCCACTGCAATGGATGGATTTTTCCAGAATGATAATCCCGTTGCACACAACATATCTTCACACGGACTCCGATCCGACGGCTGTGAACCGCCTCAAAGCGCGACTCCCATGAGCATGCCCTGTCATCGGCCTCCGCTCTTTCTGCCGCATTCCCTCTTTACGGCAACAACGAACATTCCACCAAACAATTCTCTGACAACAGGAATTTTGTCGATGATTCTGACCAGAATAATCTTCAAAATGCCTTTTGAATATTCCATGCCTGCGGATATGTAGACTATCTTCAGATTGAGTCTTCTGAGGGCATATTTGACTGTAACGAAGTTGGTTGCGCATAATGCATTATAGTCGGAGGCGCCCTGTGGTATTTTTGTCATATCAGGGGGGGGCATGATTTCAAACGGAATGTCCTTTGAGCCAAGGGCTCTAAAAAGCGTTTTCAAATAGACAATCAAATTTACAAACCTCTGTCTGAGGCCGCCGCGGTGGGTCACAAAATGCCCCGGATGCAGCAGGAAAACAGCTCGCATGTTGGGGCATCCTATTACAATCCTGCCGCCCGGCCTTGTCACCCGCGCTATTTCTTTCAGGATGAGCGCCGGCTCCGCCAGATGTTCGAGGACGGCGAAACAGCCTGCCGCGTCAAAGGAGCAGTCGGGAAATGGAAGATGGAAAGCGTCGGCTACGAGAGCAGGCAACCCCTCCCATGCCCCGGCAAGACGATCGACGCCGACCGCCTTCAGACCCCGCCTGCAAAGCTCTCTCACCACGATACCATCGCCGCAGCCGACATCGAGGACAAGAGGACCCGTGCAACCCAGATGGTCGCAGTATTTTGACACGCTCGGGATCGAGCGCTTGCCGCCATGCCCCAGAAGCGAATTCGGAGGCCAGTCATGTGTCGTGGAAATCACCAGTGATATTTCGCCTTTTTATACAACTTGCCCCAAACTTGCCTTCGGCCGATTGTAACATTTCCTTGAATCAGTGGACAGTGCCTTATTGAAAAAGTCACAAAATACATCCTTGTCATTTTGAGATAGTTCTTGTAAATTCCAGTGGTTGCGCGCCGAGGGCGCTGAAGGGGGAGATTATGGGTTGGCTGCGCCACCTCTATCACAGGCTTCCCGCCATTCGAGAGCTTCGCCAAATTGCCAGTTCTCTCATAAGTCTGGAATCAAACGTGCAGAACCAGACGCTCCAGCAGCTGAATCAATACACGCATTTTACCCTTCTTCAGCAGGAAAAATATCGCGAGCCCGGGAAATTGAACCGGCATGAGTTTCAGGTTTTTTCGCAGAGCGGCGAGGATGGCATTCTGGCGGAGATCTTCCGCCGCATTGGGGTAAGCAACCGCTTCTTCGTCGAAATAGCAGCAGGCGACGGACAGGAGAACAACACGGCCTACCTTCTGTCACAGGGATGGAATGGCCTTTGGGTGGAAGGCAGCGCTGTTTCAGCAGAGGCCATTCGCCAATGCTTCCGGACCCCGTTGGCCGATGGCCGGTTGAAGCTGGCTGACGCATGTGTCACTGCGGCGAACATCGAACATATTTTGCGGGAAATGAAGGTCCCTGCGGAATTCGACCTTCTGTCCTTGGACATAGACCGCAACACCTACTGGGTGTGGAAGGCGCTCGGGTCTTTCAGGCCGCGCGCCGTAGTGATAGAATACAATGCCACTTTTCCGCCCGATGTGGATTGGAAGGTGGATTATGCGCCGGGCAAGGTTTGCAATGAAACAATTTATTTTGGCGCAAGCCTGAAGGCCTTTGAGCTCCTGGGACAGGAGCTTGGCTATGCGCTCGTCGGCTGCGGTCTGTCCGGCGTCAATGCCTTCTTCGTTCGGAACGATCTGGCCGGCGGGTCATTCGCCAAGCCCTTCTCGGCCGAGAATCACTATGAACCACCGCGCTATTTTCTGATACGCCGCGAGGCCCATCCTCCCTGTTTCCACGATTGAGGTGTCCATAAACAAATGAATCCCGTCACAACATTTATAAAAAATATATTTTATAGCGCGTTCAACAGCATACTTTTGAGGATCATCGCGTTCGTATGCAGCGTGATTATCATCCGCGTCCTGTCCAAGACTGACTATGGCCTCTGGGCCCTGATCTTTGCAATTGTGGGTTTATTCAACTCTGTGTCCAATATCGGCATGCCCCTCATGACGATCAAGAGCATATCCCAATATCATGAAAGCGATAACCCAAAAGCAGCTTCCTATTATCGCTTCAATTTAAAACTCTATGGTCTCATAACCATGTTTTTTGCGCTTGTCCTTTTCCTTTCCGCACCGTCAATTGCCACAATATATGACATTCCATATGCCGTAGACCTCATCCGCCTGTCAGCAATCCTCTACATCCTGTATTCACTGATTTCATTTTACGAGTGGACCTTCACGGGCCTCAACCAATTCAAGGCCTTTGCTCTCAAGGTGTGCCTCCCGCGGGAAGTGATCATATTGATCTCGCTCTTATTTTTTTTATGGTCCGGCCTGAGGGTGAGCGGAATAATATTTGCACAGATACTGGGTGTCTCCGTTGCGCTGATAATGGCATTGGGCATCACGCTCAGAAAGCTGTCCGGAAAATCTGAAATCGACAAAGGATGGATCATACGCGGCGCGCTGGAAACGGCGCCGGGGAACATCGCTTTTGCGGCAACGGAGTATCTGGATGTAATAATTATCAGCGGAATTCTTACCACATCGCTGCTCGCATCATATCGGGCATGCCTGGCTATTGTCTTGATCTTTTACGGGTTTTTTCCGATCGGACCTTTCGTTATACCAACGCTCAATTCGATGACGAGGGAACGAGGCAGGGTTTTTCTGAATGATATATTGCGACTCTCGCTCATCGTTTTGCTTCCCGTGGTGTTTTTTCTGGCATCCTTTGCAAGGGAGTTTATCGCTGTGCTCCTTGGCCAGAAATATGCGGACAGCGGCGCCCTGCTTGCCATGTTCGCCTTTGTAGTTCCCGGAAGAATTCTGAACCACATCGTCAGCTACACATTGGTGTACCTGGAAAGATTTAAGAGATCATCAATGATCACTGGATCTATGGCGCTTTTTTATCTTTTCATTCTGATTTGTCTGGTAAAATTGATCGGGCTGCCGGGCGCCGTTTTATCGGCAATCCTCCTTCAGTATATCAGCTTCTTATGGGTGAGCTACGATATCAGCCGGCACGGAATGCCGGTGCAGATGGTCCCGCTGCTAAAGATAATATTTTCGGGCGGCATCCTTTCGCTCAATTTATTTTGCATCAGCCAATTCGGCATTATCTTGAGAATTTTTATATTCATGGCCACGGCAGCGGCCTACCTCGTTCTGCTCAAGTCCGCAGGAATATTCAAAGGCATAGAATCCCTGAAGGATATGCAGCTTCCAAAAAAGCTTCGGTTCGGCAATTACACTACCCTGGGAAATTGATTCCCTCCGCCGCCTTCAATTTCTGAATCTCCTGTTATACGCCTGAACGAGAATGATATAACTCAATTTTTCTTTATAAACCGGAATTAGCTTTTGTCCCCTGACCTGATAGACAAAACCATTTCCCTCAAATAGATTTATGAGTTTGGAAAAATTGCCCTCCAGCTCATTTTCCTCATAATGAACCTCTATCACCATTTCCTTGATAAATTTCAGCTTGTCATTATCGGCCAGATCCTGAATTACAACCGCTTCCATTCCCTCGATGTCGAGCTTCAAAAGATCTATTTCTCGATCCACATAATCCGACAGGCGAACCGTATGTATTTCCTCTTTCTGTCCCTCCTTCTGCCCGTCTCTCTCTATTATCATCGAACCCAGAGCAAGCCCTGCGCCATGAAGCCATGAAGGACCTTCCCTGTCCGACAGTGCTTTATTGACAATCTCCACATCCTTTAAATTATTGCTGACTATATTCTTTTTCAATGCCTCGAAATTTCTGCGGCTCGGTTCAAATGCCAGTATCTTTGCATTTGGATAAAGCATCTTGAAAAATATGACGCTCACGCCGATATTGCCGCCGCAATCCACTATAAATGGCTCGGAGGACGACGCCTCAAAGTAATAATATTTCAACAAAAAAATCTCTTCGAACAGGCAGGCAAGATCATTCGCCGTCGAATAGAATATCCCGGGGAAACCCGGCACGACTTTTTTTCTATAAGCATTTTCTTCTATCCGAGCTGGATCGCGCAGCGATCTTCTCCACCACAATAGGCGCACATACGACCAAAACCATCTGACTCTGCCTGGATAGCCATCCACTTCATTCAACTCGGCATCTTTGCACTTGTTGTAATTGTCGAATATCGTGGACCAGTCGTACCTCCACACCAAAAGCAGAGCAATCGATGCCACCGAACACATCGCAATCAGATTGAATCTAATACAGTTCATGGCGTTTTCCTATCTTCCTTTTTATGGCCAACAGAAACGGCGCAGCCCTCAGACACCTTCTCATCTGTTTGATGCGCAATTTAAATTGGCGTCTCTCACAGTAAAATGGCCCATCGACCATCCTGTGAAATCTCTCCTGGCCAAAAGCCTCCGTCATTTTTTTGAATTTTGTGGACGATGCCAGTCTGCTGATTTCGTCATAGCCCTTGTTCACAGAAGCTGCAATGTCCCTCGTTTCAAGTTCGCTGGTCCCCATTATTATGTCGCCATATTGATAGTTTTTGAAATCGGTCACAGATATTAATCCTTGCTCAAGAGCAATCCTGTGCATTTCAGTGCCCGGAATGGGTATGGCAGCCGCAAACCCTGAAAAATCCGGCATTATTTTCTCCAGCAGCGCCAATGAGTCGGCAAATGTCCCCTTGGTCTCCCCAGGGTAGCCAACGATCAATAACGCATAGGTACAAATGCCACAACCCCTCGTCAGCTTGAACGCACGCTCTATCTCTTCGATCGTCGTTCCCTTGTTCATGCGATTCAACATCTCCTGGTTTCCGTTCTCGACGCCATAGAAAATCATCCAGAAATTTGCCTGTTTTGCCTTTATCAGGAGCTCTTCGCTCAACATGGCTTTGTTGACCCTCAGGGCGCATTTGAAATATATCTGCTCATTGAGGCCGCTCTTGATTATCGCGTCGCACAATTCAATAAACCAGCCGGGCCTCACATTCAAGGTGTCATCGTGAAAGAAGACCTCTTTGACGGCCAGCGTGTCCCTCAGCATTTTTATTTCATCGATGACCGCATCTATGTTTCGGAATATTACCTTGCTCCCCCAAAGGCTCGGGCTCGAACAGAACCCGCAATGAAACGGACACCCCCTGCTGCACATCACGCCTATAGATGGCCTCGCAATCGTGGGGTAGACTCCCCTATACTTTCCAAGCAAATGTTTTATAAGTCCATAGTCCGGCAACGGCAATGCATCGATGTCCACAATTCTCTCATTTTCGTTAATTTTAATATCGCAGCCTTTACGATAGACAAGATTTCGGACCGTTTCGATCTTTCTTGTGCCCTTTAGAACGGCGACGAGTTCGACTATCGCATGCTCGCCCTCATACGCGACGGCATAATCGGCTTCCGGAAACTCATTGAGGATCTGTTTCTGTGTTACGCTCACATACGGGCCCCCTATGACAATCGGAATTCCTGGAAATTCTCCCTTGATCGCCCGGATGTATTTTGCTGCAGCATATACATGTCCGACGTTCATGGTGATGCCGATCAGATCGGGGGCCCTTTTCCTCAGGAGACTTATCAGTTGATCGATGCCATACCTGCATGCATCCGCATCTATAAAATCTGCCCGGTTCCCCTCTTTTTTCAAGCATGCGGACATAGACAGAATACCGATGGGCGGCAGATTTGTCGTCGTCACCGTCTTATGTCCGGGGACATTTATAAACGTGACAAGAAACGCACTTCCACCTGTATCAGATTCGTTCATTATGCATGGCCCTTTCTGCTTCTTCAAAGATTTTGATGACCTTCCTGGCCGATTCATCCCAGTTGAATTTGGATGCCTGAATGAGCCCCTTCATGATCATATCTCCCCTCAATTCTTCTGAACCGATCACTTTTTTCATGGCTTCATAAATTTGTTTTTCATCAGTCGGATCGATGTATAGCGCCGCATCCCCTCCCGCCTCAGGAAGCGAGGATGTGCTGGATGTGATCACCGGGCACCCGCATGACATCGCCTCTATTACAGGGAGCCCGAACCCTTCGTAAAGGGCCGGGTACACGAGCAATCTCGCCGCGCCATAAAGTCCCGGAACGTCCTCCTCATCGACATACCCCGTAAACAAGACACTTTTCTCCAACCCCAACTGTTTGAGTGTTACAAAGACGTCCTCGTAACCCCATCCTTTTCTGCCAGCTATGACAAGCATTTCCCTGCGCCCATCTTTCTTTAACAGAGCGAATGATTTCACGACGGCAATGGCATTTTTTCTCGGTTCAAGCGTTCCAAAACTGAGAATAAAATCTTCAGGAAGATTATACTTTTTGACAATATCGCAACTTTTGGGCGTCCGCGTCATGTGCCGGTTTAAACCAGGATAGATCACGCTGATTTTTTCCTCAACAATGCCATAATGCGTTATCAGATCGCGCTTTGTAAATTCGCTTATGGCAATTATCTTGTCCGCCTTCTTCAGAATATCGCCTAAGACAGCATTGAAAAATATGCCCACCTCTTTGTTATGGCATTGAGGCACGCGGATGGGAGTTATGTCATATACGATGACGATCTGATATGCGCGGGGATTGGTCTCCAGCTCCAAGCCAAAATTAGGCGAAAACAAAATATCAAATGACCTCAACTTCTTGTTGGTGGAATAATAAATTGACGGCACGAATTTCAATATCTGCCTGATTACGGTCAGGGTTATTTGTCGCGGCAACACATTGATAAACCTGCGCAGGAACAATATCGACTGATTCCTCTTTTTACAGACTATTTCCGTATATTTTTTTTCAGATTCAAAATCGACCCCGACTCCGTCGTGCCGTATAAGGCAATATTGGTTTTTTATGTCCATTTCCAGCAGATGCTGCAGCAGGTTCTGCGTATAGTATTCGACACCCGTTTTCTTGTTCGTCAATATATCTACAAATATGCCTATTTTCATGTCAGCTGGCGTCCTTGTTTGTTTTCCGTCGCAGGGTAAAATAGATGAACGTAAATTTTAGCCCATTCCACTCAACAACCCTGTCTTTGCATTTTAATTCAACATCCCCCACCAATTCGAAGTTGTATTTTTTTGCAACATTGATTGCCTCCAGGATTTCATCGGGCGTATAAATATGTATCGGAACGCCAAATGCAACCTGGCCTTTAGTGTCAACCGGGGATTCCCAATAATCGACCGACGTGATCAGTATTCCACCGGGCTTGATGATGCGCGACATTTCTCTGAAATATTCTTCTACGTTTACTCCGTGTTCAATTACGCTCAAACAAGTGACCGCATCAAAGCTGGCATTCTTAAAATCTGTGCAGGTTATATCTCCATATTTATAATTGATTGGTCCGCGTGTGATTTTTCCTAAAAATGCCAAATCGAGGGATGTCAGATCTTTATACCCATACAGAAATAGCCACGGCAAAATAACTGAATATAATTGTCCGCCCGCATCGAGAATCGATGCGCTTTTGCCGGTTTGTTTTAATACCTGATACAATGCTCCTAAACTGTCCCAATTTTTGGGCAGATCGATATGTGGAATAAGGCCTGAGGATTTAATTTTATTCAATGCATCTTTATATTCTTGTTCGGTTGTTAAAACCGCGTTCGGCGGAATAAACCCGGGGCATATCGATTGCTTGTGCGCCCCCTTATATTTTAAATAAATGTAATAAAATAACTCCGACCTCAAGGCTATCTCCTTTGCGGCTTCCTTTATTTTAAAAAAAGCTTTGATGGTTTTGACCATATTTTCAGCATCGCCTCAGCATGAACCTTTTTTACCAACCACAATAAATGTCGGAGAGAGCAGGCCGACAAATTTTGATATTCTGGCCTTGGCCAGGAAGTATGGAAAATAGCCTAATATCTTTTCATTTGGAAACAGCCTTTCTATTTCTTCGAAATAAAAAAAGTTCTTCTGGGTGGAATCCAGAAAGCCTTTGAGGGAATAGCCAAAAATCCCAAGAATATAATTGAGCCAAAAATTGCAATTGGGGGTTGTGATTATAAATATGCCTTCTGGTTTGAGCACCCTTCTGATTTCTTTTATGAAATGCTCCGGCCGTGATAAATATCCGATCACCGAGGTTGAAACAACGAGGTCAAAGCTGTTGTCGGGAATCGGCATATCCAGGTTGAGATCATGATCAATGCACCCGGAATAGTCGCTTTTCAGATCGATGGATGTCACCTGCCATCCCGCTTTTTTCAGTTTTTCACTCCAAAACCCGTCTCCACAACCAGCATCGAGCGCTTTTCCATTGTTTCCCTCGCCGGAGAGTTCCATGGCGATCAAAGAGCCCTTCGTGCAAAGGCGGAACTCCTTCTGACCCAAGTCTATGGGCATTTTCCTGAGATAGCTCAATAACTTCATGCTGTTTTACTCTTCTGGGCTTTAAATTGTCGCAAAACCCGGCGGCCCCTTTTATAAAAAATACCAGGAGGAAAGTCCAGCGATGTCTGGTAGAGTCTTCATCAATATTCGGCAATTCTATCCCGGCGTTTTTTCTGCACTCAGCATGTAATGGTAATTATGATATTTACGAACCCATTGAACCCGGCCTAATTCCTTGAAAATACGATAACCGACTTCGCCAATACATGGATAGGCGCTATGCGAATAAACTGTGATATTGGAAAAGCCATGATCACGAAGAATGCTTTTTACGCGCCAGACGCTGGTGGGAAATTCGTAATCGGCCGGTCGATGCGTGGAATGTCTTAAGCCGTGAAAGGAAGATCGCAGAAATTTATAGAGGGGCTGTGGGAGCATTATCGATTTTGCCATTTGAAACAGTCCCCAGGCATTGGGGTCTTCCAGAAAAAGCAAGCCGCCCGGCTTCAACAGATCGCGGAAGGATTCGATCAGCTTGAAAAGGTTTTTGATTTCGTGGTGGATCAGATCTATCGAGACAACATAATCAAACACATTTTTTTTGAAAGGCGCCCGGTTGATATCACCCGCAACGCACGATCTGGCTCCATAATCCTTGTTCAACTTATCAAGCATCGTGCGGACGATATCGAAATTGACAAACATATAGCCTTCTTGTTCAAAGTGCTCAAAATGTGAATCGTAACCGCACCCAAGGTTGACAATGGACCTTGGCGGAGGGGCAATATTTTTTCTCACCACTTCCCAGAATTCCTGCTTCGAAAGATTCCATTGTGAAGCCTGAAAACGATCTTTTCTGCTTGAAGGAGGTTGTTGCATCAGACTTGCAAGCTTCTCCTCCTCCTTCAAGTGATCGATGTCAATGGTCATGGGGTATAGAACAGGTATTCCTTTTTCAATATTATATTTTCGCCTGCAATGACAACATATCAAATGAGTTTCCGCGCTGAGAATGTCGCCATGACAATCGGGACATGCCAGGAAATCTATCAATTCAGGATTCAGCAAATTGGCCACTCCAGGCATCCTCAATTCCCCAGGACAGCACAGTATGTCTTCTGCCACTCGTCCGCTATTCTATCCCAGTGATAACACCTCAGAACTCGTTCCTTTCCAAGATTGCCATGGCTTCTTGCTTTTTCTTTATTTTCTACAAGGAACTCAATAATGCGTTTCAAATCATCGGCGTCTCCGCTCCTGAATGAAAAACCGGTTTCGCCAATGACTTCCAGATTTTGCGGTATGTCGCTTGCAACGATACACCGTCCGTAGCTCATCGCCTCCAAAAGTACGCCCGACATGCCTTCCAGCTCCGACGGCTGGATAAACAGATACGCATTCGACAGCAGCTCCTCCTTGATAGGCCCCTGAACCCAGCCGGTGAAGATGATGTTTTTGCCGCCCATTTTTCTCAGCGACTCAACATATTCTCTTTCGTTGATGGCATCGCCTGCAATTACAAGCTTGAGATCCAATTTCAGCCGCCCAAAAGCATCCATCAAATATTCACATCCCTTCCCGGGTGCCAGTCTTCCCAGAAATAAAATATAGTTCCCATCTTTCAGACCATATTCCTTGATCAATTCCGGTTCTCTGGGAATCGCATCGGATGTCCCGTTGGGTATGTAGGTCACATTGCGATTGTGATGATTTTCAAAATACTCTTTTACATACCTTGAAACAACGGTGGTGCAATTTGAAAACCTGATGGCCATCGTCGCCGCCAGACACAACACCTTCCGGCTGAAAAAACTCCATTTCTTCCCCTCCCAATCAAGGGCATGGATTGTAACCGTGACCTTTCTGCCGAAGAGCCTTGGCAAAAAAGAAAACCCGGCAGAGCCCAGGCCGTGATAGCTTATGACATCGAATCTGTGCGTCAGGACATAGATCGTTGAAAAGAAGGCATACAGGGGTGTGCCTAAATATTTGTTTTTTATTGTGCGGACAGCGACAACATGGATGTCATTATGATTCTTCGTGACCACATATCCGGACCGGCATAAAACGGTGATGCAATGGCCCTTTTTTGCCAAACGCATCGCGACCTCTGTCACATAGCTGTCGATCCCTGCTGTAAAACCCAGAGACCTGATGCCTATCATTGCAATATTCATTGTCGATTTCCCAAAAGCTTGCTATACACTGCGCACATGCGTTCGTAATGTATCTCCGGCAAATACTCATCCATCACCTTTTTTCTTGCCGCCCTGCCCATCTGTGCGACCAACGATCTATTCCCGATCATAAATCTGATTTTTTTAGCCAGATCTTCCGCATCAGACGCCTGGAAGAGCATTCCGGTTTCTCCATCATCGATCATCTCAGGGATGCCCCCGATATTTGCCCCTATTACCGGCTTGCCACAGGCATAGGATTCGAGAATCGACTGCGGGAAGTTTTCATGCCATATGGAAGGGACGACGCTGAACATCGAATTCCTGATCAGATCAATCAACCCCTTGCCGTGTTCCACATTGCCCAACAACCGCACATTGTCGACATCCCGTTCGACGATTCTCCGTCGCAAATCTGCCTCCATAGGTCCGCTGCCAGCCACCACAATCTTGACAACACCCTTCAACTCAGAAGCGGCGTCCATCAATATATTAAGCCCCTTTGTTTCCTCCAGCCTGCCAAAGAAGATCACATAATCGCCATATTCGTAATCAGGAGAATACACGCCAACATTGATAAAATTAGGCACACTGA
Source organism: Pseudomonadota bacterium (assembly GCA_043798915.1). Lineage (GTDB taxonomy): Bacteria > UBA10199 > UBA10199 > 2-02-FULL-44-16 > JAAZCA01 > JAZDOG01. Next base: position 28,275 of record JAZDOG010000020.1, on the reverse strand, counting down.
TGATCTGGTCAGCAGGGAATCCGTATTCGATGAGCTTTGCCCTCAAAAAAACGCTCGGCGTTATGAACACGTCCACATTTCTGCGATAAACCTTAAGAAAACGGTGGATATACGATTCAACGCAGCCCAGCACGCTTGCGGCCATGGACTGGCCCATGCACTTATGGAACGCACAATTGTAGAATCTGTTGATTTTACACCTCTCGCATGCCGCATGCTCAATATACATCCTGTGGTTGGGGCAGAGCAGCTTCACGTCGTGAACCGTCATGACGACGGGCAATCCTCGTTCCTTAAAAGCGCACAGCACCGAGGGGGAAAGCGCACCGTATATGTTGTGGCAATGCGCTAGATCGGGGCTGGTTCTCTCCAAAAAACGAGACATGCGCCTCTTCGTCTCAAAGGAATAGATCGTTCTCAGGGCCATGCCGATTTTATCAGGCAGCGGCAACAAACGCAGCGCGTCCGGATCAAACGTCTCTGCAAAACAGCTCTCGTACGGAGAAGCGCAGTTGAATTTGTTTTTGGTTGAAAACGGGAAGACATCGTGCCCCATGCTTGCGAGAAGGCGCATGATGGCAAAATAACAACTCTCAGCGCCGCCGCGATAATAAAAATAATTATTTGCCTGGATTATTTTCAATTTCTGGATTTTCATTGTCTCATTACGTTTTTTCCGCAATGGACCGCAATTTTATTAGCGGCGATCCAGCAAAGCACCCTGAGAAAACGCCTCCTTATATAGGGCGTAACAGTGCATGTCATCCAGCATTTGCGCGAACACGTCTGCGCAAATGCCCTGGCTTTGTCGGCCGATAGCGATGACCAGATATCGCCAAATGCAGACTCGCATATATTTCCGAGCTTCATGTCGTGAAGGGGGCAGATATAGATATTGCCCTCGGGATCCATAAAGAAAAAATCCTGCGCCGCACCGCACCACCCTGCAAGGCTTTTTCCAACCATGTGCCGGTGAAGCCCAAAGAGATAGTATGCCCGGAACCAATCCTTGATGTTGAATCGAGCAAGCTGGTCCCTGATGACAGCCTCCATTTGATCTTGAATTATCTTGCCTCCACTGGCAGGGGGCAGCGCATTGACGCCAAAATATATTTCGGAATTCTGCGCCGCTGAGACCGTAAATTGAACGCCCAGCCTGCGCGAAAGATCATAGACAGCCTTGAGCTGGTGCGCATTCTCTTTCAAAATGGTGAAAGCGATGCCTGCGTCCCGCACCTTGAGTCTTTTCAGGACGTCGACCGTCTCCATCGCGCGGTCAAATGCGCCCTCGACGCCTCTGACGGCATCGTGCGTCTGACCGACGCCGTCGACCGACACCCTGACACCAAGACGCAGCCCGGACCATCGCATTTTTTTCAGCTGAGCCTCAATGAGGTCCGGCCTCAACCCGTTGGTCGAAATGACAAACCTTGGGCCTCCGCACCTGTCGTTGAGCACGGAGATGATCTCGACAAGATCCTCCCTCAGGAAAGGCTCTCCTCCTGTTATGTTTATGATCGAAAGCGACTCGGGCAACCTCGCAAAATCTTCAGCCTTCAATTCTTTTTTCCTGGCGTTGCGCCATATATTGCACATGACACAACGACCGTTGCATCGGCAAGTGACAGCTACGATGGCGCTTGACGGCTTCTTCATTATCTCTTCTCATCTCCTTCAGCCAAGCCCAGCTTCGCGACAGTATCCTTGCCCCAATATGTCAGCGTCAGGGCCAGCAACAGCCAGAAACAGAATGAGCACTGACGCAGTTCAAAATTTACATAGCCAAAATTGGTGATAATAAAGGCGCAAAGCAGCCCCATTGAGCCCAGAGCCATCCCCCTGAAGAACTCGTCATCGCTGTTTTTATGCAAATGGTAAATTGAAACAAAAAGCCGCACAAAAATCATCATCATCGCCCCCAGTCCGATGATGCCAAACTGACCCAACAGCGACACAAACCCGACATCGCTCACGATCGCAGATATCGTAGGAACACCCATTTTTTTATAGCCTTCAAGATAGCCGATGGCGGAACCTACTGCGGAACCGAATGCTGCGGGACCAAGGCCCAGGAAGATGTATTTGCTGGCAAATAGCTTCGGCGTAATTTTTGTGGCAACGAACAATCTGTCACCGGCCATGCTCCTCTTTATATATGGTTTATGGAATGTCGAAACGAATCGTTGAGAGATGGTTGCTTCTTCAGAGATCTTTGGATCCTCAAATGCCTGGTGCCTGGCCAACAGCACCAGCAGCGATGCCATCATGATGATCGCAATAAGGAGCCTCTTGTTTCGCACAACAATGGATATGGCAGCTCCACCAATAAGAAAACCATACATTGACTGTCGTGCATACGATAATAATATGCAGGGGGCCGCAATGACCAAAATCAGCATATACCGCTCCCTGTTTTGTTTCGCCATTTGAAGCATGCCCAATATAAACACGGAAACACTCATCATGAAAACACCATACGTGTTCTTGCTCAACATTGTGCCGTACACCCCTTTGGAGTCGGCCCATGACAGTCCGCCCGAGATCCATATGCCCTCGTAAAAGTAGCTCCTCCCCGGCGACAGAAAATGATTGAACGAGGATCCGGGGCCTAAAATCGCTTGAGCATAACCGATTAAGGCCTGAATCACTACAACGCACGCCAGAACGGCAAGCAGGCTGCGCACCGTTCTCGAATCCCACTCCGACGTGCTTATGATTGTTATGAGATAGAATAAAACAACGAATCTCAGCAGCTGTCTCATGCCCGCAAATGCAGGAAAAAAGGGAACTTCATTTATGAGAGCAGACAGGATGGCAAGGCCGACAAAGATGAGAAGCGGCTTGTTGATGGGATTCCACATTACTATCTGGAGAGTGTATCTTCTGGTAGCGAGCTTGGTGAACACCGCCAGCGCCAGCATGGTGATCATCAGGTCGCCCGAATATTTTATAAAGAGGAACGAGGCGCCCGGTATATGCTGAAGTATCGTCTCTTCAAAAGCCAGATAGACCGAGTAAAAGAACACGCCCTCCTTCGTATGAAGAAAGAATATCAGAAACAAAATAATGCCCGTCATCACAAAAGCGATATCCGGACTAGTGGCCAGGATGGAACCAACGGCGGCAAACAACAGCAGATAGAACAGCGGCGCCAATATATATATTTTCAGCTCCGGATCAATCATTGTCGGCTCCGGCTTTTATGCCGCGATATAGTTTGTCAAACCTGTGCGCGACGTGTTGCAGATCATAATTCTTTGAGAGCTTTAATGCCTCCTCGCCCATCCTTTTGCGCTCACTCTCATTTTCTACAAGGTACACGATCCGGTCCGCCATCTCTTCCGCGGTGTTGACTATAAACCCAGTCTGATTATTAACAATAAGTCCTTTGAGTGCGCGCGCAAAGGAAGAAACAATCGGCTTGCCTGCGGCAAAACTCTCCAAGGCCACGAACGGAAACAGGCCGCCCTCCGTGGAGATTATTGTCAGCATTGCACGATTGTAAACATCGTTCAGTTCTGTCTGCGAGGCAATGGCATCGTCTATAAACACATTTCGCTCCAGAGCCAGTTTCTTCAGCGCCTCTTCAACCGCGGAACGATACGGACCATCCCCCTTGATCAGCAGTTTTATCGAAGGCACTTCCTTCACCACCAATCTCACGGCAGCCAAAAGGAGATCGAACCCCTTGTCGGCAGCGATTCTGCTCACCACCAATAAATATTCTTCAGGCAACCCGGTTGGATGAAATGTGCCCAGGGTGTCCACCCCGCTTGGTATAACCTCGAGAATATTCCTATAGCCCAGTTCACCAAGAAAGTGTTGGGCGGCAATGCTTCTGGGAATGAAAAAAGTCTTTTTCGCGATCCAGCGGCCCAGGGTATTGAAATATATCATTTGCAACAGGCGCAAAAAAACACGACTTGAAAACTGGTCCTGCTCCTGCCACACAAAAATGCGCTTCGCCGCAAGCGCGGCGATGACAGTCGAGGGCTGCATCAAATCCGAGGATTGTATTATGTCGTAATTGCTTTTTTTAAGCTTTTCATACAATCCCTTTAATAATGGGCAATACGCTGGCGGAAAAAAGAACCGTGCAATCGTCTCCAAATAGTGGATTTTCAATGCGGCATTTTTGTGCACAGATTCACAGGGACGATACACATCTGACACAAACACGTGACACTCATTGCCCAAACAGGCAATCGCGTCTGCCATCCTTAGAAAGTTGATTCCTGCATCGGTTTTGAGAGGTTTTTTCAGCGTTGACCCGAATAATTGCCACCAATGACGCGGCCGATCCACGGTCTTGCTGATGGTGTTTATCAAGGCAATCTTCATTATGCTCGCCAAAGCCAGCCCACCTAGTGCGGCGGCCGACTATAAAAACAGCTTTTCAGTGCCCGCTATCTCCAACCCTTTTTCTTATTAATATCATAGAGATAGAATATTATTTGCCAGATGTAAAGGCATAATCATATTTGTATCTTACTGGACTCCATTGCCCCTTTAGGAACCCAATTGCCCTTGTGCAGTAAATAGCGAGTATGATAACAGACCATAGAGACACATGTTTCGCGAACAACATCATATCTATAAACGCCTTAATAACCTTCTGGATGCGGCAATAACGGCCGCTTCCTTTGTGATCGCTTATCGCGTGAGGGATAGCATCTCCACCACGCAGAGCTTCGAATATCTGGGGAGGCTCGCCAGTTTTGAGTATTATTCCGCCATATTTATCATCTCATGTCTCCTCTGGCCGTTGCTGAGCAACTTAAACGGCCTCTACCCTCCACATCACGGCCGGCGATTTGTGAGAGATGCAAGGGTAATATTCAAGAGTTCCGTCGAAGGCACGGTGCTTTTGGTGGCCATAAGCTACCTGTTTCAGGTGGCAGAGATAAGTCGCTCCCTGATCATCGGCTTCGCGATAATAAACTTTTTATTTTTGATTGCCAAAGATGGAGCGATCGAGGGTTACTTGACCCTCTCAAGACGCCGGGGAAAAAACTTAAGGCACGCGATCATGGTCGGGCCTCACAATGCCCTGACATCCCTCGCCCACCTCATATCTGCACACAGCGAGCTTGGCTTAAAGGTGGTCGGCGCTATCTGTCTGGCTCATGATGACAGGGCAGCTGGCGACGTCGGCGGGATCCCGATCCTCGGCGAACTGTCCGGAATACGGCAGGTCCTTCATCGTCATCCCGCCGATCAGGTCATATTCAACGTGCAACGGAGGACGCTGCCCGACGTTGAGAATGCGATGTTCATCTGCGAGGAGGAGGGGGTCGAAACCTGGCTCGCCACCGATTTTCTTGAGCTGTCGCTTTCGCACCTTGCAATCGAAGAGATCAACGGTCTGCCGTTTCTGGTCTTCAGAACCGCGCCTCCGCTCAACTGGCAGATGGTCGTGAAGTATTTTCTTGATGTATTTTTCGCCGCACTATTTCTGGTGTTCCTGTCCCCGCTGTTCCTGATCATCGCCCTCTCAATAAAGCTCAGCTCGAAGGGGCCGGTGTTCTACGCTCAGAAGAGGATCGGTCTTCGCGGCCGCCCATTCAGGCTCTATAAGTTCCGCTCGATGACCGACGGCTCCAAGGTCACGATGATCGGCAGATTCTTGAGAAAATCCGGCATGGACGAGCTGCCGCAGCTGTTCAACATCCTCATGGGTGAAATGAGTTTTATCGGCCCGCGTCCGCATATCCCCGCTGAAGTCGAGCTATACGCTCACGGCTGGCAGCGCCGGCGTCTTTCGATGAAACCGGGGCTCACCTGTTACCGGCAGATACACAGCTCCGGAAAGGTTGCCTTCGACATGGCCATGGAACTTGATCTCAAATACATAGATAACTGGTCGCTGGCGAAGGACATCCTGATTTTCTTCAAAACGCTGCCTCTTATAATTTCCCGATTCCTGCGCAAGGCCAGAACGCAGGCGGAGAGGGACAATGTATAAAATGAAGCATTTTGCAATGAAACCTGGCCTGCAGCTCACTCAGAGCGTCTGACATAAAACACGCTGGGAAATTCCGATTGCGCCGCAGGGCTTTGCGAAAGTTTGCCAACTAAATTTACACAGTAATCATTTAGAGACGGGTCGCAAATAAGCCATACATTCTTTTTTCTATGCAACCGCTCAATCGAATCAAGATTCCCACCCGCCCCCGTTATAAGCCCCAGCTTCTCGTTGCCCCCCTTGTAATAATAATCCAATGCGATCCAGTAATACCCCGGGATGACGACAATCGCATCATCTGGCGCTGTTCTTTGCTCAAGGAAACGTCCCACCTCTCTCCAGGGCTCTTCTTCATAACGATAATGATGATGAAGCTGAACAACATTGAGCAGAATGATCAGAATGACGAGCGCCCTTCCAAGCATGACCGTTTTTATGCTCGAGATAGCCATGGCAACGAGCATGAGATAGAACGGAAGCAGAAATATGACATAGCGGATGAAAATTTTCGTTGAGAGCATGGACAATGCTGCGATGGTAAAAAACGGAATCGCAAAATGAACGATGAGCAGGATGGATTCGGTCTGGCGCTCTCTGATCGCCCGATAAATGGGTTTACAGAGAATCGCCAAGAAGAGCGGAATTGAAATATATCCCAACGGAAGGCTTGGATGGCCGGAGCTGAGACCTGCCAGCACGGACGGCATGAAATGAATGTCTCGTGCGGCTCTGACATTAGCCGTCATAGCCATCAGATATGAGTTGTGGATAACAAACATGATTAAAAGACAAGTGAGCAAAGTCAGGATGGCATATGGCGCGATCTTTTTCTTATTCCCCTTATAAAAAAATACGAGATAAATGAGTTGAGTTAAAGGCAGGATGAGGCAAAAGATGTGCGTAAACAAATTGATTGCGGTAAAGAAGACGTAGGCCAGCCAATGGCGGCGCTGATTTTGCTGAATTGCTCTCACGAAGAAATAGAAGGACAAAAGGCTGAGGAACACCATCAAGGAATACATCCTTGCTTCCTGCGAATATCGGATGTGGAGCCATGAAAACGCAAGGAGCACACATGCTATTTTTGCGGCTTTGCTATCATACAGCTTTACCATTGTTGAGTACATCAGAGGAAATGCAGCCAGCCCCATTATGACCGAGGGCAGCCTCACGACAATTTCGCTTTTTCCGAGGAGCATCCAGAAATGCAGCAGCCAGAAGTAAGCTGGCAAGTGACTTTGAGATATCAGGTGCTGATAAAACGAGTTCAGCCATATATCCTTGACGGAAGGAGAGGCAGTCAACAAAGCGGTCGCTTCGTCCACCCCCAAGGTCCTTTCGCCGAGACAATACAGGCGAAGCACGACTGCCGCCAAAATGACGGCCGCAAATAATGAATAGCCGCTGAGCAATCGCGCGATCAGGTTGCTCCCGATAAAACCCGCCCCGCCTGCCACAAAAACCTTCATCCCAGCGCTCCTGGATAAAAACAGCCAAATCCCTGAACCTGTTATGTTTATGGTTCCTTCCTGTTTTTTGCAAGCATGGTCTCACTCGCAGAATCGCAGGAGGATAAAAAGGCCGACCTTGAACGGGTCGGCGAATAAACTAAAGCCACAAAAGGCGGGCAAATCAAGCGAGGACCAGCTCATCCAGGCCCCATTTTTTCACATGATCCTTTTCCACCACGCCGGTGATATAGAGCTGAGGGCGTTCGTTCAGATTTACCACATTTTTTGATTCCATCCTCTGGCCCCGATAGTCGCACACGACTTCAATTATGGGGCGCAGCGGCTGTTCGTGGTTGAGCTTTACGACTCGCCCCACATCGCGCGAATTGAGTTCAACCCAGGTGCCGATGGGGTACACCGTGATAACGCGCAGAAGCGCCTTCAGGACATGGGGGCTGAAAAGACGGGGGCCCTGCAAAAGCTCTTTGATCGCATCGTGGGGCGTCACACCCGCCCTCTTCGGCCTTGAGTGAGTCAAGGCCACATAGACGTCGGCAAGCATCACAACTTTTGCAAGCTCGGAAATCTGCCCCGCGCGCAAACCGTACGGATAGCCTTTCCCGTCGGGGCGCTCGTGGTGCTGCATCGCAATCTCGACAGCCGCCTCAGGCATGCCTTTGATCTGTCTGATCACATTCACACTGTATTCAGGATGCTTCCTCACCTCGTCAAATTCGAGCGGGCTGACATTGCGTCCCACACTTGCGATGTCCAGCAATTTGATCATTCCAACGTCAAACAGCGAAGCCCCTATTCCCATAGTCATCAGCTTTTCATGGCTAAAATTGAGCTCCATGCCCATCCTGAGCGCCAGGATGCAGACGCAGACCATATGCCCTACGGGGTAATCCTCGGGAGTGTCCACCTCTATCAACAGCTGCGTCTGATCCGGGTGTTCTTTGGTTTCGGCCAGCAGATTTTCAACCTGGGCCTCAATCTCATCATAAGTGACCGGCTCCGCGCGCACAAGCCGGCCGGTAACCCCGCTCAAGAAATCGGCCATCTTCGTATACGTATCGAACGCGGAGACCGCATCCGAAATCGACGGCAGATCATCTTTGGGCGGGGACATTTGCTTGCCCTGCTCTTTTACATCGAAGAGCCGCAAATTTATCGAGTCTGCAGCTTTTGGCTCCTCTTTGGCCGGCTCCTGTGCGCGCGGTTCCTGCGCAGGCGGCCCCTGTGCGGGGAATTCCTTTTGATCCCGCAGCTCTGAAAATGAGACCGAACCCCTCTTTTCCTCTGGCTGCTTATCCTTTTCGGGGTTCTTTATTATTTGTCTGAAGCGCAGCAAAATGACCTCACTTTGAAATACCTTGCTATATCAAGATAACATCATCATTCATCTAAATCAAACTTATTGGACAACCATCCTAATTACTTGAAATGCCAAGCAAAATCACTCCTGCTATATTTGACAATCGGTGACATCACATGCTATTCTATCATTAATGAAGGTATCTCACTCAATAGCAATTATAGTGTTTATATTTGACCTGTCCGTAAGTACGACTGTTTTCGCACAGAGGCAGGATACGGGCGGCGCCATAACCGGAACCAACCCAGTGGCCGGCCAGACCACGGGCATCGGCCAGGTGATTTCGCCGATCATCAATTCTTCAATATCCAATGCCCCGCCGCGGCGGGATATCGAGACAACGGTGCCCTATCCACAGGCGCCGTCAGGGATCCAGAGCGAACGCGTCAATGGCAGCTATTACGGCGAGGATGTGAGGACTAAAGGGCAGTATTATCAGGAGGACGTGCGCACCAAGGGAAAATACGAAGAGCCTCAACTCCCAGCCGAGGAAGTAAAAACGCCGGAGGCCCCTGAAGCTCATGAGACCATTCAAAGAGTCCCAGCGAGATACATTGCGCCGATCCCGGTAAAAACGCCGGAGGCCCCCAAGACCATTGAAAGAACCCCGGCGAGATACCATGCACCGAGAAGGCGTTGATGAGCAAATCACTTGATTTCGGCAGAAGTTCCCTTGCGGGACGTCTAAATTATTTTCGGAAGGCGGAGACCGACCATTGGAACAATTTGTGTTCAACTAGCATCCCTGAGAAACCATGCTTAAATCTCAACCTGGCTATCGGGGCATATATCCAGGAGACCAGGCGCGCCAGGAGAAACTTCAATGTCCTGCCTGTCCGCACCTTGAATATTTTGTCGTCTATAAAAAATGAAGTCACCTGCATCATATCTATCATCTTTGCCGTCTCTTTTGTATACCACGGCATCCGCCAGCTTCCCTCCGCCTCTCTGTCGATCCAGTCTTCCAGCCTGGCAGGTTTTTTATAGCCGTGTCTCAACGCGTGTTCATACAGCTCTGTTCCTGGCAAGGGGCGGTATTTATTGGGCATGACAATTATCGCAGTCGGGTTGTCGCCCAGCAGTGTCATGATCAGCTCCCTCGTCTTGCGCAAATCGCCCTCCGTCTCCCCCGGCAGCCCGACTATCCAGTTATATGTGGTAACGATCCTGCTATGGCGCGCCATCTTTTTATTTACGAAAATAATATCATCGACGGTGATATCCTTTCGTATCAGATCGAGCATCCTTTGCGAGCCTGATTCAGCACCGACATGAAGGATGTCAGTTCCGACATCGACCAGCTTTTCCAGATATTCGTCATCCATTTTTTTGATCTCATCGATCCTGGCCCCCCTGAAACCCAGGCGCACCTTGAGCGCCCTGCTGTTGACCTCGTCGATTATTTTTGTCACATGTTCAAGATTGACGAACGAATCATCATCGATGAAATATATATATTCGGCGCCATACCCGTTTTTAACAAATTCGATATGGTCGACCACCTCCTGCGATGAAATGCGTTCGTACTTGTTTGTAAAATCCCTATACTGAGCCGGGGAAGAACAAAATGCGCAGTGATACGGGCAGCCTACCACGCTATACATTGGGAAAATGATCTCGCCGTTGTCCAGCTGGCCATAGCGGCCAAGGTCTTTTTCTATAAGGTGGTATGGAATGTCTTTATAATTGATCAGCTCAAATTTATTTTCCCTCGGCACCGACATGATAGAGCCGTTTTTGCGATATGACAGGCCGGATATGTCCTCAAGTTGCAATGCATCTTTGTCGCCCCTCAGGAACCTGGCAATCCTGGACAGGGGCAGCGAACCATAGCCGCTGACGACATAATCTATGCTCCTTTCCCTTAAAATCTCGGCGCCGTTGAAAGCGGCGTGGGGCCCTCCCCAGACAACCTTCACATGGGAATAAGAACTCCTGATCCACCTGGAGATCTCAAGGGCATTTTTTATCGGCGTGCCCGTCATGACGCTCAGCCCGGCCAAAATCGTGCCGGAAGATATCTTCGCAGAGATGGCTTCCTTCCATTTCTGCGGACAAAGCCTCACATCGACAATATCCACCTCGAATCCAGCCTTGATGGAATCCGCCGCCGCATAGAGAAGGCTCAAAGGAAGATGACACGCAAAGGAACCGCTCATCCCCACCTTTGGATAAACAAGCAATATTTTATTGCGATTCATTGTCATATTTTACCTGCAAAGGCGGCTATATCTTTCTATAAACTTCATTGATAAAAAGTGATAAATGCAAATTTGGAATTGACAGAAAGTAGAATGATGAATCGACGTTTTTTAATTGCCCGTTGCTCTTCAAAGCTTTTCTTGTTTCAGCGGCGGAAGATAAATGCGCATGCGTATGCGCCAGATCTTTCACCATGTCATAATCCGACTTGAACTTTAAAATGACCCCCATGATCTTTCGGCAGCACTTCAGCAGCAGGCTGCCTTCCGCCGGATAACATACGATCAGGATCCCGTTCGCCTTCAAAACCCTCAGGCTTTCAGAGATAACCCTGTTGACGCCTTTTATATCAAAATGTTCTATGGTTGCCAAGAGCTGCACCACATCAAAACTGCCATCCGAAAACGGCAGGTCGAGTGCATCCGCCTGAAACACCGGAACATCCTGATGATTTCTGCAAAAGTATTCCAATTTGAACCTGTCGCGATCTGCTCCGATAAATGATCGTCCGTCTTTTTCGTCAGGGCGGATGAATTCATAATGCTCGCCCGCCCCAAACCCGATATCCAACGTTGATCCATCGCCGCCATACAAGCTCCTCATCTTTCCCGCATAGCGATGATAATGCGTGTATAATTTTTGGATGAATGACTCGTCGAAGTAGGCTGCCCTCTTAACCCTGATATAATTGCCGCGTATCTCTTTCGGCACTTCGCTGAAGGAAACCGCTTCCTCCGGGACAAAGGAATACACTCCGTTCACGATCGGATATGTGCGCAAACATTTGGCGCACCGGATTGAGAAATCGGCGCAAAGGGTCAATCCGTTCGAATGGCAGCCTAAGCAGATGAGCTTATCGAATATTTCTTTTTTGATATTCATCGGAGAACCCAGTTTTACCAGTTTCAGCGTTCATTACAAGCCCTTTACTAAGGAGAGCACATTATACCTCGCAGATTGCAACGACAATGAGCCGAGACAAGGAAGATGAGCAAAAAGCGCGGAGGCGTAGCCAAAGCTACGTTGAGCACTTTTTGCGAAATCTGACGCAGTCGCAGGCCATTGGCGGCCGCAAGATGCGAGGTATAATGTGCTCTCCTTAGTAACCATCAAAGTCCCGTTGCACTGCCCGCCGGAATATGTTTGCATGCACGGCGGTTCAATTGAGCTTAGATACCGCATCAAAGGGCATGGCATGGCAAATAGCAATCCGTCGCGTCTGAGCTCCAAGCTGCTTGATCTTGCGGTGATCCTGCTCATACTATCAGCGGCGTTCATCGTGAGCTATATAGGAGGCCAGGTTGCCATGCCGCTGAGCCCGGCATTGACGTTCGATGGCGGTTACAGGGTATTCTCAGGCCAGATCCTGTTCAAGGACTTCGTCTCCCAGCATAGCCTGGCGTTGTTCTGGCTTGTGGCGCTTTTTTTCAAGCTCCTGGGCGTCAACTATGTGGCGTTCCTTGTCTGTGCGGCATCTATGAGTGTCGTCGCGACGCTCTGCAGCATGATGACGGTCAGAATCCTCTTTCCACAGAAATATCTGTCGTACATCGCGGGTTTCCTCACCGCAATCTGGTTCAATGCGCCCTTCGGCATACCGGTGCCGGAGCAGATATCGCTGGCGTTCTCATTCATAGCGATAGCGCTCATCCTCCCCGCGCTCTGCGGCAAATCACGGCGGTCCATCATCAACATGGCGCTTCTCTTCACAGGCGGAATCTTTGCATTCGCAACACTATTGGGGAAGCAGAACACGGGTTTTTTTGCCATCCCTTTATTTCTTATGCTGATCATCGCAGCATCGATTTCCGAAGCGAGGCCCGCATGGGGACGCATCGCCGTTTTCCTCCTTGGCATTTCTGCGGCGGCTTCGCTTTTTTTGTCCTGGCTTGTATATAAATCGGATCTCAATAATTTTCTGCGTTATTACATCCTCCTTCCATTCGGCGTGGGCGCGGGAAGATTTGGAACCCTTTTCAACGAATCCCTGAAGATGCACAAGCCATATGCATTGCTGACCATCGCAGTTCCGGCCGTCGTGGTTGCATTGTATTTCTGCAATTTTAAAAAGGTGAGATCCTCATGGAGACTCCCATTCATATCTTCCGTCCTGTGCATAGGCGCCTTCCTCTTTCAGCTTTTCTTCTTTTACACCTCCGTCTACCCCACATCGTATTCCTTCGTGGGCATCGTCGCTTCACTTGAGACGGGCCTCCTGTTCCATTTTTTTGATTTGTCCATACCCGAAAGCGCCGGAGTGCTTCGCAGTGAATTGAAGATTCCTCCAAGAAAGATTTTAATCGTGCTGGTGTCCATGCTGCTCATAGTCTGTGCGGTCAGGGGCGTCAGATACGCTTTCAAAAGCGGGTGGATTACCCCCATCATGTCCCTCAATGCGCTGAAGGAACCCAACCTGCAGCCCATGAAATGGGCTGAGTCATCGACCGAAGACAATCCGTACAAAGCGGAGAATATTGACAATCTGGCCAGCTATCTTCGGAAAAAGGACAGGAATTTTTTTACCTTTCCATATTTATTTGCCATGCTCTATGGCGCGCTGGGCAAGCCTTCTCCCCAGCCGCTGGTCGAATTCGCAAAGAGGTTGACGTATCCGGAGGTCTACGATGCCAGGCTGGACAATTGGATCGTGGATGACCTCAAAAAAAATGAAGTCGAGATAGTGGTCCTCCATAGAATTGATCCTGATAATTACGACGGCCTTGACGATTTTCCGCTGCTCAAATCCTACATCTTCGACAATTTCTTAAAGGTGAAGGAGATCGGGCATTTTGATGTATATGAGATGAACGGGAAAATCTGAATTCCCATGAAACTCATAAAAAAACACTACGCCATCCTCGTCAATGGCAGCATATCAATTGAGGATGCGCCCCAACACCATGCTTATTTTCCCCGGCGCGTATCCGATATCTTTTATCACGGTTTTTTCCCGCCCGCCGGCCATATGAAACCCGGCTTTCTTATATAATTTCACCGCCGGCATATTATTTTTATCCACATTGAGAAATATGATGGCGTCCCCCTCCCCGACGGCAGAAATTGCTGTTTTCAGCAACCTTTCGCCAATCCCGTATCCGCGCAAATCACGCAAAACAGACAACCCTCCCATACGCCAAAGGTCAACGGTGTCAGACGGGATTCTGCCCATCCCCACCCCTCCTACGATCTTGTTTTGATACACGGCGACGTGATAAAAGTATTCCGCATTGCAATGTGGGACCGCTACCGCCTCGCCTGTGTAAGGCATGTCTTCCTGAAAATAATAATTGCGCAAAAACTCGGCGTAGCGCGATCCGTCATTTGGTTCAACGGGCCTGAATATCACGCCGTCGATAGCGAATCTGCTTCTCTTGATCTGCCTGAGCGATTCACTATAGCTGAGAATAAAATTGGTTATCTTCGAAGGGATTTTTCGCGCCTTGATTTTGCCCTGCGCCAGCTGCGCAAGGTTTCTCAATATTCTTTGATATAGCATGCATCAACTCCATATCCCGAGGATTTTTTTGATGGCGCCCGCTGCGACCAGAAAGGGATGCAGAAAGCGCCAGGGTCTGGTCGACGAAGTCCGGTAGTGGTGTTTGAGCCAGCCGTCGGAAGGCCAGAGGACGCCCGCGGCATAGAGAAGGAGATCTTTCAGGCAGTCCAGCAGGAGAAGTTCCACAAGAAAACCGTAACGGCGGCGCGAGCAGGCATCCAGCAGGCGGACCCGGAGGCGCGATATCTCCAGCGGAAGCTTCATGCTGAAATTGAACTCCCGGCGCGCGCGAAGGAACGTGTACGCGAGGGCGCGCCGCATTCCGCAGGTTTCTGAGAGCTGCACGACTCTCTCCCAGCTCAAGTCCTTGCCGTAGCGGTCAGCGATCGCCACGATATCATACAGCCACATCTTTTTTTCAAAATGGTGGACAAACGATTGGTGAAAGGCGGCGATGAGCAATTGATATTCCGGGGAGGGAATCTTTACGGCGGCGCCATTGAGATCGGCGGCGGCGGCGCCCGTGAAGATGCCCCCCATGCTGAAGCGGTTGCAGAACCGGAAGCGGTCGTGATGACACATGTCCC
The DNA here is from genome assembly GCA_043798915.1 of Pseudomonadota bacterium. Classification (GTDB taxonomy): domain Bacteria; phylum UBA10199; class UBA10199; order 2-02-FULL-44-16; family JAAZCA01; genus JAZDOG01. Next base: position 13,196 of record JAZDOG010000020.1, on the reverse strand, counting down.
ATCTGACCTCAACGAAGACTGTGTTTTTTCTTCCAAAACCCAGCTCGTTCGCAAAGGACGACTTGTCGGCCAAGGGATCGCAGGCAAAGCCGTCGGACATGAGAATCTTCTTCGCTCTATCCAGGTCTTCAAAATGGATGAGGATATCGGCGTCCGAGGTCCGGCGCAGCGCGGCGTCCTCATAGACGTCCGCCAGCATCGCCATCCCCTTTATGAGCACAGTCTTGACGCCGCCGTTTTCGAGCAGCTGCACGGCATGGGCCGCATCGGCCATCATCCTCCGGTTGCTGATGAGCGTGGATAAGTAAATTTTCCTCAAGCGGTCTACGACCGCCGGCGGCATGCCATGAAACCCTTTCGAGGCCAATTGGGAAAACAGGAGCGTCGCCGTGCCGTTTTCGATGGCATGTTCAACGACAGAGTTCCAATCGCATCCTGAAGTTGACAGATCCATGACGGCAGGTATCTCATTATCAATGTAAAAACCTATTTCTGCATAGCCATCCACCAAACAACCGTTCCCGTTCGTAAGCTAACCCCCATTACGGCAATGTGACTCCAGCCCGTTTTGCAATTTCGATAGCAAGCTCACGAAAATCACGATAGCAGTCTTGGACAGATTTTGCATGAGCGCCGATCGCTCCGTCGGCGGCTTTTAGCGAAAACATGGGTTTGTGTGCTTCTTGGGCGAGAGGCATAAGGCTTCTATAGTGTTTCAATGTGGACAAACAGTAAGGATCTCGGTTGATAGCGACATCTGTCTGGGTCTTTACCTCCGCAAGAACCGCCTCACGGTACACGTTTGGGATTCGCACCATCCACTTATCATAAGCCTTCACAGGTCTATCGAGACGAACTGCATGCTGCATTACGACATAGCCCAGCGGAGCCATGTGCCCTTGAGGCAACTCCAATCCAACAGGAGACTTTTTAAGGCGCTCTGTCCATCCCTTACGCCACTCCCGCAAGCGGGGCCCAAGGTTTTGAAGTCCCTTGAGAGAAAAAAGATCCGGAGCGAGGGGAATTGCTACATGATCGGCAGCAATCAAGGCTGCGCGGTTGATCGCGCCGAGATTTGGACCAACGTCGATTAGAACGACGTCGGCCGCGCGACGTTGTGCTGCTAGCGCAATTACCTGATGGAACGCACCTATTACTCGGAAGGCTCGGGCATCGCCTTCAAGGCAGTATGGCCATCGTTGGCTCAGTTCGTCTTCGAATCCGGAAAGCGCAAGATCTCCGGCTACGAGCCCTATGCCAGCGATGTCCTCGACATGTGGTTCCTCTATTCCACCTCTTCCCTCCAAAAGCGGCAGCAGCGGGGCGAGAATAGTCCGTCCTGGCATTCCCTCCGGCCAGAGCGCTTCGAGGGCGTCCTCGTCCAGGAACATGGTAGTGAGATTGGCTTGTGGGTCAAGATCCGCCGCGATCACACTGAGGCCGAGATCAGCGTACATCCAGGCAAGGTGGTAGACTAGCGAGGTTTTTCCTACACCACCCTTGTTGTTAAAAAAGGCGATGGTTTTCATGTTGCAGACCTCAGAGTGACACCGACGTGTGACGCAGTAACTTCGAACTCGGGCAACGGATTCCCGTTTGCCTGTAGTTCCCTGCGCGCTGTGGCAATGCCTACGCCGAATCTTTGCACGAAGCCAAGAACACGCAGCGCTTCTGCAAGGCTGGGATTGCGGTAATCGCTGACGCCGGGCTGGCCAAAGTTCTCCTTAGTAACAGCTCCATAGGGACCGCCCGGGTTGATGATTTCAATGCGGTCGTCATACCATGTCACACGCACGGGGGCATTTGTCGCTTCGTAGCTTCGGTGCATGATTGCATTGCGCACGAGCTGCTGGAGGGCGGGCATTGGATAAAGGGAAGAGCGCCGTTCCAGACTTCCCCCTGTCAGGTCTACCGCGGTGCGATTATGTGAGCTTAGTTTTTCATCTATGCGTCGGAGCACATCCACCACAGAGCCGTCAATCACTTGTTCATCCGAAACGGGGTCGGCGAGCTCCCGACCGGCAATCCGCAAAAATTGAACATACGCCCCTGGAATGAAATCGCGCGTTCGCACACTCAGCACCAGGAGACCGAGCACGGTGGGTGTCGGCTCATCAGCCGCAACCACCATTTTGGTCGCAGCAAGGCGTTGCTCGTAACTGCGCTCGTTTGCGGCAAGGACATCGGATGCAAAGGCGGCAGGCAAGTACTCTTCCTCAAATCGCCGTCGATCCAGATCTGTCAGAGCAGACGACGGAACTGCCCGAACGTCAAATGGACGATCCCCGTGCCGTCTCTTTTCGTTTAAAAGCCGCTCGTCCTGCGCTGAGGCAATGCAACGGCGTGGGCCGATACGAATGCAAATATGGCCCTTGTAGCTCACGGGTGGGGAATCAGAGGGCCAAACGGTTATGACCGCCATTTCCTTGCCTTGAAGAACGTGTTTCGAAACAGTCAGCGTCGGCGGAGGAACAATGTTGCCATCAGTCTTGATGTCTGCGAGCTGGCGAAGAAGCTCATCGGTCACCGCAAGCCCTGATGGATTTCCGTCGTCTCGCGCGCCGACGAAGACGATGCCTGGCTTGCCGTGGTTTGGCAAATCATTGGCAAACGCACAGACGGCTTCGCGCACCTTGGTCGGCGCATCACCCCGAAAGGATTCTTTTCGCTCGGCGTTATCGGTCTCGAGATCAGAGAGCATTTTCTCCATCTCTGGTTCAGTATAGGCGATCATCTTTAAACCCATAGCCCCTTCCCCCCTTTCTTCGTCTTTCGTAACAGCTCAGCACTCTTTCAATGGAAGTGACAACTCAACCCGTATAGGCACAGATACCAGATCGTGGTGACTTACAGAACAACAAAGACCATTGCACAAATTCACTTGTGATAACAGCGCAAATATTGAGGTTATATCAACTAATTTGTAGTTATATTGAAAAAGTGCTATAAGTGCGTACAATTTAATACCTGGTTTTTCAAACCGGCGCGCCCACACACTATGTCCTGAAGTTGACACGTCCATGATGTCAGGCATATATCCCACCACCATTCAATACCGAAACAGGAGATTTTCCATGGAGGTTTCATTCTTCGATACGGCCGGATTCAGCATGTGGCCGTTCATCAAGCAGGGCGAGCGCCTGATAATAAGAGAGGCCCCCATCGGTGATCTGAAAGTGGGGGACATCATCCTGTACCGCGCCGGCGAGAAGTTCGTCTGTCACCGGCTCGTTCGAAGGGCGAAAGAGGGCAGCGGCTACCGCCTCTATGCGCGCGGCGACACATCCGGGACCGCTGAATGCGTCTCGCCGGACCGCTGTCTGGGAAAGGTGGTCGGAATCCTCAAGAACGGCACGGTCGTGAATCTGACAAGCCGGGCGCATCGGTTTGTGAACAGGTCCATCGTTGTATTCGCCCCCCTGATCCGCCTTGGGATATGGGGTGCGGTCAGACTGAACCAATGGATAAAATCTTAAGGGGGACCTCTCCGGCAAAAAATCTATTGAAAAATACGCGCGTGTCAGATACACGGGATTCAGGGGAAGGCATTCCAACAGGAGGGGATATGCGTGAAGGCGCCATACTGCGCAGGAATCCGGACGTGGTCTCGCGCGTGATCGGCGATGAGACAATCCTCCTGCCCATCTACAAGACCTCGGAAGAGCTCAATTGCATCTACACGCTCAACAAACCGGCCTCGCGGGTCTGGGAGATGATCGACGGAAAGACGACGGCCGGGGGGATCGGAAAGAAGGTCATGAAGGAGTTTGGCTCCGCGCCCAAAGAGGTGGAGAGGGAGATGAAAAAACTCCTGAAGGACTTAAAGGAGATCAAGGCGGTCCTGGTTTAGTGACGTTTCCCTCCCCTTTGTAAGGGGAGGGTCAGGGTGGGGTAGACCGCTGTTTCAATGCTGATCTACCTCCCCTGTCCCCTCCTTACAAAGGAGGGGAAGTTATTATAGTTGTTCTGCAAAAGGGGGGGGAGATATGCCCAAGAAACCGAAATTCAGGCCGGTGGTCACCCGCGTGGAGCTCAACCCCGAGCAGGCAGTGCTGGAATGCAACTGTATGAGCGACCCAGTTTACGGGGGTCAATACTGGAACGAAAGCTCCTCTTGCTGGACGCCCTACGAGAAGTTTACGGCGATAGGTATGTGTGTAGAACCCGTCTGGTATGCTGCAACTAGCTGAGCCTTACCAAGGCATTGACCTTCCGTATTGCTCTTCCCGGAGTCTCTGATGAAGAACCGCAGCCATGTCTATTTTTGCGATTGGGTACACCGCAAGAAGAAGCGCGCCCCGCTCAAGGGATATATCAGTTTGACCTACAGCTGCGACCTCAACTGCATACATTGCTTCTGCAAGGGCAGCGAGGACAGAAAACGGGAGCTCCCCGCCAAAGGCTGGAAAGAGATCCTCGATGGGCTCCGCGAGGAGGGCTGCCTCTGGCTCGTCTTCACCGGCGGCGACCCCCTCGTGAGGCCCGATTTCCTGGAGCTCTACGACTACGCCAGGAGGAAGGGATTCATCGTCACCATCTACACCGGCGCGCATGCCCTGACTGAAAGAATCATCTCCCATCTCGCCGCCTCCCCCCCGGAGTCCGTCGAGATAACGCTCAACGGCATCACCGCGGACGTCTACGAGGAGATCACGCAGGTGAAGGGCTCGTTTGCGCGCACGATGAGAAACATCGGGAGGCTCTTCGACGAAAAGATTCCCTTCATGATCAAGACGAACTGCATGAAACAGAACCAGCATCAGATCGGAAGGATCAAGGCGTTCGCCGATGGGCTCCCCGGCGCGCCGGACCGGAAAAAACATCGCTTCCAGTACGACCCCATGATCTTGCCGAGGCTCAACGGCGACCTCGCGCCGACGAAATTGAGACTCACGTTCGAAGAGATCGAGGATGTCAGGAGGCAGGATAAGGATATGTGGAAAAAATATTGTGAGGGGGCACCCTCCGGGAAGAGGGCACGCAGGCCGGCGAAGGACAAGGACAGGGAGCATCTTTATCATTGCGAGAAATGGAAGACGGGGTTCACGATAGACCCTTTTGGCTTTTTGAAGATGTGCCCCCTGACCAGGAGGTTCGGCGTCGATCTGAAGCAGGTGCCCTTTCGGCAGGGTTTCTACGAGGAGTTTCCGAAACTCCTGAAGGAAAAATTCAAAACGAAATCCAGATGCCGCAGCTGCCGGCTCAGGCCCCTCTGCGGCATCTGCCCGGCCACATCTTTTCTGGAGACCGGCGACGAGGAGGCCCCTGCAGCCTATTATTGCGGGATGGCGGAGAAGGCGTTCCGGCGCATGAATGATCCATCGATCGTATCATAACTTCCACGCCCGCCTCCGCGAGGGCGCGGCGAGGAGGGGCATCCCGCTCCGGGTGATGTTCGAACTCACCTATCGCTGCAACTTCCGCTGCGGGCACTGTTACGTGCCGGAAGGGTTCAAGCGCCGGCCCGAGCTTTCGACAGGAGAGGTGTTCTCCCTTCTGGACCAGCTCCGCGATGCCGGCTGTCTCTATCTGGGGTTCACCGGCGGAGAGCCGCTCCTCAGGGAGGACATCTTCGATATCATGTGGCACGCGAAACGGAGGGGTTTTCAGCTCATCCTCTACACCAACGGGTCGCTGATAGATGCGCGAGCGGCCCGGGAGTTCGCCCGCCTGAATCCGAACAAGATCGACATCACGCTGCCGGCAATGAGCCGGACGGCGTTCGAAAAAATCGCCGGCGTCAGGGGAGCGAGGGAGAAGGTGTTCAGTGCCGTGAAGAACCTTCACCGCAAAGGCGTGAAGCTCGGATTCAAAACGTGCCTCTTGAAGGAAAATGAAATTGAAATAGATGACGTGCGCGCCTTCGCCTCTTCTCTGGGCGCGCTCCACCGGCTCGACGACACCCTTTCGCCGCGACTGGATGGATCCATGGAGCCGTATAAATACAGGGGTTCCCTCTCCCTTGATGGGAATGTTTCCGAACCCGGCTGTCATCGCGAGGAACCCGCAGGGCGACGTGGCGATCCCCTTGAAACAGTGGTCAGCACGGGATTGCCACGTCGCTTCGCTCCTCGCAATGACATCTCTCATAGAAAGAGGCCCGCAAAGCTCTTCCGTTGCGGCGCGGGCGAACGCCAGGCGGCGATTACCCCTGACGGCAAACTCAAGATGTGCGTGTTGATCGATTACCCGAGATATGACATCCTTGGAAAGCGTTTCCGCCGCGGCTGGATGAGGCTGAGAAAACTGACCAGGGATGCGGAGCGAAGCAAAGGCTGCGGGTGCAGCCGATGCAGGCTTGAGCCTTATTGCAAACGGTGCCCGGCAATGGGCTGGCTGCACGCGAAGGATTTCTCCGCCTGCGACCCGGCAAGCCGGGAGCGCGCCCTGAAAAGGATGCGGCGATATGAAAACGGGAATTAAATTGAAGATCGCCGGTCTGATCGTCTCCATGCAGGGCGACTGCGAGCTCCGGCTCAAGAGCAAGCCGAAAATAGAAGGCTTGACAGGCTATCAACCACCTCATTACTTTTACGAAGGGAACGGACAACCGCACATTTATATTGACGTGAAGGCGGCCAGGAGAAGGCCGGCGGTCCGCGGCGTGGAATCCCTGTTCATCACGCGGCGCTTTGAGAGCGGCGACGAAGACTGGAGGTGGGGGAAAAAGGATCATTCATATATTTACAGGGCGCGCCGCCAGGTCGCCTTCGTCAATGAGGCCTGTGACAGGGCCACGGCGCACGTGGTGTCCAAAGGCAAAATACCCCAATGGACTGTAGGTGAGGTCGTTTGTAATTTCCTGCAGGTCCTCCTGATCAACTATATGGCGCAGAGAGACATCGGCATAATCGCCCATGCCGCAGCGCTCAGAGACGCCATTTGCGGCGGCGTGATTTTCGCCGGAAAATCCCAAAGCGGAAAGAGCACGACGGCCAGGATTTGGAGAGAGAACAGCGGCGCAAAGATACTCAACGATGACCGGGTCATCGTTCGCAGGGAAGGCGGCGGCTACCGGATGCACAATTCACCATGGCGCGGGAGCTACAACGACTACCCCATGTTGCGAATGTCAGCGCCGATCGACAAGGTCTTTTTCATCCATCCCGCAAGAAAAAACACGGTGAGAAGGCCCGCCCCCGGCGAATCCTTCAACATGCTGTTTCCGGCCATCTTCCCTCCCTTCTGGGACAAGTGCGGGCTCGAAAAAACCGTTTCCTTCTGCCATGAGCTGGTGGAGCGCCTCCCCTGCTACCGGCTCGGGTTCGTCAAGGACAAGAGGGTCATCGAGTTTGTCAGGAGGGTATGAAGAAAATTTTGTACAAGACATTCAGCCGCCGCGCACACCACGAGAATAGCTCGAGGAGATGCCCGAGTGTCTGCCAATACGAGCTGACCTTCGGCTGCGACTACCACTGCAATTACTGCTTCGCCGATTGCCACAACAACGCAGCCTCGACCGCAAAGGAATTATGCACGGAAGGGGTGAAGGCCGTCCTCAAGGAGATGGGGCGCGCCGGAGTCCTCTGGGTCTGTTTCACCGGCGGCGACCCCCTCACGCGCGGGGATTTCCGGGAGATATATTCCTTTGCGAAGAGGAGGGGCTTCATCATCACGATCTTCACCAACGGATACCGGATGGACGAGGAGATGGCCGGGTTTCTCAAAAAGAACCCGCCATTTGCGATCGAGATCACGCTCAACGCCGTCACCGGGGCGCTGTATGAAAGGATATCGCAGAAGAGGGGTTCTTTTGAAAAGGCGATGCGCGGCATCGAGCTGGCCGCCGGGGCAGGGCTCCCCCTGAAACTCAAGACGCAGGTCACGAAGGACAATCTTGCGGAGATCGAAGGGATACGCTCATTCGCAAAGAAGGCAGGCGTTCCGCATGGCTTTTCGACCAGACTCTTTTGCCGGCTCAACGGCGACGCCCATCCTTGCGGCTTGAGGATTTCCCCGGCCGAAATTTTGAGTCTCAGAGGGAAGGCCGAAAAACGGCCCTGCCCTGAGGATGGCAGGAGGAATCATAGCGAGTCCCTCTTCCGATGTCAGGGGGGAAAAGGCGGCGGCGTCAACGTCGACCCTTATGGAAAGGCCTTCTTCTGCCATCTGATCAGGGAACCTTCTTTTCGCCTCCTCGAAACGGGGCTCGGCGCGGCGCTCGAAGCATTTTCGCGCCACAGAAACGCGGAAATCGCTCCAGATTCAAAATGCCGCGGCTGCGCCGTGCGGGATCGCTGCCGGATATGCCCGGGGATCGCCTTTCTGGAAACTGGCCGCATGGACGCCCCCGTGGAGTATTTCTGCGATCTGGCGAATGCCGAGGCCGGCCGCGAGCTGCTATGACGAGCGCAAAGCTCTTCTTCAGATTTTCCAGGCTCATCCTCCCATATCGCGGGAAGTGGTTTTCCATACTGGTCCTGAGCGGCGCCGGCGCCCTCATGAGCCTTATCAACCCCTATCTGACAAAGATGGCCGTCGATGATGGAATTCTTGGGAAGGATTTCAAGACCGTCGTCGTCCTGGCCCTCCTGGGCGGGGGAATCTTTGCAGCCACGAGCCTTTCCGGCGCGGCGGCGCAGCTTCTGAAAAAAACCGTAAGGCTGTCGGTGGGTTTTGACCTCAACAAGAAGGTCTTTGACTGCCTCCAGAGATTTTCCTTCGGCTGGTTTCAGGCAAGGTCCACCGGCGAAAATCTCTATAGTGTTCGCCACGACATCGCCAACGTGGCAAATTTTGTAACAGACTCCCCGCCGCAGATGCTGGCCCTCATCCCCAGGGCCCTGTTCATCACCGCGATCGTCTTCTCTCTCAACTGGAAGATGGCGATGCTGGCGGTGGGCCTCTCATTCTTCCTGTATCTGCCGTCGTTCTGGATGAGGAAGAGGCTGAAACTCATCTGGCAATATTTCAACGAGCTGTCGCAAAAGATACTGATATTCCTGGAAGAGACATTTTCGAACATGAAGGTCATCAAGGCCTTCGGCAGGGAAACGTCGAGCACAAAAAAATACCTCGGCCTGCTGCTGGAGAGCATGTCGGTCGAGATGAGGAACACAAAAATTGCGCTGGCCCAGAGCGTCTCGGCGCAAGGCATAACGCTTCTGGCGAACGGCCTGATCGGCCTCTATGGAGGCTATCTGGTTATCCACGGCGAGATGACGCTGGGAGCACTCACCGCCATCATGGTCTATCTGCGGCAGCTCGTGGGGCTGCATGGCAATGTCGTTTCCCTGTTCCAATCGACGATTGAGGGACTCGTGTCATGCCGGAGGGTGGCGGATATCCTCGATGACGATTCCGTCGTCATCGAAGCGGCGGATGCCAGGCCGGCGACGTTCAAGAGAGGAACGCTGGCCTTTCGAAACGTCAGCTTCGGATACAGGCCGGGCGACCCTGCCATCAAAGACGTCAGCTTCGAGATCGAGGGCGGCGGCCATATCGCCCTGGTCGGTCCCTCCGGCTGCGGGAAGACGACGATCCTGATGATGTTCCTGAGGATGCACGAGCCGTGGGCGGGCGGCGTCTTCATCGACGGCCAGAATCTCAAAGACCTCACCTTTTCATCTCTGCGGGGCGGGATCGGCATGGCCCTTCAAGAACCGCTGCTCTGGAACGACAGCATCGAAAACAACATCCGATACGGCCGTCAGGATGCCACGGAGGAGGACGTCCGGGAAGCAGCGAGGCTTTCCGGCGTGGAGGATTTCGCCAAACGCCTCCCCCGCGGCTGCGCGACGGTCGTCGGCGAGGGCGGCTGCCGCCTCTCCGAGGGACAGAAGCAGAAGATCGCGATCGCGAGGGTCCTCATCAAACAGCCGAAGATATTGATCCTCGACGAAGCCATGTCCTCGATGGACTCGGCAAGCGAACGGCGCATATTAAAAAACATCAAAGAGCGCTTCAGGGATTCGACGGTGATCACCGTCTCCCACCGGCTCTCGGCGGTCGAGGAGATGGACGTCGTGTGCTATTTTTCAAACCCGGACAGGATGATCATCGACGGCATAAGCGAGGCGATCAGAACTCCCCGTTTCATCGATCTCTTTGCGGGACAGGGGGAAGCGCCGTGCGACGCCTGATGGAAAAAACGGCGATGCGCATCGGCTACTTAGCCCTAATCCGGCAATAATGCTCGCTGTCAATGTCCCCTCTCCCTCGATGGGAGAGGGTCAGGGAGAGGGTGGCCATGGCGACCGGGTGAAAGAAATTCGCAAGGTCACCCTCCCTCCAGCTCCCTTCGACCTTCGGCGATCTTAGGCCCTCCGAACGGAGGGCCATATAATGGCGAAGTGTCGGCGAGTGTGTGCGCGAGCCGACCCATCAAGGGAGGGAGGATTTTAAGGAAAATTCCCGCGTCGAATTATGGTTCGGTGGTAGTGACTCTACGCTTATCGCGTGCGAAGAGACCGGCCGCAAGGCGCGCCTCGTCGAACTTGACCCCATCTATTGTGACGTCTGCCCATCAAGCTGAAAAAACTTGAATTTTGATGCTTTCATTGTTATAATGGCTTTCAGCAAATGTTGAAAGGTGCCTAAATAATGAAAGTATCTGCGGAGACATTGGAGACTCAAGCTCAGGAGGCCTTAAAAACCTGTCTTGAGCGAACTTCCATTTCTGTCGATTCTATGGAGAAATTGGCTGTTTCTGGGGTAATTAATGGGGATTTTCTTGCAAAACTGGCTACTCCGACGGGAAAACTGGAGATTATCGTCGAAGTAAAGTCGAGTGGACAGCCCCGAATCGTGCGGGAGGCTGTAGGCGCTCTTTTGATGCTCAAACGCGCCTATCCGAAGGCCTATGGAGTCGTGGCGGCCCCTTATATCTCGGCAGAATCGGCCGCGATCTGTGAGGCCGAGAATGTCGGGTTCGTTGATTTCGCCGGCAATTGCCGAATCAATTTCGGAGACGTTTTTATCGAACGATCGGGGCAACCCGCTTCACCGAAGGCCAAGCGTGAGCAACGCTCGCTCTTCACACCGAAGGCCTCGCGTGTGCTCCGCGTCCTCCTCGAAGGTCCAAAGAAGAAATGGCGCATAGCAAAGCTCGCCCCTGAAGCAGGCGTGAGCCTCGGTCAGGCGTTCAATGTGAAAAGGATTCTCTTAGATCAGGAAATGATCGTCGTGGATGACGATGGGATTATCCTGAAAGACGCCGAGGTGCTTCTTGGTAAATGGGCGGTGGCTTATGTGCCGCGCAAGAACTGGTTTGAATATTTCACGCTCAAAAGTCCTGCGGAATTTGAGGCCGAACTTGCAAAACTCTGTGACGTGAAGGGTATCCCTTATGCGCTCATGGGATTTTCTGCAGCCTCACGTTATGCACCGGCAGTGAGATCAAACCGTGCGATGGCGTACGTGAGCGGTGATCCAGATGACATTGCACGAGAGTTGGGACTTAAAGCAGTTACGAGCGGGGCCAATGTCGTTCTTGCTTTTCCCTCGGATGCGGGTGTCTATTATGGTTCGCAAGAAATTGACGGAATGAAGATAGTTTCTCCTCTTCAAGCCTATCTCGATCTCGTAGGATTCCGTGGTCGCGGGGACGAAGCGGCCCAGACGATTTTGGAAAGGAAGGTTCGACCAACATGGTGACAAAAATAGATTACGAGGCCCGCGCCGTTCACGCGGCGAGGTCAGTGCTGCTCGAACTCACGCATCTTCTCGGTGCTTATCACGAAGACATCGTGCTCGTCGGCGGCTGGGTTCCGGAGCTTCTTCTGCCGTCGAAGGAATCTCCCCACGTGGGAAGTACGGACGTCGACCTAGCACTCAATCATCGCAGCATTGAGGCTGAAGGATATGAGACGATCCTCAAACTTCTCAAAGACCGAGGTTACGAAGAAGGTCCTCAGCCGTTCATCTTCTTCCGAAAGCTTGTTGTCGAGGGACAGGAGATCGTGGTTCAGGTGGATCTCCTCGCCGGTGAGTATGAGGGAGCGACGAAGAAACACAGACATCAAAAGGTTCAGGATGTTCACGCGCGCAAAGCACGTGGTTGCGATCTCGCTTTCGAGCATCCGGTTGAAATCAAACTCGAAGGATATCTCCCTGATGGTGGTAAGGATTCTGTCACCGTGCGCGTGGCGTCGATTGTTCCCTTTATTGTCATGAAAGGTATGGCGCTCGCTGATCGCATGAAGGAAAAAGACGCGTGGGATATCTACTATTGCCTCAAGAATTATCCGGGAGGTCTCGATCCCTTGGTCGATGCCTTCAAGCCGTTCATGTCGCATGGACTCGTGAAGGAAGGACTGGAGAAGATCGCCGAGAAGTTTGCATCTGAAAAACACGTCGGTCCGAAATTCGTCGCGGACTTCGAGGAGATTTCTGACGCTGAAGAACGCGCCTTGCTTCAGAGGGATGCGTTCGAGCGGGCGGGCTATTTGCTTATGAAGCTTGATGTGAAGTGAAATGGAGAAAATAATATATGGCCGTTTCAGATGCGGAGATGCTGAAAATGGGTTTTTGAGCACCGGCCGCGCAAATGAAAAGGCGCATGCACCTGGTAATAGTTACGATTATTGCATCAGCGGACGATCAGATAGGGCGCGTAGATAGAGAAAAACGCGTATGGCACACTGGCAGAGGCCCAGATGTAGGGGTTCGCGCCGGCGTATATGTATGAGTAGGGGCTAAAGAGCAGGGGGTACGTCACAGGGGCGACCGGCATGACCTGCGGAGGCATACCGTCATTCCTCCCCATGGCGGAGAGAAGGGCCCTGTGGTCGGCATCGAGATTGGCCCCATATCCGCCGGAGCCACGGAGCACTGCGCCTCCGCGAACCTGGGCCATGCACCCCGCATATCCCTGGAGGCTGTCCGCGCTTTCGGGGCAATTGCCGGCTGCAAGCGCCGTGGAGGCGATGAAGAGCACGCTGAGGCCTGCGAGGACCAAGAGAACGGACCTGATATGCATCTTTAAACTCCTCACATCACTCCCCTTAGTTATTATCGGCAATCTTGTCGAGAAGTTGCTAAAATTGCGCGGATATCGCCTGGACCTCATAACTCATTGACATTCTGCCAGAATTAGCACTATTGAGTCCTGCAGATTATAGTGACAATTTACGGCAAGCATTTTCCCCTCCTTTGTAAGGAGGGGATAGGGGAGGTAGATCAGCATTGAAACGGCGGTCTACCCCACCCTGACCCTCCCCTTACAAAGGGGAGGGAAACGTCACTATATTATGCAG
>JAZDOG010000101.1:0-85149 GCA_043798915.1 Pseudomonadota bacterium | reverse complement strand
GGACGAACGACCAGGCCTTCCAAACAACCATCAGGAAACGGGGGATTCATGCGGACAGCCTAGCAGATCGCAAAATAATTGGCCAGCATAAACTTTTTCCAATACCACTTAGGGGCTTACTCTACTTTGCCGAGGCCCTGGCCCCTGAGGACTTTTGCCATGCCGCCGGCTATGTGCTATAGCCCGCCGATGCGATTCTTCATCGAAAGACGCCCGAGGCCGTTCATATGGGCGCTCGCCATCGCGGGTGCGGTGATCGCCGCCGGCGCCACCAAGGTGATCGACTTCGATGTCTGGTGGCACTTGAAGACCGGCGAGGTCATCTGGCTGTGGAAATCGATCCCCCGCTTCGACATCTTCTCCTACACGGCAGCGGGCGCCTATTGGATGAACGGCGAATGGCTGCACCAGGTCCTCGTGTGGCTGATCTTCAACACAGCCGGCTTTGCCTCGCTCACGGCGCTCAAATTCCTTTTGACGGCCGGGATCGTATACTTTTTTTACAGGACGATGCGGCTGTTTCTCGACTCCACGAGCGCCGCGATGTGGGGAACGATGATCCTCCTCATCGGCATCGCCGACAGGATCTCGGACCGTCCATACCTCTTCACCTCGCTGTTTATCGCCCTCTTCTGTCTGGAGCTCAACCGCTTCTCCAGGGCCAAGCGGAAGGCGCTGTGGGCGCTGCCGCTCCTCCAGGTCCTGTGGATCAACCTGCATGGGGGCGGGGCATTCGGGCCGCAGCTCGTCCTGGCATTTGCGCTCGGCGAATCGATCCAGCTCTACTTCGGAGGAACGACGCTCGGCTGGCAGAAGGTCCGGCACCTGTGGCTCGTCGGCTTGGCATGCGTCGCCGCGTGCATGCTCAATCCCTTCGGGGTCGAGGTGATCCTGTTTCCGCTGGACATCTTCCACAGGATGACCGCGATCCTCGCCTACACTCAGGAATGGCTCCCGGTGCTCGACCCGCGCTATGACATCGTCGTCTCGCAGATAGTCTTTCGCGCCGTGCTCGTCCTCGTGCTCGTCTCCTATATTGTCGGCCGCCGGAGAGCAAAATTCGCCCACCTGATGCTCACCATCCTCACCTCGATCATGATCCTCAAGGGGCGTCGGTTCACCGCCGACTTCATAATCGTGAACCTCCCCATCGCATTCTTCAACCTCAAAGGGACAGCCGCGAAGATCAGGCTGCCGGCGTCGGAGGGGCGCCTCCGCTCGTGGGGCCACCTCTTCGCCATCTTCGGGCTCTCGGCTTTTCTGCTCTCGCACGGCTTTCCGGCGACGCTCAAGGGCGGGGTCACCGGAGAGCTGGGCGTCGGCACCACCCAAGCCTTCGCGCAGGAGGGGATGATCGATTTTCTGCAGGAACACGACATTCGAGGAAGGATGTTCAACGAGATGGGTCTCGGCGGCTACCTCATATTCCGCCTCTGGCCGGAGACGCGCGTATTCATCGACGGGAGGACGCCGGTCTACGGCGACGACTTCTACCGGAGGTTCATCGATGCCTTCCAGCTGGCGCGAAACTTCGAGGATCTAGACCGGCAGTGGGGCTTCGACTATCTCCTGTTCAAATCCGATTCGGCCTGGAACATGCGCTACCTCCACAAATACCTCTGGGAACACCCGAAATGGCGGCTGGTCTACGCCGACCCCGCCGAAGGATTCGTCTATCTCAAGGATGAGCCTAAGTTCAAGAAACTCATAGCCGAGCTGACGCTGAAGGAGCATCCGCTGATGGAATACATGAAGCAGCAGGAAAAAAAGCCCCCTCAGGTCCCGGCAGACACCGGCGACAAAAAGTGATTATGGAGAAGATACAGAGTTTGTTTTGAACATCACGCTACTTTGAGATTTTCAAGCTCTACGACGGGTTCTTTCTTGTTTTTAAACAGATGCTCGCTGGCCGATAAAATTTCGATACCCACTATTCTTCCATCCGCGGAATAGTTCACAGCAATATCTTCCGAAAGCCTCTGCGTGGTCACTTCGAATTTGCCCTCTTCAAACCTGATATATGCGGCATCGACGGAAGGATCGTAACTGAGCTTCATGTTATTTCCTTTCAAAAGTAAAACGAGAACGCCGTCACAACGACCAGCGACAGCTTTTCTTCAATCACAATGGGCACCACCTGTTTTATACGATAGAAACGCCCTGCCCACATTTTCTCAAATACAAAGTTTTTTCTAAAGGACAATCGCCCCTTCTTGGCCGGCGATTGTTCACCGCTTCTGATCGCCTCAACAACCTCGTTTTGGGAGATACCGCGTTCATCCATCTGCCCAAGTGCGTGTTTCGAAAACTGAATTGTCTTTTCCATCGAACAGATGGTTACTCAAAAGAATAGAATTAAGCAATAGTAAAAAATGCCACACTATTTTTCGGAGGAGTCTTGGGGAGGGACAACACAACGAAAGCCTATAATGACGCTGCTGCGGTTAGGTCCAGCAATAGACAACTCACTGGCTGGAGGAGGCAGCTTTTTGTTGTGCTCTGTCCCGCATATCTGCTATTTTCACAGGTATTCAAAACAGCGAGGATAAACAGATGAAACACACACTCAAAGACCTTCTTGTAAAAGTCGTCGAGCAGAAGGGGAGCGATCTCCATATCAACGCGGGGCTCCCTCCACAGATACGCGTCGACGGCCGCCTCCAGCCGGTGGGAGACTCTTCGCTCACGGCGGAGGAATCGCAGGAGATCTGCTATGAGTGCCTGAGCCAGGAACAGGTGATGCGCTTCGAGGCCGACCGCGCGATCGACTTAGGGTTCGGAATGAAGGGCCTGGCCCGTTTCCGTGCGAACGTCTTCTGGTCGATCGACCAGGTTGCGGGCGCCTTCCGCGTGATCCCGTTCGACATCCCAAAGCCGGATTTCCTGGGGCTGCCGGAGAGCATGCTCAAGATCATCACCAAGTCGCGAGGTCTCGTGCTGGTCACGGGCCAGACGGGCTCAGGCAAATCGACGACGCTGGCTTCGCTCATAGACCGGATCAACGAGACCAGGAGCGAGCACATCGTGACGATCGAGGACCCGATCGAATACCTCTACACACAGAAAAAATCCCTGATCAACCAGCGCGAAGTGGGCCATGACGCCCTCTCGTTCACCCAGGCGCTCAAGCACATCTTGAGGCAGGACCCGGACGTGGTGCTCGTCGGCGAAATGCGCGACCTGGAGACGATCCAGGCGACGATCACCGTCGCCGAGACGGGGCACCTTGTCTTCGCCACCCTCCACACAAACTCCGCCGTGGAGACGATCGATCGCATCATCGACGTCTTTCCCCCGCACCAGCAAAACCAGGTCCGCACCCAGCTGGCATTCATCCTCGAGGGGGTGTTCTGCCAGCAGCTCCTGCCCAAGGTGAAGGGGGGGCGCACCCTGGCACTGGAGATCCTGCTGCCGAACTCAGGCATCAGGAACCTCATCCGGGAGGGCAAGACACACCAGTTATTCGCCCAGATGCAGATGGGACAGCAGGAGAGCCAGATGGTGACCCTCGACCAGTCGCTCGCAAAGCTGGCGAAGGGTGGAATTATAGAGATCGAGGAGGCCCGGCGCCGCGCCAAGAACGTCGAGGACTTCAACGGACTGCTGAAATGAAGGGTCTTTACATCCGCACGCACTTTTTGCTAGGTTCCGCCAAGCCGTATACAGCCACATAAAAGCGGAGGTTTTCAGTATGTCCGGTCACTCAAAATGGTCAACCATCAAGCACAAGAAGGGGGCCGCAGATGCCAAACGAGGCAAAATCTTCTCGAAGCTCATCAAGGAGATCACTATTGCCGCACGGATCGGGGGCGGTGATCCGGGTGGAAACCCCCGTCTTCGCACTGTCCTCGACAAGGCGGGTGCAGCCAATATGCCCAAGGACAATGTCGAGCGAGCCATCAAAAAAGGAACCGGCGAGCTTGAAGGCATTCAGTACGAAGAGGTGACCTACGAAGGATACGGCCCCGCGGGCGTGGCGGTGATGGTGGACGCCCTCACGGACAACCGTAACCGCACGGTCGCCGAGCTTCGGCACATCTTCGAAAAATCGGGCGGCAACCTCGGCGCGGCCGGCTGCGTCGGCTGGATGTTCACCAAGCGCGGCGTGCTGACCTTCGACAAATCCGTCGGCGAGGAAGCCCTGATGAACACGGCCCTGGAGGCAGGCGCCGAGGACATAGGCGAAGAGGAAGGCATCTTCACGGTCACCACCGACCCCGCCTCTTACGACGCGGTGAAGAGCGCCTGCGACGGCAAAGGCCTCAAATACATCGAGGCCTCCTTGAGCATGGTCCCCCAGAACACCGTGAAGCTCGACCACTCGGCCGCAGAGAAGATGCTCAAGCTCATGGACGCGCTTGAGGACCACGACGACGTCCAGAACGTCTACGCCAACTTCGACATCGACGCAAAAACGATGGAAGCACTGGTTTAGGCCTTTATGCGCGTTCTAGGTATCGATCCCGGAAGCACGGTCACAGGTTACGGCATCGTGGAATTAGATGGGAATTCGATCCGACACCTGGACAACGGCGGCATACGGCCGGCCGCGGGCCAGTCGCTGGCCCAGCGCCTCGGCGATATCCATTCCAGCCTCACATCGCTCATCAAAACGCATCGGCCGAACATCGCGGTCGTGGAGAATGTTTTCTTCGCCAAGAACGCCAGGTCCTCTCTCATCCTTGGCCATGCGCGCGGCGCCGCGATCCTTGCGGCATCATCGGCCGGGCTCGCCATAGCCGAGTACTCCCCTTCGGAGGTCAAACAGGCGGTCACCGGCAACGGCAGGGCAACCAAGAACCAGATCCAGCAGATGGTGCGCGTTATCCTGGGCCTCCCCGAGATCGCCATGGAAGACGCATCCGACGCGCTTGCGGTGGCAATATGCCATTGCAATTCTGAAGGACTGAGAAGAAGAATAGAAATGAGCATATGATCGCATACCTCACAGGCACCCTCGCATCGAAGAGCCCGGATCACTGCGTGATCGACGTCGGGGGAGTGGGCTACCGCGTGCTCGTGTCGCTTACCACCTTCTCGTCGCTGCCCGAGATCGGCGCAAAAGCGAGCGTCAACGTCCACACCCATGTGCGCGAGGATCAGCTCTCCCTCTTCGGCTTCGCCACAGCGGATGAGAAGACCCTCTTCCAGAGGCTGATCTCGATCTCGGGGGTCGGCCCCAAGACGGCATTGGCGATCCTCTCTGGCATCCCGGCTTCGGATCTCGTCCAGGCAATAGCCGGCGAAGATCGCGCTCGGCTTTCGACGATCCCGGGCATAGGCAAAAAGACCGCCGAGAGGATCATCATCGAGCTCAAAGACAAGCTAGCCCGCGAGATGCCGCTCGCCGCTGCCGGCTATTCCGTCCGCGGCCGCGCCTATGAAGACGCGGTGTCCGCCCTGACCAACCTCGGCTATCAGCGCGCCGTCGCAGAAACGGCCTTGAGAAAAGCGGGCTGGTCGGATAATCAGCCTATCGAGGATTCGATCCGCGCGGCACTCAAAGAACTCTGCCGTGTGTAGGAAAACGATATGAACCCAACACTGTCACCAGCGCCGCTTATCGATGAAGAGAAAAAAGTCGAAGTCACGCTCCGCCCGCGCAACCTCTCGGAGTATGTTGGGCAAAGTGCAGTAAAGGAGAGGCTCTCTCTCTTCATCCAGGCGGCCAAAGAGCGCGGCGAACATCTCGACCACGTCCTATTCTCCGGGCCCCCGGGGCTGGGCAAGACCACGCTCGCCAACATCATCGCGGCGGAACTCGGCGTAGGGATCACATCAACCTCCGGCCCGGTGATCGAGCGCGCCGGCGACCTCGCTGCGATCCTCACGAATCTCAAGGACCACGACGTCCTCTTCATAGACGAGATCCACAGGCTGAGCAGCGTCGTCGAGGAGATCCTCTACCCCGCGATGGAGGACTTCAAACTCGACATACTCGTTGGACAAGGGCCATCGGCGAAGACGATCAAGCTCGAGCTCCCGCGCTTCACCCTCGTGGGGGCGACGACGCGCGCCGGTCTCCTCACTTCGCCATTACGGGACCGCTTCGGCGTCACCGCCAGGCTCGACTTCTATCCGCCGGAGGATCTGGCCGTGATCATCGAGCGCTCCGCCGTGAAGCTCTCGGTCGACATAGATGCGAGCGGGGCCATGGAGATCGCAAGGCGGTCGCGCGGAACGCCGCGCATCGCAAACAGGATCCTGCGCCGCGTCCGCGACTTCGCCCAGGTGCGGGCGGACGGGCACATCGACAGGACCGTGGCAGGCGAGGCGCTCACACTCCTGGAAGTCGACGAGAAGGGCTTGGACCAGATGGACAGGAAGATACTCAGGACCATCATCGAGAAGTTTTCCGGGGGGCCCGTGGGCATCGACACGATATCGTCGGCGATCAACGAGGAGGCGGACACCCTCGAGGATGTCTACGAGCCATACCTCATTCAGCTGGGCTATCTGCACCGCACCCCGCGCGGGCGCGTGGCCACCAAGCTCGCCTATGCGCACTTCAACCTCACGCCCGCCGCAGACAGCCAGGCGATACTGTTTTAAAAATGAAACAACGCATCCAGACAATCCTCTCCTCGGTTCTCCATTTCCTGACTCCGGTCAGGATGATCGTCATCGCGGTCATGGGCGCCTTCTTCTGGTTTGTCATCCTGGGCGACAAAGGGATATACCAGATGCGCAGGCTCCTCGATATGAAGAACCGCCTCGCCACGGAGCGCCGCTCCCTCAACGACGACATAGACAGGCTCACGGAGGAGAAGAGGCTGCTCTCGGATCCGGCGAATCTGGAAGCCTCCGTCCGATCTGAACTAGGCTATATAAAACCTGGCGAAGTGGTGTTCGAGGACAAGAAGTAATACCTTCTGCTAGTTCAAAAACCGCACTTGACAATGTATACACATTAAAGTACACTTTGAATCAGGCGGAAAGGAGATGCCATGTACAATTACGTCACGCTCAAGCAGTTGCGTCCGAGACTTCCCAGCATCATCGAGGATGTCGATGAACACCTGGACCGCTATATCATCGCCAAACACGGCCAACCTATCGCTATCCTGCTCTCCATGGATGACTTTGAAAGCCTGGTCGATACCGCCGAGGAAATGGAAGACAAGAACAATTTGAAAAGGATCCAAAAAGGGATACGCGAGGCAAGAAAAGGCAGGACCGTAAATTGGAATAAGGTCAAGGCAAAATATAAACTGTGAGGGTCAAGGTGTCCTTCCGCGTTGAACTTACCAGACAGGCTGAGAAGGCTTTTGACCTGATCATGAAGGCACAGCCCTCTATCGGCGCAAGAATTGCTCGTGCCATTGATCGCATTTCGGCTGACCCCGATATTGGAGTCCCCCTGAAGGGAGCACTTAAAGGTTTAAACAAATATCGCGTGGGACCGTACCGCGTAATTTATGAAGTCCGCCGTTCACATCTTTTGATCGTCGTCATCGATATCGGCCATCGCAAAGAGGTGTACAGATAAAAAAAGGCTCAAGTCACGAAAGTGCGAGTGAAAGAAGAAAACGCTACAGCACTTCGATCCGTCTGACGGTGTTACTGCCCTAAGATAATCATAATTCCCATCAAGGCCTATTATATAAGTGTTTTGTACATCTTGTAATGAATTTTCACGTGCCTGGCTCCGTATAACGCCATTATTTGACCATCTCGTAAACGTTTTTCTTGACTATAGCCCATATATAAACAATAATTCTATATTGTAAGCGTTTTTCAGGAGATTAAAATGGCCGCAAACGATCCTCAAGGATCAGGGCTTCGACCAGCGGGTTACGCTGCTCTCATTGAACGCCTTGGTCTCCGGGTGATCCCCAACTGGCACGAATCTTACGTCGCCACAAGCGGGACGCATCGGACCCACTCGACCGGCAGTGTGGTGCGAGAGACCTATATATCCCGGTACTGGCCGGGCGACACGCTGGGCGGCCACCTGGAATTCGCACTCAAGTATGACGGCACGAACCTGGCGATCCTGGCCTGTATCTTCCGCGCAGCCGACGAGAGCGAATTCACTGCCTACGTCCAATCCAGACCGACCGGCAAGTACGCGCGGCGGCTGTGGTATCTGTACGAGCTGCTCACCGGCAACCGCTTGACGCTGGGCGACCTCACGCGCGGCAGCTACGTCGACCTGCTTAAGCCGGAAGAATACTACACAAGCCTTGCAGCCCGGCAGGTCCGCCGGCAGCGGATCAACGACAATCTTCTTGGCGATGGCCGGTTCTGCCCAACCGTCCGTCGAACGGAAACACTCCGCCGCTTTGATGCAGCCGATCTCAAACAGCGATGCCGGGAGGTCGTGGCCACCTATCCGCCGGAACTGCTCAAGAGGGCGCTCAGCTACCTCTACACGAAAGAGACAAAGTCGTCCTTCGAGATCGAGCACATCAAGCCCAGCGCGAATCGTACCGAGCGGTTCATCGCCCTCCTGCAACTGGCCGAGCGCGAGGATTTCTGCGACAAGGCGCACCTGATCGGCCTTCAGAACCGGATCGTCGATCCGCGCTTCGCCGCGACCGACTTTCGCAAGACGCAGAACTATGTCGGTGAAACGGTGACATGGCAGCAAGAGCGAGTTCACTTCGTGTGCCCCAGGCCCGAAGACCTGCCCGGCTTGATGGATGGTCTGACAGCCATGCATCCAAAGATCGCAGCAGGCGGCGTTCCACCCGTCGTCCACGCCGCTTTAGTGGCATATGGGTTCGTGTTCCTGCACCCGTTCGAGGACGGCAACGGGCGAATCCACCGCTTCCTGATCCACAATATTCTGGCGCTTGGCGGTTTCTGGCGAGACGAGGGAGTCATGTTGCCCGTCTCGGCAGCCATGCTCAAGAACCCGGCCGATTACGACGCATCGCTGGAAGCCTTCTCCC
Source organism: Pseudomonadota bacterium (assembly GCA_043798915.1). Taxonomy (GTDB): domain Bacteria; phylum UBA10199; class UBA10199; order 2-02-FULL-44-16; family JAAZCA01; genus JAZDOG01. The sequence goes on along the minus strand of JAZDOG010000101.1, from coordinate 76,252 downwards.
GGCCGCTGATGCCTCTGGTGGAATACTCGCTGGACGATGAAGGCCGAATGATTGTGCACAACGACACGGCCGTATGGTATCGCTATATTGACATGACGCCCCAGGCTGAGGCGCTGTTCGCCTTCATCGAAAAAACCATCGACACGGAACTGGCCGACGAGCTGGCATTCCTCGCCAACTACGACCGCACCAAGGCCGCCATTCAGTCCATCGTGGACATGCCCGACCGGCAGATCGACTTGTTCATCCGTTTCTGCCTCCAGAACCATGGCCGGCTGTCAGCCGGCAAACGGGGAAGCCATTTCGATTTTTTGACCGATGACGAGGTGGCCGAGATGGAAAAGACCGTGCGAGATGCCTACGGAGAAGGCGCTACAAGCAAAGGGGCATAATCTTCATGTGTGATGGTGTTGAAACGAAGAGCTGATCTACATCGGCACCGTAAACGTCCCTACCTTGATCGTCGGCTTGACGATCCGCCCCGTGACGGAGAGCGGGTAGCTGCCATCCTGCTGCTTCTGCTGCTCGACGATGAAGAGGAACGGCAGCGCATCCGAGAGTTTCTTCGATACGGTGAAAGAGCCGTTCAGATTGAACCGGTAGTTCTCGAGCTTCGTCGAGAGGAAGACCTTGCCCTTGAGATCCACCCCCAGGTCCCCGCCCGACAGCTTGAAGTTTTCCAACGTGATCGTCCCCTTGCCGACATCCAGCTTCATCCGGGACTCGCGGCCATTGGAGATGACAAAATCCGGCAGCGGCACAGCCATTTCGCCCAGCTTCACCTCCGAGGCCGCAACCTTGAGCTCCGGAAGCGACAGCGATAAGCTGCCCGTAGAATTGGCCGGATTCTGCCGATCCACATGCAGGACGACGCTCCCGCTGATTTTGCTGGAGACCGAGAGCCCCGTGCTCGAGGGGATAAATTTGAAGTTGCCGAGGTCGACGCCGTCCAGGTCCGCGTCGACAGAAAAGACCTCATCGGACTGGCTTGCGCTCCCGAAAATTTCGCCCTTGCCTATCTTTATGTCGAACGACACGCTGGGCCTTCCAAACAGCAGCGAGAAAAACGACGCGCGCGCCCTCACCCTCTTGCACTCGACCAGAGGAGCGGCCTTGCCGCCTCCCCCAGCCGCACCTATGGTGAGCCCCGACACGTCGACGCCCGTGAACCAGTAGGGTTTCAAGTCCTTCATGTCGACTTCGACGCCGCCCCCTAGCTGCTGCTCGATCGCTCCGGTTATCCTGTCCTTCAGGACCTCGTAGGGGAAGAACCAATAGAGAAACAACACGAAGCTGAATACGAACAGCCCCACGTATGCAACGAGCTTGAGAAACTTCAAACCCATTCTAAGCCCCTTCTGCAGCGCCCTCGAGCAGCTTGAACGTGGAAACGGTGAACGACACGTCGAGATCCTGCTTGTTGTCGTATCTGGTCTTTATCGAAAGCTGCTTGAGCCTCAAGACCTTGTCCGGCTGGTGCTCTATCGCATAGAGGAAATCGACGGCCTGCTGAAGGGAGAGTTTCTTGAGGCGCACGTCCACCGAGGACTCATCGAACGTCTCCGACGGCGCCGAGGGTTTCTCCTTGAGGGAGTCGATCTTGTCCTTCATTCCGTTCGACTCCGCGATCGATTCGATCGTGCTGGAGAGTGTCGGATCAAAACCGCCGGCGAGCATCTGCTGCGTCTGCGCGAGTCTGGCCTTCTTCTGATCGTAGGATTCGATGGCCCGCATTATCTCCCTGAACTGTTTCTTGCCGTCAGAGACGTCGCTCTCCAGCTTGCCGATGCGGCCGGATGCAACTGCCACCGGCAGGACTATTATCAGCAGCAGCACGGCCACTGCGGCGACGAGCGCTATGGTCTGCTCGCGCGGGGTCATGCCGAAATAAGCGCTGTAGAGATTCGCAATCCTGAGCCGTTCGAGGCTTAAGTTTCCTACCTTGAGTGCCACGGCATCACTCCTTCTCTTTCGCAATTTCCATGGAGAGCTTGAACTTCACCTCGCCCTTCACTCCCTTGCCTACATCGCCTGTCGTGATGCCCGTGAAGAGGGTGGATTTTTCCAGCGCCTGTTTGAATGTGTCCACGGCCTTGAAGTCGTCGACCGAGCCGGACATCGTCACCCTGTCGCCGGCCACGTTGAGCTCGGATATCTCGACCTTCAGATCCTTGCGCGGCGGGAGAACGGCCGACACCTCCCTCAGCACGTCCAGCGGCGATACGCCAGCCACCGACTTGAGCTGCGTGATGCGGTCGCCGATCTCGGTCTCCTTCGATTTGATCAGCCCGATCGCAGCCTTCGGGCTGCCCACCGCCCGCGCCGGCGTCGCCGGAATGGCCTGCCGAACGAGAGCCACCACGTCGCCCCGCATCTTGTCTATCTGTCGCTTGACCGAATAGTATTTGGCGGTGAAGCTTACGAGCGCCAGGAATACGATGAGCCCCAGCACGATCCCCACCCGCCGGACGCTCCCTCCTAACTCTTCGACGTCGCCCTTGAAGGCGAATTCCCCGCGCCTCAAGTTTATCTCCGGGCCGCCGCCGGCCGCGGCGCGGAGCGCCAGCGCCAGCGCCTGAGGTATGACGTGCCGGTGCGCGTCTGCGCGGTCCAAGTGGCTGAAGTGAAAATCGGAGCAGTTGAGATAGGTCACGTTGAGCTTCAGCGCATCCGAGATATAGCGATCAAAGCCCGGCAGGCGCGACGTCCCGCCGCAGAGGTATATGCCCTACACCGGGATGCCCTCGCTCTCGTTGTAGGCAAAGAGCGTCTGCCTGAGATGCAGGAGAAACTCATCCACCACACCGCGAATAGCCTCCCCCACGCCGCGGGTGAGATCGTCCACCGTCTCGCCTTCCGCCGGTTTGCTCAAGTTCCCCATTTCGATCTTGAGCTTCTCGGCCTCTTCGAACGGAAGCCCCATGCGCGCAGCTATCGCCGCGGTGATCGATTTCCCCGCCAGAGATATGGCGCGTATGTAGCCCATGCGCCTGCCATGACAGATCGTCACCGTGCTCTTCTCATGGCCGGCGTCGATTATGGCATAGGCCCCCTCGGGCGGGACCATCCCCATGTTGATGAGGTTTGCAAGCTCCACGCCCTCGATGCAGATGAAGCGCGGGTCGACCCCCACGGTCCCGAGCATCGTGAGCTCGCGCACGAGGTCCTTCTTCTGGACATAGACCACCATCACCCGCGAGGCGTCCTTCGTGTGCCACACGACGACATAGTCGACGACGACGTTCTCGACGCTGAAGGGTATGTAGCTCTCGATCTCGAACTGGACGGTCTGATCTATCTTCTTGGAGCTGCCGAACGGAAAGGTGAGGAGCCTGGATGTCACCCTCTGCGCCGGGAAGCCCGAGCAGGCCGCCTCCCATTGGAGGTTGTGATCGTCCACAAGCCCCTGGATGGCGATGGCAACGGATTCATCGGGGCTCAGGAGCTCGTTGTACTGTATGCGGCGCTCGTAGAATTCCACGAAGGCGAACGACTTGAAGCTCCGCTCGATCATGGCGACCTTGACCGAGTAGCTGCCGACGTCGATGCCGATTATTCTGTGTGGCATAGTAACTCTCGCAAAGTATCACAGCTGGAACGCTTTTTCAAAACCTCAAATTTGGTGTCAATACACCTTCCAGTACAAAAGCTTCCACTTCTTCGGGTCATTATCCTTGATGTCTATCACGACCTTGATCCTCGTGGTCGTATCGTGGATCTGTCCGGCGAGCTTGAGGGTGAAATAGCGGCTTGCGGTGTTCAGGTACGCTGCAAAACCCGTGTACTGCGGCGGACCGCCTGGGGCTGCCCCCGGGGCCTGTCCCGGCGCCGGCTGCCCTGGCGCCGCTGGAGGCTGGACAGGCGTGCCGGATGATACGGCACCTATCGCCGCGTCGAGCCCCGACGATATTTGAGCCTTGAGCTGGTCGCCGGTGGCGCCGGATGAGCACTGCATCAGCACGGCATCTGTGAGCTTCTTCATCTCCACAGGATCCTCGAGCCTCAGAGGAGGCAGCGATGGGGTGGAATCGACATAGCGGTGGATGAGCCCCTCCACCACATCCAGACTCGCGGTGCATACGTTGATCCTGCCGTCGCCGTAGATAGTGAACATGTCCATCAGGGGCGCAAACCAGTCGTCCATGACGCCGTCGATGAGATAGGCCTCGAGGAGCGTCAGGAGTTTGCCGTTCCTGGCCGCGTAGGGGATGCCCGCCCCCTCGTAGACAGCGCGCGCCGCGCCCTTGTTTCCCCCTGCGTCCTTGTCGATCCAGTCGGCGATGTTCCCGACCACGTCCGGGATGCGGAGATCGTCCTCCCTGAACAGGAGCTCGAACTGCGGCCGGGAGAGAAATTTGAGGAGGAAAATTTTGTACTGATCCAGCGGGCTTGCGCCCTCCGCAGCAGCGGTCGCTTTAAGGCCCGCGAAGCTGTTGAGGTCGATCTTCGTGGATTCGTCTATGCATTCGGCGTCGAAATCCCCCTCGAAATCGAGAAACTCGGCCGCGCTCTTTTCCTCTGAGATCGATGTCCCCTTGCGCATCTTTTCCAGGGCCGCTTCACCCTCGGCGGCCTCGCCTCCCTCCGCCGCAGGCGGCCCAGCTCCACCCTCCTCACCGCCGCCCATGCCCGGGAGCCCCCCCCCGGTGAACACCGCGCGGATAAGGCCTGTCGACATCGGAAACTGCTGGCAGAGCGGCAGCTGCGCATTGCCGCCCAGATATTGCCCGAGGTTCTGGCTCTGGACTGCCTGGCGGAAGACCCTGTCGAATTTGAGCTCGAGCAGCATGAAATTGTAGGCGGACTTGGCGAGATAATATGACTTGAGGCGGTTCTGCTCATTCACAGCCAGATGGTAGCTCACGTTTGTGTTGTAGGAGAAGCTGATGGCCATGGTGGTCAAGGCCGCGATGGCGGTCAGGACGACAAGAAGCGCAACACCTTTTTTATTTAAGCGAAACAGTTTCATCTAGTACTCCAGCGGCCCCCTGGACAGCGGGAGCAAGACAGCCGTCGACATCTGTATACTCGCCTTCTCATCGTCCGGATCCTGAAATGTGAGGCTCACCCGCACCGCCATGGGGAGCAGACCGCGCCAGTCGCCCTTCTCGGCGTCCCACTCCTTGCGCCACTCGCGGGTCCGGATATCGTAGTACTCGAGGTTGAAGCTCTTGATGTTTTCGGCAATCGGGATGCCCCTGGTCTTGACGTCTGTCGTCGCGTCCAGCCATACGTCCTCGCTCCTCAAGAGATCGAGTTTTCCCGGGTCCTCTGCCGAAGTGGCGACGCTGTATTCGACCTTGCATTGATCCGATTCCTTCGCATTCTTGAAAAGCCTCAGGTGCGACAACGACGTGAACCTGACTTCATCGTGTTCCCCTTTGTCCATCCCTATGAAGAACGTCTTGGTCGAAGGCCCCGATGTCGCAGGCGCCGGGGTCGGCAGAGGGAGTGGAGGCTGCCCTCCTGCCGGTGCAGCCACCGCCAGCGGTGCCTGACCGGCGCGCACGGCGAGGAAGGCCACCGTGATATCGTCGGTCAGCTTGCGCAGCGCAACCGTGCCCTGGTGGTAGATGTCGCTCCTCGTCTCGATGCGGCGCTTTGCGTTGAAGCTCTGGGAGGAACTGGCCCAGACGAGGGTCATGATGAGCCCCAGGATGCCGACCGAGACCATGACCTCCAGGAGCGTAAATCCTGCAATGTATCTGCGATTGCATGCCATTTTTTAACAACCAGCTATAATTTCACAATATGCGTCACCAAGTCGTACGACTGTTCCTCTCCACGGTCCTTCCATAGGACCGAGAGATTGAGCTCGCGGACCGTGAGGCTTATCTCCTTGGTCAGCTGCTTCCCCACGACGTCCTGCATGCTGCCCTTCTCGCCCATCACCGGGGCAGGCAGCTCGACGCGCTTGATTTCCATCTTCCAGGTATAATTTTCAAACGGCTCTTCAAATTTGCCGTCCTCGCTCTTCTCGTCCGGGAACTCTCCCTTCTGCCGCCCCTTCTCGATATCGATCTCGATTTCAGCCATCTTCTGCCGCGCCAGCATCGTGGCCACGAGCATCTTCTCGGCGCGTCCGCTCCTTATCATCGCGTTGCCGGTGAGACCAATGATCGCGGAGAGCGATCCGGCCAGGATCGCCATGGCGACCATGACCTCCAAGAGCGTAAAACCAATGTTCAATCCACTTCTTCTTTCCATAACAACTCCGTTCCCTCCCCTTTGTAAGGGGAGGGTCAGGGTGGGGTAGACCGCTGTTTCAATGCTGATCTACCTCCCCTATCCCCTCCTTACAAAGGAGGGGAAGTTATTTCTCATCGCGCATGCTCCTGTACCGATTATCGATGCTCACATGCCCGTTGATCGGGTTCGTCTCGATCGAGTAGTTGACCTCGTCCTTCTCGTCGCGAAAATTGATGACGGCCTTCTCCACGTAGCCGTTCGGGAAGAAGTATATCGATTCCGTGCCGCCCTCCACGGGCGCGCTCTTGTGCTCCACCTGCACATCCTTGAAAAAGATCACATCCGGGAGCTTTGAGGGCCGGAGCAGATATGCGTCGAGGGGGCTGAACTGCGGCTTGGGCACCTTGAGTTTTCCCGGTTCATCCGCCTTGCCCTCCGGCGGGCCCGCGACATCCTTGGCTCCGGCGTTCGGCGATTGCCTCTTCTTCTTCTTCTGTTCCTCGTCCTTCGCCTTCTGCTCATCGGCCTTCGTCTTCTTTTTGTTGCCCTCCTCCTTCGCCACGACGACCGGATCGGCGCTCGCCTCCACCCAGTACGATCGCTCGTCCAGATCGATGACGAGGCGGATGTAGAGCCCCTCGACCGCGGATTTGTTGTAAAGATAGCGGATCATCGATGCGAAGTGGTTGGATGTGTTCTTCATGCGCTTGTCGATAGAGCTGCCGATTCCGACGACGACGATGCCCAGCATCAGGCCCACGATCATGAGCGCGACCATGACCTCGAAAAGGGTGAAGCCGGCCTCATGGCATCGACGTTTACTCAATTATGGCGCCTTTCATAACGCGAAACGAGCCGTCCACGTCTGAATCTGAAAGAGACGTCGGACGGCTCGCTGAATTCAAATGTTCTGTGGATTACTCGCCCCCGCCAGATTCGGACTCGAAGGAGGCGACATCATCTTCGGTGCCCTCCTGCTTGTCCTTGCCATTCGCGTAGATCTCATACTCATGCCCCTGAAGACCAGGGCTGTAATATCTATAGTTCTCCCCCCAGGGATCCTTCGGGACTTTGCCACCCTTGAGGTACCCCTTTGCCGGATAGTGCTTGGGGACGCGCCCGCCCGACGGCTTGGCCACCAGCGCCTCGAGCCCCTGATCCGTCGAGGGATAGGCATCATTGTCCAGATGGTATTGTTCCAGCGCATCTTCGAAGCCCTTGATCTGCGCCTTGGCCGCCTGGACCTTTGCCGTGGCCAGCCTGTCCATAACGCTCGTGCCGACCAACGCCATGATGACGCCCATGATCGCCAGGACGACCATGATTTCGATCAGCGTCATACCGCGTGAATTCCCAAGTTTGCCAAACATCTCCCCCTCCTTTTTAGCTGTAAACTGTGCTCCGGATTATCGGCAATTCTGCGACAAAAGCAAGCCCTTCCTATCCGCCCGCCAGTTGTTGCAGCTGTAGCATCGGCAGCATGATGGAGAGGACGATGAAGCCCACCACGCCGGCCATGATGAGGATCATGACTGGCTCCAGTATCGTCGTCATCGCCGAGACCGTGTTGTCCACCTCGGCATCGTAGGTATCCGCGACCCTCTCCAGCATCTTCTCCAGCTCGCCGGTCTTCTCGCCGATGGCTATCATGTGCGTGACGATCGCCGGGAATTCGCCGCTGCGCCGGAGCGGTTCGGCAACGCTCTGCCCCTCGCGGACGTTGTCGCGTGTCTGCTCTATGACTTCCTTGAGCCTGGTGTTGGTGATGATGTTGCGGACGATGTCCATCGCGGTCAGCAGCGGCACGCCGCTCGAAAGCAGCGTCGCCAGCGTGCGCGAAAAGCGAGATATGACGACCATCCGCGACAGCTTTCCAAAGAGCGGAAGCTTGAGCGCCTTTTTGTCCCACCAGGCCTTTCCGCCGGGGCTCTTGAGAAAACGCCTCACGCCGTAGATCGCAAGCGGAATGAGGAGGAGAAAGATGAACCAGTAGTGGACAAGGGCCCCGGAGACACCCATGAGGAGCCGCGTCGGGAGCGGCAGCGCCTTGCCGGTGTCCTGGAGCATCTGAGCGACCTGCGGGACGACGTTGGTGAGAAGAAAAGTCGTGAGACCGAACCCCACGACGGCCATGATGATCGGATACACCATCGCGCCTATCACCTTGGACCTCAACTTCGACTGCCCTTCCGTGAAATCGGCGAGCCTCTGGAGCACGATCTCCATCGCGCCGCTCCCCTCGCCCGCCGCTATCATGTTGACATAGAGGTCGTTGAAGATATTGGGGTAGCCCTTCAGGGCGTCGGAGAGGCGGCCGCCCTCGATCACCTTCTCGCGGACGCGGGAGATGACATTTCTGAGTTTGGGATTTTCGATCTGGTCGACGAGCGCCGTGAGGGCATCGACGAGCGGGATGCTGGAGCCCACGAGCGTCGCCAGCTGCCGGGTCATAATCGCGATCTCCTGCACCTTCACGCGCTGAAAATACTTTGAGACGTCGAAGTTCATGCCCAAGCCGACCTTCTGCTTCATGGCCCCTTCGGCGCCAATCGAAGTCGGGAAGACGCCCATCTTGCGCAGTTTGACGCGCGCGACGCGCTCGTTGTCCGCATCGACGGTCCCCGCGGCCCGTTTGCCCTTTGAATCAATACCGGCGTATTCGAAGATTGGCATTTATCAGCTGCTCTCTTCCTGCGTGACGCGCAACACCTCGGCTATCGTCGTCAGCCCCTGAATCACCTTCTGGGCTGCATCCTCGCGCAGCGTCCTCATGCCCTGCGCAACAGCCACCTTTTTTATCGTGGTCGCGTCCGACCCCTTCATCAGTTCCGCGCGCACGGGGTCCGACACCAGCATTATCTCGTGGATTCCGGCGCGACCCGCATAGCCCGTCTCCATGCATGCGGGACAACCCACCGGCCTGAATATCTGCCGCCCCTTGAGGTCGGCGGAGGTGAGCCCTATTTCGGCGAGTTCCTTATCCTCGGGCATATACTTTCGCGCGCACTCGTGGCAGACCGTCCGCACGAGCCTCTGCGCCGCGATCCCCAGGACCGACGATGCGACGAGGAAGGGCTCGACGCCCATTTCGATGAGCCTCGTGATCGACGAAGGCGCATCGTTGGTGTGGAGGGTGGATAGCACCAAGTGGCCAGTGAGGGAGGCCTGGATGGCGATCTCCGCGGTCTCGCGATCGCGGATCTCGCCCACGAGGATGATGTCCGGATCCTGGCGGAGAAAGGCGCGCAGCCCCGATGCGAACGTGAGATCGATCTTCGGATTCACCTGCATCTGGTTCACGCCGTTCAACTGATACTCAACCGGATCCTCGACCGTGATGATCTTCACCTCATTGGTGTTGAGCCGCGAGAGCGCCGAGTAGAGCGTCGTCGTCTTGCCGGAGCCGGTGGGGCCCGTCACCAGCACGATGCCGTTGTGGTGCTCGAGGAGCTTTTTGAAGATGTCGAGGTTATACCTTGAAAACCCGAGCTGGTCGATATCGAGCAGGACGGAGCCGGCGTCGAGGAGCCTCATGACGACGCTCTCGCCGTGGGCGGTGGGGATCGTGGAGATACGGATATCGATGTCCTTGCCCGCTATCTTGATCCTGATTCGCCCGTCCTGCGGGATTCGCTTCTCCGCGATGTTGAGCTGGCTCATGATCTTGACGCGGGAGATGATCGCGTTCTGAGCGCGCTTGGGAGGAACCATGATGTCGTAGAGGATGCCGTTTATGCGGAACCTGATCTTCAGCTCCCTTTCGAACGGCTCAATGTGTATGTCCGACGCCTTCTGCTTAACGGCGCGGAAGAGCAGTGTGTTCACGAGCTTGATGATCGGCGCCTCGTCATCGGCATCGAGCAGATCGACCGGCTCGTTGAACTCGTCGGCGATCTCCGACCCGTCGCCCAGGTCCTCTATCTCATCCTCGCCGCCGCCGGTGGCCTTGTTGTAGACCGCGTTGATCGCGTTCACGATCTCGTATGAGGAGGCGATCGTGGGCTTGATGTCGCAGCCGTAGAGCAGGCGAAGGTCATCCAGCGCATAGAAGTTCGTGGGGTCGGCGATCGCAACATGGACCGCGTTGCCCTCCCTCTTCAGCGGCAGCACCTCGTTCTGCTTGGCGTAGTTGATCGGCAGGTTTGCTATGAGATCGGTGGGGATGGTCTCGATGTCTATCTTGTTCTCATAGGGAAATCCGAGCTGGATGGAGAGGGCCTTGAGTATGTCCTCCGTACGGAGGAACTTGAGCTGGACGAGCGCCTCGCCGAGCTTGATGCCGCGCTCGCGCTGCACCGCGAGCGCCTGCTCCAGCTGCTCCTCCGTGAGGGAGCTCGTCTCGAGAAGAATGGAACCCAGACTGCGTGTTTCCATAGATTTAGAGCACCTAATACGCCGTGTCTATCTCCCCCGAATCCTTCGTTCCCGGCGCAGACGGCGCCTTCTGATCCGGTTTGGGCGCCGCGGCCTTCGCCTTGGACTTTACCTTCGGCGATTTTGGCGCGGCGGCTTCCGGCGGCGCATTGGCGTCCACAGGCGATATGCTGATCACGGGAGGTTTCGCGGCAGGCGCTGGAGGGGAAGGAGCAGGCATCGCAGCCGCAAGCGGCGCAGGCGGAGCTGCTGTGACCGGCGGCATTGTCGACGAGCCCTTCGTGTACGCTATCGAAGGCGTGAATTCCAGGAGGTCGGCCCTGTGCGTCGCTATCGTATCCTTTATCGACTGCTGCTGGCGCTTGCCGTAGTTCTTGTCGATGAAGGTGTTGCGCTGCTCGATCTTCACCTTGCTGATCTCTGCAAAGTCGCTCGGGTCCTTGATCACGTGCGGCGTGATGAAGACGAGGAGGTTGCTCTTGTCGTTCGTCGAAGTGCTGCTGCGGAACAGCAGGCCGATGAGCGGTATGTCGCCGAGGATCGGCACCTTGCTCTTCTGGTGCGTGGTGATATCCTGCATGAGGCCGCCCAAGACCACCGTCTGGCCATCCATCGCCACCACGGTCGTGGTGATCTCTCGCTTGGTCTGCGGGGCGGCGCCGCTCGCGTTGGGAGCCCCGGTGAAGTTCGACAGTTTGTGGTGGATCTCGAGCCTCACCGCATCGCCCTCCGTGATCTGGGGGGTGATCTCGAGCGTCAAGCCCGCCTCTAGGGGAATGGGCGAAGTCGTCACCGCGCCCGCGGTTCCGACGGTCGTCGTGCTGTTCGCATATTGCGTCTGGGTGACTTCAATCGACGCCTTCTGATTGTCGAGGGTCATGATGTTGGGTGTCGAGACGATGTTCGCATCGCGATATGTCTGCAGGAGATTCAAAAACGCGGCAAAGGCCGGGATGGTGACCGCCGTCGTCCCGCCGCCGCTCTTCGGCACGTCTATGGTGACGCTCTGTTTCGAGAGCAGCCCGCCCAGGAGGCCCGGGGTCGAGAAGAAGCTGGCAGGATTGAAGAGGCCCTGCAAAACGTTGAACTCGCTCGACCCCGAGTTGCCAAAGCCGATAACCGAGTTATTGCCTCCGCCGCCGAAGCCGGAGACGCCAGCGGTCTGGCCTTTAGTGACCGACAGCTCCATCACAATCGCCTCGAGGTAGACCTGCCGGCGCGGTATGTCGAGCTTTGAGATCAGCTCATCGACGAGAATCTGATAGTCCTTAGCCGACGCGGTGATGATGAGGGCGTTGGTCGTCTCGTCGGCGCCGATCGTAACGCCTCCCTCGAGCTGCGCGACGGCGGTCGGAGCTGGGGTAGCCGACGTCTTGCCCTTCTCGCCGGCCGCGGCAGGCTTGGCGGCGGGAGGCGCTGCCTTGCCGGAGGCGATGGCGGCGAGGGTCTGGGCCATCGCGGCCGCGTTGGCGTATTTGAGATAGTGGACGTGAATGCTGCCGGTGTCGCCGACCTGGAGAGGAATGTCGAGCTTGGCTATGATGCCGCGCACCTTGTCGATCGCGCGCTTGGAAGCCAGCACGATGAGCGAGTTCGTCCGCTCGTCGGCGATGATTTTGCTGACGTCCTTGATCTCCTCGAGCTCGGCTCCGCCGCCGGGCCTGGCCGCCTTGGCCTGGCCCGTCTTGTCCAGTTCAAAGAGCTGCAGTACCTTCGCGGCTACATCCTTCGCATCCGCGTAGTTGACCGGGATGATCTCCAGCACCTGCTGGGGGCCCTCCTGATCAAGCTCCTTGATGATCTTCATGAGCCTGTCTATGTTCGTGCCCGAATCGGTGATGATCAGGGTGTTCGTGGCGGGATAGGCGAACATGTTGCCGGACTTGGAGATGAGCCCCTTGATGGCGTTCGACATCTCGAGCGCGCTTATGTTCCTCAGCGCGATGAGCCTCGTCACATAGCTGTCGGTATAGGGCGTCGAATCGACATGGATCGGAATCGGCGCGGTGACGGCGTCCTTGAGCGCCACGATCTTGATGATGCCGCCCGGCCCTATCACTGTGGTGAAGCCGACCACCTCGAGCGCGGAGAGAAATGCCTGATAGGCCTCCTCCTTGGTCATCGTCTTCTCAGACATGATCGTGACCTTGCCGCGCACCTTGTCGTCTATGATGAAGTTCTTGGCCGTAGCCTTGCTGATCTGCTTGATGACGTCCTTGATCTCCTGGTCCTGAACGTTGAGGTAGACCATGTCGCTGTTGCCCGGGATCTCCCCGGCCGCGGCCTGCCCATTCTCTTTCTCTCTTGCCTCGCCGCCAGCTGCCTCATCGCCGCCCTTGGCTTCCTTGGCCGGAGCCGGTGTCGGAACCGCTGCCGGCGGAGGGGCAGGCTGCGGCGTGGGAAGACGAACCCCGCCCTGCGTCGTTGCAGCAGGAGCGCCTGAGGTCGGCTGCCCATGGGCTGCGATCGGCAGTGCCAGCAGCGCAATGAGAACCATCCAGCGAGCGACGATTTTATTTTTATCGTATCTCATAATCAAGTGTTGTCGCCTGCCCCCGCCGCAGAAGGTCGAGTGTTATGTTCTTCTGGTCTTTGAGCTGATTGAATATCTCAAAACCGCGCTTCACGTCCAGCTCCATGCCGTTTATCTTCTGAAGGACGTCGCCGCGCCTCAAACCCAGCTTTGCGAACAGCGAGTCGCCCTTCACCGAAAGTATCTTCATGCCGGAGACTTTGCCGCCTGAGAAGTTAGGCACCGCCCTTATGTCTGTGTAGAGGCGGTCCAGGTTCTGCATCGCCTCGTCTATCTCGCGCTGGTCGACAGTAAATTTTCCCGGCGCCTCGCCCTTGACCAGGGGGCCTTTGGTCTCCGCCTTGGCCGCGGGCTCCTTGGCAACCACCTCTTCCCGCTTCGGCGGCCCGAAGATACTGGCGCCGACTTCCGAGGCGACCTCGGCATACTCCAACCGCCCGCTGTTTACGAACTCAATCCGGTCTGGCTGCACGCGCGTGAGTTTGGTGCCTGGTGCAAAGCTCTCGGTATCGCCCACCGCGTAGACGGCCGCTTTCCCCTTGTCCTTCTCCTTGCCGCCCCCGCCTCCCGAAACAGTGGCTGTCGAGCGGGTGTCGCGACCGTCGCCCACGACCAGCACGCCGAGGACGGCGATATTGAGGCTAGTCTTCACGGCCTCGCCGGTGGGCACGGTCTCTGCCTCAACTACACCCGCACCCTCGCCTCCTTCACCCTGCGCAGCCCTCTCCGAGGCATCGAAGATATTGCGTTCTCCGATGACTGCGTACGTCGAGGCATCGATCTGTTTCTTCTCAGCCGGTGCAATATCGGCCGGCTTTAAAACCCCTACAGAGCGCTTGATCTCTATGCCTCGGCCGACATAGATGCCCGTAATCTTTGCCAGAAAGAAAGAGCAGAGCAGAATCCCCACCAGATCGACAATCCATGAATACTGGCGGATTATTCCTCCCATCAAAGTATCCCCTGTTGCGACGGATTATACACGTTAAGGATGCAAGATAAAACAGAAAAATCCACGATTCACGATTCACGATTCACGGATTTCAGCGGCAACACCGCCGTGAACTTCGCCCCCTTGCCAAGCTCGCTCTCCGCCCAGATGAAGCCGCCGTGCATCTCGACGAACTTCCGCGCAAGCGCCAGACCCACCCCGGTGCCGCCGAAGCTTCGCGTCACTCCGCCATCCACCTGATGAAACGCCTCGAAGACACGGTCCAGCTGATTCTCCTGAATGCCTATGCCGTCATCCTCCACGGAGATCTCCACGCACCCGGAACGGAAGACGTCTGCGCCTTTTGCCGGGCGCCGCCACCACCCCGCGCGCTCCCTGATCTCGCCCCACGAGCCAAAGCTTCGGACGCCCACCCTTATGTGCCCCCCCTCCTCCGTGAACTTGTTGGCGTTGGCAAGGAGGCTTGAAATGGATCGCTGAATCTTTCGCTCGTCGCCGCACACGGACAACTTGCCATCCGGAAGCTTGATCTGGAGTTCCTGCCGCTTCTTCTCTGCAAAAGGGGCAATCGAGCGGCAGACCCTCCTCACAGTCTCCGTGAGGTCAAATTCATGCACATCCAGCCTCATCCTCCCCGCCTCGATCTTCGTGATATCCAGGAGGCTGTTGATGAGGCGCTGGAGGTCCGCCGAATTATGGAGGACCTCGCCCAGGCACTCCTTCTGTTCCTCCGTAAGCTCGCCCATCACGCCCTCCATGAGGAGCTCGGAAAATCCGATGATGGCCGTGAGGGGCGTGCGCAGCTCGTGGCTTATCGTCGCCAGAAACTCCGACTTGAAGAGAGCCTTCTCGCGCTGCCGTGAAAAAAAACCGGCGGCCCGAATGGCAGAGAGGACGGATAGGACCTTGTCGGCAAACCTGAAGCCCATGGGATATCAAAGAGGTACCATGCCCTCGCTTCCTAAGTCAAACAGCTCGAACTCCTTGACTTTCTGCGACAATCCTACTAGAGGGGGACACCCCGTAAAAGTAGTCTCTCGTACACTTACAGGCAGGTTTATTGGAGGTTTGCAATGGCACGCGTCACCGTTGAGGATTGCCTCGATTACGTCGACAACCGCTTCTCGCTCGTGCACCTCGCCGCCCAGCGCACCAAGCAGCTCTACAAGGGCTCAAAACCAATCGTGAACTGCAAAAATCGCGAGTCGGTCATCTCGCTGCGCGAAATAGCCGACGGCAAGGTCCGCCAGGTGACAGAGGAAGTGAATGGCAAGCGTTCCAAGAAGAAGACTGCATCATAATGCATGTGTTATTCGCCGCCCTGGCGGAACTGGCAGACGCGCGTGACTCAAAATCACGAGGGAGCAATCCCGTCCCGGTTCAATTCCGGGGGGCGGCACAAATTTCGCGCTAGCGAAATTTGTTCCGATACACGATATACGGATTATGCTGGCGCAAAATTTCGATATTCGTATATCGAATATCGTGTATCGGGAAAAAATTCGCCGAGGTAGCTCAGCTGGTAGAGCAGCTGATTCGTAATCAGCAGGTCGTCGGTTCGATTCCGATCCTCGGCTCAAAAAGCAACGCTCCCATTTTTTAGGGGGCGTTGCTTTTTGCGTCCTGGTCGTAATCGAACCGACGACCTGCCCATGAAGAGTCGGGGCGACACGCAGCCCTTACGAAAGCGGCTGTGTTTTGTACAGCCGGTGTCGTTAGGGATGCGGGTCCCCGGAGTGACCCGCCACGACGTTGCGCAGTCGTGGCGGGTCGTCTACGGAGGGGGCTCCGATCCTCGGCACTAAAAAAACCATCAGACGGATCAAAAACAAGTTTTTAATAACAAGGCCTTAAACAATCAGCACATTTGCTCCGTTTGATGAGCTTTTGAGGTCTTCACCGAATGCTATTTCCACGGCCCGCCGGGGTTCCACTTCATCTCGAATGGTTTGTTCGCCGACATCACGATCGACGGAGGCATCAGCATTTGAGCCGCAAGGACGACCACATTTTCCAGGGCCAATGCATCCTTGAGCTTCAGTCCACGGATGAAAGCGCTCCATTGAGTCCTCTTCGTCTCGTCTGAATGAAACTTTTCGTTCAGGGCAGGTGGCGTCAATTCTGGAAGCCGTGTCTCTCGCCGATCAAACGTCCTCCTGATCGCTTCTGAGAAAATCTTCCCGTCGAATTCAAGGGTATTCGCCAGCATCCAGATGTCGTGATAGTCCTTCATTCGGCTATTCGCCATACCCAGCGCCACCATCGCTTGAAACTTTTCGGCGATGGCGCTCTCTGGTGTGTATGCCAGAAGATGAGGCGATTCGTTCCCGAGAATCGTAGGGAAGTCGATCCAGACGGGACGGGGATACACGATATCACCGACACCCACATCCACCTGTACCTGGACGCGTGCGTTGCCGAGTTTTGCGGTGAACCTCATCCGCGTCCCCTGATAATCGGCCTCTTTCGTGATCGCTTCAATCCTGAGAGTGTCGGGCAGATAGACGAGGCCATCGTCCTCTACCTCGATCTGCATGCAATCCTTGAGAATCACAGCGAGCTCATCTTGCGTTCCAGTCACCCTGCCAAGGAGATCGATGTCCATCGTGGGCCGGGCCATCGGGACGTTCCAGACACGGAGGAGCAACGCTCCTTTCAACAAGAGCTTTTCGGCATGTTTCGACCTCCCGATGCGATACAGGAAGCGTTCGATGGCGTAGTGCTGCAGCAACTCATTGAAAGGGCGCATCGTCCCGCGCGCAACATTGAGCAGACGCTGATGGACGGAGTGAGCCATGTTCCTTTTGGCTTCTGCCTTCATATCATTGCCTCCAGATAGGGTTGAATCACCCGCTCCACCCTGCAGATGCGGGCGTATTCCATGATTTTTGCCGGCGTGGCCTTGCGGCGCTCGCGGCTGAGTTTGAGAGCTTCGACAGCCACATCGATCCCGATGCGATTGCGAAATTTGAAACAATCGGCGATCGTCTTCGCCACGCTGTACACCCGGACCGTGACGTGATCGATCGTGTGGGTTTCGATCCCGTCCCCGAATGCTTCCTTGCCAAATCGGAAGACCCTGATGGGGGGATAGGTGATCCTCGGCGGGCGCCGTCCCCTCATGAGCGCGACGTCGACCTGATGCGGGATCTGTGTCGTGACTCCATGAAAGGAAAGGGCTGAAATGAGACAGATGACTCCACCCGGACATTTCGATGCAACAATCGCAAGGTCAGGGGACTTGAGGTCAGGGAATTTAGCGAGCCGATAGAGACCACGCGCCAGTTCGACTATCCAACCTTCGCTTCTCATTGCGTAGAGCGTGCGGGGGTGGACCCCAAGTTCGATCGCTTCGGATGTCCGAAGGATCCCTCCACGAGCCCGAAAGATCACCTCCGCCTTCATGAAGATATCAGTCTTCCCCATATGGATAATAATAGCACCATATATCTATATGTGTAAACATTATTATCCTAACCCATTAGTTTAATATAATATTAATATGTCAACTTATGCTTTACATATAAGAACTTATTTAAACCAAAACAGGATTATCTCGATGAAAACCATTTAAAAACAACAGCGGCCGCCTTGTGGGCGGCCGCTGCATCTGCAGATTTCAGATAACGATCACATTACTTCGTGGTCGTCGTGGACTCGACCTTGGTCGCTGTCCAGTTGCTGCCATCCTTCTTCACGTTGACCTTCACCTTATCGCCGGTCTTCAGCGTGCTGAGCATATTGTAGGCGATGTCCTGCGTGCTGCCGGTGTTGTCCTTGAGCGTGAAGCTGTTCTTCTCTTTGTTGATGTTGCTGATCGTCCCTTCGAACGTCTTCGTATCTGGCGTCGAAGCAACCTTGTTCGCCGCTGTGTCTGCCGTCGTTGTCGTGGCCTTCGTCGCTGTCGCTGAGGGCGACGTCGTCGGGGCGTTCGTTGCCGTCGTCGCTGAAGGCGACGTCGTCGGGGCCTTCGCCGCTGCCGTGTCGGTCGCCTTCGAAGGCGATGTGGATGCGGACGGGGCCTGCGCCATGACAAGTGCCGGAACCGAAAGGACCAAAGCTATCACTACCACTTTCAATAACTTCATAGTTACTTTCTCCTCTCCCGCCTCGATCGGCGGAAACTTGTGTTTCAGATAACAACACACCTTTGCTCAACTTGCCTGTTACTTGCCAGGCGCCGGTGCTGCAGGCGCTGCAGGCGCTGCCGGCTGCTCCGCGCCAGCTGGCGGCGTCGGCGTCGGTGGCGGTGGCGGTGGCGGTGGCGGCATCAACTTCTGCTCCATCTTCGCCGGTCCCCCTGCCTTCTGGTCCACCGCTTTCTTCTGACATCCCAGCCCATAGAGGCTGCAGATCGTCAGCGCTACGGCCACTGCGAGAATCTTTTTCATGCTAACCATCTCCTTTCCACCGTTTGTAACGGTATAGTTATCGTGCGCGAAAAATCCGCGTGTTTATAACGGCAATCTCAAGGTCGTGCAAGGGAAAACATAAAATGCCGTCTTTACGCCCTGATCAGCTCGATCAGCCGCCCCGGTTTCAGATGCGACGCCTCCGCCTCGCCCCGGCAGGTATACCAGCATTTCGTGCACACAGCGGGCTTGAGCTTCTCCCTCGTGAATTCCGTATAGTGGCAGAGCCTCGGGAGCTCCGAGCACTGCTGGACGTAGCCGTCCGGCGTCACCTGAAGCCAGCGATAGCCCGCCCGGCAACCCGGCATGCTCCCATCGCGAAAGTAGGCCGGCAGCGCCTTGAGGTAATAGTCCGAATTCTTGATGTGCCCGAGCTTGCGCTTGAGCTTTCGGATCTCATCCACGATTCCGATGAGCTGCGTGTAGCGCCCGGCCCTCACCATCCCGTCATCGCTGTCGCTCTTGAGCGCGCAATACGCGGAATAGGAGAGCATCGCGCCCCACTCCTTCGCGCGATAGGCGATCGGCAGGACCTCCCCCAGGTTCGACTCCATGATGACGGTGTTGAGCACAATCCGGCAGCCAGCCTTCGTGAGCGCCGGGATCGTGCTGGCCAGATGGTCATAGAGGCCCTCCACCTGCCGGTTCTCGTCGTGCTTTTTTCCGAGAAAATCGAGCGAAACGCAGATTTGATCGACGCCGGCGTCGTGGAGCTTTTCGGCCGAATGGGCGTTGAGCAGCGCGCCGTTGGTGATGATCACGAGATAATGACAACATGGCCGGATGCCTTTGAGCAGCTCCGCGTAGTTCTTTCTGAGGAGCGGCTCTCCCCCGGAGACCGAGACCACGACCGGCTTGAATTTCCGGATCACAGGGCCGTAGTCCGCAAGCTCCCCGGCCGAGTCCGCCTGCCAGCACGTGCAGAACGAACACCTGGCGTTGCAATGTTTTGTAAATTCCAGATTTACAAGGAGAGGGGACCTCCTCATATTGCATCGGAGGTAATACCAGAGGCCCCGGAGGGTTGGTGGCGATTTATGGCGCATATGACAGGGTGCTTCGGCTACCACAGCGGTTTTCCACAGTCAATTGAATTTTCTTTACAAGTTTCAATGATTTCTGCTAGTTAGCTAGAACTTCTGCATGAAGAACAGCCAGGCTATTTTATATGTCCCCTCCGATACGCCGGAGGCGATGATGATGGCCACCGACAAGGTGGCCGGCATCATGATCATCGTCCGCGGCATCATGACGCTCGCCCAGGCCGGGATCGAACGGGTGATCCTCCTCGTCGCCGAAACGCAGCGGGAGAAGATAGGGCACTTTCTCGAGAGATACAGAGATAGCCAGCTCCCGGCGATCGAGATGATAAGCTATGACGAGCCCTACCGGGTGAGCCCGGAGATCGCACGGCGCCTCGCCGACGAAGCGGACAACCGATGTCTTGTCATCAACGCGAACCTCCTCTTTGAAAAGGAGATGGTGTCGACGATCAGGGCCGCGCCTCTGGCGAACGGAGGCGTCATCACCTGCCGTGAAGGCGTGCTTCCTCTCCCGGTCATCGACGTCGCTCAATCGGTGTGGAGGGCGCTCGAGGCCTTCACGGAGGAGCGGCCTCGCTCTATCGAGAGCTGCCTCCGGCGCCTGGTGGAAGCGGGCTCGGCGCGCTTCGTAGAAAAGCCGCTCGCCATCAACACGTTCCTGGTGAAGAGACGCAGGGACCGCGCCGTGGCCGAAAAATTCCTCACCGAGGCCATCCGGCACTCAGCCCAGGGGCCGGTCGCCAAATACATCAACAAGCGCTTCTCGCTCCCCGTAAGCATCCTGCTCTCCAAGCTCTGGGTGGGCCCAAACGCGATCACGGCGGTCAACATCGTGATCGGCCTCTTCTCCGGCGTATTCGTCGCCGACGGGCATCGCTACGACGTCATACTCCTCGGCGCAATCCTCTTCCAGATCGCCTCAATAGCCGACGGATGCGACGGCGAGGTGGCAAAGCTCACGTTCCGGACGAGCAAGTTCGGACAATACATCGACTCGATCTCCGACAACCTCTCCCTCGGCAGCTTCATGACTGGCCTCATCGCTGGCTACTGGCGCCACACCCACTCGCACGTGGCCTATCTGGCCGGGGCTATCATGCTCATCTCGACCGCAATCACGTTCTTCTGGATGATCAGATATCTCAAGAGAAACACGCAGTCGGCGAGCTTCGTCACCTTCGACACGGAATACCTGCAGAAGCTCTCGGGGCAGCCGCGCTGGCTCCTCATCCTTATTAAATACGGCAAATACACGCTCAAGAAGGACGTCTTCTCCTTCGCATTTCTCCTCTTTGCGGTGGCGGGGGTCCTCTACTGGTGGCTCTTCATCACGGCCTTCGGCACGACGGTGTCTGCGATCATTCTCACGTATCTCAGCCTGACACCGGAAAAGCACGCGGCGCCTGCAGCCAAACCGTTGGCGGCGAGGCCCGACATGCAGTTTGCCGTGCAGACGAATCCGGAGGCAGAAACCGCATGAACGAGCGACGAGTCACAAGCGACGTTCTTGTCTTCGACTTCGACGGCACGCTCGTCAATTCGATGGAGGCCTTCGCCGACATCGCTGCGGAAGTCATGCCCAGGCGTCTGCCCGTGGACAGCGCGGAGGCAAGGCGCCTATACCTCGAGACATCCGGCCTCCCGTTCTTCCAGCAGCTGGAGGCGCTGTTCCCAGGCGATCCAGCCAACGCGGCGACCGCCCAGGAGTTCGAAAAGACAAAGCTCGCAGGATACTTCAGGGAGCCGCTCTTCGAAGATGCCCCGGAGACGCTCGCCTATCTCAAGGGCCGCGGCATCAGGATGGCGATCTCCTCCAACAATTTTCAGGAGCTCGTGGAAAGATATGTGAACAACGCGGGGCTTGAATTTGACATGGTGATGGGGTTTAAGGAGAACTTCGAGAAGGGCGAGGATCACTTCGCTGCGGTGGAGCGGAAATTTTGCGTCGATCGCTCCTCGATCGCCTTCGTCGGCGATTCCATCAAGGACGGCGAGCGCGCGAGGGATTCCGGCATCACCTTCATCGGCAAGGAAGGCACCTTCACGCGCCATCAATTCATTGAAAAATTCGGCGACGTCAAAGTGATCGCGAATTTATCGGAGCTGAAAGGGATGTTCTGATGCAGGCAATCATTCTTGCAGCCGGGATGGGAGTGAGGCTGGGCGATCTGACGAGCGAGAGCCCGAAGGCGCTCGTGCGCGTCGCCGGCCGCGAGCTGATTCTCCGCGTGATGGACTTTCTCGACAATCCCATGATCACGGAGAGGATCGTCGTGACCGGCTTCGGCGCGGAGCGCCTTGAATCGTTCCTCAAGGAACACAGGCCGGACGCGAAGACGTCACACAACCCGCATTTCAGGGACGGCAGCATCAGGAGCA
Source organism: Pseudomonadota bacterium (assembly GCA_043798915.1). GTDB lineage: Bacteria > UBA10199 > UBA10199 > 2-02-FULL-44-16 > JAAZCA01 > JAZDOG01. The sequence continues at coordinate 54,370 of JAZDOG010000101.1, read as the reverse complement.
TAGAGACGGCCCTGCCGCTGGCCTGCTCCGACCTGCTCGTGATGAACGTCGACCACATCTACCCCAGGCGGCTCATGATGCGAATCGCCGAACGCAAAAATGGCATCTCGGCCGTCTGCGATTTCGACAGGGCGCTCGTCGCCGACGACATGAAGGTGAAGCTGGGCCCGGACGGCAGCCTCGCGCGCATACACAAGGAGCTCGCCGACTTCGACGGCGGATATATCGGGATGACCTGCTGCGATAAAGCGAGCCTCCCCGCTTACCGCCGTTCGGTCGGAACAGCGAGGAGTTCCGAAGGCGACGCGGCATCGGTGGAGTGCGCGCTCGCAAAGCTCGAGGGCGAAGGCTGCCCGGTGAACATCTGCGACGCCACAGGCATAAAATGGCTCGAGGTCGACACGCCGGATGATCTGGCGAACGCCGAATCGACGCTCAACGCGAACCCGGACTATCTCAGATGACATCCTATCTCGCAAAAAAGCTCCGCTATATCTGCCTCGCGATCGGCATCGCGCTGCTTGTCGCACTCGTCAGAAAAATCGGCATCCACACCATCATCGCGAACATGACCGAGATCGGATGGCTCTTCGTTCCGATACTCATCATGTCCGCCTGCTGGTATGCCCTCTACACCGCCGCCTGGATGCAGTTCCTGCACCGTCTGGGCGACGGCATCGGATTCTGGGATCTCTTCCGCATAAAGATCATGGGCGAGGCGGTGAACACGATGACGCCAGCCAACTTCATCGGCGGCGATCCGATGCGCATCCATCTCCTCAAGAAGAACTTCAGGATGTCGGAGGGCGCGGCCTCCGTCGTCGTCGACAGAACGCTCCACAGCGCGGCGACGCTCATCGTTATCCTCGCCGGGATCGTGGCGTCCTTCGTCACCTTCGACGCGCTGCCGTCGAACATCAAGTACGGCGTCCCGATCGTCGTCCTCATCTCGACAGCATTCATCGCCTTCATATTTATCCACCAGCGGCGCGGCTTCTTCAGCCTGATATTCAACCTCTGCCAGCGTTTGGGGATCAAGCGCGAGTTTTCGGAAAAGACCGTGAGGAGATTCACCGAGCTCGACACCCACATCATCGACTTCTACGAGGAGAGCCACAGGGGCTTCCTGATAGCTCTCGGCTACCACATCGCCGGGAGAGCGATCGGCATCATCGAGATATATGCCATCGGCCGCGTCGTCTCGGACGACTTCACGCTCTTCGCGGCGCTGGTGCTCACGGCGCTCGCGCCGATGGTCAACGCGGTCTTCACGTTCGTCCCTGGCGCCTTCGGCGTCATGGAGGGCGCATACAGCGGCGTGCTCTATCTGCTGCACCTCGACCCGGCGCTGGGCATCACGATTCAGATTGCAAAGCGGCTCAGGGCCGCGTTCTGGATAGCCTTAGGGTTAGTCTTCCTCGGCGCCCACGAGCGCAAAAAAGTCTGGGCGGAAGAGGAGCTGATCGAAGAGGTGTGATGCATTCCGAAGCCAAACAATGGGAGCAGGATCCCCGCGCGGCGATGGCCGATGTATGCCACCGCCTGTACGATCGCGGCTACCTTGTGGCGACCAGCGGCAACGTGTCGGTGCGCGATGAAAAAGGCTTTCTCATCACGCCAGCCGCCACGCGCAAGGACGCCGTGATCCCCTCGAAGATTGTCGCCTGCGACGCGAATGGCGCGCCGCACGATCCGAAGACCCGCCCCTCGTCCGAAACCTCGATGCACCGCACGGTGTACAAGCTCCGCCGCGATGTCGGCGCCGCTATCCATGCCCATCCCCATTATTGCCTCGCCTGCTCGCTGGCGGACATCTCCCTCACTGAGATGCTTTTGCCGGAGCTCGCGATCTACATCGGACCCGTGCCATCGGTTCCGTACGCCACGCCCGGCACGGACGAGATGGCGGTGGTGCTGAGGCCCCTGCTCGAGAAGCACAACGCGTTCCTCCTTCAGCGGCACGGCGTGCTGGTGCTGGGCCGGGACCTCGAAGACGCTTTCAATCGGATGGAGCACCTGGAGCACGTCGCCCACATCGCCTATCTCGTGAGCTCGATGGGCACGATCGAGCCTCTCACGAAGACGGAACTGAGAAAACTCACATCGCAGGCAAGGCGCCTGGGGCAGCAGATCTCGCACACGCTTTTGGAGCTCTTGGAATGATAAAACAAAAAATACGTTCGGCGCTGCTCAACGGCGCGCTGTTCCTCTACAACGCCGCAATCTTCGTCTCCCTCAATATCCTCCTGTGGCGCAACCATGCGTGGAATGAGAAGAGATGGACGAAAGTGAAACCGGCAGATGATTTAGATGTGCAGTATCGTGCAATATTGTGCAATAAATAGTTGCATATAGTTGCACAATATTGCACAATCTATCTGCATGCTTTCTTTCAACATCACAGACGATCTGACAAAAAAACTTAAAGAAATCACTGATTTATCTGCTGAAAAGCGGGCATTTCTCGATACCCTCTCCCCTGACCATCAACAGTCAATTCATAGATATGCCCTGATAAGCACGATAGGCTCCACGACCAGGATCGAAAATGCCATCCTCACTGACGTCGAAATCGACTGGATGGATGAAATGCTCAGCCAGGACGGCAGGCCGACCGCCTTCATTCAGAAAAAGAAATACATCGAAAACAAGCTCTCGAAAGAGAGCGAGAGGAGCGTCGAGGAGGTCGCTGGCTGCCGCAATATGCTCACCATCGTCTATGCGCAGGCGAGAGAGCTGTTTCCGCTCTCGGAAACGACCGTCAGAGGACTGCATGCCGAGCTGCTCCGTTTTTACCCTCCTGCTGCGCATTACCTCGGCAAATACAAGACCTCTCCGAACAGCGTGATCGAGATGATCCTGGGCACCAACACAGTGAAGGATGTCCTCAAGACTGCCGATCCGGGCCCGGTCACGATCGCGGCAATGCATGAACTCATCGACTGGTACAACGCAAATCTCAAGGCGCATCCATGGAGCATCGCCGTCGCATGCGAACTCGTCTTCCGTTTTCTGGCAATACATCCCTTTCAGGACGGAAACGGACGCATCGGGCGAAGTCTCTTTGCCCTCGCAATCCTTCAGTCAGACGACAAAAACCTGGCTGGAATCATGCCATATATCGCGCTCGACCGGCACATCGAAAAGAACAAGGAGGAATATTATCTGGTCCTGAGAAAGTGTTCGAAAGGGAGATTCCTGCAGGACCCGAAGAAATACAAAATCGAATATTTCCTGACCTTCATGCTCAAAATGATCTCCGCCGCTCTGCGGCATGACATTGAATTCTACGCCAGAAGATACGATGATTTCCTGAGTCTGGCAGAGGCGCCCAGGAAGGTCCTTGCCTGTTTCAAGGAGCATCCGGAAGAAAAGCTCGGCACAGGGGATGTTGTGAAATACACTAAAATTCCGCGGCGCACCGCGGTTTATGCCTTGAATATATTGCTGGAGGAACGCTTTCTGCAGAAAAAGGGGAAGGGACCGGCAACTAAATATCAGCTCATATTCTAACAACCAAAGTCACACCTCTCCAGGATAAAGGGGACGTTTCTCTTTTCGGGGGGAGAAACGTCCCCTGATTCAGCATTTCTTTCAGCATTTCGGGATCGGCCCACTGGAATGCCTCGAAACTCCATCTCCTATTTGCCAAAAACTTTGCCCTTTGCGCGTTCAACGTCCTCTCTGCCATCCCTGTCGTCCCTGACCGGCCGATCATCCTCCGCTCGCTCAGGCCGCACCGGCCCTGCCGGCGCGGCGACTGATGCAGACCCTTTTACGCGGGCAGCCAATTGTTCGAAACCCTCAGCCGTTATTCTGCCATCACGGATATATGCACTCCTGAAGTCCCCATCCAATAAATTTTTATATATGGAGCCCTCAATCTCTGCCTTTCTCTCCGGAAGCAAATCGCGGTATCCCGGCAACCGGCTGGGCAACTCACTGACTGCATCGGCCGTAAGACTGATGGCCTCAGCCTCGAGCGTCTGCGGGGAACTTGCCAACGGCAAGGCTTGAGGCGGCAGAGGAGAGTCCGGAGCAATCCTGAAACGACGTAAATTCGCAAAAGCCTTGCTCATATCTACAGGCCCGGCATTGTCGTATCCAGGCAAAGAAAATTGTCGTTGCTGTAAAAGTTGCGGAACAGGCGAAGAAAGCGCTTTTTGATAGAATCTCACAAGCTTCTTGGTACCTCCGGTTTGGGTTCTTATAATCCTGAGTTTTTCCAGGGAATCACCACTGCCACCGCTTGCTTGCAAAGCCAGGTCAAACAAGTCGAGGGCCTGTTGTAGATACTTCTTGCGTGAAAACGCTTTTTCCGCCGCCTTCCTCAAGAAATCAACCTGCTCCGAGCCACGAATTGCGCTCTCGAGGTCAAGATCGATGGTTTCGAAGAGCAGGCGCGCTAGATCATATCCTCTGCTGGCGGCCATAATTAAATCCAACCCCTCGGAGAATTTCCCGTCGTCGCTTGACCTCAACCTCTCCGCTCCTGACCTCTGTGCCCTGCGGGCTTCATCTAAAATGGAATCGGCTCTATTTTTTGCAACCTGCCTGAGTCCCCCTGTAAATCGCGCGCTTGACCCGCCATTTTCCTGCTCCAATACAACCGCGTCGAGAATAAGCACAGCTGCCTGCGCCTCTAAAGCGGATACATTTACGCCTGGCCTCTTTGTTTCCTGCAGAGTTTCGGCAGCGAGTTCTCTAAAAAACCTGGCAGTCTCGAGAGGGCCTTTCCCGGAGACCGCCGAGCCTGTAGCTGTCGCTGCCTCGCTTGCTGCGTTTGATGCCGTTGGCGGGGCAGGCGCAAAACGCCCTGGCGGTGCAAATGGAGCAGTGGGGGGCGGAGTGGGGAGGCTCGCCGACGTATACCTGTCAGGCTCTATTGCAGTCCGGCATGCATCGGCGGGAGGATCTTCTTCACCCGGCCTGCAACCTAACTGGCGTGCATAATCACTATCGATTTCGACGCCAGGCGAACCAGGTGCCTTGGGTATTTTGCCATCTGGGCCAGCCATAGGACTTCCTCCATTCCAACTATCTTTAGGCCTCCACTCTCTCTTCGGCGGGCCTTATTATAAAGACTGGACACGCTGCCTTCAATGCACTGTCGAGCATAATTCCCATAATCCCCATAATCAACATCCATGTTCCTATCTTTGCGGCTTCTTCCGGCGTTGGAACAGGGATCGAAGGAAGACTGAAAGTTGATTGTGGAGGACCTCCGGGGGCCTCGGCAGCAGGTGGCGCCCCACTGGCCCCGGAGCCTTCGCCTGCGCCGCTTGCTGCACCGCCCGCGCCGCCTGCGCTCCCAGGCCCACCCCTTCCCATCCAGTTTGCGGCAGTCTTCAAAGCCGATTCCAGCGGAGACCAGCCGGCATACCTCTTCAGCACCCTGTCCACGATGGCCATGCCAACGGCAAACGTCAGACCGTTGCGAGTGCCATCCCAGAGTTTAGCGAGTTCCCCGGGCTCCTCGTGCGGAAGAAAAGGCTTCATGCCCTTTTTCACTGTCGAGCATCTGGATGTCTCCATAAAAGGCACCAAGTCGCGGAACCATGCCATCACGGGCGATTCTCCCACGTAGGAACACTTGAAATTGTCAACGAACGACTTGTTCATCGAGGGATTTTTATACGCCATGCAGTAAACACCATTCACCGGCGACTCGATATCCAGATGGAATTGCGATGTGTTCAGATTGTGCCGGGAACGTATCGCCACGCCTTCATCCCTGGACAAGAGCACATCAGGCAGGCGCATCGTGCCGGAGAGCTCGGAGCAGGGCGCCACGATCTCCCCTTGGTATGGACCATCCAGCACAACTTTTGTCGTCGGATCAATATTGTATACCGTCATAGCATGTCCTCCTATTTGCCCGGAACTTCGCCCCTTCGCCCCTTATCACGTTCAGTGTCCTTTTTTCTGCCATCCTTATCAGCACCATCAGCATCGGCCGCTCGTTCAGGACGCACCGGCCCTTCCGGCGCGGCGACTGATGCATACCCTTTTACGCGAGCGATCAATTGTTCTAAGCCCCCAGCCGTTATTCTGCCATCCCGGACATATGTCTGCCTGAAGCCATTATCCAACAAAGTTTTATATAAGCAGTCCACAATCGCTCTTTTTCTTGCCTCAGGCAAATCGTCGTATCGCGGCAGCCGGGTGGACAACTCTCTGTCTGCAACGATCACAAGGCGCAAGGCCTCAGTCCTGTTATCAACGGGAGCCGGCCGCTCGCCAGGGGCCTCGTCCGCCCTGCACACAGGCGCACCACCCTTTGCTGGCGCCGCTTCCGTGCCCGCCCTGGCCTTGGCCGCCTCCTCCACCCCTCTTTCTTTTTCGATCCTGGCCTCGACCTGACCGTGATCGAGCTTTTTGCCGATGCGCCCCTCTGCCGCGGCGATGACGTCGCTGACCGTGACAACCGTTCCTTTGCCGCGTTTCGCGGCCATCTTTGCGGCATCGGACAGGAGGTTCTTCGTGGCGTCGAAGCGCGCAAGCATGAACTCTTTTCTTGTCGTTGCATTCACGACGACCCTCGATGGCCGGTAATAGGATTCAGCAATGCGCGCAGCCGCGCCGATAACCTCGCGCGGAATCTTGACGCCTCGTTTCTTTTCGTATGCCTTCCTGGTGGGCCCGTCGAGGGCATCGATCACTTCGGCCACGCTGAAGATGTGAAGCCCGGGCTTGTTGAAGCGGCGGAAAAGATCCGGATGTTTCGCAATCATCTCATCGCCGCGGCTCGTGGTTATCACCAGAAGGAGGTTTTCGCGCACCCCTGGCTCCTCCAGCTTCGCGAGCATGAGCCCGGCGACCACCTCGGAGTCGCTGCTTGAAGCCCCCCCGCTCAGGAATATTTTATCCCCTTCGCGCATCCTCACTACCAACGGGCCCTTCCTGGCTTTTTCCCCGATCTCGGTCACCTTGTCGGCCACATTGCCGCGCCATTTGGTGTCGGACTGAAAGCTGGCAGGATCCACATCCACGACGGCGGCGTTCCGCCATCTTTCCGGCACGGACGGGTCGCCCTTCTCCTTGAGGATTATCATCTCCTCGTAAAGCTTGTCCTTGCCCTCGCCGGTCGCGAGATCGATCAGCAGATGCGGAAATTCATCGATTCCTGGATCCGCGTCCGTCATCTTCCAGGCCTCCCTCGCCTCGGCCTCGCGGCCCTTCACCGTATATGAGGAATCGGCCTCGATCTTCTTTTTCACGATGGCCCCAAAATCCACCGTCTTCACCCTGCCCCTCCACCACCGATAGAGTTCCTTGAGCTGGGGGCCCACGATGGCCGCAGCCACCAGGAAATTGGTGCCAACAAGCCACCATACGTACTGTGGCGTTTTCTGCTCCGACGGTTTGGGCAGGATGTCCTTCAAATGTTTGATCAACTCCTCCCGGCGGAGATCGGCGAGACCGCCGACCTTCAGCTGATAGCCATCCCCCTCTTTTTTCTTCCCGAGCATCTCGATCAGGTTATTGAGGCGTTCGGGTTTCGATGTGAAAAAATAGGTGCCCTTGGTGTAGTTGGATCCGCAGGCGCTCTGCGATTGGACAGGCAGTTCGCGGGGACAACCATCTCCGTCGCAGTAGTAGTCCTTGCTTCCGAGTTTCAGCGCCCCGATCAAGCCCGTCATCTCCTCGACGGAGAGTTCGAAACCGTTGGACTCCATCTGGATGTGTTTGTCGGAATTGTACTTGTTGAAAACAGCGAGATATTCACTGGGAGTGCCGTGCCACTTGTATACGCCCCACAGCTGCCTGCCATCATCCTTAATCACATGCGTAGATTTGCAGAAGCCGGCATATCCGTGTGCTCTGACAGTATCCTGGGATATGAATTCATCCAGCTCTGCAGGTTCGGTCGGGCGAAATCCTTCGGATAACGACGCTTTCAAATCTTCCAATAATTCCGGTCGGACAAAACGAAGGACCGTGCCTCGAGTGGCGGTCTTATTTACAAGCAGGTGATCGATCCCCATCCACTCCGGAGTCTCCATGCTGAGCGGGTCAAGCTTGAGCAAATTCCAGTCCTTTTGGGGGTCGCAGACCGGAAGATCAGCCAAGGTTTTGCACTTGATTCGATTCCTTCCACAGACCGCCATCTTTACCTCCTGATAAACAGGGGAAGGTTCTGCTCCACCTCATTTATCGGCGGGTTTCAGACAAAGTTGCGTGAAAAATGCAGGGGACGTTTCCCGGCGTTCAAGTTATTGACATTAAAGGACTTTTAAAAGGGGATTTCAGATGTCGAAGATCACCTGCGCATGCCAGAGGCCTGCATCGGCGGTATGGTCGATGATTTGATACACACGAGTCACGAGCGACGGGTTCTACACCCACTCATACTGCACTATCTCATTCGACTCGAAGAAATATGCGATCTCGAACTTTGCTGTGTCCGGGGCGTCGGAACCGTGCACGGCATTGCGCTCGATGTTCGTCCCCCAGTCGCGGCGTATCGTCCCTTCGGCCGCTTCCTCCGGGTTCGTGGCACCCATCGTTTCGCGCCACTTCTTGATCGCACCTGCACCCTCGAGCGCCATCACGACACAGGGGCCGGATGTCATGAACTTGGTGAGGCTCTCGAAGAAGACCTTGCCCTTGTGGACGGCATAGAAACCCTCGGAGCGCTGGCGCTCAAGCTTCAACATCTTCATGCCGACGATCTTGAGGCTGGCGTCCTCGATCCTCCTGCATATCTCGCCGATGATCCCCTTCTCGAGGGCATCGGGCTTGATTATGGCCAGCGTGCGTTCGTTTGCCATATGATCTCCTTTTCCTTTCAAGGCGCCGGAGGCTAACCCATGGTGGCGCTGTTTGTAAACCGCTTTTTAGATGGTTCAGGGCTTCTTCTGTCCTGCCGGCGGTGCCGGCTCGGCGTGCTTTGTGGCCCGCTCCTTTATGCTCTTGAGCTTCGCATCGATCACCTTTTTGTTGGGATAGTCGCGTGCGGCGTCCCTCGTGATGTCGCGGGCCGTCCCAAGATAGCCCATCTCCTCGGCGCACGTCGCGAAGTGGAGCTCGGCCTCGGACGCCAGCTTTGAATTCGGGAACTCCCTGAGCATCTGCTGATAATATGGCGCGGCCTTCTCCGGATGGTCCTCGAGAAAGAAGCTCTCGCCGGCGACGAAGAGCGCCTGCTCGCGCACCTCAGGCGGAATCTGTCTGTCATCGAGCAGGGGCTTGATCTCCATCCTGGCCTGCCCGAAGTTCCGCTGAGAAAGATAAGCGCCGGCCATGAGCACGCGGTATCTGTATCTGTCGGGGCTCTCGGGAAAGTGTTTGAGCAGATCGGAATAGTCCTCGATCTCGCCGTCGAAATCGCCCTTCTTCTCCATGAGCAGCGCATGGCGCTCGCGAGCCGGCACCGACACATCGGAGAGCGGATATTCCTTTATCACCCTCGCATAGGCGCGGGCGGCGGAGATGTCGTCGTGGAGGGAGGTGTCGTAGATATCTGCGATCTTGAGGAGGACGCCGCACCGGCGCGGATCGGCCGGGTAGCGATCGACCACGGCGCGGTAGGCGTTCAGCGCGCCGTCGTTGTCGCCAATTCCGACCGCCGCCTCTGCCGCTTTGAAATCCGCATCAAAGCCCCTGGGCTTGCAGCCCTGCAGGCTAAAGAGAACGATGCAGACCATGACACCGATTGTAATTTTACGCGTCATTCCTCTTCTTCGCTCTCCGCGAGCTTGGCGACGGTAACGACCTTCTCGCCCTCGTCGAGCGTGATGAGGCGCACGCCTTGCGTGTTGCGGCCTATCGTGGAGATCTCTTTCGAGCGCGAGCGGATGACCTTGCCGCCGTCGGTCACGAGCATGATGTCGTCGGCGTCGGTCACCTGCATGACGCCGACCACCGGGCCGTTGCGGTCCGAAACCTTGATGGTGATTATCCCCGAGCCGCCGCGAGACTGGATGCGGTACTCCTCGCAGGGGCTGCGCTTGCCATAGCCGCGCTCCGTCACCGTGAGGATCGACGCGTCGGTGGCAAGCACCTCCATGCCGACGACCGCGTCCCCCTTGCCGAGCGATATGCCGCGCACGCCGCGGGCCGTGCGGCCCATGGCGCGGGCGTCCGCTTCATTGAAGCGGATCGACTGGCCCTGGCGCGTGGTGAGGAATATCTGCTGGCTGCCGTTGGTGAGCCTCACCGAGATAAGCTCGTCGCCCTCGTCGATGGTGCTTGCGATGATGCCGCCGGCCCTTGGGTTGGCATAGGCCATGAGATCGGTCTTCTTGATGATGCCGTCCCTGGTCGCCATCACCACGAACGAGCCCTCCGCGAATTCCTTTACCGGCAGGATTGCCCTGACGCGATCGTCGCCCGAGAGGTGCACGATGTTGGAGATGGCCTGCCCCCGCGCGACGCGGCCCACCTGCGGGATCTCGTGGACTTTGAGCCAGAAGACCTTGCCGGATGCGGAGAATATGAGGACGTAGCTGTGCGTGGAGGCGATGAAGAGGTCTTCGACAAAATCCTCCTCGCGGAGCCCGGTGCCCTGTTTGCCCTTTCCGCCGCGGCGCTGCGCGCGGTAGATGCTGATCGGGTTGCGCTTGATGTAGCCGCGGTGGGAGACGGTGACCACCATCTCCTCCTCCTGGATCAGGTCCTCGACGGAGAGCTCCTCCGCCCTGGCCTGGATCACGGTGCGGCGCTCGTCGGCATACTTCGCCTTTATCTCGGAGAGCTCGTCGCGGATTATCTTGAAGATGAGCTTCTCGTCGGCGAGGATCGCCTTTAGCTCGGAGATGAGCTTCATGATCTCCTTGTGCTCCGCGACGATCTTCTCGCGCTCCAGGCCGGTGAGCCTCGCAAGCCTCATGTCCAGGATCGCCTGCGCCTGAATCTGCGAGAGCGAGAACTTCTTCATCAGGGCAGAGCGCGCCGACTCCGGCTCCTTGGCTTTCTTGATGATGGCGATCACCTCGTCGATGTTCTCGACGGCGATCTTCAAACCTTCCAAAATATGCGCTCGCTCCTCCGCTTTCTTGAGCTCGAAGACCGTCCGGCGCGTGACAACCTCTTTGCGGTGGTCGAGGAAGAGCTGGAGAGCGTCCTTGAGGCCCAGGAGCCTCGGTTGGCTGGCGACGATCGCGAGGAGGATGATGCCGTAGCCGGATTGCATCGCGGTGTGGGCATAGAGCTGGTTGAGGATCACGCCCGCCACGGCGCCGCGCTTGAGCTCCACGACGATGCGCATGCCGTCGCGGTCCGACTCGTCGCGTATGTCGGAGATGCCGTCCATCTTCCCGCTCTGGGCGAGCTCGGCGATGCGCTCCACGAGCTTGGCCTTGTTGACCTGATACGGGATCTCGGTGATGACGATGCTCTCGCGGTCGCCCTTCGCCATGGGCTCGATGGCCGCGCGGGCGCGCAGCTGGATCTGGCCGCGCCCGGTCTCGTATGCGGATTTGATCCCATCCAAGCCGTTGATGAACGCGCCGGTGGGAAAATCCGGGCCGGGGATGAGCTTCATCAGCTCCTTCACGGAGATTTCCGGTTTATCGATGATCGCGATGCAACCGCCCACCACCTCGCCAAGATTGTGGGGCGGAATCTTCGTGGCCATGCCAACGGCGATGCCGTCGGAACCGTTGATGAGGAGGTTCGGCAACCGCGACGGCAGAACCGTGGGCTCGACCGTCTGCCCGTCGAAGTTTGGAACGAAGTCGACCGTCTCCTTGTCGATGTCGGCCAGGAGTTCCTCTGCCAGGGCCTTGAGCTTGGCCTCCGTATAACGGTAAGCGGCTGCTGAGTCCCCGTCCACACTTCCAAAATTCCCCTGTCCGTCGATCAGCGGATAGCGCAGGTTCCAGTCCTGCGCCATGCGCACCAGAGTGTCGTAGACGGCGGCGTCGCCGTGGGGATGATATTTCTTGAGCACCTCGCCCACGACGCCGGCGCACTTCGAAAAGCGCTTCGAGGAGAGGAGCCCCTCCCTGTACATCGCGTAGAGGATGCGGCGATGGGCTGGTTTCAATCCGTCGCGCACGTCGGGGAGCGCCCTGCCGATGATCACGCTCATGGCGTAATCGAGGTAGGACCCCTTCATCTCGTCTTCTATGTTTATAGGCAGAACTTCAGCCGCGTTATCCATTGCTTGCCTCGCTATTGGAGGCAGCTAAATTGCACGCTGAATCCCCAAATGTCAACGGTAAGTTCAAGGAATTCTTGAAGGGATGAGAGACCGCAAAGCTGCCTTGGCACGCTTTTTGCCGACAGCTGTGTTTCGACTGCGGGTCGCTTCGCTCGACCGCCGCAACATGTTCCTCACTCGCCAGCATAGAAAAAATCGACGTCCGCCGAATCTTTTTGTTTGACACGGAGGGGACGCTTGCGTATTTTTCACGCAACGTACGGCAGCAGATGCACGCGCACCAATGTTTTCGTAGACAGCTGTCGCATGAATCTATTCCAGGAAGGGGGTGAAACCAAATGACGAAAGCCGAATTGGTCAACTATATCGCGAAGGACTGCAAGATCTCCAAGTCGATGGCGGAGAACGTTCTCAATACGGTCACGCACAACATCGGAAAGTGCCTGCGCAAGAAGGACAAGATCACGCTGACGGGCTTCGGGACGTTCTATGTGTCGAAGCGTCGCGCTCGCACCGGCCGCAACCCGCAGACGGGGGCTGAGATCCAGATCAAGGCTCGCAGCGTTCCGCGCTTCAAGCCGGGCAAACAGCTGAAGGATTGGGTACTGTAAAGCCTGCTCTCAAAGAGTTTGCAAAAGAGGCGCCCTCCTGGGGGCGCCTTTTTTGTTCCCTTTATCTTTATCAATTTAGTAACTATTCAGGTGCTTCTTGTTTGTCATTCCTGCGAAAGCAGGAATCCATTGGATCCCAGCTTACACCCGCTGGGATGACAACCTGGCTAAGCGGAACTGAATAGTCACCCAACATTCATGTATTCTCTCACGCGCAGAGGCACTCCCAGCTCCGCGGCCTTCCTGCGGCACGCCTCGACATCGATGCCCGGAAGCGCGACGATCGACGCTGTAACCTCCGGGATGTGGCGCTTCGCTTCCGCGATGAACGCGCAGACAGCATTGTACGCATCGAGCCCGAATCTGGAAGGGCAATTATTCGTGTAGGTCTCTGCATCGGAGGCATTGAGCGAGACGGAGACGGCGTCGATGAGCCCGGCGAGCTCCAGAAGGACGTTGCGCCCATAGAGGAGACACGCCAGCCCGTCGGTGTTGAGCCGGACTCTGGCGACCCCCTTCTCCTTCATGCGCTTTGCGATGGCCTTGAGCACCTCGATGCGTAGCGTCGGCTCGCCGTACCCGCAGAAGACGACCTCGTCGTAGTTCTCGGGCTGGCCCATCGCCTGGAATATCTGTTCGACGTCCGGCTCGGTGTGGAGCCTCAGGTAATATCCCTTCACCTCGTAGTCGGTGAACTTCGGGCAGAAGCGGCAGGCGAGATTGCACCTGTTAGTGATGTTCAGATAGAGCGAATTGCGGATCCGATAGGCGATGTGGGGCTCGAGCTCGCAGCCGGGCAGACCGAAGAGGCGCCTGGCGTTCAAGGTCGTCACGCGCGCGACATCTTCGGGATAGAGCCCCTTGATCTCGGCGATCTTCTTCGCCACCAGAGAGACGAAGGCCGGCTCGTTCCGCTTTCCCCTGTGCGGCTCCGGGGCGAGAAAGGGGCAGTCCGTCTCTATCACCATGCGCTCGAGCGGAATGTCGGCTACCACCTCCTGAAGGATCCTCGCGTTTTTAAACGTCACCACCCCGGGAATGGAGATATGAAAACCTGCCTCCGTCACGCAGCCGGCAAACCTGGAATCCCCGGAGAAGCAATGGAAGAGGCCGCCCCGCTTCGGGACGCCGACCTCCTCGATGATCCGCCACACGTCGTCGTGCGCCTCGCGATCGTGTATGACGACGGGCTTGCCCGCCCTTTCCGCCAGGGCGAGCATCCCCCTGAAACATTTACGCTGGACATCCGGATCGGTTTCCTTGTGGTGATAATCGAGCCCGACCTCGCCGATCGCCACCACCTTCTCGTCCGCAGCGAACTTTTCCAGCTCCCCCAGCCACGAGACCTCCATCTTCCCCGCGTCGTGCGGATGCACGCCCACGATCGCGAAGAGGCGCTCGTCCGTGCGGGCGAGCTCAAGCGCGCGCGCGTTGCCTTCCAACCCCTCGCCGGCGCCGACGAGGACAATGTCATCGAGGCCCGTCTCCCATGCGCGCTCAAGGACCGCGGCGCGGTCCGAGTCGAACTCCGGAAATGTGAGGTGGGCGTGGGTGTCTATCAGCCTGGCTTGAGTCATATTTCTTTGGAGGAATATTCTGTGTCGAAGGCAGCGAGCATCCGGTCGAGGAGATTTATATATTGCTGCTCCCGCGTCGCTTCGGCAAAGGCCTTCGCCTTCGTGAGAAAGACCCTGCACGCCTCGATGCCGACGCCGCGCTTGACGAGCGCCTCGACGAGCCCGAAGTCGACGTTCTTCGCTGAGACGAACCCCCTGAAGTCATCGCACTGCGAGAGACCCAGCATCTTCACCGCCTTCTTCCTGTCGCCCTTGCGGATGTGGGCGAGCCCCATGGTGGTATAGGCCTGATGCGCGAAAACGGGGTTGCCGGGTATCAGATCAAGGACCTTCTTCGCCCTCTTTATCGCCTGACCGTACTCGGCGAACTGTTCGATGAGGAGCCTGGCCGAGATGATCTTGAGCGCAGGGTCATCCGGGAGGAGTTTCTCGGCGCGCTCGTAGTGCTTCCAGGCGGTCTTATACTCCCCCTGCATCTTGAAGAGGACCCCCATCGCGGAATGGTAGAGGGCGATTGCTGCGTCGTCGTCGGAGCGCGACATGTTGGCCGCCAGGAGCTTCTCCGCATCGACGTACTGCTTTGCGGCCATGAGCTCGAAGGCCCTGTAGCAGACATCCGAAGGCGAAACCGACGTGGGATCTTTTTTATTCGGATCGATCATCTCTTTGCCTTAAGCACTTCGATCATCTCATCATGTATCCTGCCATTCGATGCCAGGATTTCGTCACCATACAGGTCGAACGGGCCGCCGTCAAACGCTGTCACGCTGCCCCCTGCCTCCCGGATGATCACGGCGCCGGCAGCCATATCCCATGGTTTGAGATAGAGTTCCCAGAAGCCGTCGATCCGGCCGCATGCGGCCCACGCCAGATCGGTCGCGGCGGATCCGGGTCGGCGGACGGCGCGCGAGCGCCTCACGAAGTTTTCGAAGTTGTCGAAGTTTGCCACCGGCTCGTTTGAACCAGCGTTGTAGTCGTGATAGGCAAATCCGGTGGCCAGGAGCGACTGCTTGAGGATGGGCGCTGCCGACACGCGGATATGCGCCCCGTTCATCGTCGCCCCGCGGCCTTTTTCCGCAGCAAAAAGCTCGTCGCGGTTCGGGTCGTATATCACGCCTGCCGCGAGCTCTCCATCGCGCTCGAGCGCAATGGAAACGCAGAAAAAAGGAAAACCGTGAGCGTAGTTGACCGTGCCGTCGAGCGGGTCGATGATCCATTTACTCTTTTTCCCCTCCCTCGATGGGAGGGGATGAAGGGGAGGGTGACCAACAGTCCCCTCTTCCGCCAAAAAATCGTCGCCGGGAAAATTCTTCTGGATGCCGGAGACGATCAGCTCTTCGCATTCGTGATCGACCTCTGTGACGAGGTTGATCGAGCCCTTGTACTCGATCTTATGGGCGTGCCCCAGGCGCTCCATTTGGATCCTGCCCGCGCGCCTGGCCAGATCCTCCATTATTTTTAAAATGTCATTCACGATATTCCCCTGAATTTACGCCAAGATAGCACGGACGCCCAACGACAGTCAATATGAGATGCCTCCTTCACAGTGTTCGCGCAACTGTGAGGACGGATACGGAATTCGCGCCGGATTTCATGAGGGCGCGAGCGCACTCGTTGACGGTGGCGCCGGTGGTGAGGACGTCGTCGATGAGGAGGATGTCTCTCAGAGCTATCTTCGCAGTCCGCTTCTCATCGACCGCGAATGCCCCCTTCACATTTTCCATCCGCTCCGCCCTCTCGAGGCCGACCTGAGGCGCTATGTCGCGCGTGCGCAGGAGGGCGCCCAGTTCGACCTGCGCGCCAGATATTTTTCCCAGCCTCGTGGCAAGGAGCGCGGACTGGTTGAAACCGCGGTTTCCGAGCCTCTTCGGATGCAGGGGAACGGGAACCACGAGGTTCAGCCCGCCCATCCGGCGGGCTTCCTCCGCAAGCGCCGCGGTCAAAAATCTCAAGAGATCGAGCCTCTCGCCATATTTGAAACCTTGGAGCGCATTCCTGATCGGACCGTCATACGCAAAGCGGGAGCGGCAGCGCAAAAACCAGCTGCGGGAAAGATGCAAAAGGCAGGCATCGGCTTCGAGGATATTGAGGGAAGCGGAGCAATCTTCACATGGCTCGTCGCGCGCGGCCACGAACGCATCGCAGAGCGGGCACCGCGGCGGATAGAGCGCATCGGCGGCGAAACCCGCAGCGCGTCTGAGCGTCTTGAGAAGCATGCCGGAAAGCAAAGCACATGCGCCGCTTCACGGCCATAAAAAAACCGGCCCTCCCTTTCGACGGATCCAGGGGAGGGCCGGCCTGTGAATTCAAGCTCCTATAACGCTGGCACTGGAACAACTGCCCCCGCAGGCGCCGCAACAGCCGCCTGAGCCGCAGCAGCCTGAGCCTCATCAGCAGCAGCGCCTTCGCCAGAGTTTTCAAGGTGCGCACGCGCGGCAGCCGAAGGGTGATGATGCGTAAGCCCGTCCGCTTTGGCCATTTGAAGCAGCGCTATCTTGAAACGCAAGAGCGCAATTTGTCGTGTTGTCGATTCGCACGCCGCTACCTTCAAGGCGCGCCGCACAAGGTCCTGTCTGTTCCCGTCTATAATATTTTTCCATATCTGCGGAAAAGACATGCCAAATAATCTTACGACGTCCCTCTCGAAGGTGGATTTAAGATGTTCAACCAGGTCACGCACCGAAGCATATCTGCGAACCGACCTAAACGTTTCAGAATCGGTAACGACCTCAATGGGGGCGTCGTCCTCATCCTCCAGCGCCGCGACCGATTTCGCCGCGGCCGGCCCCTTCTCCAGCACCACCCCCGCCGAAGCGCCGAAGGCGGTCATCAGCGCACCTAATAATGGCCCTCTCTTGCGCACCTGCGGCCGGTAGGCCGCCAATGCGGGGAAAAGGGAAGCATATTGGTGCACAACATTGGAAACCTTGTTCATGTCAAAACCAGCTCGCTCGGCATTTAACATGACACTGCCGATGAGCTCAGGCGTTATTCCGTCGCTGATATCAAAACCCTCGGTGCCCAGCATCCTGGGCACCGCAAAGAGGAGGATTTCAAAGCGCACCGCTTCAGGGCGCGGCCTGGAAACGAAGCCCCCAGAAGCCCTGTAGGCATCGGAGAGCCAGGCATAGGTGAATCTGTCAGCCTCATCCACATTGAATATTCTGGAAAGATTCACCACCTTGGCATATTTCTCAGGGAGTTTATTGCCAGACATATACCCTTCCAACTCAGCCAGACGGTCCGGAGAAATTTTCCCTTTTTCATCTCTCATTCCCAGCGTCGCACCCATAGCAAAAATATCGCCCTTAAACCGTTGCTTCAAAACATCCCTCAGCATCGCTGCAAAGGCGCCTTGGGGGATTTTAGCACTGAGGAGAGAAGATAATGTATAATGCCGTCCATCCACATGGCCGGACTCCGGAAGGCCTGGAATCGCTGCCATCCAGAATCGCCGCTGAGCGCCAGAAAAAGAGAATCCCTGAGCGTCAGAAACAGAGGATCTGCGCGATGACAGACGCTTCAACCCCGCAGGCGTCCACGCCCTGCGATTGGATTCAAGAAACTCATCGACCGTTCTGATGGCGGTATCCCCCCACCCGAGCGCATCCAAAGCTGCGTTGACTTTATCCGCATCGTGCTCACCCAGCGAATTGGGCAAATGAGACGCCCTTAAAACGCCTGGCACAAGTCTTTCCACTGGTCCCATTGATTCCTTACCCATGATCACATCCTCCTCTGCGGTTGATTCGCACTATTTGACTGGTTGGCTGGCCTCCTCAACGCGGAGGAGAACCCATGTATCGTCCGTTTCTCAAAAAAGTTGCGTGGTTTTTTGCAGACTTTTTCAGGGCACTGCCAACAAGAGGCGGCCTACTAGTACAAAGCGGGGATCGCTGTCAAGCGAATTTTGTAACTCATCTACGAATTTATCCCCTTGAAGACGACGCGCGGGGCATCGTGCCAAAGCTTTTCGAGCTGATAGTGATCGCGTTCTTCGTGATAGAAGATGTGCGCGACGACCTCGCCATAGTCGATGAGCGCCCACTGTCCGCTCCCTAAACCCTCTTCGCCCAAAGGGCGTCTGCCAGCTTTTTTGAGCTCCTCCGATATCGCGCCGGCGACCGACTGCACCTGGCGATCCGACGCGCCGCTGGCTATGACGAAGTAATCCGTGAAGCTCGTGAGCTTCTTGAGATCGAGGACGACGATGTCGACCGCCTTGTGGTCATCGGCGATCTCTGCGATCCTCTTCGCCAGCGCGCGGGATGTGGCAAACTTTTCTTTTTTCATAGATGGCTCATCCTTTTGAAATAATCTGTAGCATATTAACCTTTTGACAGCGATTTCGCAATCTCCCCGAGCAGCGCGGTCAGCCCCTCGTGCACCGGTGCGGAGACCGCCAGCACTTTTTTTGCGCCGGCTTTTTTCAGCTTCTTCTTCACATCGTCGCACACCTCGCGCGCCTCCGTGATATCCATCTTCGTCAGGACGACGATCTCCGGACGTTTTGTAATATCTGCCTTGAACGATTTAAGCTCCCGGCGAATGGTCTTATAACTCTTCACCGGGTCCGGATGGGCAGGATCTGTAACGTCGATCAGATGGACGAGCACCCGCGTCCGTTCGATGTGCTTTAAAAACTGGACCCCCATCCCCGCGCCATCGTGCGCGCCCTCGATGAGGCCGGGAATATCGGCCATCACGAAGCTTTGTTCCTCGGAGAATTTCACGAGGCCCAGACACGGAGTTATTGTCGTGAACGGATAATCTGCGATCTTCGGCCGCGCGTTTGAAACAGACGAGATGAGCGTCGACTTGCCAGCGTTTGGAAGCCCCACGAGCCCCACGTCCGCGAGAAGTTTGAGCTCGAGCCTCAAGCGCCTCTGCTCTCCCTTCCTGCCCTCGGTGAATTCCCGCGGCGCCTGATGGGTCGATGATGCGAAGTGCATGTTGCCCAGGCCGCCCTTGCCGCCCTTTGCCGCGATCCAGTCGGCCCCTTTCCTGTCGAGGTCGAAGAGCACCTCGCCGCTATCGTCATCGAAGACGACCGTGCCGACCGGAATTCGAATGACAACATCCTCCCCGCTTAAACCCGTCATCTGTTTTCCCTTGCCGTACCCGCCGCTCTGGGCCTTGAAACGGTGGCGAAACTTCACATCCATGAGCGTGGTGAGCCCGCCATCCGTGCGGAAGATCACGCTGCCGCCGCGCCCGCCGTCGCCGCCATCGGGCCCGCCCTTCGGGACGTACTTCTCCCTCCGGAAGCTCGCGCACCCTTTGCCGCCGTCGCCGGCAATGACTTCAACTATGGCTTCGTCTATGAATTTCATATTTTAAATAAAAAACCCTCTGGATGCCAGAGGGTTTCGACTTATTCAGTCATGCGCCAATGTCATCATTCACTTATCTGCGGGATGATGCTCACAAAATTGCGATCATTCCGGCCGCGCTTGTATTCGACTATTCCGTCGGCCGTCGCGTAGATCGTATAGTCCTTGCCCAAACCTACGTTCTTTCCAGGATGGACGCGCGTGCCGCACTGCCTGACTATGATGTTGCCGGATTTCACGAACTGGCCCGCATAGCGCTTGACGCCGCGCCTCTGGCCGTGGCTGTCGCGGCCGTTCTTCGCTGCACCGCCTGATTTTTTATGTGCCATCGCTCACTCCACTCATGCTGTCATGCATTGATCTTCGTTATCTTGAGTTCCGTATATTGCTGGCGGTGGCCATATTTCTTTTCATAGCCCTTCCGCCGCTCTTTTTTATAAACGAGGATCTTTTTGTCCTTGGCCTGTTTCACGACCTCGGCCGCGACCGCAACGCCCGAGACCAGGGGGGTGCCGATCTTCGGCTCACCGTCGCCGCCGACCATGAGAACCTCATCGAGCGAGAGCTTGGCCCCGATGTCGCCTTCGAGTTTTTCGACCTTGAGGTTCATCCCCTCGGTCACCCTGTATTGCTTGCCGCCTGTTTTTATGACCGCGTACACGGTAAACTCCTTTATTTCTGACACGTTTATGCGCCCAATGAGCGGGGTTACCTAGCCCATCCCCCTCCTCAAAGTCAACCTATTTTTCCACCACATCGAACTGTTCGAGGTGATAGTCGTTCACGCTCTTGATGTCGATCGGCTTGCCGAAGCGCTCTTCCAGCTCCTCGAGCTGCGCGCGCTCCTCGTCGTAGAGGACGCCGGCGACCGACGGATGGCAGAGCACGATGACCTGTTTGGATTTGAGCTCTGGCGCCTCGCGGCAGATCTCGCGGAATATCTCGTAGGTGATCGTCGTCGGGCTCTTAAGATATCCCTTCCCCTCGCAGTACTGGCAGGTGTTGGAGAGCTGCCTGCGCAGGTCCTCGCGCGTGCGCTTGCGCGTCATCTCGACCAGCCCCAGCTCCGAAATCTTGGTGATCGTGGTGCGGGCGCGGTCGCCCTTGAGCGCCTCCTTGAGGGAGTTGTAGACCTTCGTCCGGTTGGCCATCACCTCCATGTCGATGAAGTCGATGATGATGATCCCGCCGATCGAGCGCAACCGAAGCTGATAGACGATCTCCTTGACGGCTTCGAGGTTGGTCTTGAGGATCGTGTCCTCCACATTGCGCCTGCCCACGAACCTGCCTGTGTTGACGTCGACGGCGGTGAGCGCCTCCGTCTGTTCGATGATGATGTAGCCGCCGCTCTTGAGCCACACCTTCTGCCCCAGCGCGCGGGTGATCTCGATCTCGATGCCGAAGGCGTCGAAGATCGGCTCCGCTCCCTCGTAGAACTCGACCCCGTGCCTCCCCTTGGGCATGAACGTCTCGACGAAGTCGCTCATCTGCTTGTGCGCGTCCTTGGCGTCGACGACGAGCCTGGCGACATCCGGCGTGAACTGGTCGCGCACGACGCGCGAGAGGACGTCCAGCTCGGCATGGACGAGCGATGGGGCCTTCGCGGGCGAGGCCTTCTTTTCGATCTCCTTCCACATGCCTGTCAGATATTCGATGTCGTCTGCGAACTCCTTCTCCGTAACGCCGGAGGAGACGGTCCGCACGATGAATCCGCCGCTGCCCTTCTTGAGCCGCCGGAGCATATCCTTGAGCCGCGCGCGCTCCTGCGCATCGCCGATCCTGCGCGAGACGCCCACGTGATCGACGGTCGGCATGTAGACCAGGTATCGCCCGGGCAGCGAGATGTGCGAGGTGATGCGGGCGCCCTTGCTCCCCAGGGGCTCCTTCTCCACCTGGACAAGGATATCCTTGCCCTCCTTGAGGACGTTCTCGATGTAGCGATCGGAACCTGCGCGCCTGGACTTCGGCGAGGGCGCCTCCTCGTCCACATCGGCATCCTTGGGGCCCTTGGAATCGCCCTCTTCCTCGAAGCGGGCGAGGCTGCGGACGACGTCCGAGGCGTGCAGGAAGGCGGTGCGCTCGAGGCCGACGTCGATGAAGGCCGCCTGCATCCCGGGCATGACGCGAACCACCCTGCCCTTGTAGATGTTGCCGACGACCTCCTCCTCGCGCTTGCGCTCGATCGTCAGCTCCGTGACCACGCCGTTCTCGAGGCGCGCCACGCGCGTCTCTCCGAGAGTGACGTTCACTATGAGTTCGTTCGCCATTCTATTCCGACCTTTCTTATTATCGCCGATTTGAGCGCATCGCCGTCCAGGCCATGCTCCTCAGCCAGCACATCCTTGATTTTTTTCAGAGGCTTTGCGTTCAGGATGGAGACCCTTATCACGCTGCCGCCTTGGAGGTAAACCTCGTAATTGGTCGAGGCTATCGATCCCTCTATGGAACTGTACGGCGGTGCAAGCGCGCCCGCCTCGGCTATTTCCATCCCGTCCGGCAGGCGGCCCGCGAGCCGGCTCATGATATCGGCCGGATCGGCGCCGCCGCATATTTCGACATCGATGAACTCCGCCTCGCTCTCGATACCCACCGGAAGCGCCGGCCCTGCGCTTATTTTAGCGCGCGGATGAAAACCCTCGCTGTAGTTGAGCTTGAGGCCCGACGCCCTGAGCGCGCGGCGGATTGCGTCCAGCGCCTCGATGGAACCCAGGAACGCGGCGCGGCCGATCTTGCGATAGCGAAAGCGATAGCGCTGCTTCGGGGTGACTCCTCCTTGGGAAGCAACTTCGGAGGGGGAAACCCCCTCCCCGCCGCTTGCGCGTCGGTTCCCCTCCCCAGCTTCCCCAGGAGGAGTCACCCCTCGCAGCGTTTCGAAACGAGTTCCAGTCGAATCTACAATTCTATTCTTCACCTCTTCAAAATCGCACACCCCGCACGCGGAGCACTTTCCGATAGTGCAATCCTCCGTGGGTTCTAGCGCATGGGCCTTCTCGCGCTCGCGGATCAGAAACTCGCGCGAGGGACCCACGCCCAGATGATCCCACGTCAGCGCTGCGTCGGTGTCGCGCGCCTCGAGACAGGCCTCCGGCGCCACCCCCGCCTCCGCAAAGGCCTCCCTCCATCTCGCCAGATCAAAGAACTCCTCCCAGCCGTCCAGGCGCGCCCCCTTCTCGTGCGCCAGTTCGACGGCGCGAGCGATCTCGGGACCGCCGCGTGCGAACACCCCCTCCAGAAAACTCATCCCGGCATCGTGCCACCTGTAGAAAAGGCCGGGACGCCTCAGGCGCCTTTTGAGCTCACCCTGGATCGCCTGGGCCTCATCGATCGATATCTGCCTCTCCCACTGAAATGGCGTGTGCGCCTTCGGAACGAACGTCGATGTTGAAACCGTGACCTCGGGGCGCCTGCAATGCCGCCTGCCGATGTCGAGGCAACGGTTTGATATACGGATGATCCCTTCGATATCGTCCGGCGTCTCTCCGGGCAGGCCGATCATGAAATAGAGCTTGATCGCGTGCCAGCCGCTCTTGAAAACTTTTTCTGCCGATGCGTAGAGGTCGTCGTCCGTGTTGCCCTTGTTGATGAAGCGCCTCATCCTCTCGCTGCCAGCCTCGGGCGCGAGCGTGAAGCTGCCGGACCGCGCGCGGCCGAGCGCATCGATCACCGGCTGTGTGAGCGATTCGGCGCGCAGGCTGGGCAGCGACGCGTTGACCGGGAGACCCCCGATGCCGTCATGCACCGAGAGGAGCGCCTCCGTGAGCGGCGGCCAGTCGCCGATCGAGAGCGAGAGGAACGAAAAATCCTCGTTGCCCGTCGCCATGAGCCCGTCGCATGCGAGCCCCGCAGCGCGCGCAGCCGAGCGCTGCCTGACCGGCCTGTAGATGTATCCGGCCTGGCAGAACCGGCAACCACGCGCGCAGCCGCGAGCGACCTCGACCGCCACGCGCTCCTGCGTAGCGGCATGCGGGACGAGGGGCACACCTGGAAATGGAGCTGAATCGAGATCGGAGACGTGGGCCTTGCCGGGACTCGAGTCTCGAATAAGAGGCACATAGACGCCCTTGATCGTTGCCAGCTTCTTCAAGAGGGCAAGGCGCGGCACA
Organism: Pseudomonadota bacterium; assembly: GCA_043798915.1. Taxonomy (GTDB): domain Bacteria; phylum UBA10199; class UBA10199; order 2-02-FULL-44-16; family JAAZCA01; genus JAZDOG01. Next base: position 30,637 of record JAZDOG010000101.1, on the reverse strand, counting down.
TCGCTCCCCTTCCATTCCGCAACAGCGTTCGCTATTCCGATTATCGCACCCTCGCCGTCGCCGATGACCATCGCGTCGAAGAATGGAGACATCGGCATCGGGTTGAACGTGCAGGGGCCGCCGGCGATAATTACCGGGACTTGAGACTCGAGACCTGAGACTCGAGACCGTTCTTCGGAACGCAATGGGATGCCGGACAGCTTCAGCATATTGAGGACGTTCGTGTACGTGAGCTCATACCCCAGGGAAAAACCTATGATGTCGAACTCCGAGAGGGGGCGCTCGGACTCAAGCGCAAAGAGAGGGACATTGCAGCGCGAAAGCTCCGCCTCCATGTCATGCCAGGGGGCAAAGACACGGTCGGCGAGCATCCGGGGCTGGTCATTGATAATATGATAGAGGATCGCGAGCCCCAGATGGCTCATCCCGAGCTCATATACCTCCGGGAAGGCGAGGCATATCCGCACGTCCGCCGCGTCCCACGACTTCGCACGCGCCCCCACCTCGCCGCCGATGTAGCGGAACGGGCTTCTCACTGAGGGCAGTATGTCGCGCATCTCCGGTCGCATCGAGCGTTGCCTGTAGCAGGAAAAAAAACCGTTTCATAGGGGAAAAACAGGGCGTCTCATCGCTATTCCGAAGGGAATCTTTCTTTGACGAGGGCTGCGAAGCGCCTGCCGTTCTCGGCCATGCGGTCGAGATAGCCCGGCATCGCGTGCTCGATGGCGCGCCGGAAGCGAGCGGAATCGCGCCTGAGCAGGAGCGTCTTCTCCTTCAGGAGATCGAACACCCGCCGCTCCTCGTGAGAGATGAAACCCTCGTCGATGAAGCCCAACTCATCCATGATCGCCGTGATGCGCTCGTCGTGCGCAAGCCCGATGGTCGGCACGGAGCCCCCCATGGCCAGCACCAGCGCGTGATATCTGCACGTGACAAGCCAGTCGAGCGAGCGCAGGAGCGCCGCGACCTGGCGCGCGTTCGCGTGGTCCGAGTCGATCAGGATGGATTTCGATTTCATCAGCGACTGCACGTCGCGGCAAGGACCGATGTCTAGCCTCTCCATCGCAAAAAAGATCACCTGCGCGCCGAGTTCCGACGCGGCCCAGTCTGCGTAGGAAGCCACCTGCTCCCTCATGAGGAGGCTCTTCACCTTCCCTTCGGTACCCCACGAGTGGTAATAGATCGATTTGTAGCGGTCCTTCTTGACCCCCAGGATGGCGCGCCAGATCGACGGCACGACCGGCCACCAGAAGAATTCCTCGAAGGCGATCCCCACGACGGGCCTCTTGAGGTCTATGCCTTGAGATGTAAGGATCGTCTCGACCCACTCCCGTCCTTCCGGCCGGATCGTGAAGGCGGTGTCGGTCGTCACGGCTATCTCGCGCCCCACTCCCATCGAGCGCAGGACGCGCGCGGCGGCGGCGGTCCTGACCATCAGCAGGTCCATGCGATTGGCAACCGCTGCGGCCCAGCCCCGGTTTTTCTTCGACAGCTTGCCGGCGTCCACCCCGTAGGAGACCGTAGGCAGCCCGAACCTGTGGGCCAGGTCCGCCGCATAGAGGAAGAACCACAGGAGCGCCGAGGAAAAGTTTTCTTTGAAGCAGCTCCCCTCTACCAGCACCACGATGTCGGAGCGAAGGACGAGGAGGAGGACGCTCACGAGAAAGACCGGATCGATCTGGGCCACGCGAAGGCGCTCCGCTTCCTCGATGTAGCGAAGGGTCTGCCCCCTGTCGAGCGAGGTGAGCGTGACGCGGATGCGGGGATCGGCATCGAGCATCTGCCGGATCGCCTCGACCGTCCTCGCCTCAGCGCCCGTGTTGTTGGCGCCGCCATAGCCGACGACGAGGCACTCGATGGGCATACCGGGGCGCCACTTGCGCCTGAAAGGCCTCGCCGCCCACCCCAAGAACCAGACTATGAATCTGAGGAGTGTAACCATGGACATCTGTGAAAGTGATGGAACCGGTGATATGTCTCGCTACGGCTCACCGCCTCAGACGCCGGCGGTTCGCCTGCGCCTCGCTCGCCGAGCTTTTAAGGCTGCTGATTTCGGCTCGCTCAGACGCCGCTCGACAAATCATCGGTTCCATCACTTTCCCCATGTCATAACTCTTCCCATCTGCGGCAGTTATTCGGAAATTCCTAACAACTGATTTTTCATACAACCCTCTCCAGCTGGGCTTGATTTATTCAGCACACTCTGTTAGTCTTAAGACGATCGCAAGATCACTAATTCTAGAGCTTGGGGGCCCTTCACTGGGTCCCTTTTGCTTTATAGCTCCCGTTGCCAGTAGTGCGACGAATTAAGTATCGTATCCCCGCTCACTCAATTACCTGTCATTCTTTATGTCTGGTTCGTTTAGCATAAACAACTCGTGTAGCTTCTTCTGCAATATTTTTTTAGGGATGAGCTTTGTTTTATATTCAGCAATCATGGCAGGCGATAGATTGCGGCTGAGCGCGTATTCCACAACTTCATCGTCTTTTGACTTGCATAGAATAATGCCTACGCTTGGATTTTCTCCCTCTTTTCGAATATCGCGGTCCAGCGCTTCCAAATAGAAATTCAGCTTGCCAAGATACTCCGGCTTAAAATCGGTTATCTTCAATTCGATCATAACGAGACATTTCAGTCCTCGGTGAAAGAATAAAAGATCAATGAAATAGTCGTTCTTACCCACTTGAATTCGATATTCTTGGCCGATGAATGTAAAATCCTTGCCGAATTCAAGGATAAAGTCCCTTAAATTGGCAACAATACTTGTTTGAAGGTCTTTTTCGCTGTGCATCGCTGGGAGACTCAGGAAATCCAAAACGTAGATGTCTTTGAAAACGTCTGTTATACCAGGGTGAATTTGTATCAGCGCTGGCGACACTTTTTTCCTGGAAAGCATTGCTCGTTCATAATAACCGCTGTCTATCTGACGCTCAAGCTCGCGCGAACTATATTTTTCCTTCACGGATAACATCAGGTAAAATTTACGCTCCTCCATTGATTTAGTTTTGGAGAGTATGAGCAGGTGGTTGGTCCAGCTGATTTGTGTCAGCACTGCCGACACAAATTTCTTCTGCGGGTATGTTTCATGAAACTGGCGCATCCTGTAAAGGCTCCGTCGCGTAAAACCCTTAAATTCCGGGTCGTTAGTTTGAATGAAATCGGCAAGGCTGTCCACAACGGCATCGCCCCATTCCGCGGATTCGATCTTTCTGCTGACATACCCGCCTATGCTCCAATATAGTTTGACCAGCTCGGTGTTGACGCTCTTGATAGCATTGTACCGGGCCTCATGAATCATCCTTACAACTTCGGCGAATTGATTATCCAATCGTTTGACTAGTTTCATATTATGGCCTCTAGGTCTCTTGCTCTCCCCCGATTGCCGCGCCCTACCTGCCCGCCGGAGGTTTAGTGGCAGGAGCAAATCAGCCAGTCGGCCTTGAATGAACGAGCAAACTGCTCATTTCTCCCCCTGCCTGTCATCCCGAGGCGCGGGTTTTGCCATGGAGATCGTGGCAACCGAGGAGCGCCGCGGGGATCCCATGAAGCCAGCTCGCACCGTTTGGTTAGCATATGTTACTGAGGACTGCATAACTTATTACACATCTGACTTCGGCTGATGGCCTGCGACTGCGTCAGATTTCGCAAAAAGTGCTCAACGTAGCTATGGCTACGCCTCCGCGCTTTTTGCTCATCTTCCTTGTCTCGGCTCATCATCCTGTGTCATCTGCGCAATAAGTTATGCAGTCCTCAGTAACCGCGCTGAAATAACATCTGCATCAATTGCTCACAACTGACCACTTTTGCAGCACCCCCATTTAAAAACCAACATCTTCAACAACTTCCACATCGGGAAACTCTTTTTCTAAGGCCGATGCCTTTTGGAACAACCACAGTTATACTGGCTTGAGAAGCGTGCTTGGAGATAGCTTCGCTTCAAGAGCAGCAACAATTTGAGTCAACTCAACTCGAGCTTCCGCTTGGAGACCAAGGCATGCCGCAATTCCTTCGGAGTCCGTGCTTAATCGAGCATTCATCCCTAACTTAAACAGTCGGTTAACCTGCTTTTCTAATTGATACACATGCATATGCATTGAATCGCCCAGGATTGCCGGTTTATTTAAATGTCCAAATGTAAATTCATTAGTCATGTACTGGAAAAGTTTATCCTGTAAGATAAGTACTAGCTTTTTGTTGACATGCTCAAAAGTTTGAATCTTATGGTGCATCTGGACTAAGATCGTTTTGGCGGTCATTTTCCAGTTCATACCGTAGGACTTGTTGGATAACTCTTCTTTGTCTCTACGCGGAATTCCAAGTTTTTTGAGCAGTCGCTGACGTTCCGGCCACACGGTACCTGTAGTATCCAACGTCTGAATCTCGATACCAACGAAATCTTTTACCTTTCCCTTTAGCGCGGAAGCCAAGAAATAATCAACGCTTCCACCAGGTATTGAAACTTCGGGAATAATGTGGAGCTCATTCCCCGGCTCATGCATGGTTAAAAGATGCAAGCAATCGGTGAATATCTGGTGTCGTTCAAGAAGGCGTGTTGGGCAGATAACAACAGGTTCTTTGGTCCTACCGTAGAGTACAGTACATGAACCTATTGAGATATTAGGATCGCTCTTTCGAACCTTGTAACATGTCTTTTCTAAAAATGGACATTGCTGATTACGTACAACACGTGCCCAATCTTTCCGCTGGCTATCAACGGCATGACCAAATAGTTCGACAACTGTACTCATAGAAGCGTCGTGCATCTTTCCTCCGCAATTTTCAGGTATTGACTTGATATGTCAATTCCAATTGACTTTCGCCCAAGGTTACGAGCTGCAATAAGTGTTGTACCGGTTCCACAGAACGGATCGAGCACCACGCCTCCGGGAGGACAAGTTGCAAGAATAGGAATCCGACATAAGTCGACTGGATACGATGCATAATGCATCTTCCTTTGTTGTGTATCTTCTGGCATAATATCCCACACGTCGGCTGGCTTGCTTCCGTTTGGATGGTACCGAAGGAAGTAGAATCCTTTATCACGCAATTCCTTTGCCCTTCCTGACACCTTTTCTTTGTCAGAGTGTGTTGCACGTTGTTGTCCGCGAATAATCATTCGAAAATCTGAGATTTTTCCTGCACCTACATCTGTCAGAATCTGGCTCAACGCCTTGGAAGCCGCCTGTTTTTCCTCTTTATTCAATGATGTAGAGAGTTCGATTTGTCGCTTGTAGCGAACGCCTGATACTCCGGTAGCAGATACAACAGCGCCATTCACTATTCGTGCCTCTCTTGGTTTTGAGCGAATAGCATCAGCATCGTAATAATATTTTGGTTGTTTAACAAAGTGAAATACATGTTCGTGAATATTTCCGAGCCTATCTTTAGTGTTGTCCATTCCACTCTTGATTTTATTCCAGATTACACTATTACGAAGAATCCAGCCCTGTTTATCTGTAAGTTCTAGTGCTACCCTCCAAGGAATACCCACCAATTTTTTATCCTGGTAAGTGTCGCCTATGTTGAGCCAGAATGAGCCCTCTGGTTTAAGAACACGAGAAAGTGCCATAAACACATCCGACAGATTACGGATGAAATCCCCGTAGTTATTCTCAAGACCAATACCTCCGCTTTCATACTCACGTTTTCCCCAATATGGCGGCGAGGTCATAGCAAAATCGATGGATGATGTAGGGAATTGGTCAAGGACGGTTCGTGCGTTGCCGAGAAGGAGGAGAGGTTGTAGGGAGTCACCAGACAGGCACGAATCCATTCTCTGAGTAAAGCTTGCCACGAGTATTGGACGTGGCAAAATCGACGGTGATGAATCGATGTTTAACTTGGTTGCTTCAGAACTTTTCATATTGTTTATCGCTCCTTGCATTTCTACGTCTTTAACAAAGTGACACGGTGAATCAGATTTTGAGTAGAGATTAACATTAATGTCATAATACATGCTCGCCCAGCAAGAAACTTTCGACTTCCTTCAATCCTCGCGTAAAGAGCGATTTATAATCTTCAAATTGCTTCGATGGTATAGGCCCACTATTCATTATCCATGAGTTTATATTTCGCGATGACAAGTGAGATATTGCGTTTGAAAGAGCAAAGAGGTCATCTTTCGTATTATCGTCATTAAGTACGCTCTTAAGGTCTTGAAAATGATATAGTGCAGGTTCATTCAATCCAGCTTGTTTAATAGCCGCCCTCCTTATTATACAGGGAACACAGCAGCCACATTGTTTGTTCCTTCTTTTCCAGTGGCCACACGATACTGTTTTCGAAACCATATTCTTCAGGATATTCAGGTTGCTGCATAACTGCGCCATTTCTCCCTTTGTTTGAAACTGGTAAGGGTTAATTATTTTACTATTAATGCCAACACATTGTAAAATTTCCTCAATAGAACATAGAAAATATGGATGTGTAGTTCGTGTACTCAATGAACCAATGCGGCGTGGCGTTAAGGGCACATTAAGTGATATAAAACCATTTTCCGGCACATAAAGGGGAAGATTCTTTAAACCATTCACATATCCAACAGCGTAGCATCCAATTATCCCTAAGGCGAGAAAGTTAATGCTACGAGTGCGCATGCTAATTTCATATTCTCCATTAGCTGATTGAGGATACGCGTTAGCCCAAAACCTTGAATATTCACCTTGAAGATACTTTTCAGCAGCGTTTTGATGAGACTTGTCACCTCTGTATGCATAGCTAACCAAAAGTGGTTTTTTGCCTTCATTTAGCAAATTAATAACACCTATTGCGCTATCTAGCCCACCCGAAAACAGGCTAACAGAATCAAGCCCTTTCAATCTTAACAACTTAAAACGATCTTGGCTTCTATATGGTTTGGGTGGTTTGAAGCCATTATCATTAATTTCCAACTTCCATAAATCGCCGCTTAGAAAGCGTAGAGTTTTTTCAAGCCTACTTTTTACCTTTAACCATGACTCTGGTTCACAAAGCGAAACCTGCAAAATAATTTCTCGTGTCCATCCATCAACCATTTCTCGGCGTTTAACAAACGAATCAGCCGCATTAACCGCCAAGGCAATCGTAAGGAAATCCATCACAGCCGGAGACAGTGTTATACCGAGCCGCTTAATTTTTTCGATTAGAGGATGACCAATACTAGAACAGTTTCCATTGCCCAAGCCATAAATGTGCACCGAGACCAACCTTTTTCGTTGGCGTGGAAGCTTATTGCAATCATGATGAATTATCACTCTTGTCACTAATAGGTCTCCCATTCCGCCCATACGTTAACCAACACTTCTTTCTCAAGTCGAAGCATCCTCTGACGAGTAAATGAATTAACTTTTCCTGATAAACTGGGGGCCATATATTTATCGACGACTGCCTTAATAAGTTCTCTCAAATCATTTTCAGCATTCACGACTTTTGAAGGGGTGTCTGCTTTGTTCCACGCTTTACCAGCATCCATTACTATTTGATGAAAAATACTTTCAGTCAGAAAACAAATCATCGTAGTGAGGATAATCTCATCCGTAATTTTCATTGGATCAAAAGTGTCAATCCCATCGAGAGCTTCACATAATGCATTTGTCATGGATGCTCGATTTTTATCAGCATCTCCTCCATCTTCAGTGAGCGCCTGAACAATTATGTTGATTGCCACTTCGCATGGTTGATTGGCCAATGCAGCTAAATTAAACGCGGCCTCTTTGATAGTAGACTTTTGAACTCCACTGAGAAAATTATACAGATCTGCGCCAGCCTGCGCTGCACCGTTCATGCGACGAGCAACTATCTTACCACCACCAGATGCAGTGGATGCATAGTGACCAAGCACTGACTTAAGTTTCCCCAGGTCTCTGTCCTTAACAAAGCTTCCAAGCGATTGTCGAAAGCTCGCAAACCTTCGAGGTTCAGGTGGGGGTAAGGGTTTCTGTGGCTGATCATCTCCCCATGGCGGCACCAAGGGAGATATGCCAACGGGACCTGGGCTTGATTGAGATGTTCCCATTTTATTACCTATTCCATTCTTTATCCTTAATCATAGCGTTCATCCACGGTTTCTTGTTGCCTAAACCATCGGCAAACCTTTTAAATATTTTGGCTGCATCTGGGGAAATCTCAGCTAGCAACACAGCCCCAGCAAATCCCTTTGGTTGTTTCGACCAATCTGCAACTTCGCGTAGATGATCAACAATTCCCTCCATAACAGGAACCCTATCTTCTAATGGTATGCTTTCTGCCGTTTTCTTTCCCTCAGGAGACGAGATTGCACTAACATTTGCCAGAGTATTTAAAGCTTCCCGACTTTTAGGAGACAACCCTATAACATAGGCACCTATAGGCATTGTTTCCCGTGAAAGGTAAATAGCTGGACGCAGGTCTTTATCTTTGAGCGATGGTTCAAGCTTTATCCAATCCAAAATGAATTTTTTGGTCGTGGGATTATTGCCCCAGCTATTTGGAGCATCAGACGGAAGTTCTTCTGTGCCGGCACTTTCCAGCTGAGTCAGAATTTTTGGTTTTCCAGATTCTGCATCAACTAACTTATAAAGTTCGGTGGTAGCCTCTACTCCAGCGCAACGTTCAAAAATCACTAGTTTTGTAATTACTTCTTCGCTAAGGGGCATCTCACGCCGCCTTGCAATTTTGCTCCGCATTCTTACTACATTGAGCAGACGTTTAACAATTCTAGGGTTTCCGTGAATAATGGGCGACGTTGCTAATATTGGCGCAATTCTATCGGCCAACTCATATGCCGTAGCTAGTTTTCCATCCTCAGATTTTCCAGTTAGCTTAAGTGCAGCATCTTTAGAAATAGGATCTTCATTCCAGGACCTTTGCAGTGAAACTTCCAGTCCCTTACGTAAGGTTTCTAGTTGATCGCTTTCCACTCCGTGTTCTATGGCAAAAAGCATAAAAAGGTACGAACGAATTTCGAGTAAACCAGCTTTAGGAACATTAATTGGAACCTGAATAAGCTTATCTAGGTAATCAATATGGTGTCGTCCTGACGACCCCTTAAAATATTCTGCAACCGCAATTCTTATCATCTCCTCATCTGCTGCAATAACAAAAGCAGTGTTAGGTAAAAATAAAAACAAACGAATCGCTTCCAGAGTATGAATAGCATTTGAAGGAAGACACCTGTCAAGATTATCAATGATTACTATAAGTGGTTTGCCTAGTTCGTTTAGGATTTCGCTATACTCTTTTCTGAAGGCTTCAATTTGCTGTGGTGGCGTTTCATCGGGGGGTGGCTTGATGAGCTTCTTTACTTCTCCAATAACTTCTGACGCTGATCTTGTTAAATCCTGATACTCTTCGCCTTGAATGCCATCAGTTAAATTTGAAATTGCAGAAACGCCACGATATAGGATACCTCCTGTAGGAACGCCATGAACTAATGCAACGCCCTCCGCGATAAAGCCAAGCATTCGAAAACCGTCTACTCTGGCTAAAAGCCTTTTTGTTTTTTGAAGAAGACTTTCATTATCCTTAACGGCCTTATGCAAATTTCTGGCTATAACTTCAAGCAAAGCTGCGCGAGCGTCATCATATCCTTGATACAACCAAGCATCAAAATTTATTACCAGTCGATCCGCGCCATCCGATTGCAAACCATTCTCGATCAACTTCAAAAGAGAAGACTTCCCGGCACCCCAATTACCAAACACTCCCAGAGAAACAGGCAACATGGGAGGTGAAGTTAAGATATCAACTGCAAGCTGGGAAACTTCTCCAAAATTTAGATAATCACTACTCGACTCTTTGTCTGGCCACATTTTAATCCTCTGTTGTTGAAACCTTCTATCACGGAACAAAAAGGCACTGAGCTAACGCTTCAACTACTCATGAAATATGAGAACCACTCAAGCCTTAATAATTTCACAATTTATACACCGCTGGGCCCCGCGAGCGCAACGCCTCGCTTTTGGCCGGTCGGCGGGCTCTGGATAAGCAATGGAACCGATGAGGTGCCGAGCGGCGTCTGCGACCTTCCGACAGGAAGATCTATCTAACGCCGAAGTCCCGCAGCGTGGGAATCCGCGCTGCGGGGCACGAGCCGAAAACAGAAGCCTAAAAGCTCGGCGAGTGAGGCGCAGGCGAGCCGCCGACTTCTGAGGCGGCGAGCCGAAGCGAGGACCTTATCGGTTCCATTGTTTATCACGTTCTCATCAAGATGGTCTTTTTACGCCAAAAATGATCCTACGACACTCTTTATATCTCTGCAACCGCCTTAAAAACCCTGCGCGCACACCGTTTGCCGGCGGATTATGGCCGGGCCTCCACGGGATCGCCACGTCGCCCCGAGTCTGCCGAAGGGCTCCTCGCGATGACAGCTTCGATGTCTACCTCCCCTTGCCCCTCCTTACAAAGGAGGGGTGATTTCATCCTACCACTCCGTAAGAATCGGCCAGGGACCCACCTTCCATTCGAGGGCATCCAGGCCCAGCCTGTAGTCGCGCACGTTCTCGAAGCGCTTCGCAACCGCGACGAGAGAAGGGTTGGTGAAGAGGAACGTGTACGGCTCCTCCCTCTGGACTATCCTCTGGAACTCGCGGTAGAAGGCGGAGCGCCTCTTCGGGTCGAACTCCATGCGGGCCTGCTCCATCAGCCTGTCTGCCCTCTTGTCCTTGAACCCGACGAAGTTCGAACCCTCCGCCACCTGCGTCGAATGCCAGACCTGATACGGGTCATGGTTCAGCGGCATGCTCCTGCCGAAGATGGCGGCGTCGAAGTCGCGCCGGCCGATGAGTTCGAGCATCGTCCCCCACTCCAGCTGCTGGATGTCGGCGACTATCCCCACCTTCGAGAGTTCCTCGCGCAGAAAGAGGCTCAGGCTCCTGCCCAGCTGGCCTCCCGCCGGCGAGAGTATCGTGAACCGGAAGGGAACGCCGTCGTGATCGCGCACGCCGTCGTCGTCGTGGTCGATCCAGCCGGCCTCGTCGAGGAGCCGCGCCGCCTCTTTCGGATCGTAGGGGTATGGCTGAAGCGAGGCATCGTAGTCAGGGCCGAAGCGGTAGAAGTCGCCTGCTATAACCTCTCCCTGTCCGAACAGCGCCTGCTTGAGTATCTCCTGTCTGTTGACGAGCATCGTCATGGCTATGCGCACGCGCCTGTCGGAGAATAAGGGCCTCCCCATGTTCCAGCCGATGAACGAGCAGTTGGGGAGGAAGTAGCGATGCTTCGCAAATTTTTCGCCGAAGGCCGGGCTCTCCGTCTGCCTCACCCACTGTATCGCGCGCAGGGAGCCGATATCCAGCGCGCCCTTCTTGAGGAGCTGGAATGCGGACATCTGGTCCGGGATGATCCTGTAGACGATGCCCTTGAACGCGGGGGCATCTCCCCAGTATCCATCGAACCTCTCAAGCCTTATCTCGCGGCCGGTCTTCCAGCCGGCGAACCTGAAGGGCCCGGTGCCTATGGGCTCGCGGCCCGCCATGTGGCTGTTGAAATCGGCGCCGTCGCCGAAGACGTGCCTCGGAATGATCGTCATGCCCCCAAGCATCTCCAGCGCCCTGAAGTAGGGCCTCGCATAGAGGAACCTCACCGCATCGTTCCCGACCTTTTCGATGCGCTTCACGTCGCGGAAATAGTTGCGCAGCGGCGCCGCGTCCACTTTGGGGTCGCGTATCCTCTCGAATGAGTAGATGACGTCGTCGACCGTGAAGGGCTCTCCGTCGTGCCATTGGACGCCGCCCCGCAGCCAGAATGTGTACGAGAGATGATCGGGCGACACCTCCCAGCGCCTGGCCAGCTTCGGCTTGAACTCGAGCGTCCTGTTGTCGAGATCGAGCAGCGACTCATAGACATACTTGTTGATGGCGCCAGCGGTGACTTCGGTCGCAAGGATGGGATTGAGAGTCGGAGGGTCCGCAGGGAGCGAATCGGCGAGGACGTCGGGATCGCGCGTCACGCGCCAGTCGCACGATGAGCAGGCCGCGGCAATTGCGAGCGCCGTCCAAACGAGCGCTGCTATCCTAACACTTTTCATGGGCCGTCCAGAGAATGAACTTTCCCGGCGCGGCCGGAGGCAGGCGGCAGGAATGCCGCCGCTTCAGGCGAGGCGCCCAGTTCCACCGTCTTGTAGACCACGACGATCCTCGCCCCGCGCGATGGAAAGGTCGCCTCGATGCGGAACGGGAAAAAGACGCGGCCCACCCGCCTGTAGTCGTCGTATGCGACGGAGTATTCGACCTCCGTTCCGTCGTTGCCGAAGCGCGCGAGCCTCACAATCTTGCCGGACTTCCCGCCGGTCCAGAGATCGACGTTCGTGCCCTCGACGCGGAAGTGCGCATCTTTTCCGCTGCCCACCTGGACGAGCGACGCATCCGCGCCGATCGGCGGCGAACCCGCGAGCAGGTCCACGATCTCCGGCACCTCGAAATCAAACCGGGCCAGGCGATGGAGGTTCTTCACCGTCGCCCTGCCGGAGTAGAGCCTGGACTTCGCCGGCAGATAGAGCCACATAGTCCTGCCGTCGCTTGCCGCCTGGGCCCAGACATCGGCGAGCGCGTCCATCGCGTCGACGCGGATATGCTCCGGGCGGACGATCGCCATGGCCGCATCGGTCTGTCTCTCCTCCTCCGCATCGCCGAGCAATATCCAGGCCATCGCCCTGACGGCCCTGGTTTCCTGGCGATATAACTTTATGCGGTTTGCAAGAGACCCGGCTTCGGCTGTCGCCACGCCCGCCTCGCGCGGAATCGCCACGCGAGAGGGTGTTTTGGCGCATCCGACAGCAAGTAGCGCCATCGCGGCGCAGATGATATAAAATTTACGCATAATGATCTTTGAAGGGTCAAACTGTGGCTGCTTATTTATTTTAACTGATAATGGATACTTTTTTTGTCATTCCTGCGAAAGCAGGAATCTAATTGCCTCCATGGGATTCCCGCGTTCGCGGGAATGACAGCGCGTGTATCCTCAATATTTCACTATTTCTTTAGTTCCTCTATCCTCTTCTTTATCTTTTCCAATTCTTCTTCATCCGTCTCGGGCTTCTTTGCCCCGGCGTCCAGAGCCTGCTCGTAATATTTGAGGGCGCCCTTCATTTCGCCGCGCCCGTAGAGCGCCTCGCCCAAGTGATAGAGGATCGTCGTCTCGCCAGGTACGAGGCTGTTTGCCCTGAGCAGATACTTGAGCCCGTGCTCCAGGTCGCCCTGCCTCACATAGACCCAGCCCAGGCTGTCGGTGATGTAGCCGTCGTCTGGCTTGAGCACGAGGGCCTGCTGGACCATCTCCAGCGCTTCGCTTAAATTTTCGCCCTTCTCCGCATAGGTGTAGCCGATATAGTTGAGCGCGCTCGCGTTCTTGGGGTTGATCTTCAGCACATCGCGCATGGCCGCAACCGCGCGGTCGCGGTCGCGCGCCTTCTCGCAGATGATGGCCAGCAGGAAGACCATCTTCTCGTCGCCCGGAAGCGCCTTGTGCCCTTCCTCGAGGACGGCGATGGCCTGCTTGTAATCCCGGTTTTCTTCGTAGATCGCGGCCAGGTATTCATAGAACTCAGGGATCTGGCCCTTCTTCTCTATGCCGTCGCGAAGCGCCGCCGCGGCCTCGTCGACACGGCCGGCAGAGCGATCCATCGATGCGATATGCAGGCGCGCGTCCTTGAAATAGCTCGAGTTGGCCGGCACCTGCGAAAGCTCCACTATCGCCTTATCAGGATCCTTCGTGCTCTCGTAGAGGACGCCCAGATAGAACCTTATCTTGTCCGCGTCCGCATTCTTCTTGAGGATATCGACGAACATCGCGATGGCCTCGTCATACTCCTTGAGCTCGTAGTGTATGAGGGCGATGCGCAGGGCGACGGCGATCTCGTCGGGCGCCTCATGCAGGATATCCTGGTACTTGTCGAGCGCTTTGCCCAGCTGTTTGTGTCTGAGGTATGACTCCGCGATTGCGCTCTGGACGCCCACGTTTCCGGGGTCGATGGAGAGCGCCTCGCGGTACATCTGGAGCGCCATCTCACTCTTTCCCAGGTGTTCCTCGTATATCTGGCCCAGGTAAAAGTATGCGATCAGTGCATCGGGGTCGAAAGAGATCATCTGTTTCAGGACCTCGACGGCCCTGCCGTACTCGCGCATGATCACATGCTCGCTGGCGAGCAGAGGATAGACGTCCTCCTCCTTTGGAAAATCGCGGACGACATCAGCGAGCGTGCGCACGGCCTCAGAGTGCATCTCCTGCGATGCGTAGAGCTTGCCGAGGTATATCCTCGCCTCGGCAAAGCCGGGCGAGACCTCGACCGCTTCCTTGCACGCGTTCACGGCCTCCTGGAGGCGATGCTCCTGGCCGTAGTTGTGGGCGAGGAGAAGATAAAAGAACGCCATGCGCGGATAGCGCTTCGTGAGCTTCAAAAGCTCCGCGGTCGACTTCTGCGTCTCCCCCTTCATCGCCAGGAGGTCGGCGCGGATGAATTGGAAATAGGGATCGTCCTTCTCCTTGGCCTCTGGCTTCGCTATGCGAGGGGTGTGTTTGCCGGAGCAGGACGCAAAGGTCGCCGCCAGCAGCATCATTATTATAATTGAAATAAGGCGACGGCCGAAACCCATGAAATCTCCCGTAAAGACATGAGGTTGTCGGGACTATAGCATCGGCTGAAGGGAATGCAATACCGCATCACATCGCCTGCCCCACGAGTTGCATCAGCGCGTCCCTGGTCACATATTTGACGTCGTCCTTGTCTTCCGCGAATACGACCAGCTCATTCCGAATCTTTTTAAAGTCAGCCTCCGAGATCCTCTTTTTGAGGCTCTCCCTTAAAATTGCCGGGGTGAGTTTGACATCCTCGCCCGTCGTCTGGCGGATTGCGTTCTCAAGCTGCACGAGGTTCGGCTCGACCTTTTTTCCCAGAAACCACATCAGATCGAAAAAATCCCGCCCCTTCGTGAACTGCCTGAGGAGGATCGCGTGCAGCTTTCCTGCGAACATGGATGGCAGGTCATAATGGAAGATATTCATCGGCAGATATTTTTGATTGAAGCTGAACCCGGTGGTGAAGCCCTCCGGCGGGTTGCAGTCGATCTCGAGCTTGATGAAAAGTTTCTGGTCCCTCCTGTGGGCGAGCCCGTTTTCAAACATGAGATCGGGGAATTTCAAAAAAGAGTTTACGACGGCCCCCGCAGCCTTTGATTTGAACTCGACGACGATATTCCACGCTTCGAATGAGGCCCCGACATCCGCGAGCAGCTCCTCGAAGTCGAAGCCTTCAGGGCGCACCAGCGAAAAATCGAGGTCCTCCGAAAATCTCCTCAGATCGAAAAGGAACCTTAGCGCAGTGCCGCCCACAAACGCGATCCTCCCCACATGTCTCTTCTCCTCGATGCACTTTAGGACGAGGGCCTGCAGGTATTCCCGGAGGATGTTGTACTTCTCCCCAGACGATGAAACGGTTTTCAATTTCTCCGCAATGACCTCTCTCATCGCTTCATCCATTTCTTTAGCGCTGCAATCGCACCTGTCAGTTTTCTGCTCCCCATCTTTGCGGCCATCTCCTCGATTTTTTTCAAATCCAGCTGATCCGCGTTCTGGAGGCGCATAGACTCATCAAAAAATGATACCCACGCCGGCCCGCGCGACGGGGCGTTGAAGTAGAGATAATCGAGCAACGCCTTTTCCGGTAGAGCAACGAGGCAATCAAAACCGAATTCGTCCCTGACAGCTGTAAAACCGAAGAAAGCGGCCTTCTTGACGCTCCTGTATATGAATTGCCCGAGAGGATTTGAAAAACTCTGAGTCTTTTTTGCCGTCACCGATGTGACCGCGAAAACGGCCTCGGGGATCATGCCGTAATGGCTCAAGGCGGACTCCAGGCTCACATATGACGGGGAGTAGATGGCGTTGGCAGCCAGATTCAATGAAAGGCCGACCTTTCGATCATCCTCGTTCAACGTGTACAACCCCCTGCGGAGCTTTACAACTTCGCCAGTTTTGACCCATTGGTTGATTTGATTGTAGAGCGTTTTTTGAGACCCGGGGAAAGAACCGAATACCGCGGTCGTAATATATGGGTATTTACGCAGTTTCTTTTTGAATTCTGTGCATTTCATATCCCTAACTCCTATTATATTGGGAATTAAAGAAATAATCAACCTAAATTTTCTTATAAAAATTGATACATAACATTTGTTTCGTCTGGCGGTTGCGTGAAAACCCTGTTCGCTAATCAACACAACCTGTTCGATTTATGTGCGCCGCGTGTTGAACAGATGGCGAAATGTTGGGGCCTACCTCCACCAGAATCCGGCCGGGTTCACCTTTGAAATGCGGATGGTTTTAAGATTTCCGATGCGTGGGCCCAGGACGTGGCACGAAGTTTGCTAATGAACGCTGCGTGCGTCCATTCATCCGCAAAGTTTTTATATCGATCCTGACGGTGTCGATAGTCTCTCCGATCCCTCCCGTTCACGCCTCGCCGGTTGAGAGGCACCCTCTTTCGATCGCAGTGGTTCCTGTCTCTGATGGCGACAGCGATGCCGAGAGCCGCGAGCTTGCGCAAGAACTCGGGTCGTCCCTCAAACTCATCACGAACCATCATATAGTTGAATCCGATCTCTCCGCGGAGATCCTCAAATACAATGACTACGGCACCGATCGCCCCGCCGATCTGCGCGAGGCCGAAGAGGCCCTCTCTCTGGCAAAGGAGCGCTATTTCCAGTTCCGGTATGCGGAGGCGGAGAAGGAGTTGGGTCGCGCCATTGCGCTCCTCGAAAAAAAACGGGGCAACATGGCCGAAGCCGGAGCGCCGCTTGCCGACGCGTATGTCTCCCGGGCCGTCTTCGCAAGGTCCCGCGGCAGCGAGGCCCAGGCGCGTCAGTCGCTTTCGGATGCGCTGCGCATAAACCCGGCTCTCAATCTCGCGGCCGAGAACTATCCACCCAGCCTCGTCTCGCTCTTCAATGAAGTCAGCCGCCAGGTAAAGAGCGGGCCAACCGGATCGATCGCAGTCGAGACCAATCCTAAGGCCGCAGAGGTCTTCGTAAACGGCATCCAGCGCGGCGTGACTCCAACCGAAATCAAGGACCTCCCCGCCGGAAGCTACAGCCTCGAAATCCGGGCCGGCAAATACGCCCCGGTGAAGCGCACGGTCGAGGTCACCGCCGGCGCGCGCGTTGCCCTCCGAGAGAAGCTCGGCTGGGCGAAGGAGAGCCGCCGGGCGAACCTGCCCAAGGCCGAGAATGAAGCAGCGCTCGTGCGCGAGGGTTTGAGGATCGCAAATCAGATGAAGGCCGACAAGGTGGTCCTCGTGAATGTCGCCGCCTCCGGCAGCAAAAATAAAATCGAGGCGCGGATGGTGGATGGACGACTGGGCGTGGGCCAGCCGCCGATCATCATCGCACTCAATGATGGCGACAATCAACGCGCGGCAAAGCTCGCAAGGATGGCCAGGCTTCTCGCGGACCAGACGATCGCCGATATCTCCTCCGATCCGGCGCACAGGGCGAAACCGCTCGGCATCGGAGATCCATCGCTCCTCGACAAGCGCAGGCGTCCGCTCCACAAAAACCCGATCTTCTGGGGGATCGTGGGGGCGCTCGCCGCAGGCGCCGTGGGCGGCGGCATCGCCGCAGCCATGTCAGGTGGAGATTCGGGCGGACCGGGGAGCTTGAAGGTATCTTTTAAATAAAGAGGAAAAAAATATGACTGCTGAAGAGATCAAAAAAGTGCTGACCCTCCTGGGACTCATCGCGATCGCCGGATGCGGCGGCGGCGGAAACACAACCGGCACATCCTCCGGAGGCACAGGCGCGCTCGCCATAGCCGTTACTGGCGCAAAGGATTTCAATCCGAGCATCGAGCCGGGGGTCGTCAAGAGCTACCGCGTGAAGGTCGAGGGCGCTGGAATAACCGATCCCATCACCGGTGAGTTTTCGGGCGACGCGACCGAAGGCACTATCGACGGCATCCCTTCCGGCGGCGGCCGCACGGTCTCCGTCGAGGCGCTGAACCCAAACGACGCGATCATCCTCGCCGGCGAGAAGAGCGGCGTCGAAACAGGCAGCGGCGTGACGGAGGTCGGGATTGCGCTGGAAGCCGTGCCCATCTTCGTCAACATAAGGGACAAGGGCACGATCGACAACACGCGGCTCGCGATGCGGCTCTTCTCGGATCCGACGCATCATCTCGCTGTCGAGGATTCTATTTCCGGCGCTATCGTCGATGCCGATACGAACCTGGAGGAGATACACCTCGACGAAGCGACCGGGCTCGGCCGCATCTCTTCCAAGCTCCTCACTCCCGGAAGCCACAAATTCACCGTGCGCGATCTGGTGACCGGGCGCTCCTCGAGCGTGGAGGTCACGCTTCTGGACGGGACGAAGCGGCATCCGGCGCCGTTTGCAGCCGCATCGGCGAACAGGAACAGGCAATCGTCGAGCCTCACGGGGCTTTCAAACCGCTGAACGGAGGATGTCATGCGAAAGACAATGATGATCGCAATTTTCTTCGCGCTTGCTGCCGCAGCCTGCGGAGGCGGGAGTGGAAGCGGCAGCGGAAGCGGCGCGAGAGAGTATAAATTCAGCGCCTCCTATCCGGACAAGCTCTCGATATACGCCTCGGAGCTCAAGGCGAAGGCGACGCTCATCGGGCCGGGGGAATCCGTGCTCTCCGCCCCGGCGGACGGGCAGCTGAGCAATGGCACATGGAGTTTCTCCATCCTGCCGATCGCAGCGATACCGGACACAGGCGCAACCCTGAGGATCGAATTCCGGCATTCGGCAGCGCAGGATATCCTGCTGGCAGTCGTGTCCGTGCCGCTCACATCAGAGGAGAGCGCGGTTCTGCCCGATGTCGCTGCCACGGCGTACGACTTCACCTCCGACGACGACAGCGATGGCCTCCCGAACGTCGACGAGCTGGTCAAGGGCACCGATCCGCGAAATTCCGACACGGACGGCGACGGCGTGCCGGATGGAAAGGACAACTGCCCGCTTGGCGCCAACCAGGATCAGAAGGACGCCAATGGCAATGGGATCGGCGACGCATGCGATCCTGATAAAGCAAACGAGGCGAGCCTCGACATCAATCCGCCCAATCCCGACACGGACGGCGACGGCGTGCCGGATGGAAAGGACAACTGCCCGCTTGGCGCCAATCCGGATCAGGAGGACGCCGACGGCGACGGGATCGGCGACGCATGCGATCCCGATATCGACGGCGACGGCATACCGAACGAGAAGGACAACTGCCCCTATGTGTCGAATCCGGATCAGGCCGACAGGGACGACGACGGCGTGGGCGATGCCTGTGATCCGGACATCGACGGCGACGGAATCCCCAACGCCTCCGACAACTGCCCATATGTGGCCAATCCCAGGCAGCTCACGGCCGACGCGGATGGCGACGGAGTCCCAATCGAGTGCGACTTGGACGACAGCGATCCAGGAGTGGGCGACGATGTGAAGGCGGTCTTCGTCGATATCGCGCACGGCTCTGACGGATGGCGCGGCACGCGCCTTACGCCTGTCGCATCGATAGCCGCGGCGGTCAGGATCGCACAGGCGCGGAGCCTCCCCGTCTACGTTGCGGCGGGCATATATGACGTGTCGAACGCCCTGATCACGACGGCGGTCCGGCTCTATGGCGGGTTTGCAAACGACGCGGATGCCGCCAGGCGCTTCGCCTCCCGCGATGTGAGGAGCGACGCCCCGGTCTTCAAGACCATCCTGACGAGGAGCGACGCCCCGACGACCCTGGCGCTCGGCGCAGACGGGGTCGTCATAGACGGCTTTCACATCGAGAACGCAGCGACGTCCTTTGATGCAGTCAATCCCTCCGTCGCGGTGGACGTGAGGAGCGGCTCCGCATCGATCGAACGCAACACGATCGCAGGCAACGCCAATTCGCTCAGAGGCATCGGCATCCGCGTCGCCTCCGGCACCGCGAAGATAACGCGAAACAGGGTGAGCGGCGGCGGCCGGGACGCGAGCGGAAGCGAAAGCATGGGCGTCTCGATCGAGGGCGGCATCACCGCGGTCACTGACAACATAGTCATCGCAGGCAGCGGAAGATTCGCGACGGGCCTGCGGATTGAGAACGCGGCTCCGATCGCGGTCAACAACACGATAGACGCGAGGTCCGGAAACGCCAATCTGGGTGTGGCCGAGGGCGTGGAGCTCTCGGGAGCATCGCCCGTCCTCGTCAACAACGTCGTCTTCACAGGAGACGCGCCGGACCAGTATGCCCTGATCTGCCTGGGCGACGCCCCGGCGGCGGGCTCGGCGATCAAGAACAACATCCTCGCGCGCTTTCCGTCGGAGAGCGGCGCCTCCATCGTGATCGACTGCGACGGGATGGGATATGCCGCAGGCGCCGGATCGTTCCCGATGGGTAATGCCGCAGTGTCATCCAACGCGATTCTTTCCGGAGCCGATCCGTCGGGGCTCGTCGATGCCTCGTATGCGCTGGCTGGTTCGTCCGGCGTCGACCAGGGCCTCAACGCGAGCGCGCAGGATATGGGCTCGGTGTTCGTGGACTTCGGCGGGGCGCCGAGACCCAAGGGCGGCGGCTACGATATGGGCGCCGTCGAGACCAGATAGGGGGAAGAAAATGGCAGACATGACATCGGCAGAGGGAATCATGGCGACGCTGGACGACCCGCTCTATCGCCAGAGCTACAGCGCGTCGATCGCGGTCCACAGAAACATCGCGCCCTATCTTTCAGAGGGAGACGACACGGGCACGAAGCTCGGCCACTCCGCCAGGGAGGTTCCGAGGCTGATCGCCGCCGGCCTGCACTCCGGCATCACAAGCTCGTGCAAGGCCCAGGCGCTCGGCGAGGCGGCCCTCCGCTGCACGGAGGCGATCGTCATGCTCTCGTTCTGCCGCGACCTCCATGGCCGCTTCATCAACGGCCCGCTGTGCGCGGACCTGATCGAGACCTACCGCAGCGTCGGCGACGAGCTCTCTCGCCTGGCCGCGGCGGCAGGCCCCGAGGGGAAGGAATAAAAGTGAAACCGCACGCCGCAATGCTCGCCGCCATCGCCCTGCTCTCGGCCTCATGCGCCGGGACGGGAAATCCTCGCACCGCGGGTCATCCGGGCGCGCAGGCGGACATCCCCTCGCCCCGCGTCCACTTCCCCACCGGCAGCGACGTCGTCGCAAAAAAAGATCGGCGCGGCGTGGAGAAAAACGCCAGATGGATGATCGACAATCCCGGGGCGGTCGTCGTCCTCGAAGGACACTGCGACGAGCGCGGGAGCGACCGGCTCAACATGGAGCTCGGCGACAGGCGCGCACGCAGCGTGAAGGCAAAGCTCCTCGAGGAAGGCGTGGGCGGCGACCGGATGGTGATGGTCGTGTCATATGGAAAGATGAGGCCTCTGGACCCGCGCCACACGCGCGAGGCCTGGAGGAAAAACAGGAGGGTGGAGTTCATCGTGCGCTGATGGGCGCAGGCGCAAAAGGGAGGTCGGTATGAAAATTGTGAGTCTGGTGCTGGCACTCATCGCGGTCATGGCAGGCGGCGTCGCGCGGGCCGAGACGAAGGCGGTTCCCAATGTCCTTTCGTTCCAGTCGCTGCTCTTCGACGACGGCGGAAACCCGATCGCCGACGGCTCCGTCGGCATCACATTTCGCGTCAAGGATGCAAAGGACCAGGTCCTCTACGAGGAGAAACAATCCCTCGACGCGGTGAGGGGAGGCGTCTCAGCGCTGGTCGGAAACGGCCTCAACGCGCAGGGCGCCCCGGCAGGCGGAATTCCCTCTGCGGTCCTCGACCCCGCAGGCAGCCGCTATCTCGAAGCACAGGTCGACGGCTTCCCCGCCACGAGCCCTATGGAGATAGCCTCGGTGCCATATGCAGTCTACGCGAATCAGGCGCTCTCTGCAGCGGAGGGCGCAATCGACAGCAAGGCGATCGCCGATGGCTCAATCGGGTATGCGGACCTGAACCGTGACCTGATCAGGCAGCTCTCAAGCGAGATCACGGGCGAAAAGGGCGCGGGCGGCATCGTCTTCAAGGAAGGTCTTCGGGATCCTTCGTCGGCAGCGACGATAGGCGTGAAGGCTAACCTCGTCTACTCGGCCTCGAACGACCTGCAGGGCGCGCTCGCGGACCTGGACCGCGCAATCAAGCGAAGGGATGAGAAGATAGACGCAGAGGCTACGGCGCGCGGCGGCATGGATGCAACGCTACAGAGCAGCGTCGGAAGCGAGGCGACGGCGCGCAGCAGCATGGACGCAACGCTGCAGAGCAGCATCGAGAGTGAAGCGACAGCCAGGCAACAGGCGGAAGCGCAGCTCCAGGCAGCAATCAGCTCTGAAGCACAGACGCGGCAGCAGGAGGATGCACTGGTCCTGTCACAAGCGCAGCAAAACATCGCGGCCGGAAATACAACAGTTATGAATGATATCAACAGCCGCCTCTACCCCAGCGCATGGGGCAGCGTGACTAATAGTTCCTCTCCGGTTATAACTGGAGCCAATGTATCGCTGGGAACCTGTTCGGATGGTGGTAATTGCGAGATAACCTTCAACACAAAGATGGGCAGCGCTAACTATGCCGTGGTAGTCACAGGGCAATACCGCTACACGATCCAAGCTCCGACGGTCGTCACGGCCGGGCTGATAGTTTCGGACAAGACAACAGATGGCTTTACCATAAAACCGAGCGCCGGTGCCGGCGCTGGAAGCATGTTTCCCTTCGACTTCATCGTCATGGGGCAGTAGGGAGATTGGCGAAGCGGATATCGACAGAGCTACAGCTCCACGAGCGCCGCGCTCGTGACGCCAGAAACAGCGCCGATCTCCTTGAGCGTCTTCTCCGGCATCGCTCCGTCGATCCTGATGATCGTCAAGGCCTCGGCGCCTTTTTTCTTCCGCACGTTCTGCATCTCGGCGATGTTGACGCCCGCGTCGCCAAGGATCGAACTCACGCGGCCTATGACGCCCGGCTGGTCGCTGTTGTGTATGAGGAGGATCGGGCCGCTCGGCGCGATCTCGACGCGGTAGCCGTCCAGCATCACGATCCTGGCCGTGCCGTCCGAGAGCACCGCGCCCCACGCCTCCCGCTTTTCGCTATCCGAATCCAGCGCCACGCCGAATGCGCCGGCAAAGTCCTGCCCGCCCCGGACTATCTCCTCCGCCACTGCGATCCCCATCCTCTTCGCGACAGCTCCTGCGTTGACGAGCGTCACGCGCTCCCCTCCGGCTCGCGATAGCGCGCCCTGGACAGCTGCAAGCGCCAGAATCCCGGGCGTCGCCTCGGTGCCGCATATGGCGATGCGCCTGATGGATCCCCGGCAGCACTGCGCGAGGAGCGCGCCAAGCTTCCCGGCGAGCCGGATGTGGGCCTTGAGCCCCTCGATCCCGGCGCCAGCCTGAAGGTTCACGGCGCCCGCGCTCATGCCCTCGCTGAAGAACTGCCCGACCGCTCGGGCGGCCTCTATCGCCACGGCGTCCTGAGCCTCCCTCGTAGATGCGCCGAGGTGCGGCGTGAGGATAATATTGTCCAGCCCCTTAAAGACGGGCCTGGTGAACGGCTCTTCGGTAAAGACATCGAGCGCCGCGCCGGCGATCGTGCCAGCCCTCAATGCTTCCGCAAGATCGTCCTCGTTTACGATGCCGCCCCGCGCGCAATTGATGATCCGCGCCGTCTTCTTCATCTGGCAGAACTCGCGCTTCCCGATGAGGTTTTCCGTGTCGGACGTAAGCTGAGCGTGGATGGTGATGTAGTCGGAGTTTTTGCAGAGCTCGTCGATCGCGACCCTGGCGACACCAAAGGACTCGAACCGCTCCTCGGGGAGGAGCGGATCACAGGCTATGACCTTCATCCCGAAGGCCATGGCGCGCTTCGCAACCTCCCGGCCTATGCGCCCCAGCCCCACGATGCCCAGGGTCTTGCCCGCTACCTCCGTGCCCATGAATTTCTTCTTCTCCCAGACGCCTTCCAGCATCAGGCGCGCAGCCTGCGGGACGTGGCGCGAGAGGGCGAGCAGCATCGCAAAAGCGAGCTCCGCGGTGGACGTCGTGTTTCCGGCCGGGGTGTTTACAACGAAGATACCCTTCTCCGTCGCCGCCCCGAGATCGATGTTGTCCACGCCCACGCCCGCGCGCGCGACGATCTTGAGCCTGGCCCCGGACTCGATGACGTCTCTGCCCACTTTGGAAGCACTGCGCACGATGAGGCCGTCGAAAGAAGGAATCTTTGCGAGGAGTTCCTCATGCGAGAGCGATTTCTCGTTCACCGCCTCGACGGACGGAAACCCCTTGAGCTCGTCTATGCCGGCCTGGGCAAAGCCATCCGTGCAAAGGATCTTGTGTGCCATTATATCTCCTTGGCTCTTTGCGTTCACGCGTTCGCTTCGAATTCCTTCATGAGTTGCACCAGCGCCTCGACGCCTTCGCGCGGGAAGGCGTTGTAGATCGAGGCCCGGATGCCTCCGACCGAGCGGTGGCCCTTGAGCCCCACCATCCCCCGCTCCCCGGCCAGCGCCAGGAAGCGCTTGGTGAGCTCCTCGTCAGGGAGCGTGAAGACCACATTCATGCGCGAGCGGCTGTTTTTCTCGACTCTGCTTTTGTAGAAGCTCGAGCGGTCAATGGCATCGTAGAGGAGAGCCGCCTTCTCCTCGTTTGCCCGCTCCATTGCGGTCAACCCGCCCTGGCGCTTGACCCATCTGAGCATCAGCATCGTCACATATATTGCGAAGACCGGCGGCGTGTTGAAGAGCGACCCGCCATCGGCGTGCGTGGAATATTTAAGCATCGCCGGGAGGGGCCTTGCGGCCGCCTTCGCTAGATCGTCGCGTATAATCACCATCGTGACGCCCGCAGGCCCGATATTCTTCTGGGCCCCGGCATAGATCAGCCCGAACCTGGACACGTCGACATCTCTGGACATGATATCCGATGACATGTCGGCCACGAGAGGAACTCCGCCCGTATCAGGGAATGCCCGGTACTGCGTGCCGCAGATCGTGTTGTTGGTCGTGATATGCACGTAGCTCGCGCCGTCATTCACCTTGATTTCAGAGGGCGCGGGGGTGCGGTCGAAGCCCGTCTCTTCGGAGGAGAACGCAATTCGCGGGCTGCCCACGAGCTTCGACTCTGCGAAGGCCTTCTTGGCCCAGTATCCCGTCACCGCATAGTCTGCGGTCTCCCCCATGAGGTTCATCGGGACCATCGCGAACTGGAGCGACGCGCCGCCCTGGAGGAAGAGGATGTGGTAGCCCTTCGGCACGCCCATGAGCTCCGCGACGAGCGAGCGTGCCTCGTCGAGGACCGCCTCGAAGGCCTTGGAGCGGTGGCTGATCTCAAGGACGGACATCCCCCCGAAATCCATGAAGCCGTCGCGCACCTGCTCGACCACCTCGAGCGGAAGGCAAGCTGGGCCAGCGTTGAAGTTATATACGCGGTTGGTTGACATGGGCGGAATCTTATTTATAGTCGGCGACATGTCAAAGATAATTCCGTTCCCGGCGCTTTTGCCAAAGGCATCTCTCGTCCACAGGATCGCATGCCCTCCATACGATGTCATAACGGCCGATGAAGCGCGGGCCTTCGTCTCCGGCAATCCCTGTTCGCTCCTGCGCGTGACGAGGGCGGAGGTGGATCTGCCGGGGGACATAGATGAGCACGACGACCGCGTCTATGCGAGGGCGCGCGAGAACTATGAGAACTTCAAAAAAGAGGGATGGCTCCTCCCCGACCAGACGTCTTTTTATATCTACAGGCTCGAAGATCGAGGACACGTCCAGACCGGCCTCGTCTGCGGCGCATCTGTGGACGAATATGACTCCGGGAAGATAAAGCAGCACGAGAAGACGCGCAAGCCCAAGGAGGACGACCGCACTTGCTTCGCCTGCACGATCGGGGCGCATGCGGAGCCGGTGATTCTCGTATTCCGGTCAGATGCGGCGACAAAGCGCCTTCTGGCCGAAGGAGCGAGAGGGCAGCCGCTCTTCGACGTGACAGACAAGGAGGGCGTGAGGCACGTCCTGTGGCGGGCAAGTGCGACGGATGACATACGCAAGGCGTTCGAGCGGGTTGCAGCTCTCTACGTGGCCGACGGCCACCACAGGAGCGCAGCGGCCTCGCGCGTGCGCGCGGTTGAGCGCGCGAAGAACCCGTCGTACAGGGGCGACGAGCCCTGCAACTTTTTCCCGGCAGTGCTCTTCCCGGACGACGAAGTGAAGATCTATCGCTACGACTGGGCGGGCGACCCGAAGGAACGCCCGCAGGCCGACGTCACGATGGCCGACATCATCGCACTCTCCGACCAGGGCGGCATCATGCCCCCCAAATCCACCTGGTTCGCCCCGAAGCTATCGAGCGGGTTATTTGTCTATGAATTTTGAACGATATTTTTCTCACTCGTGGTTGCAGGTGTGGCAACTGAGGTCACAGTCAAAATTTCTGTGTGTATGTCCCGTCTTTTTGACGAAGAAAGTTTTTTAGGAGGCCTATTTGGGGGACCAGGATACAAAAAAGCGAGTACCCAGCGGGGACGACGGGACTCGAACCCGCAACCTTCGCCGTGACAGGGCGACGATCCAACCAATTGATCTACGTCCCCGCTGGGTACTCACCAAGTTTTCAAATTCTGCAGACAACGCGTAACGGGACTCGAACCCAGCGATCTACCTCCCCTTCCCCCTCCTTACAAAGGAGGGGGAAAGGACGCAACCTATTTTTGTGGGCGATGCAGGATTTGAACCTGCGACCTCCACCGTGTAAGGATGGCACTCTTCCGCTGAGTTAATCGCCCAGCTACCGCTTCTTGTTAATGAACTTCTGAACCATCGGCCAGTAGTGATACGTGCCGATGTAGATCGGCGATGCTATGAAGATGGACGAATAGGTTCCGATGATCACGCCGATGATCATGCAGAAGGCGAAGTCGTGCAGCGTCCCGCCGCCTTTCAGGAAGAGGACCACGACGATGAAGAACACGGTGAGAGAGGTGATGATCGTTCTCGAGAAAGTGGAGTTTATGCTGTCGTTGACCACTTCCCATATGGTCGCCGGCGCAATGCGGTGTTTGTTCTCCCTTATGCGGTCGAAGACGACTATCGTATCGTTGATCGAGTAGCCTATGAGGGTGAGCAGCGCTGCCAGAATCGTGAGGTCGATCTCCTTCTGAAGCAAGGCAAAGATGCCCACGGTGATGACTGTATCGTGCACGAGCGACAGGAGCGCTCCCGGGGCATAGACGAACTCAAAGCGGTAGGCGATGTAGACCATCATCAGGAGCCACGAGAAGATCGTTGCCAGCAGCGCCTTCTTGCGAAGCTCAGCCCCCACGCGCGGGCCCACCGTCTCCTCCTTCTCCAAAACCATAGATCCGGGTCCGAAGGCCTTTTCAAGAGCCGCCGTTACCGTCTCGCCGATCTTGGCATGCTCCTCAGGCAGCTCCACTTTGATGCTCATCCGGTTTTCCTTCGCCGCGCCGAATCGGACGACGGACGCGCTGCCCTCGACAGCCCCCTCGAGCGCCTGGCGGATATCCCCTTCGGACACCTGGTTGTTGAACTTGTACTCCAGCTTCGCGCCGCCCTTGAAATCGATCCCGTAGTTCAACCCTTTCGTCGCTATCGCCACGATGGAGCCCGCGAAAAAGATCGCGGAGATGCCGATGAGGATGAAGCGGTATTTGATAAAGGGAATTATTATCTTTGTTTTCATAAGGTGGCCTTTTTAGCTGTCAGCTATACGCTTATTCTCGTTATCTTCCTCTTGATCAGCAGCCAGTCATAGACCATCCGCGTGCATATGCAGGCGGTGTACATGCTGATCGTGAGGCCGATGATCAGCGTGATAGCAAAGCCCTTTATAGGACCGGTGCCGAACTGGTAGAGGACGACCCCGGCGATGAGCGTTGTGACGTTGGAGTCGATGATCGCCCTCATGGCATTGCTGTAGCCAGCGTCCACTGCGGCCCTGGCAGACTTGCCCGCGCGAAGCTCCTCGCGTATGCGCTCGTTGATGAGGACGTTGGCGTCCACCGCCATTCCCAGAGTGAGGGCTATGCCCGCAATGCCAGGGAGCGTGAGCGTCGCCTGAAGGAGCGACAGCGCAGCAAGGATGAAAAAGAAATTGAGCACCAGCGCGGTATCCGCAATGGCGCCCGACCCCTTGTAATAGACGACCATGAAGACGCACACGATGAAAGCGCCGATGAGGGTGGCGAGAACGCCCTTGTGTATGGAATCGGCGCCCAACGACGGGCCCACGACGGTCTTCGTCGCTTCGGTGAGCTGCGCGGGCAGCGCGCCCTCCTGGAGCACGAGCGTCAGGTCCTCGGCCTCCTTGAGGAGGTTCGAATAGTTGCCATATCCGAGCGTGATCTGCGCCTGTCCGCCCAAAATCGGCTCGCGGATGACGGGGGCCTTGGTCACCGTGCCGTCCAAGAGGATGGCCATCTTCTTGTTGACGTTCTTTGTGGTTGTCTCGCCGAAGAGGGTGCTCCCCTGAGCGTCGAACGCGAGGCCGACGTAGGGCTCGTTGTTGTTGACGTTCACCTGCGCGCTCTTGAGCATCTCGCCGGTCACCTCAGCCTTGCGATGCAGGAGGTACGGGACCCCGCCGACGACCTTCTTGGCCACCGGATCGTACTGCGTCTCGAACGCGATCTCATCGTCCTCCGGAATCTTGGAGCGCAGAAGCTCGTTTATACGGTCGATCGTCCTGGATGTGTAGTCGTCAGGAAGGCTGCCTTCCTTGCGCGCCTCTGCAACCATGGTCTTCAGGTCCGGATCGGCTATCGTCTCGTCCACGATCTTGAATTCGAGCTGGCCGGCCTTCTTGATGAGGCCGATGGCGCGGTCCGGATCCTTCATGCCGGGGAGCTCCACGGCGATGCGGTTCGAGCCCAGGCGCTGGATCGTCGGCTCCGCAACTCCATAGCGATCGATGCGGTTTCGCACCTTCTCGAGCGCCTGTCTGGATATCTTGTCGCGAAGGTCATCCAGAGACTTGTCGGTGAGACCGAAGGTGATGGATGAAGCGCCCGCCGACGTGGGGACCTTGACGAGCATCTGGTCGTAGTACTCGCGCGCATAGGATGAGACCTTGTCGGCGCCGTCGCCGGAAAGGCCGGTGATAACGATGGTGTGCGTCCGGACGTCCTGCTTCACCGATTCAAACTGCACCCCATCCTTTTTGAGGATGCGCTCGAAGTCTGAGACGAATGAGTCGACCTTGTTCGTAACGGCCTTGTCAGCCTCCACCTCGAACTCGAGATAGATGCCGCCGCGCAGATCGAGGCCCAGATTGATCCCCTTCTCCGGGAAGACCGCGAAGTACCACGGGAGAGCCCTTCCCTCAGTCTCCGCAGCTTCTTTCTTCGCTGCAAAGCCAAAGAGCGTTGGCACGAGGAGATAAACGGAGATCACAGAGAGCGCCGCCAGAAGCCATACTTTCCATTTCCATGAGCTGGGCATAATTTATTGGCCGCTCTCCGTCTGCACCCCGGAGATCGCGTCGCGGTTGAACTTGACCCGGACGTTCTCGGCCACCTCGAGCGTGACGATATTTTCGGCTATGCCATAGACAGTGCCGATGAGGCCCCCGCGAGTGACGACGCGGTCCCCCTTCTTGATCGTCGAGAGCATTTCGCGGTGTTTCTTCTGCTGCTTCTGCTGCGGGCGGATCATCAGGAAGTAGAATATGGCGAAGATGACGGCCAGCGGCACGAGCGACGTCAGCATGTTTCCCTGCTGCGATCCGCCGGCGCCGCCGCCCGGTGAGGCAGCCATCGCGAGAACCGCTGTCAGCCCTAAGTTCATCAACATACCTGCTCCTTTCGTTTGGTGAGAAAATTCCTTTTAAAATCCGGGTATCTGCCTTCCTCAATCGCAAGAGCAGCCCCACCTACCAGATCGAAATAGAATTGTAAATTGTGAAGTGTGGCGAGCCTGGCCGCCAGAATCTCCCTGGATTGGAAGAGATGCCGGAGATAGGCGCGGTTGTAATTGAGACATGCGTAGCAGGAGCACCCCGCGTCGATGGGACCGCTGTCGTCGGCGAAGCGGGCATTCTCAATGTTTAAGTCCCCCGACGACGTGATGAGCGTGCCGTTTCGGGCATGGCGCGTGGGCATGACGCAATCGAACATGTCCACCCCGAGGTCGATGCACTCGACGATATCCTCCGGCGTTCCAACCCCCATGAGATAGCGCGGCTTGTCCTCCGGAAGCAGCGAAGTGCAGATGCCGGCCATCTCATACATGAGCGGAATCGGCTCGCCCACGGAGAGGCCGCCGATGGCATAACCGTCAAAATCCGAGACTCGAGTCCCGGGCTTCGAGTCCCGAATCCTCTCAATATACTCCCTCCTCAAGTGCGGATGCATCCCGCCCTGCACAATGCCGAACAAGGCATTCGAAGATGTGCGCGCCGTAAGGCATCTTGCGGCCCATCGAAGCGAGAGCTCCATCGACTCGCGCGCAGCGGACTCGTCGGCCGGATAGGGCGTGCACTCGTCCAGGACCATCATGATGTCGCTGCCCAGGGCCTCCTGTATCTCGATCGCGAGTTCGGGGCTCAAAAAATGGCGCTCGCCTCCATCGATGTGGCTCTGGAATTCGACGCCGTCCTCCGTGAACTTTCGGCGGAGATCGGCGAGCGAGAATATCTGATAGCCTCCGCTATCGGTCAGGATGGGCCTCTCCCAGTGCATGAAGCGGTGCAGGCCGCCCAGCTTCCTGA
>JAZDOG010000092.1:0-23200 GCA_043798915.1 Pseudomonadota bacterium | reverse complement strand
TGGACAGTTGAAGCAGAACTCCGGCATCCGCAAGGCGAGGAGGGATCTCGCGAGGGTGAAGACCACGCAGAGCGAGCGCAAGCTCAAGGAAGAAAGGAAGGTTGCGAGCCGATGAATCCCGAGATCAAGAGAAAGACCAAGGTGGGCGTGGTCGTGAGCGATGCGATGGAGAAGAGCGTGACCGTCGAGGTCTCCCGCACCGTGCTTGAGCCGACATACAAGAAATACGTGAGGCGCAAGAGCAAATTCATGGCTCATGATGAGAAAGATGCCTGCCGTGTGGGCGACACGGTTCTCATCCGCGAATGCAGGCCGCTGTCCAAGCGGAAGCGCTGGCGCGTTGACCAGATAATATCGAAGGCGTCCGCAGTCGAGTGACGGGCGCGGGAGCAATTTATGATTCAACAGATGAGCGAGCTAGAGGTTGCGGACAATTCAGGCGCCAAGCGCGTGCGCTGCATCAAGGTGCTGGGCGGCACGCGCCGGCGCTATGCGACGATCGGCGACATCATCGTCGTCTCCATCAAGGAGGCGATCCCCAATTCCAAGGTGAAGAAGGGGGACGTCAAGAGAGCGGTGATAGTCCGCACGAGAAAAGAGATCAAGCGCAGCGACGGATCGGCGATACGATTCGACGAGAACTCGGCTGTTCTGATAAGCGATACGGGCGAGCCGGTGGGGACGCGCATCTTCGGCCCCGTCGCCCGAGAGCTGCGCGGCAGGAAATTCGCGAAGATCATCTCGCTTGCTCCGGAAGTTCTTTGAGAGAGGAACGACAATGAAGATCCACAAAAACGACATGGTCAAGGTGATCACCGGCAAGGAGAAGGGCAAGACCGGCAGGGTGATCAGCATAGATCGCGAGAAGGGCCGGGTGCTCGTCGAGCGCGTCAATATGGTCAAGCGGCATCAGAAGCCGACGCAGCAATACCGCCAGGGCGGCATCATCGATAAAGAGGCGCCCATCCAGATCTCGAATGTCATGTACTATGACGAGAAGGCGGGCAGGGCGTCGCGCATCGGAGCGAAGATCGTCGATGGGCGCAAGGTCCGCGTGGCCAAGGCGACCGGCGAGGTGATCGCGGTTGCGGTGAAGTGACTTAGGAAACATGTAACTGGCAAGGAGGAAGGCCGTGGCAGACGAAAAGACAAAAAAGGCGGACAAAAAAGCTTCTCCCAAGGCTGTGCCTGCCGAAGGGCATAAGGAAAAGAAGGCTGCTCACAAGGCGAAGCCTGAGGAAGCTCAGGACGAAAAGGAAGCGACCCCCAAGCCTCGGAAAGAACTCAAGCCCAAGGTCCCTTCGGAGCTCGAGAAGAAATATAACACGGAGTGTGTCCCTGCGCTCATGAAGCAGTTCGGCTTCACGAACCGCATGCAGGTGCCGAGGCTGAGGAGCATCGTCATCAACACCTCCATGAAGGAGGCGCTGCAGGATATCAAGATACTGGAGACCGCGGCCGGTGAAATTGCGGTGATCGCGGGTCAGCGGCCGGTCATCACCAGGGCGAAGAAATCGATAGCCAACTTCAAGCTCCGCAAGGGCCAGGCGGTCGGCGCGATGGTGACGCTCAGAAAAAAGGCGATGTATGAGTTCATGCAGAGGCTGGTGAATGTCGCCATGCCGCGCGTCCGCGATTTTAAGGGTGTGTCCCCCAAGTCCTTCGATGGCCGCGGGAACTACACGCTGGGGCTGACAGAGCAGATCATCTTCCCGGAGATCAACTTCGACAAGGTGTCGAAGGTGAACGGGATGAACATAACGTTTGTCACGACTGCGGACAACGACGAGGAGGGCAAGGCCCTCCTGGGATTTTTGGGAATGCCGTTCAGAGCGGCCTGAACAGACGTCACGAGACGGGGTTAAAATGGCAAAGACATCGATAATGGTGAAGTCGAAGCGCAAGCAGAAATTCGGCGTCCGCAAATACAGCCGTTGCCCGATCTGCGGAAGGCCCAGGGCGTACATGCGCAGGTTCGACATGTGCCGCATCTGCTTCCGCAATATGGCGCTCAAGGGCGAACTGCCGGGCGTGATGAAGTCGAGCTGGTGATTGTCATCCTCATGACAGTGGCGAGCTCAATCAAGGAGAGGGAAATCATATGGTCGTGAATGATCCGATTGCCGACATGCTCACGCGGATAAGGAATGCCGCAAATGCCGGGCATCCGCAGGTGTCCGTGCCCCACTCGAGCCTCAAGGAGGCCATCGCCCGGATATTCAAGGACGAGGGTTTCATCGTAGGCGCGGAGGTGGCAGGCGAAGGATGGCGCAAGGCGCTCATCATCGAGCTCAAGTACACCGAGGAAGGCCAGCCCATCTTCACCGATCTGAGCCGGACGAGCAAGCTGGGGCGCAGGGTCTATATCGGGGCACGCGATATCCGGCCCAGCCGGCAGGGCGTGGGTGTTGCGATCCTCTCGACATCAAAGGGCGTCATGAGGGACACCGACGCGAAGCGGCAGGGTTTGGGGGGAGAGGTGCTTTGCACCGTGTGGTAGTCATTCCGGGTTTAATAGGAGCAAGTCATGTCACGCATAGGAAAAAAGCCGGTGGTTCTCCCTAAGGGAGTCACGGCGAAGATTGAAAACGAGAAGCTTGCGGTCCGTGGGCCCAAGGGCGAGCTGAAACTCATCCTTGACGCCAGCAGGTACCCGGGCGTCGAGACCAGGATCACCGACGGTGCGATCGCGGTGACGAGAAAAGACGATGGCCGCCGCGCGCGCACCGAACAGGGGCTCGTCCGCGCTCTCATCCAGAACATGGTGGTCGGCGTCACGACAGGATACAGCCGCATACTGGACGTCGTGGGAGTGGGCTATCGAGCCGAGCTGAAGGGCAAAGCCCTGAATTTGAGCCTTGGATTCTCGCACCCGATCGAGTTCGCGCTCCCTGATGGAATCGCGGTCATGGTCGACAAACAGACGAGAATAACGATCCAGGGCATCGACAAGAAACTCGTCGGCGAGACGGCCGCGTGCATACGCAGGTATCGTCCGCCGGAACCGTATAAGGGCAAGGGCGTGAGGTATTCAGATGAGGTCGTGAAGCGGAAGGTCGGCAAGGCCGCCGCTGGCACGACAGGAGGATAAAATATGTCTCTCTATCTGGCAGGTCGCGGGCGGCGCAAACGCCGCATCAGGAAGAAGATATCCGGCACGGCTGCGAGGCCGAGGATGAGCGTCTTCAGGAGCTTGAAGCACATCAGCGTCCAGATCATCGACGACGCCACCGGGCAGACTGTCGCTTCCGCCTCGACCTGCGAGAAGGACTTTCACGGGAAGAAGGGCACCGGCAATTGCGAGGCAGCGAAAACAATCGGCGGAATCATCGCCGAGCGCGCGAAGCTGAAGGGTGTAGAGCAAGTGGTTTTCGACCGCAACGGCTGCCTCTATCACGGCAGGGTCAAGGCTCTGGCAGATGCCGCGAGGCAGAAAGGATTGAAATTCTGATATGGAAAGATTTCAGTCACAGAAATCCGATCTGATCGAACGCGTCGTCCACATCAGCCGCGTCGCCAAGGTGGTCAAGGGCGGCAAGAGGTTCAGCTTTTCGGCCCTCGTGGTGGTTGGCGACGGCAACGGGCGAGTGGGCGTTGGCCTCGGCAAAGCCAAGGAGGTCCCTCAAGCCATCCGCAAGGCGACCGACCATGCCAAGCGCGAGATGATACGCATTCCGGTCGTCGGCGACACGATACCGCATGAGGTCTTTGGTCGTTTCGGCGCCGGTAAAGTTATTATGAAGCCCGCATCGCTCGGAACCGGCGTCATAGCCGGCGGCCCGGTGCGCGCTGTCGTCGAGTCGGCGGGGATACGCAACATCCTGACGAAGTCGATAGGCACTAGCAATCCGCACAATGTGATCAGGGCCACCTTAAACGGTCTGAGCCAGCTGATATCACCCGAACGGAAACTGAGAATGAGGTCCGGAAATGCAGAAATTAATGAGAGTCAAGCTCGTCCATAGCCCCTGCGGCAGATATCCCAAGCAGCGCGAGACGGTCCGCGGCCTGGGACTTTCGCGCCTCCAGGGAGAACGCGTCCTGCAGGATACACCGCAAACGCGCGGGATGGTGAAGAGCATCCCTCATCTGGTGCAGATTGTGGAAGAGGGAATAACGAAGAGCGCTTGAGTTGAGGTGTTCGGAGGGAAGATGAAGCTCAATGAGATCAGAATACCGGCTGGCCGGAAAAAAAGACATCCCAAGCGGGTTGGGCGCGGCGATGCATCCGGCCATGGCGGCACTTCATGCAGGGGCCACAAGGGCCAGAAATCGCGCGCCGGCGGATACCATAAGGTCGGTTTTGAGGGCGGGCAGATGCCCCTCCAGCGCAGGCTCCCAAAGCGCGGTTTCACCAACATCTTCCGCCGCGAGTTCGAGATAGTGAACGTCGACCAGCTTGCGAAATTGCCGGCGGGCACCGAGGTGACGGCAAAACTCCTGCTCGAGCAGGGGATCATAGGCCGCGGCTCCCGGAGCCTCAAGATCCTCGGCCGCGGCGAAATAACGAATGCGTTGACCGTCAAGGCGGCGGCTTTTTCAGAGTCTGCGAAGAAAAAACTCGAGTCCGCGGGCGGACGGGCAGAGGTGATAGGTGGCTGACGGGTTCACAAACATAGCGAAGATACCCGAGCTGAGAAAACGCATCCTCTTCACGGTCGCAATGCTCGCAATTTATCGCATGGGCGTATTCGTTCCGACGCCTGGCATCAGCGCTGAGGCGGTCAAGAGGATCATCTCTCAGGGCACGGTCTTTGAAATCTTCAACCTGTTCTCCGGCGGCGCGCTTTCGCAGTTCTCCGTCTTTGCGCTGGGCATCATGCCTTACATCAGCGCATCGATCATCCTGCAGCTCCTCACGGTCGCGGTCCCCGCGATCGAGAGGCTCTCCAAGGAGGGCGAGGCGGGCCGCAAGAAGATCACCCAGTACACGCGCTATGGCACGGTCGTCCTCTCGCTCATACAGGGCCTGGGGATCAGCTTCGGCCTCGAACAGCAGGGGGCGGTTCTCCCCGGCGTTCCGGCCTGGCAGTTCTATGTGACGACGATGGTGACGCTCGCGGCCGGCACGGCCTTCCTCATGTGGCTGGGCGAGATGATCACCGAGCGCGGCATAGGCAACGGCATATCCCTCATCATCTTCACCGGCATCGTGACGCGCATACCGGTCGGCTTCCGCGACGCGTGGTTCACAAAGGAGCAGTTCGGCGGCTTCTTCGGCTTCGTGCTCCTGGTGGCGTTTGTGGGGCTCATCATCGGCATGATCATATATATGGAGCGCGCGCAGCGCCGGCTCCCGGTGCAGTACGCCAAGCGCGTGGTCGGCAACAAGATGTACGGGGGCCAGTCCTCCCATCTGCCGATGAAGATCAACACGGCCGGCGTGATCCCGCCGATCTTCGCCTCCTCCATCATCATGTTCCCGGCGACGATCGCGCAGTTCGTGAAAAACGGGCCGATGCAGCACATATCGGATGCGCTCTCACAAGGCTGGATACATACGTCGCTCTACGCAGCGCTGATAATCTTCTTCGCATATTTTTACACGGCCGTTTCGTTCAACCCCGTGGACGTCGCTGACAACATGAAGAAATACGGCGGGTTTATCCCGGGAATCAGGCCGGGCAAGACCACGTCGGATTACATAGACAGGGTGCTCACGCGCATCACGCTAGGCGGCGCGCTGTACGTCGCCACGATCTGCATCCTGCCTGAGCTTTTGATCCGCCAGTTC
This sequence comes from Pseudomonadota bacterium, assembly GCA_043798915.1. GTDB lineage: Bacteria > UBA10199 > UBA10199 > 2-02-FULL-44-16 > JAAZCA01 > JAZDOG01. Next base: position 17,466 of record JAZDOG010000092.1, on the reverse strand, counting down.
GGGATCCCGTCGTCGCTCGCGTACACGTTCGGCGGCACGTCGCTCCTCATCGTCGTGGGTGTCGCGATGGATACGCTGGCGCAGATCGAGTCGCACCTGCTCACGAGGCACTACGAGGGCTTCCTCGGCGCAAAGGCGGGCGGGAGATTCAGGGGGAGAAGGGGATGAGACAGAGTTTGAGATTGATACTGATAGGTCCCCCGGGGTGCGGCAAGGGGACGCAGGGAAAGATGCTGGAATCGCTCTATGAAATTCCGCAGTTGTCAACCGGCGACATGCTCCGCGCTGCCGTCCGCGATGAGACCGAAGTGGGGCTTTCCGCCAAGCGGTTCATGGACCGCGGCGAGCTCGTGCCGGACGACGTGATCGTCGGCATAATGAAGGACAGGATCAAGTCTTCCGATTGCTCCTCGGGCTATATACTGGACGGGTTTCCGAGGACGGTGGGCCAGGCGGAGGCGCTGACCTGCCTCTTCTCAGAGATGGGTCAGAAGCTCTCGGCCGTGGTGAGTCTGGACGTCCCGGACGACGAGGTCGTGGCCAGGCTCTCTGGGCGCCGGCAGTGCAGGGAATGCGGGACCGGATTTCACGTGTCGTTCAAGCGGCCCAGGAAAGAGGGCATCTGCGACGCGTGCGGAGGCGAGCTGTATCAGCGCGACGACGACAACGAAGCTACGATCCGCGACAGGCTCGCGGTATACAACAGGCAGACATCGCCGCTCCTTGCGTATTATGAAGGCAAAGGTTTGCTGCACAGGCTTTCCGGGAACGGCTCGATCGACGATATCTTTGGAAGAATTCGCTCTTTGATTGATAAGGAACTGCCTTCGGCGGGAGCATGATCATTCTGAAATCCCGAGAAGAGGTGGACAAGCTTCGCGAAGCCAATCGCATCGCTGCAGAGGTGATGGAGAAGCTCTCCGGGGTCATAGCGGATGGCGTCAGGACCGCTGAACTCGAGAAAATCGCAACCGGCTTGATCCTCGCGCGGCGCGCCAAGCCTGCTTTCCCGACCGTACCCGGCTATCACCACACGCTGTGCGTTTCGGTGAATGAAGAGGTGGTCCACGGGATCCCGGGCAAGAAGCGCCTGAAAGAGGGCGATGTCGTGAGCGTCGACTGCGGCGTGCTCCTGGGCGGCTTCTTCGGCGATCACGCCTGGAGCTTTCCGGTGGGCAAGGTGAGCTCTGAGGCGAAACGCCTTCTGGCCGCCGGCGAAGAGGCGCTGATGCGCGGCGTAGCAGCGGCGAAGGCAGGAGGCCGACTGCGCGACATCTCCGCGGCCATAGAGCGATGCGCGGAGGATGCGGGTTTCTCGGTGGTCAGGGATTATGTCGGGCACGGGGTGGGACGCGAGCTGCACGAGGAGCCGCAGGTGCCCAACTTCGGCGAGCCGGGAACGGGGATGAAACTTCGGAGAGGGCTTGTCCTGGCGCTGGAGCCGATGCTCAACGCGGGCACGCACGAAGTGGAAGTGCTCCCCGATGGCTGGACGGTCGTCACGAAGGACAGGAGGCTCTCGGTTCACTTCGAGCACTCCGTGGCAATAATGGACGAAGGGCCGGAGATTTTGAGCGTACTTTGATGAACGGAGCATATGCCTAAACAAGAGGCGATACAGGTTGAGGGAAAGGTGCTGGAGACGCTGCCGAATGCCATGTTCCGGGTGGAACTCCCGAGCGGCCACAAGGTTCTTGCTCACGTCTCAGGCAAGATGCGGATGCATTTCATAAAGATACTTCCCGGCGACAGCGTGACGATAGAGCTGTCTCCGTACGATCTGACGAGGGGAAGAATTATTTACAGGGCGAAGTGAGTTGGCGCCCGGGCTGCTGGAGGTTTCAAATGAAAGTACGTTCATCGGTGAAAAAGATTTGCGCCAAGTGCAAGATCATACGCCGTAAAGGAGTCGTGCGCGTGATCTGCTCTAACCCGAAACACAAGCAGAGGCAGGGATAAGGAGAGGCATATGCCACGCATCGCAGGTGTAGATATCCCGGGCAAGAAGAGGATCGCTGTAGCCCTCACGTATGTTTACGGGATAGGGCACACAACCTCGAAACGGATTCTCAAGAGCGCGGGGATCGATGAAGCCCTTCGCGCCGATGATCTCTCAGAGGGAGACGTCGCGAAGATCCGCGAGGTGCTCGACGCCGGCTACAAGGTGGAGGGAGATCTTCGCAGGGAGATACAGGGAAACATCAAGCGTCTCAAGGATCTTGGCGCCTATCGCGGACTTCGCCATATCCGCAGGCTGCCTTGCAGGGGCCAGAGGACGCATACGAACGCGCGCACAGCCAAGGGCCGCAAGAGGATAGCTGTGGCCGGCAAGAAGATCGCGACGGTTACCAAGTGATCATGAATTGGGAGGTAATAAATGTCGACTGAGGTCAAGGAAGTAAAAAAAGAGGCGCAGGAAACAAAGGAAGTCAAAAAGGTAGCGCCGAAGAAGGGCAAGAAGAAGGTGAAGAAGAACGTCGCCGTCGGGGTCGTTCATATATTGGCGACGTTCAACAACACGATCATATCCGTCACCGATCCGGCCGGCAATGTCATCTCGTGGTCTTCGGCCGGGATGTGCGGCTTCAAGGGGTCGCGCAAGAGCACGCCCTTTGCCGCGCAGCTGGCCGCCGAGGGTGCCATCAGAAAAGCGATGGACCACGGCCTCCGCAGCGTAGCGGTGCTGGTAAACGGCCCCGGGTCGGGCAGGGAGTCCGCCCTGCGCGCTCTCCAGAAGACGGGCGTGAGGGTTACCTCGATCAGGGACATAACGCCGATACCGCACAACGGCTGCAGGCCGCCGAAGAAGCGCAGAGTTTGATCTGATTTCATAGGAGGTTGTACCATGGCAAGGTATATAGAGTCAGTCTGCAGGCAGTGCCGCCGTGAAGGCATGAAGCTCTTTCTGAAGGGCGATCGCTGCTACACCGACAAGTGCGCATTCGAGAGGCGCTCCTATGCCCCCGGCCAGCACGGCCAGGGGAGGCGCAAGTTCTCCGAGTACGGCATGCAGCTGCGCGAAAAGCAGCGTGCCAAGGCGATGTACGGCCTGCTTGAGCGCCAGTTCAGGCGCTGCTTCCAGATGGCCGACCAGATGAAGGGAGTGACCGGCGACAATCTCATCCTCCTTCTGGAGCGAAGGATGGACAATATGGTCTACAGGATGGGTTTCGCGCGCTCGCGCAGCCAGGCGAGGCAGCTTGTGAAACACAGCCATTTCCAGGTCAACGGCCGCCGTGTTAACATACCGTCATATCTCGTCCGCCAGGGCGACACGGTCACGGTCGTGGAAAAGAGCCGGCAGCTGCCCGCCATCGCGGAGGCGATGGAGTCTGTGGAGCGCCGCGGGATTCCGGAATGGCTGATGCTCGAGAAGAATACTTTCTCCGCCAAGGTGATGGCATTCCCGTCGCGCGAGCAGCTCACGATACCGATACGAGAACAGCTCATTGTTGAATTGTATTCGAAATAATTCCGTCATGCATGATTAATCAAGCGCCGAGGATCCCTGAGGATAACGAGAGCAGGGAGTGGTGGCGCGAGGAGGTTCGATATGCACCGTAACTGGAGAAGGATCATAAGGCCCAGAGGGCTGGAGTTCGACAAGGCCGAGGTCACGCCGACCTACGGCAAGTTCGTGGTTCGGCCGCTGGAGCGCGGCTTCGGCATAACGATCGGCAATTCGCTGAGAAGGGTGCTTTTGTCCTCGCTGCAGGGCGCGGCGGTGACATCCGTGAAGATCGCAAACGTCCTGCACGAGTTCAGCACAATCCCCGGGATCAAGGAGGATATGACCGATCTCGTGCTGAACCTCAAGCAATTGCGCCTGAAGCTCTCCGAGGGCGAGAGCGATGTGATCCGGATCGACATGAGCGGCGAGAAGGTCCTGACTGCCAAGGATCTCGTCACCTCGTCGAAACTCGAAGTTTTGAATCCCGACCTGCACATAGCGACGATCGGCCTCGAGGGGAAGCTCAAGGCGGAGCTCTCCGTGCGCATGGGCAAGGGATATGTGGCCGCCGATCAGAACAAGCGCCCCGATGATCCCGTCGGCACGATCCCGGTCGACTCGATACATACGCCGATCATCCGCTGCAACTACAGCGTCACGAACGCGCGCGTGGCCCAGCGCACTGATTACGACAGGCTGACGATGGAGGTGTGGACAGACGGTTCCGTCCGTCCGGACGACGCGCTCTCCTTCGCCGCGAAGATATTGAAAGAGCAGCTCCAGATATTCATAAACTTCGAGGAGCTGGCCGAGCCCGCCGAGGAGGAGAGATACGAGGAAGGCCCGAAGCTCAACGAGAATCTCTATCGCAGGGTCGACGAGCTGGAGCTCTCGGTCCGCTCCGCCAACTGCCTGCAGAACGCCAACATCAAGTTCATCGGCGAGCTGTGCCAGAAGAGCGAGGCTGAGATGCTCAAGACCAAGAACTTCGGCCGCAAGTCGCTCAACGAGATCAAGGAGATATTGACCAGCATGGGCCTTTCGCTGGGTATGAAGATAGAGAGTTTCACCGTGACAGATGCCGAGCGCTTCCGCCCGAAGGATGTAGAATAGGAGATCTTCAATGAGACATCATGTCGATGGAAAAAAATTAGGCCGCACGTCAGCGCACCGCAAGGCGATGTTCGCCAACATGGCGACGTCGCTGATCCTCAACGACCGCATCGAGACGACGCTGCCGAAGGCCAGGGAGCTCCGCAGGGTCGCCGACAGGCTCGTGACTTTGGGCAAGCGCAAGACGCTCCACGCACAGCGCCGCGCGGTTGCCATCATCCACAACAAGAAGGCCGTGCACAAGCTCTTTGCGGAGCTTGCAAAGCGCTTTGCCGATCGCAACGGCGGCTACACCAGGATACTGAAGCTTGGCTGGCGGCATGGCGATTCAGCTCCGATGGCCGCCATCGAGTATATCGACGGTGAGAGAAAACACGCGCATGCCGAGGGCGGCGAGCACTCAGAGGCCAAAAAGAAGGCCAGGGTCGAGAAGAAGAGGGCTCAGAAGGCGGGAAAAAAGGCCGCTGCGCACACGGCCGAAAGCAATAAGGCGACTGCAAAGCACTCCGCCAAGGGGGGCAAGCCAGCTGTGAGAAAGACCGCCTCGGCGCGCAAGGCTCCTCAGTCGGGCGATTAATCAGGTCCAAAAATGATGAAGCGCTTCTGGATTTTTATCCTGATCGCCGGCATCGCCATCGTGGCGATGTCGGCGCTTCAGTATCTGAATCGGCCGAAGGTCGGGGAGGCAGCGCCGCCGGTCGAGCTCTCCTCAGTTGCGGGCCCGGTAGTTTCTCTGGCAGAGTTCAAGGGCCGTCCTGTGATCCTCCATTTCTGGGCCACGTTCTGCGGGGCATGTGTGAGCGAGTTTCCATCGCTCGCCCGGCTGGCCAGAGCCTTCGAGCCCGAGGGGCTGGCGGTCGTGGCCATCTCGGAGGACGGTCCGAACGGCATGGGCGATCTTCGTTCCTTCCTCAGGGCGACCGAACCTCCCTTCCCGGTTCTGACCGATCTCGACGGCCGGGTCGCCGATACCTACCAGAGCTACGGTGTCCCCGAGACGTTCTTCATAGACAAGAGCGGCATCATAGCGAAGCGCATAAACAACTCCGTCGATTGGGATGACGAAGGGGTGAGGGCAGAGGTAAGCAATTTCATTTTGGGGAAGCAATAAGGGGTTCAACTGTCAATGTCAGAGATCATAAGGGCGCCGCGGGGTTCTGAAATTACCTGCAAGGGGTGGGTGCAGGAGGCGGCCATGCGGATGCTCATGAACAACCTCGATCCCGAGGTGGCCGAGCGCCCCGGCGATCTGGTCGTCTATGGCGGTCGGGGGAAGGCGGCGCGCGACTGGCCCTCCTATCGCCGGATCATAGAATCCCTCAAGAATCTCGAAGAGGATGAGACGCTCCTCGTCCAGTCCGGTAAACCGGTTGGCATACTCGGCAGTCATCCCGATGCGCCGCGCGTCATCATCGCCAACTCGAACCTTGTGGGCAACTGGTCGAACTGGGACCACTTCCATGAGCTCGAGCGAAAAGGGCTCATGATGTACGGCCAGATGACCGCCGGATCATGGATATACATTGGAACGCAGGGGATCCTGCAGGGGACATACGAGACCTTTGCCGCAGCCGGCAGGAAACACTATGGCGGAGAGATGGGCGGCCGCTGGATCCTGTCGGGCGGACTCGGAGGGATGGGCGGCGCTCAGCCGCTTGCGGCGACGATGGCGGGCGTCTCTTTTTTAGGAATTGAAGTAGATAGTGATAGAATAGAAAAAAGATTAAAAACTAGATATTTAGATGAAAAAGTTAATACTTTAGATGAAGTTTTAAAGAGACTCGAAAAGGCCCGGAAAAATAAGGAAGTAGTGTCGATCGGCCTCTGCGCGAACGCCGCGGACATATATCCTGAACTCGTGAGGCGCGGCGTCCGGCCTGATTTTGTGACCGACCAGACATCGGCGCACGATGTGCTGAATGGCTACGTCCCGAACGGCATCTCATATGCCGATGCCTTAAGGCTTCGCAGCGAAGATCCGGATCGCTACAGGAAAGAGTCGTGGCGCGCAATGGGTGAGCAGGTCCGGGCCATGCTCTCTTTTCACTCGAGCGGCGTGCCGACGTTTGACTATGGAAACAACATCCGCGCGCAGGCGAAAGAGCATGCGGGCGTGGCCGACGCGTTTGCCTTCCCGGGTTTCGTCCCCGCGTATATCCGTCCGCTCTTCTGCGAAGGGAAGGGGCCGTTTCGATGGGTGGCGCTCTCTGGCGACCCTGCCGATATTCATGCGACCGACCGCGCAATCAAGGATCTCTTTCCCGAAAATGCGGCCTTGTCGCGGTGGATCGACATGGCGGCGAAGCGGGTTTCGTTTCAGGGCCTGCCAGCGCGCATCTGCTGGCTGGGATACGGCGAGCGCGCGAAGGCCGGCCTTGCCTTCAACGATCTCGTCAAAAAGGGAAAGGTCAAGGCGCCGATCGTCATAGGGCGCGACCATCTCGATTGCGGCTCTGTCGCGAGCCCGTACCGCGAGACCGAAGCGATGAAAGACGGCTCCGACGCCGTCGCGGATTGGCCGATCCTCAATGCGCTCATCAATGCGGTCAACGGCGCGTCGTGGGTCTCCTTCCACAATGGCGGCGGCGTGGGGATCGGGTATTCGCTCCACGCTGGGCAGGTGATCGTCGCCGACGGGACGGATGCGGCGGCCCACAGGATCGGGCGCGTCCTCACCTCCGACCCGGCGATGGGCATCCTGCGCCACGCGGACGCGGGTTATGAAGATGCAATAGAATGTGCGAAACGGTGCGGCGTGAAGATTCCGGGAATAACATGCTGATAAAAAACATAGGCCGGTTGGTGACGCTGGAACCGGGCGCAGGCCGCGAAGGGATTCTCGGCGTCATCGAGGATGCCGCGGTGCGAGTCCGAAGCGGAAAAATCGCATGGGCAGGGCCTCGCAAGAAATTGCCTGATGCGGCGGACCGCGAAGCCGTCGTCGATGCGGACGGCGGCGTTGTCATGCCGGGCCTCATCGACTGCCATACGCATCTTGTCCATGCCGGCTTCAGACAAAGTGAATTCAACCTGCGCTCGCAGGGAAAGAGCTATCAGGAGATAGCGGCCTCAGGCGGCGGGATCATGTCGACGGTCGAGGCCACGCGCAAGGCGAAACTTAAGGAGCTTTTTGCCTCTGCGGAGCAGCGCGCCATGGAGGCCCTCTCGCATGGCACCACGGCGATCGAGATAAAGACGGGATATGGCTTGGACAGAACCGCCGAGGCGAAGATGACGGAGGCCATCCGTGCGCTTGCTGGCAGGGGGCCGCAGAGGATCGTCGGAACGTTTCTCGGTGCGCACGTCGTGCCTCGGGAGTTCAAGGGGCGCCGTGGCGAATATCTGCAGCATATCCTCGACGATATGCTCCCGGCGGCCAAAAAATCCGGGGTCATAAGCGCATGCGATGTCTTTGTGGAGGATGGGGCATACACGGCCGACGAGGCGCGCAAAATAGGCGCGGCCGCCAGGGCGATGGGGCTGGGAATGCACCTTCACGTCGATCAGTTCAGCGATGTCGGGGGAGGGGAACTCGCGGCGGAGCTTGGCGCCCTTTCTGCCGATCACCTCGACCATACCTCGGAAAAAGGGATGCGCGCGATGGCCAGGGCAGGGGTCGGAGCCGTCGTCCTTCCAGGCGCCAGTTTCTTCGCCGGTCGGGGCCGCTACCCGGATGTGAGGAAGATGATCGATCTGGGCCTCAAGGTTGCAATTGCCACGGACTACAACCCCGGCACGAACCCGTCGCTCGACCTGTGGATGGCGGCGACGATCGCGGTCGCGCAGATGGGGATGACATGCGATGAGGCGCTCGTCGCTGTCACCCAAAATGCCGCGTCGGTTCTGGGGCTCACGGACTGCGGCAGGGTAGCTGTTGGCAATCGCGCCGATCTCATAATCCTCGATGCCCCGGACGAGTATTTTCCCCTCTACAGGTACGGGACAAACTTCGTGTCAAAGGTGCTGGTCTCCGGAGCCATCGTGCTCGGATAGGGAGCATATGAAGAGGTCATTGGCGCTTCTCATGGCTGTGTTTTTTCTCTCCTCAACGGCATTGGCGACGGCTGCCTCCGCTGAAGACAAGAGTGGGAAACTGTCATCCTTCGAAGAGGAGATCGGGAAGCCGGCGGCTGAGACCCCGCAAGATACAAGCGGGGTGAGCGCAGGGGATATAGCCATGCAGGGCGCCATCGAGATGTTCATGCAGTTTCTCCTCATGGGCTTTATGCAGACAGGCATGGAGGGTTTCCAAGGCCTCTACAAGGATCTCAAAAAGGAGTGGAGTCCGGCCCTGCCCACGATCCGCATCGAGCCGTCATATCAGTACCTGGTTGGCGGCCTCAGTAGCTTTTCCGTCAAGGCGGAGGCGGGGTACCTGGTGCTCGGCGTCGACGGCGAGTATTCGCGCATTTTTGAGAAGAGCCCGAACAATTCGCTTGATATGTGGACCGTGCACGGCCTCCTGCGGTCGATCTTCACGCGGCATTTCGGGACGAATCTGGCGCTTGGCGCCAGGGTGATTAAGGGGGGACAGCGCCGCACGGGCATGGACATAGGATTGCCATTCTATATCTTCTTCAACAGGAACTTCGTGTTCGATGTCCTGCCGTATTTCACGACACTCAGGGGGAATACCGTATATGACCTTGGGGCGGGTTTATCATTCAAGTACAAGCTCTTCGGCGTTCGCGCCGGCTATCGGGCGCTTCTCGTGGGCGACGAGAAACTCCATGGCCCGAGGGTGGGGGTGTTCTTCCAGTGGTGAAGGGGCGCATGCATGAAATGCGATTGACAATGGACGCGGCTTAAACGATATTCCTCTCGGTTGGGGATGGTGTTTGATGTCGAAATAACATAAAGGGTTGCTTTAATTTTACACTTTAAACTTCTAACTTTAAACTGAAGTTTAGGGGCCTTAGTGAAGCAGGATCACGTGAGAATGGCATTCTCAAGTTGCGGGTGCGACTCCCGCAGGCTCCACCAAATGAAATGGCCGCCGGGATCTCGGAGGCCTTTTCATTTTTGTGCCAAGCGGCCTGCCCTCCGCTGGCCAAGCCGGTCGGCCTTGACTCGTCGGGCGCCTTGCATCTGGCACGCCTGCCAAAACTGACTGCGCCTGACCTCTCAGGCGGCTTTGTTGAACTTGAATCCCACCTCTAATTCACCTTTGCATGCGGTGGCGATGCGTGCCAGGAGAGAAAGGGACGGGATTCGCCTGTCCTCGCCGCTTTCAAGTCTGGCGATCACGCTCTGTGTCGTGCCGATCTTTTTGGCAAGGCAGGCTTGAGTGAGCATGGCCCGAGCGCGCGCCGTCTTGACTGCTATGGCGATAAGCGTTCTGGCATGTTCTTCCTCGTAGTGCAGCCTGATCTCAGGGTCTTTGAGCAGACGTTTGAAAACAGGACCAGCCGCTTTTGATCGGTGTTTCTTCACTCGCATAGAACCTCCTTCATTCGCCGTTCGGCGACTGCCACGTCGTGCAGTGGTGTTTTTCTCGTCTTTTTTCTGAATACGTGGAGCCATATCATGTTTTCCCCATCGGCAACGACGTAGCAGATGCGATATCCGCCTCCTCTTGCTGCAAACTTGATCTCCCAGAGCTTCCCGTGCAGCTGCCGAAATGCAATCCTGGGACATTGAAGCCCGAACGCAGAGATGCCGTGGAAAACGTCTACAAAGCGGGCCTGATCCGCTTTGGGAAGCGAGCGGATATATTCCTCGACCGGCGACCTCCCCGAAGCCGAGACATAAAATAGAACCTTCACAATGGGTAGTATAGCCAATTGGCTATTACATGTCAAGGGCTGGATGTTCAGACGATCAGATCGTATGTTGCGCAAGCAAGGGCCGCTGTGAGCCTGTCATTCGTTCCGGGCGACCGGCATCACGTGTGCGTAATAAGGTGGACCTCAAACTGCAACATACGAGGAGGTGAAAGCTGCATACCAACATGGGAAAGAGGTTATTCAGTGCTCAGCTGAAGCGCTAATGCCAAGCGACAACTACCCTGAAATTTTCCGATCTGGACATTGCAAATTTCCCATGAAGCGATGCTACACGACTACAACCCTCAAAAAGAGCCTGTTTCTTTAAAAAATTTGTGCTATAAAAACCCCTTGCCGATTCATGGGATACTGCTTATATCTCCATAGGCACGTGAATGGTCACCAAATTACAAACATTTTTCTAATTTTGTTCCACTAGGTGACTTACATAAAAAGGAGGATTTATGAAATCAAAGTTTCTAAGAATGGCAGGGGTTGGTTTGATTTTTGGGTTAATTGCCGTTTGTGTAACACTAAACAGCTGTTCACGTTCGTCTAGTAAAACTATAACGCTTGCCGGCTCGACGGCCTTTCAGCCATTTGCCGAAAAACTGGCGGAGAGATATTTAATCATAAACAAGGGTGTGCAGATCAACGTGCAGGGTGGCGGGTCGGCGGTTGGAATACAATCGGCACTTTCGCAAACGGCGGACATTGGGATGGCAGATATGCTAAAACTCCCGGACGAAGCCAAAGAACTTGCACAAACAATCGTGGCGAAAGACGGAATCGCAATAGTAGTCAATCCGGCAAATTCTGTGAACTCTGTATCATCTCAACAGGCGAAGGATATTTTTTCCGGTAAAGTATCAAATTGGAAGGATTTGGGTGGCAAGGACGTTCCGATAAGGGTAATTTCGCGCGAAGAAGGCAGCGGCACGAAGAAGTCTTTTGACAAGCTCGTGCTTGGCGACGAGAAGCTCACTTCGAATGCCCTGTTTCAAAACTCGAACGGCACGTGCAGAGAAGCTGTGGCAAACGACTCCTCCGCCATCGGTTACGTCTCGATCGGACTTGTAAACGGTAAGGTCAAAGCCTTGGCGTACAATGGCGTCAAACCTGTAAACGCGGATGTAAAAAATAATACCTATCCCCTTGCCCGTCCCATCTTTTTCCTGACAAAGGGCGAACCCAAGGAGTATGTGAAACATTTCATCGACTATGTCCTTTCAAACGAAGGGCAGGAACTCCTGGAAAAAGAAGGATTGATTGCCGCGAGATAATTAATGGATCGCTTCATATCTAAATTGCTGTTTGTCGCAGCGTGCTCATCGACCGGTATTCTGGCGCTCATCGCGCTCTTCATTTTCAAGGAAGGCCTGCCAATCATGCTGCGGAGTGGATTTTTCCACTTCCTTTTCGGAACGCACTGGGCGCCGCTCGAAGGTCAGTTTGGTATTTTTCCATTTATAATCGGGTCGCTCTGCATCACTTTAGGCGCGCTTGTCTTTGGCATGCCTTTTGGCGTCGCGTGCGCAACCTTTCTTGCCCTGTTTGCGCCGCGAAATTGGGTAAAGGTTTTGAAGCCCGCGATCGAACTCTTGGCGGGCATTCCGTCCGTCGTGTACGGGTTTATGGGTGTGATGTGGCTTGCGCCGTTCATCAGGGAGAATTTTTGGGGCCCAGGTCTTTCAATTCTAGCCGCATCGTGCGTGCTGGCTGTGATGATTTTGCCGACAATTGTCAGCGTTTCGATCGACTCCATCAATGCCGTTCCCAAGAATTATCGCGAAGGTGCGCTAGCGCTCGGCGCGACCGAATGGCAGACGGCATGGAGGGTGATGATCCCCGCTGCGCGCTCCGGGATACTAGCCGGAATCATTTTGGGAATGGGCAGGGCGATTGGTGAAACGATGGCGGTAATAATGATATCTGGCAACGCAACTGGAATACCTCATTCAATACTCGACTCCGTCAGGACGCTCACGGCTAATATCGCGATTGAAATGGGTTATGCAGTGGGCGAGCACAGACAGGCGCTGTTTGCAACCGGAGTCGTTCTATTCTTCTTTATAATGATTTTAAATGCGATTGCGCTAAAAGTTGCAAAACAGAGACCTTAATTTATGGTCATCTCTCCATCCACGGCGCAGAAAATTGCAAAAGTAATGCTGACGCTCGCGTGCGCCTTGGCGATCTGCGTGCTTATATCGGTAATAGGATTTGTGCTGGTGAACGGTTTTGAACACATATCATATTCGTTCCTCACTGAACCGATTCTGGACATGGGCAGGGCGGGTGGCATATTGCCGGCGATCGCAGGCACGGTGTTCATAGTCATTGTCGCCATTGGCATCGCGGCTCCGCTCGGCATCGCGAGTGCGATCTATCTTGCGGAATACACAAAGGAAGGGAAAGTCACGCAGACAATCAGGTTCGGCATTAACTGTCTGGCCGGAGTCCCTTCGATAATCTTTGGCCTCTTCGGCTTTATACTTTTTGTCGTGATTCTGGGATTCGGCTGGTCGATATTGTCCGGCGGCCTTTCTCTCGCGGCGATGGTACTCCCGACAATCATCAGGACGGCCGAGGAAGCGCTCCGGTCAGTTCCGCGGCAATACAGGGATGTAGCCGCGTCGCTTGGCGCGACGCGCTGGCAGGTCGTCACAAAATCTGTGCTGCCCTGCGCTTTGCCGGGTATCCTCACTGGCGTGATACTTGGGATCGGCCGGTCGATTGAGGAAACAGCGGTTGTGATATTCACCGCCGGTTCAGCCATCCAAATGCCGAAGTCGATTTTCGACTCCGCAAGGACAATGGCGGTGCACTTCTACATACTCGCGCGCGAGGGCGTGTCCAACGACAACGCTTATGCGACCGCCGCGATACTCATTTTTACGATCCTCATTATCAATGTCAGCGCGTACACGTTGATGCACAGACTTATGCGCGGGAGGCGCGCGGCATGACCACGATAGTTTCAAAAAAAATTGAGGTCCGAAATCTCAATATCTCTTTTGGAGATATCTACGCGGTGAAAAATATGTCGATGACCGTCTACGCAAATGAGATATTGAGCATAATTGGCCCCGCAAATTCCGGAAAATCAAGCCTGCTCTCCGCAATAAACAGGATGACCGATCGAATTCCAGGCGCGGTCATAGAAGGTGAAATCTTACTAGATGGAAAGGACGTGGTCATATTTAGGGACGTCGAAGAACTCAGACGTCGTGTTGGGATAATATATGCCCTGCCAATTCCGCTTCCGATGAGCATCCGCGAAAATGTCCTTTTCGGGCCAAAACTTTCGTGCAGGATCAACAGGACAAGAGGAAACGAAATTGTCGAGTCGTCGCTTAAGGCAGCGTATTTGTGGGACGAAGTGAAAGATAGGCTTCAAATGCCGGCGCAGAGTCTTTCCGGTGGCCAGCAGCAGCGGCTTTGCATTGCACGCACGCTGGCTGTCGAACCGGAGATAATCATGTTTGACGAACCGTGTTCAGGGCTCGATCCGATTTCAACGGCAAAAGTGGAAGACGCAATGAAAGAACTCAAGCGAAACCACACGCTCATCCTCGTAACAAACAACACAAAACAGGCCGCGCGCGTCGGAGATCGCACCGCATTCCTGCTTATGGGGGAGTTGATCGAGATAGATAAAACTGAAATAATATTCACGAGGCCGAGGCATAAAAAAACGGAAGAATACGTAACGGGCAAGTTCGGATAAAAATTATGGGCGTGATTGAATGTAAATATTTATGTTTGTATTACGGTGATTTTCAGGCGCTTATAGACGTCAATATGTCCATTACACCCAAGCGCATCACCTCTATGATCGGTCCTTCCGGGTGCGGCAAATCGACGCTTTTGCGCGTCTTCAACAGGATGAACGACCTGATTGACAGCGTGAGAATCACGGGCGAAGTCAAGGTGTTCGGCAAATCCATCTTGGAGACGGGTTTGTCGAATTTAAGAAAACAGGTCGGCATGGTCTTTCAACGCCCCAATCCGTTTCCGTTGTCGATATTTGAAAATATTGTATATGGTCTCAAAATTCACGGCACAAAAAAGAAATCTATTTTGGAAGAGGCCGTGCAGAGAAGCCTTGAGGGCGTGGATCTGTGGAAGGATTTGAAAGATCGCCTGAAGGATAGCGCGCTCAAGCTCTCCGGCGAACAGCAACAAAGGCTTTGCATTGCGAGGCTCCTCGCGGTTAAACCCGAAATCCTTTTGATGGACGAGCCGTGTTCGGCGTTAGATCCAATAGCCACAATGAGGATCGAAGAGCTCATGCAAGACTTGAAGAAGGATTACACGATAGTCATCGTGACTCATAATATGCAGCAGGCCGCGCGGGTTTCCGAAGATTGCGGTTTTATGCTATTGGGAGAACTGGTCGAATTCGGAAAGACAAATCAAATATTCACGACGCCGCGCAACAAAATGACGGAAGATTATATTTCGGGAAGATACGGTTAAAATATAGGGAGGAAAATATGGACGGTCACATAGATCATCATTTTGATGAGGCGCTTACGGAGCTCAAGCAGCAAATTCTCGCTATGGGTTCGAGAGTGGAGGGGATGGTGGCCGATTGCATGGTGGCGCTTGGCCGTCGCGACGCGAAACTTGCGAATCAGATTATTGAGAGAGATCATGCGATAAACGCGATGGAGGTGTCAATCGATGAGCAGTGCATCGAATTATTGGCGCGTTATCAACCCGCCGCCGGAGATTTGAGATTTATCACCCGCGGACTCAAAATCGTGACTGATTTGGAGCGCGTGGGAGATCTTGCCGTCAATACGGCAAGTCGCGTAATCGAAATTGCGAAGGAGGGGGATTCCCCGGTCGATCTTACACGGATGTCGTCAATCGTCCAGATGATGCTGAAAGACAGTATTGATGCGTTTGTGAATGCCGACGTTGCGAAGGCCGAGGGTGTTTTGAAAAACGACGATATTGTGGATGATTTGACGGAGTATTACGTCACTGAACTCCTCGACCGCTCGGTAAAAGAACCGGGCAGCATAAGGCAATTTTTTCCAGCCACTTCGATAGTCAGATATTTGGAACGCATTGCCGATCACTCCACTAATATCGCGGAGCTTGCTATCTTCATGGCCAAGGGGCAGGACGTGAGGCACAGCAAACCAACGTAAACAAACCGATGCTTCGCTCGTGTCGCTGGACAAAGCCGCGTCAGACGGAGCAAAGAACATCCAGACGTATCTCCCTGAAATACATATGTAATATTTGCTCCGTCTGACGGTTTTGCGGGTGCGACTCCCGCAGGCTCCACCAAATGAAATGGCCGCTGGGATCTCGGCGGCCTTTTCGTTTGGGTGCGCCCGGCAGGGCGCACCCGCTTGATTCCTCTATATCCGCGTTTTGAGGTTTCTGCGTTGCCAGCAATTTTGTGTCATCTAGTAAAATCTATTCTATATCTATTCTAAAAACGCACTACATAACACTAACATGTTAATTTATATTGACAATATGTTAATTGCGATCTATTCTATATATATGCCAAGAGGACCTCTGATCGATCTTGAAAAAATTATTCTGGGGCTTCAAGAACTTCTAGCTAAAGGACCATTAAAGGCAAGCGATGCCTTCTCGCATTTGGGTATCAGTCAGTCGTCATTTTCCAAAGCCTCGGCCCGATTTCCGAACGATATTGTCGTGATTGGACATGCACGCAAAACAACATATGCCTTAAAAAGAAATATTCCTGACGCAGGTGATAATTTGACGATTTACACGATCGACGAAAGTGGAAAAGCCTCTCAATTCGGCAGACTGCATGCCATTTATCCCAAGGGATTTTACTTCGAGCCAGCCGATACCAACGGCAGATCAGGCCGCTTCTTTGAAGACCTTCCATATTTTATCGACGACCTTCGGCCCAAGGGATTTTTGGGGCGTCTGATTCCAAGAACGCATCCTGAACTGAGCCTTCCAAATAATATCAAGGATTGGTCGGCGGATGATGCCATAAGATATCTCACCCAATATGGATGTGATCTTATTGGAAATCTTATTCTTGGAGACACGGCATTCAACCTTTATTTGAAGCAATATATTGGCGAACGAAAATATGTGAGACGCGAGGAACGTGAAATTGAATATCCCAAACTTGCCATCAACATATTGCAATTCGGAGATCCTGGCTCTTCTGCCGGAGGAGAACAACCTAAGTTCCCTGCGGTTGTAGGACCAGAAATGAAACCTGTTTTGGTAAAATTTTCACCTAAGGTGGAAAGTGCTGTCGGCCAAAGACGTGCGGACCTTCTCATCTGTGAACACACAGGCCTTAAGGTCCTCAAGCGATATGGCCGATCAACAACTGTATCGACCATTATCCATGGTGACGACCAGGTGTTCCTGGAGACTGAGCGTTTCGATCGCATCGGGGAACGCGGTCGCAAGGGACTTATTTCACTGGAAGCCCTTTCTGCAGAATATGTAGGGAAAACTGGAAATTGGACAGATATTTCAAAGGAACTACTGGTTCAAAAAATCATCAGCAAGGAAGCTTATGAAGCTGTTCGATGGCATGAAATGTTCGGCCAATTGATTGCCAACACTGACATGCATTTGGCCAACATTTCATTTTATTTTAGCGCAGAAAAAATATTAGGCCTGGCTCCGGCATATGACATGCTCCCAATGCTTTACGCCCCGCAGAACGAACAGCTCACCCAGCAAATCTTCACATCCCCTATGCCAAAACCGTCCAACTTTGACATATGGAACGATGTATGGATGGCAGGCAAAGACTTTTGGACCGAGGTTAGCAACAATTCCACGATATCAGATGGATTTCGAAAGATAGCCCAGGCCAACCTTGAGAAGGTCCAAGCACTAGAGGGTCTGCAAAATCTGCTCCCATAAAATAGGGATGCGAAGTAAAGTAAAGGGTTAAAGGGGTCAAGTCTGGACATTGGACAGTCTTTTAAAGGGGTCATTAAAGGGGTCAAGTCTGGACATTGGACAGTCTTTGTGTAAGGGTGCCTGTATGGCGAGACCGTTACGGGTTGAATATGCTGGCGCATGGTATCATGTAATGCACCGGGGTTTTGGGCGGCGGAAGATATTTCTTGCTGATGCTGATCGGCAAAGGTTCTTTGA
>JAZDOG010000091.1:0-2012 GCA_043798915.1 Pseudomonadota bacterium | reverse complement strand
GAACGTGTCCCAAAGATCGCAAATCATCTTGTAAAGTCGAGGAAAAGGCGCCGCCTTATAGATTCTTAAATGAAAATTCTTATTTAAACTGCCGAGATTTTCGTATTTGCCCTGTTGTATCGCAATTTCCATTTCATGGTTCTTTTTGTTGAGGAAATCGATATCCTTATCCGTGATATGGGGGCTTGCCAATCTTGTGGCGAGCGCCTCCAACGCAATCCTGATGAGGTAAATTTCGACAAGTTCGCCCTCATCAATTTTTGCAACGATGGCGCCCATGTGAGGTGTAAAATGCACATGCCCGTCGCTTTCCAGCCTTCTTATAGCTTCTCGGACAGGCGTCTCGCTCAGGCCGAATGCCTTCGCAAGATCAGCCATGACGATTTTCTGGCCAGGCTTTAATTTACCTTTTATAATATCCTGTCGCAGCTTTTTATATACTGCCACATTTTTAGTCTTGGAAACGATAGGCATATTGCCACACCATTTTAATGTTATATCCTATAGGTTTTACACCTATATCCTATAGGATTTTAGAAGTCAAGTTCTTTTCATTCCAGATTCTCCATTTATTTTTCATTTTATTGATAATATTGATTTTATTAAACCGAGTACCCTCTTTTTTCAGCCATGTCAATCACACTGAATGAGAATATAATTTTTCTTGACAAACAATAATTCAGCTGCTAAACGTCCAAAGAAGTTCTTCATCAGAATCAAATCTCAGGGGTATCAGATGCCGGCGGAGAGACCTGTCATTGAAGCCAAAGACGTTTTTCGAGCCTTCATCGCCAGGGGGGACGGTGGGAAGCGATATCCTATTCTCGCCCTGCAGGATGCGAACCTCGCAATCGAGAAAGGCGAGTTTGTCAGTTTCGTCGGCCCATCCGGCTGCGGCAAGTCCACCCTCCTCAACATGGTCGCGGGTATTTTCCAGCCCACGGCGGGTGAGGTCCTCTACAAGGGAAAACCCGTGACCGGCATCAACACCGACGTCGGATACATGACCCAGGACGACAACCTCCTGCCCTGGCGGACGCTGCGCGACAATGTCGAGGTGGCGCTGGAATTTCAAGGCGTGTCGGCAAACCAGCGGCACGAAAGAGCGGCGGAATATATTGCCAAGGTGGGCCTGTGCGGCTTCGAGAACCATTATCCCCACGAGCTCTCCGGGGGAATGCGCAAGCGGTGCGCCCTCGTGCGGACCCTCATTTACGAGCCGGACATCATCCTGATGGACGAGCCGTTCGGGCCGCTGGATGCGCAGACGCGGGTCATCCTGCAGGATGAGCTGCTCAAGCTTTGGGATGGCACCGGCAAGACGATCGTCTTCGTGACGCACGATCTGGTGGAGGCGATCGCGCTTTCGGACAGGATCGTCCTGTTCAGCCGAGCGCCGGGGAGGATCAAGCAGGTGTACAAGGTTCCGCTCGTCCGGCCGCGCGACGTGTTTCACATCCACGCCGAGCCTGCGTTCCCCGAATTCTTCGACCGGTTGTGGCGCGACCTGAAGGAAGAGATTACCGAAGTGGAATTGAGGGCGAAATAATGGCATATACCTGTGAAAACCAGACGATGATAGGCGCCGCGGAAGGAAGCCGGGCTCAGCAGATCCTCCGTGAAACGGAAATAAAGGACACCGCGCTCGAGCGGAAGAATCGCCGCGACACGCGGCTCGGACAGGTGATCCTGGGATTGGCATTATTCTGCCTCTGGGAATTCGGTTCCGGCGTCATCGTGGATCAGTTCTTCGTCAGCAAGCCCAGCCAGATTGCCCTTTCCATCTGGGGCATGCTTACCAAGGAAGAGCTCCTCTACCACATGCAGTTCACGGTCACCGAGGCCCTGACCGGGTATGCCATCGGCGCCGGCGCCGGGCTCTTGTCGGGCTTCCTCCTCGCCCGGATTGACCTGGTTTACCGGATCGTTCAGCCGTTCATCATCGCCTTTTACGGCGTCCCCCGGATCGCCCTGGCGCCGCTGTTCATCCTCTGGTTCGGGATCGGGATCAG
>JAZDOG010000080.1:0-25498 GCA_043798915.1 Pseudomonadota bacterium | reverse complement strand
AGATACGCGCCGAGGGCGTCGACGACCGGCAGCGCCACGAACTCGGGGACCTCGTAGCTGTGGTTCTTCTCGATGAATTTCTTCACATCCTTCAGGAGCTCCTTGCGCGTCTTGATGAGGAGCAGGTATTCCTGGTCGTCGTGTATCTCGCCATCCCATTCGTAGATGGAGTG
Source organism: Pseudomonadota bacterium (assembly GCA_043798915.1). Classification (GTDB taxonomy): domain Bacteria; phylum UBA10199; class UBA10199; order 2-02-FULL-44-16; family JAAZCA01; genus JAZDOG01. The sequence continues at coordinate 25,325 of JAZDOG010000080.1, read as the reverse complement.
CATCTTCGGCAGGATCTGGACGCACGCGGCGAGTTTGTCCTTCACAAGCCCGCCTGCGAGCTTCTTCGCCTCCAGCTCCGAATTCGTCGTCGTCATGGCAACGGCAGCTTCTATCATATGGGTTCCTCCTCCATGTCGCCCAAAATCCTTTTACGTTATCCCACCGCTCTGATATATATCATGCAAAGGCGAGGAGACAAACCATGTTCGTATTTCGAGCCATCCTGTGGGGTACGGCGTTTCTTCTGATCGCGCTCATCGTGGGGCCGTGGCTGGCCATGCAGTTCGACGCGAGCTTCCCGCCGATCGCGATGGGAAAGCTCCGCTACGCCGGCATCGCGCTGATGGCAATCGGCGTGCCGCTCGCCATCTACTGCGCCGCGACCGTATTCATCCCGGGAAAGAGCCGCCCAGCGCCATATGACGCCGGCGGCATCTTCACGATCGCCGGCCCCTATCGCTGCGTCCGAAACCCCTTCATGCTGGGCGCAATCCTCACGCTCTGGGGCGAGGCGCTCATCACGTCGCGGATCGCCATGATCGCCTATTCCCTCCTCTTCACGTGGTGCATGCACTTCTGGGTGGTCTTCTTCGAGGAACCGGCGCTCCTCGAGCGCTTCGGCAGGGAATATCGGGCATATCGCGACGCGGTGCCGAGATGGTTTCCCCGGTTCAAAAAATATCAGTAGGGAATCTCTAAAATGCCTGGTCTATGGGAGACGGCACCGTGGGTTTCGAGGCTGGCGCGCCGAGTTCCGAGCGAAGCTCGTTGATGCGGTCCATCCACTCCGCGTCGGCGCCGAGCAGCGCCTCGGCCTTGTCGAGGAGCCCGAGCGCGACCGCGGCTTGAGCAGTCTTCGCATCCGCCGCGGCCAGATAATAATAGGCCAGCCCGTTTGAGGCATCGACGTTGATCGCGTCCCTGAAGGTGGCGGAGGCTCGATCGAAATTCTGCGCGTCCATGAGCGCCTTCCCCTTCTCCACGAGCCGCATGGAGGCCTGACGCTGAGGCGTCGCGGTCTCCGCCGTGGACGGCCGCGCGTTTGTGCGCACCGCCTCGGGCGGCGGCTTCACCGCAGGCGTTTGAGGTTCAGACGCCGGTTTATGGGTCTCCGTCGGGATTTTTTTATGAGGCTGTTTCTTGGGGGCTGAGGCGCACCCAGCGAGCACCGCAGCGAGGAAAAGCGACAGCAGAAGGATCAGAAATCGCCCGGCTTCGAATTTTCGGGCGCTGCCTTTGGCACGGCCTCCGGCGCGGCCGCCGTCTTCGGCGCAGTGAGCGTCAGCGTTCTGATGGGGTCTGCAGGATGAATAGATATCTCGTCGCATGTCTGCCTTGGTTCCGTCCCCTCCATGAAGGCCTCGGTGATACCGCCGGGGCAAGAACCGCCGGCGAGGCCCCCTGTTCGGGGGTCGATCTTTACCAGAATCACTCCGGAAGGACCAGAGAAATCCCCGCCGCCGGAGGGTGCCGCTTCCTTCATGAAGTGAGCCCAGATCGGCAGGGCGGCCCTCGCGCCGCTCATCTTTATCTCCGCGTTGTCGTCGTAGCCGACCCACGCGAGGGCGAGGAGCGACGGCGTGAAGCCCGAGAACCATGCATCGCGGTAGTTGGATGTCGTGCCGGTCTTGCCTGCCGCGGTGGCGGTGAACCCCAGGCTGCGCGCGCCAGCGCCCGTGCCGCGGTCGATGACGCCCTTGAGCATCGTCGTCGCGATGTAGACCGGAGCGGCGTCGAACGCCCTCTTCATCTGGAGCGACTTCTTCTGGAGGATCTCGCCCTCCTTCGTGACCACGTTGATGATCGCGAGCGGCTCAGCCCGTATGCCGCCGTTCGGAAATATCGTGTAGGCGGCGGCCATCTCCATCGGCCTCACCTCAAACGCGCCGAGAGCGAGCGACGGCACCGCATCGAGCGGGCTCGTGATCCCGGCGTCTCGCGCGGTCTTGACCACGTTCTCGAGGCCCGCCTCGATCGCGAGCCTCGCCGTCGCTATGTTCATGCTCTGCTCGAGCGCGGTCGAGAGCGTCACCGGGCCGTGCTCGTTCTTCTCGTAGTTCTTCGGGCTCCACATCTTGCCGCCGGCCTCGATCTCGAAGCTCGTGTCGTCGATGATCGACGCTGGAGTGAAGGGCCTGCTCGAACGCCTGGGATCGAGTGCTGTCAGATAGACGAACGGCTTGAAGGTCGAACCCGGCTGGCGCGCAGCCTGCGTGCAGCGGTCGAACTGGCTCGACGCGTAGCTGCGGCCGCCGACCAGCGCGCGCACATATCCGGTTGAGGGCTGGATCGCCACAAGGCAGGCCTCCAGCGGCCCCGGGTGGTCCTTGGGCAGGAGCTTGGCGTTGTTCTTCTCAAGGAGCGCGAGCTCCTCGGAGACCGCGCGCTCGGCGGCGATCTGGGAGAACATATCGAGCTAGGTGAAGATGCGCAGGCCCTCGGTCTGCAAGACCTCCTGTGGATAGAGGTCGGCGATCTGCCGCTTCACGAAGTCGATGAAGAACGGGGCCGTGGAGACGCGCATCTTGGGCTTGGGCGTGACTATCTTTTCGGCGACCGCGGCGGCGTATTCATCCTTCGGCACCAGCCCCTTCTCCAGCATGCGCTTGAGCACGAAATCGCGCCTGGCCTTCGCCTTGTCCGGCTTCGTGATCGGGTTGTATTCGTTTGGCGACCGGATCATGCCGGCCAGAAGCGCCGATTCGGCGAGTGAAATCTGCCCCGCGTCCTTCGCAAAATAGAGGCGGCTCGCCTCCTCGACTCCCGAAACGGATGACGCGCCGCGCTGGCCGAGGTATATCTCGTTCAAATAGGCCTCGAGGATCTGCGCCTTGGTGTGGTTCTTCTCGATCCTGTAGGCGATCAGCATCTCGTTGATCTTTCTGACGAACGACCGCTTGGGATAGAGGAAGAAGTTTTTCACCAGCTGCTGCGTGAGCGTCGATCCGCCCTGGACCACGCGCATCGACATTATGTTGACCACCGCGGCGCGCGCGATTCCCAGCGGATCAATCCCGCCGTGCTGGAAGAATCTGTCGTCCTCGATGAGGATGATCGCCTCGATCAGGCGCTCGGGGATCTGCGTGAGGTTCACGATGGTCCTGTCCTCCATCGCCTCGTTGAATATCGACGATATCTCCTCCGGCTCCAGGTGCATGAGTTCCATCTGCTCGCCGCTCTTGAGGGCCGTGATGTTCTTCACGGCGCTGCCATCGAGCGAGAACCTCACCGCGAAGCCGTTGAACTTTTCGTCGGGGTAGTCAAAGTCGTGCAGATGGATGTCGAGCCTGCCTGCGCCCACCGAGTAATCGCCGGGCCCGGAGATCGTCTCGCCCGTGTTGCGGTAGCCCAGCCGGTCGAGCTTGGCGACTATTTCCCGCGCCTTTACATCGACGCCGGGATATATGTATTCGGCGTCCGAATAGACGCGCGACGGGAGGTCCCACTTGCGCGGCCGGTCGAATTTCGCCTCGATCATGCGGTCGAGGCTCCGGAAGTGATACGAGAGGGCGAGGAAGGCGAGGACGGCCGCCACGGCGAGCCACTTGGCTATCCGCCAGAGACGACGGAGGCGGAAGAAACGGCCGACGTTCTTCTCCGTCCTGCTCTTCTTGAAGAATCTCTTTTTTTCCCTCTTGCGCCCGAACATCATCCTTTCGCCCCGTCTCATTTCTCTTGCGGAGAGGGGGGGATTCGAACCCCCGGTACCCTTTCGGGTACTTCGGTTTTCAAGACCGACCGTTTCAACCGCTCACGCACCTCTCCAAAAACAGGCCGGGGGTCGTCCCCGGCCTGACATGCATTTTGAGATCGACGGCAGCTATTGGCCCCATCTCGACGGCGGGACCAACGGTTTCTCTCCCCCTCCCGTTGTCTCCATGACATCCTTCTCGGGTTTCGGCGGAGGAGTCGTCGCAGGCGCCGGGGGCGGAGCAGGAGTCGCCGGCATAGCGGCTGCGCTGGGCTTTTTGGGCAGGGACGCCTTGGGTTTGTATGCGCCCGCACCATAGGCCGGCTTCAGATCTTCGAGTCGGACCGCGCCAGGCGGGAGCTTATCCGGGCCCTCCCATCCAGCCGGGAGATCGGATTTCTTGCCATCCGCAGTTGTCCCTGTAACCGGCGGAAGGCGAGAAACGCGTTTCTTTTTGACCGGCGGCTTCGGGGCCTCGGGTGCTGCCGCTGCAGCAGCTGGTGGCGGCTGCGTGGTTGGAGGTTGTGGTTTCGGCGGCTGGGCCTGCGGCGCTGCAGCCGGTGGTGTTGCTGGCGCCGGACTGACAGCTGCGGGCGCCGGCGCTGGCTTTTGAACCGGTGGCGCCGCATGTTTTTGCACCGGTGCCGGCTTAACTGGCGCCGGCTGCGGGGCTGGCGCCGGAGCAGCTGGCGCGGCCGGCTGGACAGCCGGGAGCGAAGGAGCTGGAGCTGGTGTCGGAGCCGGAGCCGCCGGAATCGCTTGAAACTGCATGGGCGGCGCAAGCTGCGCCGGAACAGGCTGCTGTACGTAAGGCGCCGGAGCAGGCTGTGCATAAGGTTGCGGCTGGGCCGGTTGAGCTGGCGCTGCAGGCTGTGCATAAGGCTGCGGCTGGGCCGGCTGAGCTGGCGCTGCAGGCTGTGCATAAGGTTGCGGCTGGGCCGGTTGAACTGGCGCTGCAGGCTGTGCATAAGGCTGCGGCCTGGCCGGTTGAACTGGCGCTGCAGGCTGTGCATAAGGTTGCGGCTGGGCCAGTTGAGCTGGCAGGGGCTGCGGCGCTTGAGCCTGCGGCTGCAGCGCCACCGGCGGCGCATACGGCTGCACTGCTGGCTGCGGTTGCTGCGCGCGCGCAAATCCCGCAGGCAGGACTCCAGCCGCGACCGCAACCACGGCGCAGAATACAATGCGTCCTCTCTTCATTTTCCACCTCCCTGTCAATTCGGGGCAAAGTTTAACATCCCTGTTGAAAAACACAACAGGCCGCTTATTCAATTTCCAAAAGACCCAGAGGCTACCGCCCTTGATTTTAATAATAAAACGGGATCCTGAAGGGATCCCGTTTTATGAGGCTGCCGGTCACGGCTTATGCTTATGTTTAATTCCCCCCCGACACAGATGTTCCAAACATGTCGTTGGCCCCCGCGGGGTTCACCAGCGATCCGTTGTTGATATCGTAGCCGTCGGCGATGCTATAGATGACCGTTTCCCCCATGGCATTGTAGGCCGGACAGCCGACAATAAACTCGACCGTTCCATCGGCGGTGACATCCCCTCCCGAGACAGCGGAACCGCATGAATCTGAACCGCCGCCGGCCACCACCCAGCCCGTGCCTATGCTGCCGGCTATCTGCGAAGCGTCTATGTCGGCGGTCAAAAGTTTTCCATACATAAAATATGCCTTATCCGCGCCTGGCGCTCCAACCACCAGCTCAGATCTTCCATCATCGTCGGCATCCGCAACAGCCGCAACCGAACTGCCAAATTTGCCTGCGGCCTGCGTGCCTGTCACTGTCGCAATTGTGGTTCCGCTGTTCAACCCGCTATCATTATAGATATAAACCTTGCCCAAATAGCTGTTCCACCGTGGTGCTCCGACTGCCAAATCCGCCTTTCCGTCACCATCCATGTCCCCCATTGATAATGCCCACCCAAAGCGGGTATTTGCAGCCGGCCCCGCAAGCGTCCAGCCGACAGCGCCCGCTGCATCGCTGGTATACAGATTGGAATCAAGTTTTACACCGCTGAACACATATACAGCGCCCGCTTGGGAATTCAGAAGGGGGGCGCCCGCTGCAACTTCGTAATGCCCGTCGCCGTCCATATCCCCGGCGGCAACCGAGCTGCCTGTTTTATCGCCGGCCGCCACGCCTGTTATCGCAGCAATCGCGGCGCCCGAGAGGCTCTCGCCGCTGTATACGTATACTTTGCCTGCGCCCGTCAGAGCTCCGTCATCGAATATGTTATCTCCGACTATGACATCTTCTTTTCCGTCTCCGTCTACGTCACCCACGGCCACGGAATAGCCAAACTGATGGCCGCCCGCCGCTTCGCCAGTAAGCGTCCAGTCCGCGGCGCCGGTGGCGCCGTTTATAATATAGACCGCGCCCTTTCCACCAACTCCCGGCGCTCCGATGACGACGTCGGCATAACCGTCTCCATTCACATCGCCCACCGCTGCGGAATAGCCAACCAGTTCATTGTTATTGCTTCCTGCCAATGCAGCAACAAACGTGCCGGTCAGGTCTTTGCCGCTGTAAACATATGCCCTGCCTGCCGAGCCGCCGACGTTTGGCGCGCCGACGACGACGTCCGCATGCTCGTCTCCGTCGACGTCGCCGGCTGTCATGGTCTTGAATTGCTGGCTGAAGGCGGTTGCAAGTTTGGCTTCATCCTCAGATTCTGCGGCCGTCGTGATCTCAAAGGTGCAGGCGGTCCCGGCCTTCAGCCTGTGATATTGAGGGGTGAAGACCAGCGTCCTTTTGTCGCTCCATGTCGCCGCACCCGCCACGGTCTTTTCAGTTCCTTCGGCCACGTAGACGAGCCTGGCTACGCCATCGACAAACGACCGGTCGTTCATGTCTTTCGAGAACACCACTTCGACGGCCGCGCTCAACGGAATCGGACGGCTCGGCGTCAGCGACGCATCCACTTTTGTGGTGCCGTCGAGAAACACAAGTTTTGTGGAAGCGACTGTCGGCGCTGCAACGGCTGTCGACGTCGAGGGGGGCAGCGTGACGTTGCCTTCTCCAGCATCGACGCTTACCCCTTCGCTGCCGCAGCTTGCCAGCATCAGCAAAGAGAATGCGATGACTATCAGCTTTTTGGAATACATAGACAGCCCCTTTGGGGAAATTATTTCAACCCCTGCCAGATTTCCCATTCGTCCACGCCGCCATTCAGCGTATCTTTTCCTCCAACCAGCGTTTCGACGCCAAAAATCAGCGTGCCTCCATCCGGAATATTGAGGGCACACGCGCTGGAATCTGCGACATTCCCGTCTATAGACATTCTTGGCTGTCCTCCGTCATGCTGGATTTTGACGGAATACCATTGCGCCGTTTTCAGGGCCTGGTTCGCTTGGGTCACGGCGGCATCGCTGCACGCCGGGGTATGGAACGCCAGGGTGCCATCGGCTTTCGCGTATATCTTGAACGCCTCGTTCTTTTGCGCATCAAGATATATTGCGACCGTCTGTTTCGTTCCCAATGAATTCAGATAGACGTCGAAAGATATTGTAAATGCATTGGAACCCAGGCCTATCGGTTTGGTTATGCCGACCTTCGCGTTCTGGGTGTTGTCCGCGCCGCTGAAGTATACCGCCTTCCCGATTTTGCCCGCGCCCCACTGCGCAAGAGGATCGGAGAGCTGTCCATCGTTGCCGATCCCGCTGCTGTCCCTGGTTGCAGAACCGATACCCTCATCGAAATGGAGCTGGAGGACATTTTTCAGCGGCGTCGAAAGGTCCGCAGAGGCCAGATCCGGCAGGGGCGGCTGGGCAATATCCTGCTGCGCCGACATGTCCGGCTCCGGCTGGGTGAGGTCGGGCCCGCAGCATATGTCGTCGCCCTGCGTCATGTCGTCGCCCATATCCAAGGAGGAGAGATCGCCTGGCTCCTGATCCACGAGCATCTTAATATCCGGCTTCCCGGACATATCTCCCATTTCCGCCCCGCTGAGGTCGGCGGGGGCTGGGAACTTGATATCATCGCATCCGCCGAGCCCCAGCCCGAACAGCCCAATCAGCCCAAGGGGACTGAGAAGGAGCGGGAGATATATTAAATCCTTGCGATCAGGCGGGGAGATGAAAAAGCCCGATCCCATCTCTTCGCGGCGCGACTGGTCGTCGGCGATACGCCTCTCCGCCTCTCCAATGACGGCCTCGGCATGTTTTTCCTGTATCTCCTGCCTGTAATCGCCGCGCGGATCGCAGATGTTGATTTTGATCATCGCCATATATCCTTATATCCTTGATGTATCCCTATCAAAACTCGCCGCCAAATGAAAGCCCGCCCAGCGAAGGCGCAACCCAGAGGGCGGCTCTTTTCGCAGCATTCGGGTCCGCCTCATCTTTTTTCGCGCCATCGTCCTTGCGGAGCGTCTTCCACAGAAAGAGGCCCAGCCCTGTGGCGAGCGCTGCCGCGCCGAGACCGAGCATCGCCCATCCCGCGGTGTTTTCGCTCTGGTAGCTTGAATATGCGTTCAGAAACTGCGTCTTTTTATCATCATAGTCATCGCCGGACAAGCCCCCCATGTCGGCGGCAAGGTTTGCCGCTTTGTCATGATTCGATGACGCCAGGACCAAAAGAACTGCGCCGACAACTCCGGCTACCAGACCTGTGCCGAGCACCCCCACCCCGGCCCACTTCACCGTGTTGTCCGCCTGTTTCGGCTTGTCCGCCTGTTTCGGTTCGGGAGATTCGGGCTTGCGTTCATAGGATTCAGGCGGCAACAGCCCGCCGTTTTCGTCGAGTTTGGATCCGGCAGGAAGCCTGCTGGCAACGGGCGGTCTGCTCTCAGCGGGAGCTTCGCTCGTCTGCTGATTTTCCAAAAAATTTTTGCACTTGCGCCTGGTTTTCTCCAGCTTTTTTGCTTCCTTTTCCCAGTTTGGGGGGTCTTTCTGATCCTGCGGGTCCTGCATGGACAAGTTCCTCAAAACCCTGGCAGCACAATATAATTGTATATTTTTATCCCGGATGCTTTCCAATAAATTTTCCCATTTCGCCGCGCTCTCCTCTGAGTCATCGCTGACAAAGGCGTCGCGGGTGCACTGGAAAATATTTTCATCCAAAAACACTTTCCTCAGACTCTCATCTTCGAATATCGCCTTCTCACTCCGTCTGGTTTCGTATCTCCTGCAGTTCTCCCTGATGTACCCGCGAAATTGTTTGAAAAATTTTACACATGTATCGTCGAGCGTCTCATCGGGAGACAAACCATTCGCCGTTTTTATATCGCTGCGGCACAGCTGCAGCCTTATGTATCCTTCGATTTTCCCCATACACCTCTCCTGAATCTTTGCGCCTTTGCTGTATTGTTATCGTCCGCCTCCAAAAAAAGTTGTGCCCTTTTTTCAGTTTTTTCGGTTTTTATTCAATTTTTGTAAAAGTGAAATATCTAAGCCAAAAAACACGGTTGTTTGCAAAACAAGGGAACTGATTGATAACCAGCTGATATTTCTCAGCTATGAGAGCGATGACATCTTAAATAGCCCAAGGCATGGAACCGCGCAAGGAGCAAAAACCCCTCTCCGCTACCGGCGCCTGGGTGGTTTGTCCGGCGTTGTCGCCCTGTCCGGGGCGGGCGCGCCTGCAGGGACAGGGGTGTTCTCAACAGGATGTTTGCTTTTTTTCTGCCTTGGCAAAAGCTTTTCACATGCGGGCTCGCTCTTTGCCACCTTTCCCGCTTCCCTTTGCCAATTTGGAACTTCCTGCATGGACAAGTTCCTTAAAACCCTGGTGGCACAATATAATTGTGTGTTCTTACCCAGCATGCTGTCCAATAAATTTTCCCATTTTGTCTTGCTCTCCTCCGAGTCACCGCTGACAAAGGCGTCGCGGACACACTGGGCGATATTCTCATCCAAATGCATTTTCCTCTGATCTTCATCGTCGAATGTTTTCTTTTCGTTTTGCGCAGTTTCGAATTTCTTGCAGTTCTCCCTGATGTAGGCACGAAATTGTCTGAAAAATTTTACACATGTGACGTCGTTTGCCACGTCATCTGCCACAACGGAGGATGAATCGTCCTCTGCCTTTGTCTCGTTGCGGCACAGCTGCAGCCTGATATATTTCTCGATCTTTCCCATACATCCCTCCGAAACCTTTACGCCTTTGCTATATTATTATCGTCCGATCCTCAAAAAAGTTGTGCCCTTTTTTTGGTTTATCCGGGTTTTATTCGATTTTTGAAGGAACTGCTTGATAAATAGAGAGGTTTATCAGCTATACGAACACTGAAGAAACGCCGCAACGTGAAGAAGTCCGTAAACATATGTCCTGCCTGCCACAGCGCCCTTTACTACCTCTATGCATTATGCTAGGAGTCCTGGCACATCAACCAGGGAGGTTTGCGATGAGGTTCTTCGAAAAGACGCTTGCGCTGTTTGCTCTGTTGGGCCTGGTTTTGAGCTTGGCTCTTTTGCCCTCCTGCGGCGGAGGCGGAGGCAGCAGCGGCGGCTCCTCCAGCGGCAGCACCTCTTCGACCTTCTCCGTCTCATCGACCTCTCCGGCGTCGGATGCCACTGCGGTCCCTGTGGGCGGCGCCGTGACGGCCACGTTTTCAGCAGCGGCCGATGAGACAACCCTCACGACGAGCACATTCACTCTTGCCGACGCCAACGGGACCTCTGTGACGGGGGCGGTGTCGTACGACTCCTCCACGCACGCCGCCACATTCACACCACAAAATGTGTTAGCGACAAACACCGTGCACACGGCGACGATCACGACAGGCGTGAAGGATGCGGGCGGCACGGCCCTCTCCGCCAATCATGCCTGGAGCTTAACCACCGGCGCAGCAGATCCCGCGTCAGTGTCGCCGGCCCTCAGCGCCACGGCAGTCGCCCTGAATACGACAGTGAGCGTGGTCTTCTCCTCTGCAATGACGGAATCCTCGTTCGACGGAAATATGACCCTGGCCGACGGGAACGGCACGGCAATAGCCGGGACGACCTCATACAGCTCCGCGACAAAGACGCTCACATTCACGCCGACAAGCGTGCTCGGCTATCTCACAACCTACACTGCCGCGCTCAAGACCGGGATCAAGGATTCAAACGGCTACGCCATATTCTCCAGCAACTACACCTGGACGTTCACGACGACGGGAGTCACGGCGGACGCTTCAAAGGTAACCGGCGGAACGGTGTTCACCTGCGGGATCAAATCCGACGGCACGCTGTATTGCTGGGGCAAAAACGACGTCGGCCAGGTGGGCAGGGGGGATACGGTGACGCCGCAGAAGACCCCGCGCCTGGTCACCGGCGCCAGCTGGTCGAGCGTGTCTGCCGGCGACGCGCATGCCTGCGCCATCAGGACGAACGGCGACCTCTATTGCTGGGGATATAACGCGGACGGTGAACTGGGCACGGACGCGCCAAATGAAAACGATACCCCCGTGCTTACGGGCAGCGGCTATTCGTTCGTTTCGACCGGCTACCAGCACACCTGCGGCATCAAGACAGACGGGACCCTCCTTTGCTGGGGCGACAATACAAATAACCAGCTCGGCGGCGGGAGCAATCCACAGAACACGCCCATCCAGATCGGCGCTGAAACCACGTGGGTGATCGTGAGCTCTGGTGAGAATCATACCTGCGCTATCAGGACAAACGGCGCGCTGTATTGCTGGGGCGACAACAGCTCAGGGCAATGCGGCGATCCAGCCCTCGGCGGCAGCGTCACCACGCCGCAGCGTGTCGGCACGGATTCCGATTGGGCGCACGTGAGCGCCGGTTCCAGTTACACCTGCGCCGTGAAGTCGAACGGAAACGGCTATTGCTGGGGGGCTGGCACCAACGGCCGCCTTGGAAACGGAACCACCGACCAGAAGACCTCGCCCACGGCGCTCTCCGTGGCTTCCGGATGGAGCAAGATTGCGGCGAAGAATGTCCACACCTGCGGAATAAAGACCGACGGCTCCATCTACTGCTGGGGAAACGATACGAACGGAAGGCTGGGAGACAACGCAACGACGCAGCAGGCATCCCCCACCGCGCCGACCGATCCCAGCGGATGGGCGAGCATCGTCGTCGGAGGAGATCAGAGCTGCGCGATAAAGAGCCAGGGCAACGCCTTCTATTGCTGGGGGGCAAACGGCAGCGGAGAACTGGGTGACGGGACGCAGATAGAGGAAAAACAACCGACCCTCATCAACTTCTAATTATGGACCTGGCTTAATATTTGTCAGGGTTCATATAAACCTGGCCCACCTGCGCCGGTGAAAGCGCCGCCGGCCACATCTTCACCTCATCGATGATGCCTGTGAAGTAATTATACCCCGCAGACGACCCCGGATAATCACTCCCCGTGGCGAGGTCAGTCGTGGCGGACAGGGAACCCGCGCATGTCCCGGGAGCTGCCGTCTCAGAACCGTTTACATAAAGCCTTGTGGACCCGCCCTGAGCCCTCACGACGATCGCACTGTGCCATGCATTGAGGCCTAAAGAGGATGACTTCTGCGGCGCCTGTGAACAGAGCGGGCCCGAGAACTCCACTTCACCGGTATCCAGAACCTTCAGGGTAAAATTTTCTACCCCGAGCTGGTTCTGGGCAAATATCCCGCTGTATTTGCCCGCTCCCGGAAGGGCCTTTACATAGAACCACAGGGAAAAGGAGAAGGCCCCGGTGCTTATATCCGGGACGCCGGTGCCGTTCAGCCACGTGAATTGTCGTGAGGACGCCTTGAACTCCAGGGCGCTTCCAACTTTGCCGGCGACTACGGTTGGAGCAACAGAGCCCTTCAGGTACGAATCGATTTTATTCTGGCCCGTCCCGCATTCATCGGGGGATGTCGAACCTGTCACGTTGTTCATCGTCCAGCAGTGCGCTTTATCAGGGATGGGAATCGACATGTCAGGAGGGGCTGGAGTCATATCCGGCGGCACGGGGGTCATGTCCACATACTGCGTCATGTCTGCCTTGGACGACAGATCCGGCGGCGGCATCTGGGACATGTCACCCGGCATTGTCATATCGCCGGGCGGAATGTCGCCTTGTGGCGGTTTGGTCATATCACCTGGCGGAACAAACACATCGCCGGACGGCATGGTCATGTCAGCCGGTTGCACAAACTCGTCCACACCGCTCATGTCCATCTTGGACATGTCCATCTTGGACATGACCAGATCGGACTCGGCCAGATCGGACTCGGCCAGATCGAGGATGGTCATATCTTCCATTATCCACTCGTCCTGCCCGGCGCCGTCCGGTTTTTTTGCGTCGGGCGGGGATTGGGGTTCGGGCGGTTTAGAAATTTCATCCCACACACAACTTGCCGCGAAAACAACCACAGCCGCAATTGCGTAGATCATGGTGATTCTCCTCCTGTTTACTGATCAAAAAGTGCCGTAGACCGCAGCGCCGCCTGATGCGAATGGTGTTATCAGCCAGACTGTTTTTTCACTTTGCATGCGCCTGCCGGACACCACGAGGGCGATTCCCGCAACCGCAGCGGCGACCCCCACTCCAGCCAGGGCCCATCCCGCAGTTGCAAGATCCTTTGCCTGATCGTAGGTGCCAGGGAAGGCTCGATAGGCTTGAATGGCCTCGTCGTAATTTGGTGAAGTCCCGGCCGTGTTCGCCAATGACCTGGCCTCGTCGTATCTCGTCTGTCCGATGCCCAGGCACACGCCGCCGCCTATGATGAGGGCCAGCCCGGCGATTCCAACGCCCAGTCCCACCTTCTGACGAGTGCTCCATTTGCCCAATGGCGGAATTATTTTTTTCGGTTCTGCTGGAGGTTGAGCAGCGGGGATGGGCGCAGAGGGGGAAATAGATAATGTTTTTTCCCATGGGATCCCCAGAGCCAGATTTTTAAACCGGTTCCACATTTTTTCCGTGACTTCGGTGTCCTTAAAAAATTCCTCGCCAAATTTGCTGTTCAGATCGAACGACAGATGCTCTGTAACGCAGTCCGATTGAAAGGCAGCTTCTGAGAAATTTTTTGAACATCCAAATTTAACTGCGTCTACAAAAATTTGGAATTGGTCCTGGCATTCCTTGTTCCAAATTTCGTTTTGCTTGCATAAATCCTCCGTCAACATTCCTATGCCGCCTCCACCTGAATACATTTTATCCTCCTTATCCTTCCTCGATCACTCCAGATAAAAATACATTCACCCCTCTGGTGTCTGTATCGTCTGATTCCGAAAAAAGTTGTGCCCTTTTTTCGACTTTTTTCAGTTTTTATTCAATTTTTGTAAGAGTGAAATATCTCAGCCAAAAGACACGGTTGTTTGCGAAGCAAAGGAACTGTTTGATAAATATACAATATTGCCCAATTGCGACAGAGCCGATTCTTTATAGCCCGAGACCCGGCGACATGCAAGAGGCAATAAAAAGGGCCACCGCGACGGGTGGCCCCCTTGTTTCAAGGTTCTGCGGGCGTTACCAGGAACCGAATCCTTGCGTGGTGCTCTTTATGCGGCCTGTCCTGGCATCATAGGCGTACGGATTGCCAAATGGATCGACCGCCTTGCCGCCAATAAGCACCGGCGGAGGATCGATGTAAAGGTGCTTCGGGCCATCGGCTTCCGCCTGGAACCTTCCCTCGGAGAGCTGCGTGAGGCTTTCGGGCTTCGCCTTGTTGACCGACTCATAGAGAAGCTCGGCCGTGCGCAGCACCTGCAGCTGATAGTGAAGGGCCCTCTCCTTTTCGAGCTTCCCCTGCTGTTTGTACCCCATCCCCAGCAGCACTCCCGCCACCACGAACACAATCACAACGATCAACAACTCCCAACCCGGCCTTTTCTGGGCATCCATAAATCCCCCCTGATGGTTTCATTCTGCCGACTGTAGACGACAACCGATTGCCTTTTATAGCAGGGTTTGAAACTCCTGACAACCTTTTGCTGATGCAGATTTAATGGAGCTTTCTCAGGCAGCAGCGCTTGTAGCTCCTGCCGCTCCCGCACGGGCATGGATCATCGAGCGCGATGACCGAGGCCTGCCGGCCGATGCGCGAAACCTGAGGCCCCTCTCCGGGGCGGGAGCGACCGTCTTCGCCGGCCCACCGCTCCTGCCGCTTTCTTATCTCCGACGGATCGTAGAACTCCAGCCAATCCCTTATGTAGATGTCCATGCCGATTCGCGGCGATGCGAGGTCCTGCTCGACGTCCTCGGCCGTGAACGCCGCGCGGTATTCGGGATACTGCTTCTGCCTGTCGCCCTCTTCCTTTGCGAAGGAGATGAGCTCGCGCCGGAAATCGGCGCGGCGAAAGTCAAGCAGGACGAAGGCGGCGCTGCGCCTCGCGCCGTGCTCCTCGCTCAAATCCTTGAGGATCGAACCCAAAAGCCCCATCGCCTCCTCCTCGCGGGCCGGGAAGCGCAGCGACTGGGAGCCCATCGCATCCATGGCGATCGAGCGGGCGGACCAGCCAGCGGCCCCCTCTTTGGCTGCTGAAACAATATGGGGCCATGACAACTCGCCCAGAGAGCCGAGCATAGACGGCAGATCCTCGGTGACCCATTCGTTGTCGTATGCGTCCGACCATCGGAGCGCAGCCATCAGGGGCGTGATGGCGCCGGAACCGCCGATCGATCCGAGGAGATAGGTCGCATGCACGGGGGCCCACCAGTCCGGGACCTCGGCGGCCCAGACGAGACGGTCCATGGCTATCTCGGCCAAGGTGGTGACCATCTCCTGGCCGCGGCGGATGATCTCGTCGGCCGCGGCGCGCGGGAGGCGATCCTCCTCGGTGAAGAGCATGTCGATCAGCTCCTCGTTGTGCATGCGCCTGTAATTCTTAACGGACATCGCAAATATCCTTCAGTTTTTCGCTGCGCGGGAGGCGCTTGATCCGGCACTCCTCCCTCTGCGCCCCGGATCTGGAGGCGCAGCGCTTCTTGAACACGAGCGAGACGGGCGCGCGGCCGCGGGTGTACTTCGCGCCCCTTCCCGAATTATGGGCTGCGATGCGGGCCTTCAGATCGTTCGTGGTTCCGCAGTATAACGTCCCATCGCTGCAGCGGACGAGATAGACCCACCAGGCCTTCATCTCCCTGCCTCATTCTCTAAAATTCGTGAACTGCACCGGGATGTCGTATCCCTTTGCCTTGATGAGCGCGATCGCCTGCTGGAGGTCGTCCCTCTTCTTGCCGGAGACGCGCACCTGCTCATCCTGAATCTGCGCCTGGACCTTGATCTTGCTGTCCTTGAGCGCCTTCACCATCTCGCGCGCCTTCTCCACAGCAACGCCCTGTTTGAGCTTGATCTCGCACTTCATGAACCCGCCGCCGGCATCCTCCGCCTTGCCGATATCGAGGGCCCGCGCATCCACGCCGCGGCGAACCGCCTTCTCCTTGACGATGTCGATGAGCGCCCTCATCTTGAAATCGTCGTCCGCGACGAGCCCGATCTTCTCCTTGTCCCAGTCGATCTTGCTCTTGCTCCCGCGAAAATCGTAGCGCGTGGCGATTTCCTTGCGCGCCTGGTTCACCGCGTTGTCGACCTCCTGGAGGTCGATTTTCGATACTATGTCGAATGACGGCATATATCCTCCACATCTTGATGTTTGGCCCATAATTCACACCGGCGGCTCCCTGTCAATGGTTCGCGGGCCCGCAAAAATCTGTTGTCTTGCCCGCCAGCCTCGATATTATGCCTCCGATGAACAACCCTATCGACAGCATTCTCGATGCAGCGGCATCGCTTGCCCGCATGAAGGCCTTCGGAAGGCCCGCAGGAATTGTGTTTGCCTGGGGCGCCCTGCTCTATGCAGCGATCATCTTTTCAGGGAAACTCCTTATTCTGCTCGACGCATCCGGCCGCGCGAGGCTCCCGGTCATGGATGGGGCCGCAACATGGGCCATCCTCGTTGCCGCTTTTATCGCGCTGGTGAGAAGGCGGCTCATCGCCAGGATGTTCGGGGGGATGGCGATGGCGCTTCTGCTCTTCCACTCGATCTTCCATCAGGAACTCTTCGGAATCCTCCTGTCGCTCCTGTGCCTCCCCTGCCTCATCATCAACCGCAGGTGGTTCTACGAAAAACTGCCGAGAGAATAGCAGGACTCACTTCAGAAATGTCTTAATCTGCTGCGTCATCTTCGCTTGGCAAAATAAGGCTGGTGAAAACACAGCAAATGATATATAAACACCCGTAAAGACCCCGGTTTTCGCGTTTTGTTCCCGTAAGCAACATACGAGGGGGAGAAGGTGGCAAATGAGTTATTACAGGATATTGGGGCTTGAGAGAGAACCGTTTTCGACGAGTCCCGATCCATCCCTGTTCTACAAGTCTAAAGATCATAAGGCCGCGCTTTATCGGCTGATGATCTCGCTGCGGTTAAAAAGGGGGTTGAACCTGATTTTGGGTGATGTTGGAACGGGCAAGACGACTCTCTCCCGCAAACTCTACCAGATCCTCTCGGCAGACAACGGATTTGATTTTCATATCATACTCAATCCGACCTTCCCATCCGAGCTGGCGTTTTTGGCAAAGCTGGCGGAACTGTTTCATCCCCAGGCCAGCCAGACGAACTTTTCCGTCGCCGACTATCTGAACGCCATCGAGAAAAAACTCCTTGAATTGGACGCAAGAGAGAAAAAGACGGTCGTCATCCTGATCGACGAGGCCCAAAAGCTGGATCGCCCCTCGCTGGAAATCCTCCGGACGCTTCTGAATTTTGAAACGAATGAATACAAACTGGTGCAACTGGTGCTCATGTCGCAATTGGAGCTGCTTCCGAAGATCGTCGGTCTCAAAAATTTCTGGGATCGAATCTCCCTCAAATACATGCTCAACCCCTTAAATCAATTCGAGATGAAAGAGATGATCCAGTTTCGTTTGCGCGAGGCAGGGTATAGGGCGAAGCTTTCCCTGTTCACGGAAGATGCCTACGAAGAGATATATTCATACTCGGAGGGATACCCGCGCCGAACCACCGCACTCTGCCACAACCTGCTGGAACGGATCGTGATGGATAACAAGGAAGTGGTAGACCGGAGAATCGTCCAACAGGTGGTCTTTAGCGAACGCGCAATACTGGATGTTGCCCAAAAGATCTCCGAGATCGAGGACTGGGAGGAGCTCAAGCCGTGATCAAGCAGGAAGATCTGAGTGCGGAAGAAAAACTGCTCCAGGTGATCCAAAATGGGGGAGAATCGCCCTTTCCGGAAGAGAGAAGTTTTTTGAATAAGTTCTACCAGGAACTTCGCTCGATGTTTCACCGCAGGGAGGCATCCTCCGGCCCGAAACCGGACGCGGCTTCAGTTCTGGTCCGCTTGAACAAGGCCCTGATTGCAAGCGGTGTGCTGGTCATAGCTCTCTCGGGGATCAACATCTTCTTCTTTCAACCCAAAATCGGGCTGTTGCAAAGCCGGGTGGCAGAGGCCCTCCCGGCTCAAGATCGCCCCAGTCTCAATCTGCCTCCGGTGGATGAATTTCTGGCCTCCCTCGCCAGACGCAGCTTATTTCAACCAACAGCGGGGGAAGCTGCGCCCAGGAAGCCCTCGCCCGCCGACGCAGACATGGCTGGAGTTATGGAGAATTTCAAGCTGGTCGGGATCGCGTGGGGCGCCGCTCCAGAGGCGATGATCCGGGAGGTCAAAGAAGGGCGGACATTTTTTCTCAAAGAAGGGCAAAAATTAAAGGGGGTATTAGTAAAGCAGATTCTTAAGGATCGGGTGATTATGGAGTATAACGGACAAACCAAGGAATTCATATAGCCTATGAATCTATTCGCCAAGCGGCTTATGATATCCGCATTAGTCGCTCTGCTCTTCTTTTTGCCCTCCCTGGCGCTTACGATTCCGGAGACTGCCGCCGCTGCATCATCAACGACAACGACGATTTCTCCGGGAAGCGCAGCCCCCCCTGGTGCGCCGCCTTCGTCTACAACAACGGGGACACCCCCCGCTACAACGGCCACCTCCGGGGGGACTCCTTCGTCTACAACAACAGGGACGCCCCCCGCTAAACCGGCTGCGCCGACAGGAGCACCCCCCGCAAAACCGCCGGAGCCGGCGTCAACCACACCGGCGGAACCGGCCGTCAGGGCAGCGCTAGGTGAGGAACCCAAGCTTCCACCCAAGCCCGGTCAGACAGAGACAAGCCCGCCGGAAAAACCCTCCAAGCCCGGCCAGACAGGGGCGAGCCCGCCGGAAAAACCCTCTTCGCCGCAATCGTCCGGTTCGTCGAGTTCGTCCGGCCAGCCGTCGTCCCATGGCTTGACTTCAGAAGGACGCACCCTTGAACCCCCGCAGCCGGCGCCGGATCCTTCGCAACCGTCGACGCCTCTTTCAGAACTTCCTTCTTCCCTCCTCGACACGAAGATTTCTCTCGACTTGCGGAGCATTGATATTCTGGACGCCATCAAATACCTGGCGATCAAGGCAGACCTCAATCTGGTGGCCAGCCAGGGGATTACCGGTTCCGTCTCTTTTCTGTTGAACGATATCACCATTCGGGACGCCATCTACATCATTCTCTCCTCAAATCGTCTGGCCTACATGATCAAGGGAAACATCCTGCGGGTGCTGACCGAAGAGGAATACAAAGGGCTCTACGGCAAGGAATTCTATGACCAGCGCGAGACAAAAGTCCTCCACCTGAAATACGCTTCGCCCAAAAACGTGGGCGCGATACTCGAAAACATCAAAAGTTCAGTGGGCCGTATCGTCTACAACGACTCGACAGGCACAATAGTGCTTATGGATACGCCGGATAAAATCGCGCAGATGGAGGAGATCATCCAGACTGAGGAACTCCCGACCATCGTCCGCCTTCCTCCCGTCACCTCCGAGATATTCGATCTCAAATACGCAAAGGCCCCGGTGGTCGGAGAAAAATTGACGCCCTCTCTCAGCAAGGACATCGGAAAGATTTACGTGGATGAAAGATCCAATCGGCTGGTCGTCTCTGATCTCCCCAGCAACATCGACCATCTGCGAACGCTGGTGAATGCCTTTGACACCAAGACCCGCGAAGTTTTCATAGAGGCCAAGATCGTTCAGGTTGCCTTGAACAATCAGTTTCAATCGGGAATTGATTGGGGGAGACTGGTCAGCGGGCATGTTCAGGGGACCTTCCCCCTGGTCTTGACCGATTTCGCCCAGATGACGGGCGGCTCGATCACCCCCCATACCTCCACGGACTCCTCCGGCAACAAAACCACCACCTATAGCGGCTCCGGGGCTATCATTAAACTATTGGAGACCTTTGGAAGGTCCAACATCCTCTCGACGCCTCAGATCGCCGCAATTGACGGCCAGGAGGCCAAGATCATGGTGGGAAGCAAAGAGGCCTACACCACTTCCAGCGTCACCCAAAGCCAGGCGACCACGACCACCGCTCAACAGGTCACCTTCGTCGACGTCGGGGTGACGCTGCACGTGACTCCGACAATCAACTCCGACGGCATGATCACGATGAAGATCAAGCCGGAAGTGAGTTCGGTCACGCGCTTCCTGAAGACGTCTCAAGGGGACGAGATCCCGATCGTAGAGAGCACGAACGCGGAGACCACGGTCATGGTCAGAGACGGGTCGACGGTGTTGATCGGCGGGCTCATGAACAGCAGCAGGGTCAAGATGCACAAGGGACTCCCGCTTCTTTCCCGAATTCCGGTGCTGGGGCTTTTGTTCCGTTCAACAAACGACCAGGTAAAAAACTCGGAATTGGTCGTCTTGCTGACTCCCCATATCATGACCGGCGAAGAGACCCTTCCGGGCACGCACCCGTCTTCTCTGGCCAGCGTCACTCTCCCTTCTTACAAACAGGCCCCGGAGAAAATAAAGTCTTCCGACGTCCCGGCGTCGGAATACGGAACGACTCCGGAAGATGTGGAGGAAACCCCGACAAAAAGGAAGCGGAGGTTTCGCGAATGAAGAAAATGAAAATAATCCTTTTTCTTTTTCTTATGATGCTGGCCTTTCAAGCCTCTGCCCAGGAGTTAAGCAATGTGGACAGGGTCCAGGCGGAATGGTGGATGACGACCATCAGAGTTCTCTGGAAAGTCGGGGATTACCCCACACTCCGGTATTACTGTCAAAAGGTTGTCCAGTATTACCCGGAGACCGATTATGCCGTAGAGGCGCAAAAGTACCTGACGAAGAGCGAGAAACCGAAAAAAAACAAAAGGAGGGAAAGGATCCGGAACGACCCCGCCCTTACCTTCGGCATGTGAGTTAGAGGCTCCTGGTCAAGGAACGAATTTATAGCCGATCCGATGGACCGTGACGATGTGAATTGGCTTTGACGGATCATCTTCGAGTTTGGTCCGCAGGCTCCAAATATGGGTGTCGACGGTTCGCGATGTGATTCCCTCCCCCCAGATTTCCGCAAGGATATGGTGCCGGCTGACCGGAATGCCCGGGCACCGAAGCAGCAGTTTCAGGATCGTGAATTCGTTTGCGGTAAACTTCAACAACTTCCCGTTTTTGGCCGCCTCGTATTTTTGAAAATCAATCTTGATATCCCCAAATGTCATCGCAGCCTCCAGCGGGGGGGCTGCGGTCCTTCTCAGCACCGCCTTGATCCTCATCATAAGCTCTCGGGGACTGAACGGTTTGCTGACATAGTCGTCGGCTCCAAGCTCCAGGCCCAACACCTTATCGCTTTCCTGGACACGGGCGCTCAAAATGATGATGGGAACCGTGCTTTTCTTTTCCTTGAGACGGCGGCAAACATTAAAACCGTCCATCCCAGGCATCATGATGTCCAGGATGATGAGATCTATTCCCCCTTCTTCCGCTAATTTCAGGCCGGTTATGCCGTCGCACGCGGTTTTCACCTGATACCCATCCATGGTCAGGTTGTCCACCAACCCGGTGAGAATATTTAGATCATCCTCGATAACGAGCATCGTTGTCATATCAGTTGACAGGAAGCGTAATTTGAAACTCGCTCCCCTTCCCCTCCTCACTGTTAACTTTGACGTGACCGTCGTGGGCCAGGACCGCATGCCGGACGAGGGCCAGCCCCAACCCGATCCCTTCCCGATTTATGACCTCCGGACGCTTGCCTCGGTAATACTCCTGAAATATAGCCGTCATTTCTTTTTTCGGAATCCCGATTCCCTGGTCGCAGACCGAAAGAGACACCTTATTTTTTATCCTGGAGAGAACGACCCTGATCTCTGACCCCACAGGAGAATATTTGACGGCGTTGGAGAGGAGGTTCATGAGGGCCTGAGAGATCGAGGCCGCATCAATCTCGAGCATCGGTATGGGGGGGTCAAGGACGTCCAGCGTGATCTGATGCGTCTTGCCCACCAGAGTGGATCGAAATCGCTCGACAGTCTCCTGAGCCAACACCACAAGGTCCTCGGGGTTTTTTTGATAGCTTCGCCCCCGCTTTTTGATGCGAGAAAAATCGAGGACATTGCAGGCCATCTGATCCAGTTTTTCGCTCTCCACCGATATAATCCGATAGTACTCTTGTCTTTTCTCCTCGTTCAGGACCCGATTGCTTTCCAGCATCTCCGAGAACATTCGGATGGAGGTCAGCGGCCTCTTCAGATCGTGAACCAGGTGTGAAATAAACATCTCCTTGACCTCTGTCTTGCGCCACCCGCGGAACAGCTCTCCCAGGGTAAGCAACCCCCCCAGAAGGATGGCGAGGGCGGACAATCCGACGATTCCGAAATGTTGTGATATTCGTTTCTTGATGGTCTTGATCTCCGCCAAGAGCGCAGGATACCGTTCATAGATGGCGATCTGGTAGGGAAGATCGGCAACGTCTGTCTGATAGGCGGGGGTTCCAAAGCCTTCTTTCCAGCGAACCCCGTCTACGGCCCGCCCTTCGCGGTCAAAGATCATCACCTCGTCTTTGAAGAGGCGGGTATTCTTGAAAAGGAGCGGTTCGATCGCCGCGGGGTCGTCGCGCGATGCCTTGGGAACTTTATTCAGCGAGGTCCTTATCTCCTCCGCAATGATCTGGGCCATCGCCTGGTACTTCTGCAACATGCTTTTTTCCAGAAAATCCCTCTCACCCTTGACTGCCAGCAGGCTGAAATAGACCAGCAGAAACGTCGGGATCAGAACGGTCAGGAGAAATACGAGGAATAGTTTGAGTTTCATTGCGAACCGGGTTTATTGCCGGGAGCGGCCTGGATCGCCTGCCGGAGCTCCTTTAATTTCAAGATCAGAACGGCCTTTTCCTGGTCGAGCCTTCCCACTTGCCGGTTCAGTTCCACGAGGCGCCGTTCTTTGTCCGGGTCCTGTGTCAACTCGCGGAGCGCCCGAATCGTCTCCTGCGCGCCGGTCCAGTCGGTCTGCAGATTTTTGATCGTATCCAGGAGCCGGCCTCTCTCTGCCTCGAGTTTTTCTCGGCCCTGCTCGCTCTCTTCGAGTTTCGTCTCCGCGAGCCTGGTCTTTGACCAAAGGCGAAAGGTCTCTTGAAAAGGGCCTGCGGTCAACGCAAAGACCACCGCCCCCGTGAGCGTCACTGCATAAACAACGAGCAAGGCCCGGGCAATTTTTGATGCTTTAAAGAGGTTCCTCATATTTTCAGCGTGGAAATTTAGCATAGGAAACTTCACATGTCTATATAACATCCCGAATTATACCGATATCGACGCCACCCGGGCCAAGAAATTGTTGCAATGCTTTTTGAAACATGGCAATAAGGGGTCCTACAATAAGGGGGCGCCTATGTATTCGTATTTAATTCGTTTCTTCATCGCAATAGTGGTTGTTCTGGGTGTCGGCAATTCCGTTTTCGCAGCCTCTCCGCTGGAGAAAAACCTGTGGCGGGTTGAACTGGCGGAAGAGGGCACGCAGGTTCCTCAATTCATCGATCGAGTTACTTTTAATGACGGAAAAATTAATTCGGCGATCTTTGAGCGCAAAAAATTTCTGTCATCTTCCTACGACTCCCGGGAAAAAGGAGACAATCTTACGGTCTGGGCTGCAAAGCAGCAGAGCGACGAAAGCGGCAAAATTGAATGGCAGGGTGAACTGCAGGGCGATGCCATGACCGGAACTCTGATTTGGAAACAACTGGATGGGAAGACCCTTAAATACGCCATAACGGGGAGCCCGGTCCCGAAAGAAGAAGCCGCTGCAGAATCAGCAGCGTCGGCCGATTCCGGCTCGGCTCCCGCCTCCGCCTCCAAGGGCTGGTTTGGATGTTCGCTCGTGCGCTGACTAACAGCAGTCGCGCAATCTGAAGCGCTCCCTCCCTTTGTAAGGGAGGGATGGGGAGGGTAGACCGTGGGCATTTCGCATGATCTACCCCCTCTAACTCCCCCTTACAAAGGGGGAGGATGATTTCGGAAACTCTCCCATCAAGGGAGAGGGAAAAGATGCGCAGGCACCCCCCCTAAAACCATTTGACATGATACCAATTAGTATCATACCATATAGGCTCATTGAGCAGGGGGGGGCATGAATCCATTTAAATACGGGAGGGTTGTCAGCGCCGGCGATTTCTGCCCGCGGCCAGTTCTCATCAAACAGCTTATTGCTTTTATCAAATCCGGGCAGAACGTCGTGCTTCAGGGAGAGCGCCGGATTGGCAAGACTTCACTCATCCACGAAGCCGCGAGGCTCTTAAAAAACCGTCGCACGCTCTACGTGGATCTTCTTGAGATCAAGACGACGGACGACCTGTGCAGGCGCATGGTCAAGTCGCTTATATCCATGGAGCAAAAAGCCGGCCTTCTGGAGAAAATCTTCAAGTCACTCTCTCAATTGAGGCCCGTGGTATCTGTCGACCCGCTGACAGGGCACCCTTCCATAACGCTCGACACAGCGGTCAGTTTGAAGCCGGACTCAATCGACGGCATGCTCGATCTTGTCGGCGGCATCCACAAACACAAACCTCTGGTGGTCGTCTTTGATGAATTTCAGGATATCCTCAACCTGCCGGATTCACAGGAAATTCTGGCCTTGCTCCGAAGCAAAATTCAATTTCACAAGACGCTTCCATACATATTTGCCGGAAGCGTCCGGAACCAGATGGCGGATATCTTCACCGACCCTGAAAGCCCGTTCTTCAAGTCCGCCGTCACGATGGATGTGGGCCCGCTTGACACTTCTGCGTTCAGCGGGTTCATTGCCGGCAAATTTGCGCTCGGAAAAAGGACTATCGAAAAAAAGCTTATATTGAAAATCTTGAGTATCGCTGAAAATATTCCCGGAGACGTCCAGGAGTTGTGCGGAGCAATCTGGGAGACCACTTCACACAAGGACGGCATAAGCGATGCGAATATCGGACCTGCACTGGAGCTGATCTATTCACGCGAAGCGAAGGGTTATGAAGCGGGGCTTGTGCAGCTCTCCGGGCAACAGATGAAATGCCTCGTAGCCCTGGCGCGGATGGGGGGGAAATCGCCTCAATCGTCGGCCTTTGTGCATGGCGCGGGCCTTACGCTACCAGCCTCCGTGAAAAAAGCGCTGAACAGACTGATACAACTCAAGATCGTCTACCGCCATCAAGGGGAATACAAGTTCGTCAATCCGTTCTTCAAATCGTGGCTGATGTGGAAAAATTACTGAAGTTAAAGCGCTCTAAATTATGTCAGTTCCTTTTTTTTCAACCGCCAAATATCAGTTTTGATAGCAATTTCTGCAATCGCAGTTTTTGACATGATTTTGACAAGCGCTTGATACTCCCTTGACGTCCGTTTGACTTCTTTTTGACTTCCTCCCCTTTTGAAGTTTTCTTGAGATAATCTTTAGACCAATTGACAGCCA
>JAZDOG010000056.1:0-81764 GCA_043798915.1 Pseudomonadota bacterium | reverse complement strand
CGTTCTCGCCCTGCCGAAATGCCGGGGCGTCTGCGCCCGCATTGCGGGTCCGTTGTATGAGAGGCCGGAATTTGTTGAGGCCTGGGGGCAGTCCGTGCGCGATGCGCTGGCAAAGTTTCCTCTGGGAGCGCGGGTGCACCTCCTCTTCTCGGCGCACGCGATTCCGGCCGGGAGAGGCGGCGCCGATGGCGCGGCGTACGCGAAAGAGGTTGCGGAATCGGCCCGCCTGATCGCCGATCAGCTGGACAATGCGCGCATCACGTCCGTCGCATACCAGAGCAGGGCGCCTTGGGGACGGTGGACCGGACCTCGGATCGAGCAGGAGCTCGAGCGCCTGGGCAAGGCGGGCGTGCGCAATTGCCTCATCGTCCCGATAAGTTTTCTTTACGACAACGTCGAGACATGGTGCGATATCGATATGGAGATCATCCCGCGCGCGGCAGACTTCGGGATGACGAGGATCATGAGGGCAACGCCGCCGCTCGAATCGCCGCATTTGCTGGAAGCGCTGATTAAACTCTCTGTGTGAGATAATTCCCTATGGATGCGCAGCCCAAAAACAAGGTCGTTGTGATCGGGGCCGGGGTCGCCGGGCTTTCGGCAGCCTACTATCTGCGCAAGCGCGGCGTCGATGTGGAGATCTTCGAGCGCACCGCGCACGCCGGCGGCGCGGTGAGGACGGTGCTCAAGGAGGAGCGCTACCTCCTGGAGCAGGGCCCGAACGCATTCCTGGCCAGCGCCGAACCTATCGCGATGCTCGCGCGCGAGCTCTCTATCAATCCGCAGATCGTGGGGAGCGACGCCCTTTCGCGCAGGCGCTACATACGGGCGCGGGGCTCCATGCACGAGCTGCCGATGGGGCCGGGTTCCTTTCTCAAGAGCCGGCTGCTCTCATTCCGCGGCAAGCTGCGCATGTTTGCCGAACTCATGGTGAAGACGAAGTCCGCCGGCTCGGAGAGCCTCGCCCAATTCGTCGCGAGGCGCGCCGGCCGCGAGGTCCTGGATTCGCTCGTCGATCCGTTCGTCTCCGGAGTGTGGGCCGGCGACGCCGCCCAGCTGGAGGTGGAGAGCGTTTGCCCCAAGCTCGTCGATATCGAGCGCGAGTGCGGCAGCGTCCTTCGCGGGATGAAGAAACTGGCAGGCGGCTCGCAAAAGCGCGGGCTCTTTTCGTTTCGATGGGGGATGGGGACGCTCACGGCGCGGCTCGAGGAGGAGATGAAAAACCGGCTGCATCTTGAGACCTCGGTCCGCTCTGTTGAGCGCGGCAGGGGAGGCGGCTTCAAGATCCGACTCGATGGGAAGACGCTCCCGGTCGAGGCCGACGCGGTCGTCGTGGCGGCGCCGGCGCCGGTGGCCGCGATCATGCTGGCTGAGCTCGACCCCGATATCGCCACGCCTCTGGGCGCCGTGCCGTATGCGCCGCTGGCGGTGGTCCACACGGCGTTCGCGGAGAAGGATATCCCGGTGCCGCTCGATGGCTTCGGCGTCCTGATCTCGAGGAGCGAGAAAATTCGCCTCCTGGGTTCGATATGGTCATCCGCGATCTTTCCCTCCCGCTGCCCCAAGGGAGAGGCGCTCCTCACAAACTTCATCGGCGGAGCCACCGACCCCGGGCTCGTCGACCTCTCGGACGACGAGATCACGGCGGAGGTCCTCTCCGGGCTCGAATCGACGATGGGCATCCGCGCCAAACCACGCCGCGTATTCGTGAAGCGAACGGGCCAGTCCATACCGCAATACACCGTGGGGCATGGGCGGAGGCTCAAGATGATCGAAGAAAGGTTGCTCGGCCTCCCGGGCATATTCCTGACCGGGAGCTACTTCAACGGGGTCTCCGTCTCCGACACGATCGCGCACGCCCGCGCCGAGGTCGACCGCGTGTCGGCTTACTTGAAAGCAAAACGGTGAGTTAATCCTTGCCTTAGCCAAGCGAACTCGCGACCGACTTGACCAGCGGATAGAACCACTCCACCAGAAGCCCCGAGGCAAACCAGAGCGGCGCATCCTCCGCGCGGACGAGCCCCTGGAGCGACCACTTCCCCGCATATTTCCACGGACAGACGTCGATCCTCGAGAGCCCCAGGCCCACGAGATACTGCGCGGCGTAGAACGCGAGCATGTAGATAGCTCCGCGCGCGTACCAGGGCATGCCGCCGATGTGCATGGAGATCAGCGGATAGAAGACGGCGATAAGGCCATAGGCTGGAAAGAGGATGAGCGATGCCTGGCCGGTGAAGTCATAGCGGCGCTCCATCACCGCGCCTTTTACGGCGGTGAAGAGAAGCGAAGCCACGATGCCAGCCATGCCGAACACGACGAATCTCATGAACATGGAATGACCTCCTTGCTCTGCCTTTTTTCTCTCACCCTCTCCATGAACGCCTCGAGCCGCGTCCGGTTGTGCGCCGGTTTCAGGCCCTCGAATATCAGCGTGAGCCTCGGCACATCCGGAAAATCCCGGCCTATCGACTGGAGCACGGAGGATAGCACCAGGCCGTACGTGCAGTGGAACGTGATGAGGTTCAGTATCCCGTTCGCGCCGGCAGAGAGCTGCTCCATCGTCGCGGCGACAGATCCGGTGAGCCCCGCGGGGAGCCTCGGGTCCATGTACTTTTCAATGAGTTTCATCGAGCGATTGTACTCGAGCGGCACCCCGTAGGAGAGCGATCCGTCGAATATCCTGCGCACGCGCCTCTCCCTTGCGCCCACTATGCCCCGGACGGCCAGCGACTGCAAGAACTCGCCGGCATGGCGATGACGGAAATCGGCAGCTGGCCGCTGGTGCGCGTTGTACTTGACGAACTCAGACATCGTGGGCGGCAGCATGATTACGCCGCCCATCCTCTCTATGTCGCGGAAGATGTTGCCGTTGGCGTAGTCGCAGATGCGCGTGTAGTAATCGCCGGTGATGCCAATACTTACGAGCTCCCTGTCCCTGTCGACCTCCACAGCGTTAAGGAGCGCGAGCGCCCTCCTGAGCCCTTTGAGGTGGGTGTCGGCATTTATCTCCTTCCACAGCACCTTCCGTCCCTCGGCCATCGCCCGTTCGGTTGAGCCGGGCGTCGTCTCCCTCGCGCGCGTCTCGAAGAACTTCTGGAGGAGGAAGTCCATCCCGCGCATCATCTCCCAGTATGTGAGCAGCATGCGAACGAAGGCCGCGCGCGTCGATGCGGGGCCCCACGGGCGGAGTTCGCCGAATTGCGTGATGATCGGGAGCTTCGCTGCCGCTCCCTCCGCGGCCAGCCGCATCTGCAGTCCGAAGAGCCCCACCCTGCACGCGCCCGACTCCGGCATCATGAAGCAGGAGCCCTCCGCGTCCACGCCGCCCGAGGCTGCCTTTAGATAGGAGCCGAGCATGAGCGAATACGGGTGGCACTCCCCCGAGGCTGCGTTGAGGCTGCCCAGCCGGGCAGCTTCGTCGTCAGGGAGCGAGGTCAGCACGGGTTCAAGCCCCATCGAGCGTATTGCCGCCGCAAACGCGATGCTGTGGTCAGAGAAGTTTGGCAGATAGACCCGGCGGATTCTGGCCGTCGGCCTGAACGCGGCGCGCCCTGGCGCGCGCCTCACCGCGGGGCTGCCTTCGATCGAGTCGAGGAACGCCTCGATCCTCGTCTCCATCCCGACCGACGAGCTGTGCTCATCGACCTCGAGCACGAGCAGCGGCTTGTCGCGCATGATGTCGCGGGTGGGCCCCAGCGTAAACGAATCCGGCCCGCAGCCGAAACTCGTGACGAAGACCGGGTAGAGGCCCGGCGTCTTAGCGGCGATTTCCGCCGCGGCCAGGATCTCCTTGCCATGGGACCAGTACATCTGCCGGTAGGCCTCCGAGTAGGCGCCGCCGTCGTCCGCGAGCATGTCCTGCGTGAGCACGACCTCGCCCATCGACTCGAGGATCCCGGCGGCGTTCGAGGAGAGCCTCGGATCGCATATGTTGTAATCTTTGCCGAGCAGCACGAGAGCGCGCCCGATCTTTCCGGCGGCGAGGCCGGAGAGCACCTCCGCCCCTATGCGGCGCAGCGCGATCCGGAAAAGAAGCTGCTCCCCGGCCGCTCTTTTCCATGCGCGGATCCTTCTTCTTTTCGTGGCACCAAGTTTAGCTGCGATGGCGGCCATCGCCCTCTCCTCGTCGCGCGGATTCCATCGCCAGTTGACGACGGGATTCAAGATCGGGAGGCCGGTGACTGGCCTTGCGAACTGCACCGCAGACTGGATGTAGGGGCAGTGGAACGTTTCCTTCCCGTGGGCGTCTCTCCCCGTGGATACGAACGACGGGACGAAGAGGAGATCGACGCTGCCTTTCTCCTCCAGCCAGCAGATGTGCGAGCAGAAGGCCTTGACCGGCAGGCAATTCTCGACCACGAGTTTCTTCATCCCCAGCGCGAGGATGGCGTCGTCGGTGGGCGGGGAGAGGACGATCTCGCAGCCGAGCTCTTCGAAGAACGCGCGCCATGCCGGGAGCCGGTCGAAGGCCAGGAGCGCGCGCGGTATGCCCACCCTTTTTGCCGAGGCTTTTGCGGGGCGCGAGCCATCCTGCCAAACGTTTCCTTCGAGAAGCGCGAGGCGCTCCTTGATGAGCGATTTCGGACGATGACGATGGCCGGAAGCTGCCCTATCCCACTTCCCGCATCTCCCACCAAATGTATTTTCTCTGGTCTTCGTGATCCTGCAATTATTTGGGCAGCTGTCGCATATGAACTGGTCATAGGATAATGCGTCTGCCGAGATTGCGAAATTGCTCTCGCCGTAGAGGCCGCTCTGCCTGGCCTCGAATGCGCCGAGCGCTGCGCCGAGCGCCCCGGATATTTTCCCCAGCTTTGAGGTGGCAACCGGGACGCGGAGCCTCGCTTCGAGCGCGGCGACCACCGCGCGGTTCTCCGCAACGCCGCCGGTGAAGAGGATATTATTTCCCACCTGATGTCCCGCCACGACCTTTTCGAAATAGTTGAGCACGATGCTCGATGCCAGACCGGCGATGAGGTCGCTTCTGCCCGCCCCCTGCTGCTGATGCGAGACGAGATCGGACTCCATGAAAACTGTGCAGCGGGCGCCGAGCGCCGCGGGGTTTTCGCTCCTGAATGCCTCGCTGGCGAATTCATCCTCGATGTCGACGCCGAGCCTCTCGGCCTGCTCCTGGAGAAACGCGCCGGTGCCGGCGGCGCAGACGCGGTTCATGGCGAAGTGCGACGCGCGATGGCAATCGAGCCGCATGAACTTCGCATCCTGCCCCCCTATCTCGATCAGCGTGTCGGCGCCGGGGAGCAGAAATGCCGCCGCGCGCGCCTGGGCGGTGATTTCGTTCTGTATCGAGTCAGCGCCGAGGAGCCGGCCTATGAAATGCCGGCCGCTGCCGGTTATGCCGGCGCCCTGGATGCGAGTCCCAGCCAGATGCGGCTCCATCCGCGAGAGCATGTCGCGGAGCGCATCGAGGGGACGGCCGTCGGAGAGACGGTAGTCGGAAAAGGCTACTCCTTCCGGCTCCACGACGACGGCCTTCACCGAGACGGAGCCGACATCTATTCCCACATATGTCCCGTCGAGCGCGAGGTTCGAAAAATCCGGCTCACGTGGCGCGAGGCTTGGAATAACCAGGCGCACAGCCTTGCCTGTGCCTGCGCGCGCAATGCCGCCGGAGCTTTGCTCGCCGAGGGCGTCCTCGATTTTGGCGAGGGACCTGGAGAGCGAAAGAGGCCCGTCGGCGCCGACCAGCGCGGCCCCAACCGCCCCCATCACGCGATGATGCTCGGGCACCACGAGTTCCTTATCTTCGAGCGAGAGGGCCTTCCTGAAAGAGGCGACGAGCCCCGCGTTTCCAGCGACGCCGCCCTGAAAGGAAACAGGTGCCGGGACATCCCTGCCGCGCACCATGTTGGAGAGATAGCTTCGGACGAGCGCATCGTTCAATCCGGCGACGATGTCCGGGAGGGCGGCCCCCTGCTGCTGGTGATGCGTCATGTCCGTCTTTGCGAAGACGGCGCAGCGTCCCGCAATAGGCACCGGATTGACGGCGGCGAGCGAAAGCTCTGAAAACTCCTCTATCGCAAGCCCAAGCCTCGTCGCCTGCTGGTCGAGAAACGCGCCGGTGCCGGCGGCGCAGAGCTCGTTCATCCTGAAATCGCTGATCGATGCGCCCGCGTTAGCGTCTTCGCTCAGGACGATGAACTTTGAATCCTGCCCGCCTATCTCGATGATGGAGAGGACTCCGGGGCAGAGCTCGCGGCACGCGCGGGCCTGGGCGGTGATCTCGTTGACCGGGCGGCCCTGGAGCCGGCCCTCGATCAGGAAGCGGCCGCTGCCCGTGATGCCGGTGCTCATGATCGTGGCGCCGGGGTATTTGAAGCGCAATTCCGCGAAGAGCTCCGCGAGCGCCGCAAGAGGCGCGCCGGCGACTCGCTGCCACCGGCTGAATACGATGCTGCGCGCAGAATCCAGGAGCACCACCTTGAGCGAGATGGAGCCCAGATCTATTCCAAGATGAAAATGTTTCGGCTGCATGATCATGCCGCAACTTATGAAGTTCTGTGTGATATAGCGACAACAATTCAAAAATTTGTTTCCCCTCCCTTGATTTGTCAAATGGAATTGGCCGGTTTCTTCTGTTGTCATGGGCGTTTGGCCCTGATAGAATCAGCGCCTGCCACGGAGCGATTTGCGTGAATACATCCATGGATTCCGGACAGATTGCGCTCATCATGCTCTTTGCGCTGGCCGCCGCGACGGGCGCAGGCATAATGGTGATCTCCGCGATCATCGGCCGCCGTAAGGCCCCGCCCGAGCGCGCGCTCCCCTATGAGTGCGGCCTGGATCCGGTGGGGACGCTGCGCCACAGGCTGTCCGTGAAATTCTTCCTCGTCGCGGTGCTCTTCCTCATATTCGACGTGGAGGTGGTCTTCTTCTACCCCTGGGCTCTCGCGTTCGGCCGCGCCGTGCGGTCGGGCTCGGGGATGATCCTCATGGTGGAGATGGCCATCTTTCTTGCGGTGCTCTTGCTCGCGCTCGTCTACGCCTGGGGCAAGGGCGCATTGGAGTGGGAAGACTGAAGGCTGGATATTATGCTCGGCACAGGATTCATAACTACCAGAATATCCGACGTCGTGAACTGGGCCAGGAAGTACAGCCTCTGGCCGATGCCCTATGGAACGGCCTGCTGCGCGATCGAGTTCATGGGCGCGGTCTCCGGCCGCTACGACATCTCTCGCTTTGGCGCCGAGCTCGTGCGCTTCTCGCCCAGGCAGGCCGATCTGCTGCTCGTGATGGGGACGGTCTCGTACAAGCAGGCGCCGACACTGAAGCGCATCTACGACCAGATGCCGGAGCCGAAATGGGTCGTGGCCTACGGCGCATGCGCAGCGTCGGGCGGCTTCTACGACAACTATCATACCATCCAGGGCATCGATGAGATCGTTCCGGTGGACATCTACATACCCGGCTGTCCCCCGAGGCCCGAGCAGCTCTTCGACGCGATACTCAAGATACAGAAGGGGCTGCTGGATAGAAAATCAGGTCTGCAGTCTGAAGGAGGTTAAACATGAAGCTAAGACGAATCGCATGCGTGGCTGCAGTATCGTTGCTCGCCCTGGTTTCCACAGCGTTTGCGGCCGAGCTCGACCAGGGAAAACAGATGATGTCCGCCGGGGATCTTCAGGGCGCGGCTGAATTCTTCAACAGATATGCGGCCTCCCATCCCGACGATTCGAAGGCGACGCCGGAGGCGCTGGCGCTGTGCGGACGCACCCTCGATGCGCTCGCTGACTCGCTGACCGGCAGCGCCGAGAAGAGGTGCTACTGGGGCAAGGGCGGAGGCGGCGGCCCGGATTGCATGCAGCGCGAGGCGTCGTCATTCAACGCAAAGTTCGGCGAGGGGGCGTTCCGCTACGAGCACGCGATCACGTACATCGTCTATACCGGCAGCCACTATCGCCGGTTGCTCGACCGTTTTCCCAAGAGCGATTATGCCGCGGAAGCGGATTTCTATCTCGTGCTCCACGATCTCCAGGGCCAGCCGGATGTCGTCCTCCCGAAGATCAAGGCCTTCCTCTCCCGTCATCCGAAGGGGGAGTGGAACCTCAGGGGCCTTCTGCTCTGGGCGCGCGTCAACGACGATGTGTGGTATGTCCACAAGAAGTGGAGCTGGGTCCTCTACAATTCTCAGATTTCGCAGGATGAGCTGATCATCCGCGCGGAACCCTATCGGCAGGAGGCGCTTCGCACCTATGAGCGCCTGATGAAGGAGAAGGGGACGTTCGAGGGGAGGGCGGCGGAGAGGGAGTACGCGCTCCTCAATGCGAACAAGGAGAATGGCACCGTCTACAGCATAGTGAACGACTCTTCGCCCGGCACGCTGTCGTCGTGGGGTGTGGCGGCGCCTGCTCCCCCCGTTCAGCCGCCGGACAGGGGAGGCCGACCGGCAGGGACGGCGCGTACGCCGAATGCAGCGCAGCCTGTCGCTGCAGTTCCGGAGCCGACGGCGCCGCAGCAGCCGGCAGTCAAGGCGCCCAAGGAGAAGATCGTGCCCAGTTCGCCCAAGAGATGGCAGTGAATTTATGTCACAGGGACACATAGAAAAAATCAAAGAGCGCTTCGGCGGATCCGTCGCCCTGATGCACGGCCAGCTCGGAGACGAGACCGCGGTCATAAAGCGCGATGCGTGGGCGGGCGTCGTCCGATATCTCAGGGATGAAATGGGATACGCGATGATGCTCGACCTGTGCGGCGCCGACTATCCTGGCCGCGAGGAACGCTTCGAGGTGGTCCTCCACCTGCGCAGCATGAAGGATGGAAAGCGCCTGCGTCTCAAGACGCGCTGCCCGGAGGCCGATCCAAAGGTCGATACTCTCACCGGAATCTTCGCAGCAGCAAACTGGTTCGAGCGAGAAGCCTTCGACCTCTTCGGCATACGCTTCGAAGGGCACCCGAACCTCAAGAGGATATTGTGCCACCACGAATTTGTCGGCCACGCGCTTCGAAAGGATTATCCGAAGGCGAGGCGCGGCGTCATTCCGACCCCGGAAACGTTGATGGATGAGATGCAACCACCCATCACCCATCCCTCTCCCTTGAGGGGAGAGGGTCAGGGTGAGGGTGAGAGGATGTACCTCAATATCGGCCCCTCGCATCCCGCGATGCACGGCTGCTTCCGCGTGATGGTCGAGCTGGACGGCGAGAAGATCTCCAGGGCAGCGCCGGAGATCGGATACCTCCACCGCTGTTTCGAGAAGGAGTCCGAGGGGCACCCGTGGCACACGATCATCCCGTACACCGACAGGCTCAACTACTGCTCCCCGCTCATGAACAACGTGGGATACTGCATGGCGGTGGAAAAGCTCTTCGGCGTGGATATCCCCGAGAGGGCGAAGTGGGTCAGGATGCTCATCTCTGAGGTCGCGCGCATATGCGACCACCTGGTCTGCAACGCCGCAAATCTCGTCGACTTGGGCGCGCTCACCAACTACTGGTACCTCTTCAACGTCCGCGAGATGTTCACCGACTGGATCGAGGCCCTCTGCGGAGCGAGGCTCACCACGAACTACACGCGGATCGGCGGCCTGGTGCGCGACATCCCTTCCTCCACCGGCGCGCAGCTGAAAAAATGCCTGAAGGATCTCCATATCGCGATTTCTCACGTCGAGGGGCTCATCAAGAAGAACCGCATCTTCATGGACAGGACGCAGGGAGTCGGCGCCATCTCGGAAGACGATGCGATCGGCTACGGTTTCACGGGGCCGTGCCTTCGCGCGACCGGCTGCGACTACGACGTGCGCCGGGCGCATCCGTATTACCACTACAGCGAGCTCGATTGGGACATCCCGGTGGGGTTTAACGGCGACACCTACGACCGAGTCATGGTGCGCATGGAGGAGATGAAGCAGTCGGCGCGCCTGATCGAACAGATACTCGAAAAGATGCCGGTGGGGCCTATCATGACCGAGAGGCGCGACATCGCGCTCCCCCAGCCGCACGAGGTCTACGGGTCGATCGAGGGGATGATGCAGCAGTTCAAGATCGTGATGCACGGGATGCACCCGCCAGTCGGCGAGGCGTACTCCTACACGGAGGCGGCAAACGGCGAGCTCGGATTCTATATCGTGTCCGACGGAGGTGAGAAGCCGTATCGCATCAAGGTCAGGCCGCCGTGCTTCTCGATCTATCAGGCGTATCCTAAACTTATCGAGGGGCGCATGATAGCGGATGCAGTCGCGATCATGGGGAGCCTGAACATCATAGCGGGGGAGTTGGATCGGTGAACCAATTCCCCTCCTTTGTAAGGAGGGGAAAGGGGAGGTAGATCTACCCCACCCTGACCCTCCCCTTACAAAGGGGAGGGGTGGAGTTAAAATGCAATTTGTCCTTACACCGGAACGCAAGCGCAGGGCGGATGAACTCGTCGCCCTCTATCCAAAAAGGCGCGCGGCGCTTCTGCCGCTGCTCTGGCTCGTTCAGGAGCAGGAGGGCTGGGTGCCGCCCGAGGCCGAGGTCCTGGTCGCGGATCTGGCTGGGATCACCCCAGCCGAGGCGCATGAGGTCGCAAGCTTCTACACGATGTTCAATCGAAGGCAGATCGGCCGGCACCACATACAGGTCTGCGCCGGCGTCTGCTGCCGGCTCAAGGGTTCGGACTGGCTCCTTGGGTTTCTCAAAGAAAAACTTGGCGTCGACGCCGGCGAAACGACGCCGGACGGAAAATTTCATCTCTCGACCGTAGAATGCCTCGGCTCCTGCGGCACCTCGCCGATGATGCAGATCGGGGATGATTATTACGAGAATCTGGATGCAGGAAAGGTGGATGGGATTTTGGAGAAATTAACTTTGTGAAATACATTGAGTCCGAAACTGTTGAATTTAAGAAGAGCACGTCTGAATTAAAAGAGGCGGTTGTCTCAATTTCTGCCATCCTCAATAAACATAATTGCGGCGAAGTATATTTCGGCATTAAGAACGACGGTGCCGTGATTGGCCAGCAGGTGGGAAGCAACACGCTGCGCGATATTTCTCGGGCAATTTCGGAAAATATAGAACCGAAAATTTATCCCAATATAGCGCAGATAAAAATAAACAACAAAACCACCATACGAATAGGCTTTGAAGGAAAAGATGTGCCGTATTTTGCTTACGGGCGGGCCTACATGCGCGTTGCAGACGAAGACCGCCAAATGAGCGCCCGCGAGATTGAAAGGTTGGTCCTGAAAAGGAACAAAGATAAACTGCGGTGGGACAATGAACCCTGTCTGCATGCAAAACCATCCGATATCAGTCCTCAGAAGTTGAAGAACTTCCTCAGGCAAGCCGATCTTAAGTACGATACCTCGTTTAACTCACTGGCGAAACTGAAGCTGTTTTCCGGCAGGAAATTGCTGAATGCCGCTATCTTGTTGTTTGCCAAAAAACCTCAAGATTTATTTCCAAACGCTAAATTGAGATGCGCCGTTTTTGGAAAAACTGATACCTCGCTTATTATTGACAGAAAAGAGTTTGAGGGAGATGTTTTTTATCTCATTGAGAAAGCTCAAGAATACATTTTGCAGAACGTGCATATTGGGATGCGCATTGAGGGTTTGCACAGGACGGATGTCCCTGAAATAGACAGGGAGGCCCTCCGCGAGGCGATAATCAATGCATTTTGCCACAGGGATTACCGTGAATACGATTCGGTCAATATAGCGATTTTCAGGGACCGCGTCGAAATAAGGAACCCGGGTCTTCTTTATGGCGGCTTGACAATCGAGAAGATGACCACCGAAATGGTTTCAGAAAGACGCAATGAGCTTATTGCCGAGCTGTTTCACAGAATACACATTATTGAAAAGTGGGGAAGAGGAATACGCCTTATCCTCTCTAAGGAGCCCCAGACCTTGTTTAAAGAGGTGGGGGCGCATTTTATTGTGGTTTTCAAGCGCAAAGATAATTTTCAAACAGGCGAAAAAGTGGTTGAAACTGAAACTACCCAGAAAACTACCCAGAAAACTACCCAGAAAATTATTTCTGAAATTAAATCCAATCCTCAAGTTTCGAGAAAAGAACTGGCAAAGGCCGTTGGATTGACAGAGGATGGTATAAAATACCACCTTGTCCGACTCAAGAAGGCGGGCATCATAAAGCGCATTGGTCCCGACAAAGGCGGACATTGGGAAGCATTGCCGGTGCCCGGAAAACGGAAATAGGAGAGGGAGGCCGGGTTTGCCGCGGGGAGAATTTATAACCATGGACATCAACGATATACAGGAACTTTATTTTATTACTGAGATTGCGAACGTCCCATCGATCATGCGGGAAGGGATTCTTTCTCATAAAGAGGCACGTAGGATTCCTCACTCCTCCATTGCCGAGGAAGGAGTTCAAGAGCGCAGACAAAATAAAAAGGTCCCCGGAACAAACAAGTGTCTACATGATTATGCAAACCTTTATTTCGATGCCCATAATCCTATGTTGAGCGCTAGGAGACACCTGAACGATTCGATCTGTGTTTTGCGAATCAGAAATGATGTTTTGGCCGCACAGGGGGTCATTGTTACAGACCAGAATGCAAGCAGAGATTGCTGGTTTAAGTCCGTGGCAGATGGTTTGCCTTTGATGAAAAAAGAGGAAATCTTTGCTGAGTTCTGGCTTGACGATGATCCAATAGAAAAATATAGAAAAAAAGGTATAAAATGCGCTGAAGTGCTGGTATCGGAGCGTGTTTCTCCCGAGTCCATTGTCGGTGCTTATGTGGCAAATAACATTGCATTAGCTACTTTCAGGCAGGTTTCATCTTTACCGGTTGAGATCAAGGCAAACATCTTTTTTTAGGGGAGGTGTATATGGAAATATTGATTGGGGACATTTTTGATTCACAAGCCCAAACATTAATTAATACAGTTAATTGTGTCGGGGTGATGGGCAAAGGCATCGCGGCCGAATTTAAAAAACGATATCCGGAAATGTTTGAGGATTATGCTGTGCGATGCCAAAAAGGAGAAGTTAGGCCAGGGGTTCCGTATTTATTCGGAGCTTCGTCGCTATTTGCGCCGCAGGTCGTTAATTTTCCTACAAAGTCCGACTGGCGCGCTGCGTCTCGGATAGAGGATATCGAAAACGGTTTAAAAATATTGGTTTCCAAGTATAAAGATTGGGGGATTCAATCGATTGCTGTGCCCCCCTTGGGGTGCGGTAACGGCCAGCTCTTATGGGAAACAGTCGGGCCGCTGATCTATAAATACCTTTCAAAACTGGATATTCCAGTAAAATTGTATGCGCCCTATGGCACACCTCCTGCTCAATTGACCGAAAAATTTCTTTCTCGATATTTTGATTCAAGGGAATCTCAATCTGGAGAGTCGATACTTCAAAAAATGAACCCAGCTTGGGTTGCGCTGGTTGAAATTGTTTGTCGTATCGGAAAACAACAATACCACATGCCAGTCGGCAGAACGATCTTTCAAAAAATTGCGTATGTTGCCACATCGTTGGGTATTCCCACGGGATTGGAACACTCGAGGAGTTCTTATGGCCCTTATTCACAGTCTTTGAATGACGTTAAAAAACGGCTGGCCAATGCGGGATTGATACAGGAAATCCAGCTTGGCAATATGTTTCAAGTTGTGCCTGGCCTCGCCTATGAAAAGGAGCGCTTGAAATATAAAGATAGTTTTAGAAAATGGGGTGAATTAATTGATAAAACCGTGGATTTATTTCTACGCTTGGACACAAATAGAGCAGAAATCGTAGCTACGGTTTTGTTTACGGAACGTACGATGAACAAGGGAAATATGACGGAACAAGACACATTGAATGAGGTTATGAAATGGAAACAAAAACGCAGACCTCCGCTTAACGAGGCAGAGGTAGCATTAACAATTCGTAATTTAGGAACGCTCAAATGGTTTAATTTGAAGCCCTCAAAGGATATGCCTATCCCTGAAGAATGGGTTTAATTGAACCGGCCGGAAAAGGACGTGGTACGAAATAAGTCTAAAATGGCAACCAAATCAAAAATTGAATGGACAGGGGTGACATGGAATCCTGTTACAGGGTGCTCCAAAATCAGTGCGGGGTGCAAGAACTGTTATGCTGAACGTATGGCGTATCGTCTGCAAGCCATGGGTCAGCCTAATTATCGTTTTGGATTTGATGTCGTAGAGCATCCACATATGCTCGAGTTGCCTTTGAAATGGAAAAAGCCACAGACGGTATTTGTAAATTCAATGAGTGATTTGTTTCACAA
Source organism: Pseudomonadota bacterium (assembly GCA_043798915.1). Classification (GTDB taxonomy): domain Bacteria; phylum UBA10199; class UBA10199; order 2-02-FULL-44-16; family JAAZCA01; genus JAZDOG01. Next base: position 67,570 of record JAZDOG010000056.1, on the reverse strand, counting down.
AGACGTCTCTGCTTCGTATATCAAAGCTGTATTAAAAATAATGAAACATGCCCATTGGCATACATTTCAAGTACTAACAAAACGCTCTGAAAGATTATTGGAATTAGGTTCTGAGCTTGAGTGGCCTGACAATGTATGGATGGGCGTGACTGTCGAATGCGATAAGTATTTAAATAGAATTGATGACTTAAGGAAAATACCTGCAAAGGTTAAGTTTTTATCCTTGGAACCCCTTCTTGGACCATTGAATAAACTCAATCTTAAGAAGATTGATTGGATCATAGTCGGTGGTGAGTCTGGCCCATACGCAAGACCTATGGATGAAGAATGGGTCTTGGGTATCATGAGACAATGCAAGGGTGCCAGAGTTCCATTTTTCTTCAAGCAATGGGGAGGTTTCAATAAAAAGAAAGCTGGCAGAACTCTTAAAGGACGCATTTGGAATGAAAGACCAATGGGCCATGTAGAAAGCCGCGTGGCAACGTGATTTCGGGGATGCGATATTAAATTCAAATGGCTGCCAAATATTAAAGAGGCGCCAAAATGAAACTTGCCAAACGCTCTGGCAATCAATTAGCCGAAGTTGGCAGGGTGATTTGTGAAGGATAATATGCCGTCAAAAAACGTCACAAAATTTATCGGTGCCAGCGAATCGACGACAATCGAATGGAAGCAGTCATTGTCTGAGATCAAGGAAATAACCGAAACGGCTGGGGCATTTGCCAATACCGAGGGCGGATGTGTCCTCGTTGGTGTTTCTCCCGAAGGCAAGGTGGCGGACGTTCACATCGGCAAAGGCACTATCGAAAAGCTGGTCAATCAGATCGCTCAAAACACCGATCCCAAGCTGCATCCCAAAGTGACTACGAAGAAAATTGACGGGAAGGAAGTTCTTGTCATCGAAGTGACAGAATCGCACGACCATTTGGTCCTTGCCTTTGGGCGGCCATATAAGAGGGCCGGCCGTTCAACGGTGAAGATGTCTAAAGACGAATACGAGCGATTGATCCTCGAAAAGAATAAAGATCGTGTTCGTTTTGACAGCCAGATTTGCAAAGGCGCAACTTTAAAGGACATCGATCGCGATTTGCTCAAGGAGTTCATCTTAAAAGGGCGGTCTGAACGCGGTCTGGATTTAAGCGAGAAACTGCCTGTTCACGAAGCATTGATGAGGCTCAAACTAACAAAGGGCAAGAAACCTACCAACGCGGCAATTCTATTGTTTGGCGCGCCGCACGATTTTTATCCTCAATGTGAGTTGAAGTGCATCCGCTTCAAGGGAGTGGACGTAACGGGGGACATGCTGGATTTAAAACCAATAACAGGCAGCGTAATCCATCAGCTGCAGGAGGCTGAAAAGTTCATCTTTAATCACATTGCCCTGTCGGCATGGATCGAATCTGGAAAACTGGAAAGACAGGAAAAGTGGGAGTATCCGCCAAAGGCCATCCGCGAGGCCCTGGCTAATGCCATCGCACATCGCGACTATTGGTCAACAGCGAAGGCTCAAGTTAGAATTTTTGACGACCGGATCGAGTTTTGGAACCCTGGTATGTTGCCGAAAGGATGGACTGCGGAGACATTGACCAGAAAGCACGAATCTCAACCACCGAATCCTCTGATCGCCAAACAATTTTTCTGGGTCAAATACGTCGAGGAGGTCGGGTCGGGCACCAATAAAATCGTCAAGTGGTGCCGTGAGTGGGAATTGCCTTATCCTGAGTTCGAATACACTGGAACCAGCATCGTGGTGACCCTCAAAAAGGCTCAAGCCACAACCAGAGCGGCTGAAAAGGAAACTGTGGAGAAAACTAGGGAGAAAACTAGGGAGAAAACTAGGGAGAAAATTTTACGCCTGATGAGGGAAAATCCTGAAATAACAATCTCTGAAATTGCCGATAAAACGGGCTTAACATTGAAAGGCATAGAGTGGAATATAGACAAGATGAAAAAAGAAAATCTCATAAAACGCGTCGGCCCCGACAGAAGTGGACATTGGGAAGCGTTGACAGTGCCTGGAAAACGAAAGACCATTTCGTGAGAACATAATAATATGGAGCATGTGATCACAAAACATTTTGACGTGCCCGATATGCACCGCCTCGCTGTTGCAAAACAGCACGGTGCATACGCCGCGCTGCCAAAGCTCTCGGGTATGAAGCCCTCCGAGGTTGTGGAGCTTGTGAAGGCCTCTGGCCTGCGCGGTCGCGGCGGAGCTGGTTTCTCAACGGGCATGAAATGGGGATTCGTCCCGAAGAACACGGACAAGCCGGTGTACCTTGTCGTCAACGCGGACGAGAGCGAACCCGGCACCTTCAAGGATCGCGCGATCATCGAACGCGATCCGCATCTCCTGATCGAGGGGATCATCATCGCCGCGTATGCGATTGGCGCAAAGACGGCCTATGTCTATTTTCGAGGCGAGTACGCGCGCCAGTGGCAGCGATTCGCCGCGGCGGTGGGTGAGGCTTATAAAGAGGGCCTCTTGGGAAAAGGCATAGACATAATCACGCACCGCGGCGCCGGGGCATATATCTGCGGCGAGGAGACGGCGCTCCTCACGTCGATCGAGGGATATCGGGGATGGCCGAGGATTCGGCCTCCGTTTCCGGCCGTCTCCGGGCTCTTCGGTTGTCCCACAATCGTGAACAACGTGGAGACGCTGTCGTCGCTCCCATTCATCATCCGCGAAGGGGCCGAGGCCTACAGAAAGGCGGGGACGGAGAAGAGCCCGGGCACGAAGCTCATAAGCGTCTGCGGCCATGTGGAAAGGCCCGGCGTCTACGAGATAGAGATGGGTATGCCGCTGGCAACGTTCCTCGCAGAATGCGCCGGCGGCACGCTGGATGGCAGAAAGCTCAAAGCGGTCATCCCCGGAGGATCGTCCGTTCCGGTGCTCACCGCTGCAGAGGCGCTTGGGACAAAACTCGATTTTGAGTCGCTCGCGTCGGCCGGATCGATGCTCGGAAGCGGCGGGATGATAGTCATCGCGGAAGGGACATGCATGGTTCGCGTCCTCGCGGATATTGCGAAATTCTACGCGCACGAATCGTGCGGACAGTGTACCCCGTGCCGCGAAGGATGCGGATGGATAAAACAGATCGCCGACAGGATCGAATGCGGGAAGGGGAGGGAGGGCGACATCGAGATGATGCTCTCTCTCGCGGACAACATGCAGGGCCGGACGATCTGCGTGCTGGCCGATGCGCTCGCGATGCCTGTGAAGTCGTTCGTCACAAAATTCCGCGAGGAGTTTGAGAAACATATAAGGTTGGGCAGATGTCCGATGGAAGCCTGAAACCACTGGTCACGGAGCAAATTGATTCAATGCGCTGAAAACAAATGGTAAAGCTCATCATCGACAACAAGCCAGTTGAAGCCGCGGAAGGCACGACCGTCCTTCAGGCCGCGGAAACCGTCGGCATCCACATCCCGCGCTTTTGCTACCACAAGCATCTCACGATAGCCGGCAACTGCAGGCTATGCATGGTGGAGATCGAGGGGGCGAAGGGCCCGGTCATCTCGTGCAAGGAACCGGTGCGCGATGGGATGGTCGTCCACACCGATTCCGAGCTTGCCAAAATGGCGCGCGCGGACACGCTCGAGTTCGTCCTGCGCAACCATCCGCTCGACTGTCCGGTATGCGACCAGGCGGGGGAATGCCGGCTTCAGGATTATTACTTCGATCACAGCCTCCGCCCCTCGCGCCTCGTCGATCCAAAGGTCCACAAGCCCAAGGCCCTTCGCATTGGACCACATGTGATGCTCGATGCCGAGCGCTGCGTGGAGTGCTCCCGTTGCGTCCGGTTCTGCGAGGAGGTCGCGGGCGTCCACGAGATCGGTTTCACGGAGCGCGGAGATCATTCGACGATCGGCATTGCCGCCGGCTCTTCGCTCTCGAATCCATATTCGCTCTGCACGGTCGACTTGTGTCCCGTGGGTGCGCTCACGTCCGTCGAGTTCCGTTTCAAAAAGCGCGTCTGGTTTCTCAAATCCACGCCCTCGATCTGCTTGGGCTGCGCAACCGGCTGCAACATATGGATCGATCACGACGATTTGATCGTCTATCGCTTCCGGCCGCGCGCTAATGACTCGGTCAACAAGGAATGGCTATGCGATGTGGGCCGCATGACGTATTCAAATCTTAGACCAGAGAACCGCATACTGGAGCCGCAGATCAGGCAGTGCGGCGGGTTTGTGGCCGCAGGATGGAGCGACGCCGCCTCGAGAGTCGCAGGGCTCATCCGCGCTGGCAACGCATCCGAAATAGTCTGCGTCCTCTCCGCGGGCGCGAGCGAAGAGGAGAACGCGGCGCTTGCGGAATTTGGCCGCGGTCTTAAAGATGCGGCAAAGATCGCCTGGTCCGGCGCGGACGACGAGCCGGCGTTCGGCGACGCGATCCTGCGCAGCGTCGACAGGAATCCAAACAGGGCCGGCGTGACGAAGACAGCCGCCGCGCGCCTCGCGAATCTCAAGAAGGGCGCGGGTTATATAATCCTGAATGGATTGTCCCGCGACGACGCCGTCGCGATGGCATCATCTGCGCCCGCCTGGACAGCTGTGATCGCATCGAATTCCATAGCCGAAGGCTGGGTGGACATGCTCCTGCCAAAGGCGACGCATGCGGAGCAGGATGGGACCTTTATCAACAGACAGGGGACAGCCCAGCGAGCCGCGAAGGCGTTTGAGCCTCTCGGTCAGTCCTTGACAGTAGAAACTATTGTAAAACGTCTTTCAACGGCGCTCGAATAAAAATAATCCTCCCCTTTGTAAGGGGAGGGTAGGGTGGGGTAGATAGCGATCTACCTCCCCCAGCCCCTCCTTACAAAGGAGGGGAGAAAGTGAATGATGAGCATTCTCGATCTTACAATCGCCGCCGCGAAGGTGGTCCTGATATTCTCGATGCTCCTCACCCTCGTGCCCGTCCTTATCTGGATGGAGCGCAAGGGGGCGGCATACATCCAGGACCGCCGCGGCCCCAACCGGGCTGAGATACTCGGCATCAGGCTCGGTGGCCTCATCCACAGCCTGGCGGACGCGATCAAACTCCTCACAAAAGAGGATATCACGGTCGGTGCCGCCTACAAGCCGCTCTATCTCGCGGCGCCGATGCTTGCCCTCTTCGTGGCGACCGTGACGATCGCCGTGGTGCCGTTCGCTGAGCCCCTGAGGATCGGCGGTCTTACCTTTTCGCTGCAGATCGCAGACCTCAAATCCGGCCTGATCTACGTCTTCGCGATGGGTTCGCTCGGCGTCTACGCGCTCATCCTCGCGGGCTGGTCCTCCGGCGGCAAATATTCGCTCCTCGCTGCGCTTCGCGCCTCGTCGCAGATGATAAGCTATGAGCTGGCGATGGGGATGAGCGCGCTCGCGATATTCATCGTAGCAGGGTCGTTCTCGCTGCCGGACATCATCGCCGATCAGGGCGCGATGGTCTGGAGATGGAACGCCGTCCGCCAGCCGCTGGCGTTCGTCATATTCTTCGCCGCGATGCTCGCCGAGACGAACCGCCTGCCCTTCGACCTCCCTGAGGGGGAGTCGGAACTCGTGGCCGGCTATCACACGGAATATTCGAGCATGCGGTTTGCGATGTTCTTCATGGGCGAGTATGCTCACATCATCGCCGGTTCGGCCATCCTCGCCGCGGTATTCTTCGGCGGATGGCAGTTCCCGTTCGTCGCCGCGGATGCGATGCGCGCGAACGCCCAGGCCATCATCATGATTGGCTGGCCGGTCGCGGCGGTCGCCACCGTCATTGCGGGCAACGCGCTGGCGAGGCGGTTCAAGAGGCGATACGGCGACCGGCGCGACTTCGAGCCGCTGGTCTTCGGGCTGCCTGTCGCCGTCGCTGGACTGGCCGCGCTCGTCCTCTATCCGATGTTCGGATGGAGCTGGTTTCCCGGGTGGGCGCCAGGCGTCTTCGTCTTTGCGGTCCAGCTGGGCGTTGTGCTCGCGAAGACTATCGCGATCGCCGCCGTCTTTATCTGGATCAGGTGGACGCTGCCGCGCTTTCGCTATGACCAGCTCATGCGGTTGGGGTGGAAGGTGCTGCTCCCGCTCTCGATGGCCAATGTCCTTGCAACCGCAGTGGTTGTGTTGTTGAAAGGTTGAATGGAAACGGTCCTTTTCTACATCCTCGCCTCAGCGGCGATGGTCGCCGCGGTCGCGGTCATCACGCGAGGGTCGCCGCTCATGAGCGCGGTGTGGCTTGTGATTTGCCTCATGTGCGTCGCGGGGATCTTCGCGCTTCTGAATTCGCCTTTCCTGGCGGTGCTGCAGGTCCTCATTTCGGCCGGCGCCGTGATGGTAATCTTCATCTTCGTGGTGATGCTCGTCGATCTGGGGGAGGAGGCGCACCGCGCGAGGGCGATCAACTTCGCCAAGGCGCTCGGCGCGATCGCCGCCGGATATCTGGGATTTATCCTGATCCTTTCGATAGCGAGGCCGCCGTATGTCTCGCCGCCGGCGAGCGGAGAGGCCTTTGAGGCGCCCCTGACGCTGGCGGGCCTCCTGCTCGGCAGCTATGCGGTGCCGTTTGAACTAGCGGGAGTCCTGCTTCTCGTCGCGGCGGTAGCGGCGGTGGTGCTGGCAAAGAAAAAAACGGAGCACAAAATTCCCCTCCTTTGTAAGGAGGGGTTAGGGGAGGTAGATCATGGTCTACCCCACCCGACCTCCCCTTACAAAGGGGAGGAGGGACGTGCGCCATGACAATCACGCTCCAACATTATCTCGTCTTGAGCGTTGCGCTCTTCGTCGTGGGGGCGGCCGGCGTGGTCGTGCGCCGGAACATGCTGATCATATTCATGTCGATCGAACTGATGCTCGCTGCGGCCAACATCGCTATCCTGGCCTTTGCGAGGTGGACGCTCCTGCCGCAGGGAAACGCGGTGGTGCTCTTCGTCCTGGCCGTCATAGCGGCGGAGGCGGCGGTGGGGCTGGCGCTAGTCGTGGCGCTCTTCCGTCTCAAGAAGACGGTCTATGTGGATGAGATGAGGATGCTCAAGGGCTGAAAAAACGATGCTTCAATTTATCTACACATACATCTCCCTCCAGACGCTGATCTGGATGATCGTCCTTTTGCCGCTCGCTGGCGCCGCGATCAACGGCCTCGTGGCGTTTGCAACCGCGCGAAGCGAGAAGGTGAAGCTCAAGCCCCTGGTCTCCTTTGCCGGCTGCATCCTGCCGCTCGCCTCGTTCGCAGCGGCCGCGGCGGTCCTCTGGACGCTCCTGGGTTTCGAATCCGGCGCCCCGTCGGCGATAACCGGACCGCTCTTCAAGTGGGCGGCGAGCCCTGACCTCGTGATCGAAGCGGGTCTCAGGGTCGACCAGCTCTCGCTCGTGATGGCGCTCGTCGTGACGGGCGTCGGTTCTCTCATACACATCTATTCCATCGGCTACATGGCGCACGACGCGGGCTATGCCCGCTTCTTCGCGCAGATGAACCTCTTCCTCTTCTTCATGCTCACACTCGTGCTCGCCGACAATCTGATCCTCATGTTCGTGGGCTGGGAGGGCGTGGGGCTCTGCTCCTATCTCCTCATCGGCTTCTGGTTCGAGGACGCGGCGAAGGCCAAGGCGGGCATGAAGGCGTTCATCGTCAACAGGATCGGCGACGCTGGTTTCCTCGCTGCCATCTTCCTCATCTTCGGCGTCATGTCGGCAGCAGGCGTTTCCCCTGAATCCGGGGCGTTCAACTTCCAGACGATGGAGCGCTACGGGGCGTACTTCGTCCCGGTCGCGACCACCGTCTCGCTCCTGCTCTTCGCTGGCGCCGTCGGAAAATCGGCGCAGATCCCGCTCTACGTCTGGCTCCCGGACGCGATGGCGGGCCCGACGCCGGTCTCGGCGCTCATCCACGCGGCGACGATGGTCACCGCCGGCGTCTACATGGTGGTGAGGCTCAACTTCATATTCGCGCTCTCGCCGACGGCGCTCGAGGTCGTGGCATGGACCGGCGCAGCGACGGCGCTCTTCGCGGCGACGATGGGTCTCGCGGCGACGGATCTCAAGAAGATACTGGCGTATTCGACCATCTCGCAGCTGGGATACATGTTCATGGCGGCGGGCGTCGGCGCATTCTCCGCCGCGATCTTCCACCTCGTGACGCACGCATTCTTCAAGGCCCTGCTCTTCCTCTGCGCGGGCAGCGTGATCCACGCGCTGCACGGCGAGCAGGACATCCGCAACATGGGGGGCCTCAAGAACCGCATGCCTCTCACCGCCTGGGCCTTCGTCATCGCAGCGGCGGCGCTGGCCGGCCTCCCTCCTTTTTCGGGCTTCTTCAGCAAGGACGCGATCCTCTGGCAGGTCTACGAGCGCGGCCACTTCTGGCTCTGGGCCGCGGGCTTCACCGGCGCCGGCCTCACCGCCTTCTACATCTTCCGCGCCGCCGGCCTCGTGTTCTTCGGCGAGACGAACCTCTCGCTGGAGAAGTGGAAGCGCGTCGAGGAATCCTCCATATCGATGGCGGTGCCGATCCTGCTGCTCGTCACGCTCTCGATCTTCGGCGGGGTGCTGGGCCTGCCTTCTGCCCTCGGGGGCGGCAACATCCTTGGACATTGGCTGGGGGGCCTCATCCCATACGAGATGGGACATGCCCCCGCGGAGGGCTCGCACGGCGAGCTCATCCTCATGGCGGTCAGCATCATATGGGCGGCGCACTTCTCGATACTTGGCTGGCTCATCTACGCGCAGAAGCGCGAGTGGCCGGTGAGGATCGCGGAGAGGATGGGGCTCTTCTACAGGCTAGTGGCAAATCGCTATTACATAGACGAGCTCTATGACCTCCTGATCGTCAAGCCGCTCGTCTGGTTTTCAAGGCGCGTGCTCTGGAACACGATCGATGAGACATTCGTGGACGGGCTCGTCGTCCACGGCTCGGCCCGGTCCGTCGGCTTCATGGCGACCGTGGCCTCAGCGGCACAGACGGGCGTGCTGCAGCGCTATCTGCTCTATTTCCTGATTGGAGCGGTGGCGGTGATCGGATATCTGGCGCTGTAAAAAACAGGGCGATTAAACTATGGGCTTCATAAATTCACATCTGCTGACAGCTATCATCTTTCTGCCGATTGCCGGCATGATCGTCGTTTTAGCGATGCCCTCCAAATGGACGAGGGGGATTCGCGTTTTCTCGCTCTTCACCTCGCTCTGCGTGTTTGCGCTCACGGCGCTCGCGTTCACGCGCGTCTCCGGGACCGGCGAGTTCGAGATAGTCGAACAGGCGCCGTGGATCGTATCGCTCGGCATCAGTTATCACCTCGGGATCGACGGCGCGTCGCTCCTGCTCCTGCTGCTCACCGCGGTCCTGGTCCCGATATCGATAATCGCCTCGTGGCGCGAGATAGACAGGCAGGTGAAGGCGTTCCATGTCCTGATCCTGCTGCTCGAGACTGGGATGCTGGGCGTCTTCGCCGCGCTCGATGTCTTCCTGTTCTATGTCTTCTGGGAGGTCGTCCTGATCCCGATGTACTTCATGATAGGCATATGGGGCAGCGGCGATCGCATCCGCGCGGCGCTCAAGTTCGTCATCTTCACGATGGTCGGGTCGCTCCTGATGCTCGTCGCGATCCTGTATGCCGCCAATGCCGCCAACTCATTCGATCTGCTGGCGTGGTACGCGCATCACTTCACCGCGCGCGAGCAGATCTGGCTCTTTGCAGCGCTCGCGCTCGCCTTCGCGATCAAGGTGCCGATAATAGGATTCCACACGTGGCTGCCCGACGCGCACACGGAGGCGCCCACCGCGGGCAGCATCCTGCTTGCGGGCGTCCTGCTCAAGATGGGGGCATACGGTTTCTTCCGGTTTGCGATGCCGCTCTTCCCGCTTGCGGTGGTCGAGTTCATGCCGGCGATCCTCACGCTCTCGGTCGTCGGCATCATCGCCGGCGCTTTGCTCGCCATGGTGCAGCCGGATTTGAAGAGGCTCATCGCGTATTCCTCCGTTTCGCACATGGGGTTCGTGATGCTCGGGCTCGCCGCACTCAACAGGGAGGCGGTCGCAGGCTCGGTCCTTCAGATGGTGAACCACGGCCTCACCACGGGCGCGCTCTTCCTCATGGTGGGCATGATCTACGGCCGCCGCCACACGCGCATGATCGCCGACTACGGCGGGACGGCGAGGTCGTGGCCGGCGCTCGCCGCGGTGTTCATCTTCATGGTGCTATCGTCGATGGGGCTGCCGGGACTCAACAACTTCGCCGGAGAGTTCCTGGTCCTGCTCGGGAGCTTCCAGACGAGGACCGTATTCTCCGCGATCGCGATACTGGGTGTCATCCTCGTCGCGATCTATATGCTGTGGGCGGTGGCGCGCGTATTCTTTGGACCCCTGAAGAACGAGGAGGAGAGGCGCATGCCGGACCTCTGTGCCCGCGAGTATGCGACGCTCGTCCCGCTCATCGCGCTCATAATCATGATCGGCGTCTGGCCGGAGTTTCTGCTCACGAAGATATGGCGCCCGGCCCAGGTGTTCGTGAAGCTTTCGAAGAGGGTAGAGATGATTGTGCCGGCCAGCATTCCCCCACGTGAAGTTTTTCCCTCTCCCTTGATGGGAGAGGGTCAGGGAGAGGGTGGCAATGGCAAAATTGTGATGAAAACTGAAGGGTCACCCTCCCTCTGACTCCCTCCCATCAAGGGAGGGAGGATTTTGGAGTGGGAGAATTTTTAATTATGGGCATTGAATCGTTTACACAACTTGATTGGTTTGGATTCTTTCGCTCGGCTTCGCCGTTGCTTGCTATTGCTGCGACGGCGGCGCTGGTCCTCATCATGGCGGCCTTTTTCAAGGAGGACGAGTCGTGCCTCTCGGGAAAGGTGGCGATTGCGGGGCTGGCTGCCGCGTTCTGGCTTGCGTGGCGCGCATGGCCCGGCGCTGGCGGCGCGCCGGTCCTCATGATGTCCTTCGATCGCGTGGCGGCCATTGGCTGGATGATAGCCATAGCGGCGGCGATAGCGGCGGCGATGCTCTCCATCCCCTATCTCAAGGAGCGCGGCGAGCCCCAACCCGATTACTTCAGTCTCATCCTCCTCGCCACGTTCGGGATGGGCGTGCTCATGGCGGCGGCCGATCTCATCACGATACTCCTGGGCCTCGAGATCATGTCGCTGGCCGCCTATGCGCTGACGGGCTATCTCAAGGATCGCCCGGTCTCCGTCGAAGGCGCGCTGAAATATTTCCTCATGGGCGCGTTCGCCACCGCATTTTTCGTCATGGGCATCGCGTTCATCTTGGGCAGCGCCGGGACGACCGATTTGGCGCTCCTCGCCTCGCGCTCAAAAGAGATCGCGGTGGGGGAGGGCAGGTCATTCTTCCTCTTCGGCTGCGCGATGGCGGCGGTGGGCTTCGGGTTCAAGGTGGCGGCGGTCCCGTTCCACGCCTGGGCGCCCGACGCATACGACGGCGCGCCCACGCCCGTCACCTCATTCATGGCGACCGGCGTCAAGGCCGCGGCCTTCATAGCGTTTCTGCGCTTCGTCATCGCCGCCGCATCCTCGGCCGGCGTGCTGTGGCACCATTTGTCGTGGGCGCTCGCTGCGGCGACGATGATCCTCGGAAACCTGGCCGCGATCCGCCAGGATAATCTCAAGCGGATGCTCGCCTATTCGTCGATCGCGCACGCCGGCTATCTGCTGGTCCTCTTTCCGACGATCTCCGCGAACCCATCCGCGGCGATGCGCGCCCTTGTCCTCTATCTCATCGCGTATGTCGTGATGACCTCCGGCGCATTTGCCGCGGTCGTGGCGATGGGGCTCGCCCCCGGCGAGCCGGTGGAGATCGGCAATCTCGCCGGCCTCTCGCGCAGGCGCCCCGTGCTCGCGGCCGCGTTTTCTCTTTTCCTGATCTCGCTCGCCGGATTTCCGCCGACGCTCGGCTTCTTCGGCAAATACTATCTTTTCCTCACCGCGGTGAAGAGCGGCGGCGTGCCGCTCGTGGTGCTGGCGGCACTGGCCTCCGTCGTGTCGGTCTACTATTATCTGCGCCCGGTGGTCGTGATGTACTTCCGCGACAGCGAGAAGGGCCGGGAGATGCCGCAGCACGCGCTTTCGCCGGCCGTCGTAGCGGTCATCGCCGTGGCGGCCATGGCGGTCATCCTCTTCGGCATCCTGCCGCAGAACATCGTGGCCCTGGCACAGGGCTCGGTTTTCTAACCTGGACAGGCAGAGCGTTTTTAGGATACGATCTCCATATGGCACAGGGCGCCACATCAGACAGCGGGCAGATCGCCACGGGGCTGGATGACTTCCTCTATGAGTCGAGCACGAGGGGACAGGTCGTGGGCAGCTGGGGGTTTGACGCGCACGTGGACTTCACCCGGATGAATGCCGAGGAGACGAACGTCTGGGTCTTCGAGCAGGTCTTCAATTTCCTCAGGGCCTTCTTCGGGATCGTGGTGCCGGACAACATCGAGGTGACGACCTACAACGGTTCGAAGCGGGTTACCAAAGAGAACCTGAACCAGATGACGTTTCTGGACGAGCTGATGCTCGTGATGAAGGGGCTCACGGAACCCATCTGGAGCATGCGCCTCAACATGAACATAGTCGGTTTCCTCCGGACCGAGTGGGACCCGGACAAGCCGGTGAGGCTCCAGATCCAGGAGCCGGCCAACTTCATCGTCTGGGGCGGGCCCGACGAGAGCGGCTTTCAGACCTTCTCGATCGGCTATCGCCTCTTCTCCGAGCAGAAGATCGAGGGGGACCACAACCTCCTGTGGTCGATGAACCAGCCGCTCCTCGAGAAGGCGCTCAGGAAATGGGAGCGCCAGAGCAGGCACCGCATCGATGTGGTGCAGGGCAACTCGGACGACCTGCCGCTCTATCGCCACGGCTTCTCCAAGCCAGCCCCGGCGAACGCCAGGCCCCGCCCCGTCCCCAAGGACGAAGGGCCTGTCACCGACGCGATCCCGGACCTTGAAGACTTGCTTTTTTAGGGGACATTTCCCGACGTGTAAGTTCGCAAACAGGCGCTCTTAACAAAAAAGAGGAGGCGATATGTTCGTTCCAGTGGTGGTCTTAATAGCTTTGGTCATTTGTGTCTGGGCGGGTGTTGCCTATAACGGCCTGGTGCGCCTTCGCAATGCCGCAGAAAACGCATGGTCGCAGATAGCCATTCAGCTCAAAAGGCGGCACGACCTGATACCTAATCTCGTCGAGTCGGTGAAGGGCTATGCCGGCCACGAAAAAACGGTATTTGAGGACGTGACCAAGGCGAGGAGCGCGTGCATGGACGCCAAGGAGGTTCCAGATGTCGCAAAGTGCGAGGGGATGCTGACGCAGGCGCTGAAGAGCCTCATCGCTGTGAGCGAAAACTATCCCCAGCTGAAGGCCAATGAGAATTTTTTGTCTCTGCAGGGAGAATTGGCGGCCACGGAGAACAAGATATCGTTCGCAAGACAGTTTTACAACGACTCGGTCATGAACTTTAACAACAAAATACAGATGTTCCCCTCCAATCTGATAGCCTCGATGTTTGAGTTCAAGCCGAAGGATTTTTTCAGCCTTGAGAGCGATGAGGACAAGAAGCCGGTCAACGTTTCGTTTTGAGTCGAGGCCGGCAGGGCGCGGCATTTGCTCCGCGACCGGTGGTGTAAATGCGGATTGCCATGACGATGCCGCATGCAAACAGCGCGAACGAGGCCCACTGTGCCGGCGTGAGGCCGGCATAGCGCAGATCCCCGACTTGGGGATCGTCGCTCCTCAAGAAATCGAGAAGGAATCGCACCGGCGCGTAGAGGATGCACGATACCGCGATGTACCAGCCGCACACCCGTTTGCTGCGCCACATCAGCATGAATGTGAGGGCCAGCAGCGCCGAAAAGAGCATCTCGAGCAGCCCGAGATCATAGCGCGGCAAGGTTCCGTAGCGCAGCTCGATAAATCCCAGATGCCTTGCCGGACCTGGACCGAACGCGACCGCCAGCCAGGACCCTATGGGCGCGAGTATGCCGGGGTGGTCGTGGTCGATGGCGCATCCCATGCGTCCAAAGAAGAACGCGATCGGAAAGACTGAAAACGCCACGTCTGCATACGGAAGGATCAGGGCGGGCCTCGCGCGGCGCACGGGGCGAATGCGCTGAAGTATTCCTCCTACTGCCGCCGGGCGCCTCTCAAAATATTTCCAGATGAGTCCGCCGATCACTGCGCCGGCAAAGCCGCCGAACGAGCTGATGCCGTTCCACATCTCCAAAAGCAGCAGCGGCCGGGCCATGACCTCCCGCGGATAGTAGAACAGCGCGTCGAAGACATGGGCTCCGGCTAGCCCGCCGATGAGTATCGCCATGATGAAATAATGGAGTTCGGACGGATCCAGCCCGAGGCGATCGCCGCGCCAGCGGGAGAGCTCATAGCCGGCGATGATCGCCAGCCCCAAGAGGACGCCGAACGGCGAAACGACCATGGGGCCGATGATGAATGGCTCGATGTGAATAAAGGGAATCATTCAAGACCTCTGGTAGCGGAGCAAGGCCAATAAATCCATACAAAAAAGTCGACGAGTCTTGAGTATTGCGTTAACCTCAGACCCCGATCTGGGGGGCTGTCATCATGTTCGTAAGGGCTATAGAAATGGCGTCGGCGTTCACGCGGCCAATTCATTCCATTTCAAGGGTCTGGGGTTCGACTACAGTTGTGCCCGGTTCCGCTACACTTTTCTTCGTAAACGCAGATGGCTGGGCGCTCACCTGTAAACACGTTGCCACGCAGTTGACGCTTTCCCAGCAATTGCTGCAGAGGTTTGCCAGCTTCAAAGCCGAAAGAGCGAATATCCCAGTTGGTAAGAAATCAAAACAACTGTTCCGGGCCTTGGAACGAAAGCACGGATTGACCGCCGGGGTTCCCGTCGAGATTTATAACAACTTTGTGAACTGTGTTGAGGGTCCTTTGGAGCTCGAAGCTTGCGCGCATCCTTCCGCAGATGTTGCTCTGCTGAAGTTTAAGAACTTCACTCGGTTGGGGGCGTCGGCCTTTCCGGTCTTTGCTCGTGACGGTCAGGGTCTCAAACAAGGCAAGTTTCTGTGTCGACTTGGGTTTCCGTTCCCAGAGTTTACAAATTTCGAATACGATCAAGCTGCAGAGCAAATCAGATGGACGACGTCAGGGCGACGCGACACGCCGCAATTTCCCATCGAAGGTATGCTGACCAGACTTGTATCGGGGCCCGGCGGTGTCGCAGGTTTTGAACTCAGCACGCCCGGTCTCCGCGGCCAGAGCGGTGGCCCGGCATTCGACGCAGCTGCCCGAATCTGGGGCATGCAGGCCGCAACGGCGCATCTTGATCTGGATTTCGACGTCGACATGGATGTCATCCGCAATGGGCAAACGCGCAGACTCAAAGACAGCGCATTCCTGCACGTCGGGCACTGTGTGCATGTCGACGTTCTCAAACAATTCATGCGCGACAACAACGTCGCATTTTGCGAGGGCTGAAGGAGAGGATATGGGCGTGATTTTTGAGTTCACGTGCAGCAAGTGCGGCCACTCGGTCGAAGTCTCCGGCGGACCGGACTGCGGGATACTTGCTGTAACGGAGACTATGGACTGCAAGTGGTGCAAGGATCTGGTCGACGTGGAGGTTGGGGGGGATTCATCTGATAAATCGCGCAACCGTTTGTCTTGCCCCAAATGCCATATCTGCTCTCTTGAACCTTGGGACGCGAAGAAGATGCCCTGCCCGAAGTGCGGAGGCAGGATGAAACGCGGGAAAGAAACTGAATTCTGGGATTGAAAGGGGGTCACGCTGGTTTTACGACCGCCAGCGTGTAGGCATCGGGGTGGATGTAGCGGCGGGCCACGCGGAGGACGTCGTCGCGTGTGATTGCGAGGATGCGGGCCGGGTATCGCTCGATCTCGCCCATGTCGAGGCCGTACACCTCGTTGAAGGCATACAGGCCTGCCAGGGTTCCTGAGCGCTGCATGTCGAGCTCATAGGCGCCGACGAGATACTGCTTCGATCTGTCGATCTCATCTTCGCTCACGGCCTCGGCGCAGATCCGTTTCAGTTCCTCCAATATGCCCTTGATCGCCTTCTTTTCCTTGGCGGGGTCGGTGCCGATGTAGACGGCGAAGTATCCGGGTTCGATCCCCTCCTGGTGCATCGAGCTCACGGCATAGGCGAGGCTCATCTTGTCCCTGAGCGTTGCGAAGAGCCGGCCGCCCTGGCCGGCCATGATGTTGTTGAGGACTGACATCGTATAGCGATCGCGGCTTTTGTAGGTGGTCCCCTGAAAGCCGAGCACGATGTGCGCCTGCTGTTTCTCTCTCTTTTTGACAAACGTCTCGCGGATCGTCGAGGGCGGCGGGTCGATGGCGAGCTTCGGGGCGGCCGATTTGCCTTTGGGTAGCCCGGCGAGCATCTCGTTGGCGAGCCGCTCCACCTCTTGCCGGCTCACATCACCCACGACGGTGAGCGCAAGGTTCCCGGCGCGGACGACGCCGCGGTGATAGCGCACGAGATCGGCGCGCGTGAGTTTTTTGACGGCCTCGACCGTTCCGATGGTCCGAAGGCCGTATGGATGCTTCGGGAACAGGGTCTTCAGAAACTCGGCGAAGGTAAACGCGGAGAGGGCGTCCTCCTGATCCTTGATCGCCTGCAGGACTAGCCTCCGCTCCTTAGCCACTTCATCCGCAGAGAACGACGGGTTCGCAAGGATATCCGCGAAGAGATCGAAGCCGTCGTCGAGATGCTCGCTCAAGAACTCGCACTTGAGGCCCACGGTGTTTCGCCCGGCAAACGCGTCGATGTGGCCCGCCATCTTCTCGATGTCGCGCGCTATGTCGATTGCCGTGCGGGACTCTGTGCCCTTCGTCAGGGTGCGCGACAGAAGTCCGGAAATGCCGTTGTTCTTCCGGGTCTCGAATCGCGTGCCGCCTGGCACGGCGGCGCACATCGCGACGAGCGGGAGATTGTGGTTCTCGATCACTATCATCGTCGCGCCGTTTTTCAGGCGAATCTTTTCCGGTTTAGGCACCGCCCGCGCCGCAGCTGCGACCTTAAGTTTTTTCGACGGAGCGAGCGCGCGCTCGAGGGGCGCCTTTGACTTCACCCACGCCGAACCCTCCGGCACGAGCAGCACAGCGGTGCAGTTGTCGAAGCTCAAATAGCGCTCCGCGGCCTCTCTCACCGTCTGGATGCCTACGTCGGAGAGCATCTGGTAGTAGCGTTTTTCAAATTCATAGTTTCCGGCTGTGGCGAGGAAGTAGGCGAGCTTGCCGGCCTGGCCGCCCACCGTCTCCTTCTCGTATATCTCGTTTGAGCGGATGTTGAGCTTGGCTCTGGAGAGCTCCTCGGAGCCGACGGTCTCTTCCTTGAGCCGATCGACCTCTCGCCGGATCGCCTTGATCGCTTTTTCGACGTCGCGGTCCGCGAGCATCGCACCGACCACGAGGAGCCCGGGATCCTTCGGCGTGAATGCGTACGAATAGATGTTGTGCACGAGGCGCTGCTTCTCTTTTATCTCCTGCTCGAGCCTCGATGAATCTGCGCCGCCCATGATATGCGAGAGCGCGTCGAGCGCCGGGATGTCCGCGTGCGTGATCTCGGGGATGTGAAAGCCTAGCGAGAGGTACGCGCTCTGTATGTTCATAGGCTTCACCATCAGCCTGAACCCCGTCTGCGGCGGCTCGGGAACGGCGACGCCGGAGGGCGCCTCTGAGCCTCTCGCGGGGGCAAATTGAGCGCGGATGTCGGCGAGTGCTTTCCCGGTTTCAAAATCCCCCACCGCTATGAAGACGATATTGCGCGGCGAATACCACCGGCGATAAAAATCGAGGATCTCGGCCCGCGTGAACGACTTGACCGTATTCGGAAAGCCGATGATCGGGCGGCCGTACGTGTGGGTCGCAAACGCCGTATGAAAGAGATGTTCGGTCGCCATCCTGCCCGGGTTGTCATTTTCGCGGCGGATCTCCTCGAGTATCACCTCTTTCTCGCGCTCGAGTTCCTCAGCGTCGAAGAGCGGGTTGAGGACCGCATCGGCAAGGATCGAGAGCCCGCGGTCGGCGAAGCGGGTCGCCATGTTTATGTAGAACACCGTCTGGTCGATGGATGTGTAGGCGTTGATCTCGCCGCCGGCGGCCTCCACGTCCCTTGCGATCGTGCCGGCGGGGCGCGTGGGCGTGCCCTTGAAGAGCATGTGCTCGATGACGTGGCAGATCCCGGCCTCCTTGTCGGTCTCGTTTGCGCTGCCCACCTTCACCAGCGCGTTGAACGAAACCACCTTTGCGGCGTGATTCTCTTCGAGGATGACCTGCATGCCATTTTCGAGCGTGAATGTCTGGGTGGCCATGGTTTATATTACTCCTTGATATTAAAAGATTATTTGCTAGATTATGAGGGCTTTTTATCAGGCGGCAGGCGGAAAGAAAAGCGAAATCATGGGCAAGGGCGCGTGGGAAAAGATGTCGGTGGAGGAACTCGAGGCCGAGGTCAGCCGGCACAACCGCCTCTACTTCGTGAAGCATGTGCGCGAGATCGAAGACTACGAGTTCGACCGCCTCGTGGAAGAGCTCAAGAGGCGCAAGCCCGATTCTCCTGTGCTGAAAGAAATACCTTCGGATGTTCCGGAGATAAAAGGACAGTTGGAATTGTGGAGTGGTACAAAAATTCCGACTAGCGTTCGTCATGAACAACCAATGCTTTCTCTTGATAAGTGCTATGATGAAAATACTATAAGTGATTGGGTCTCCAAGATACTCGGTAGCATTATAGCTTCTCCAAAGATTGATGGTTGTGCGGTATCAATAAAGTACGATGAAGATGGGAAGCTTGTTCAGGCAGTTACGAGGGGTGATGGAGTTGAAGGCGAGGATATTACCGAAAACATTAAAGAGATAAGCTCAATTCCAAAAACGGTAAATATGAAAAATGTCGAAGTCCGCGGCGAAGTGTATATGCCGCTCAGTGTCTTTAAACGATATCAACAAGATTTTGCCAACCCAAGGAATCTGGCCGCCGGAGCAATAAAACAGAAGGATCCAAAGAAAACAGGAGAATATAAACTCAAATTTCTCGCATATGATTTATTGCGAACTAAGGTACAAACTGAAATTGAAAAAAGAAAAGCTTTGACAAATAACAAATTTCATGTCGTCGACACCGTTTTAATTAATAGTGATGAGTTGCAAAAAGCATATGAGGATTTTCTTAATAAGCGCAACAAGAACGATTTTGAGACAGACGGTGTTGTGTTTAAAGCCAATCACGTTTCTGAACAGACCCGCTTGGGTTCCACTGCACATCATCCTAAGTGGGCAATAGCGTACAAATACCAGGGTGAATCAGGAGCAACTAGGCTTGTTAATGTTGTCTGGAGTGTCGCGAGAACAGGGGTTATAACGCCAGTGGCTATTGTGAAACCCGTTAAGCTTTCGGGGGCGACTGTCACAAGAGCCTCGCTTCACAATGTTGGCATATTGAATAAGCTAGGAGTTGGAATTGACGACAAGATTGTGATGATGCGCAGAGGTGGCGTAATACCTAATGTTGAGGAAGTTGTTCAGCATGGTGGTAGACCAGTTGCAATTCCAAAAACGTGTCCTTCTTGCGGTGCTCCCACGGAACTCAGAGAAGACTCTCTTTACTGCACTAACCCAAAAAAGTGTGTGCAGAAAAAAATAGGCGAACTTTCTCATTTTGTGAAGACCGCCGGCATAGACGGCTTCGGGGAAAAGCTTCTCGCCAGGCTCTATGAGAGCGGCATCGTGACGGACCCTTCGGAGCTCTATGAGATCACGAAGGACGAGCTCCTGGGGCTCGAGCGGATGGGCGACACTCTTGCGGAGAAGCTCCTCGCCAACGTCGCCGCTAAAAAACGGATGCCGCTCGGCGCCTTTCTTCAGGGCCTTGGAATACGCGAGCTCGGAAAACATGCGGCCGGCATCCTTGAAAAGTACGGCTCGCTCGAAAAGGTGATGTCGCTCACCGAGGATGAACTCTCGGAGATCCACACGTTCGGCGAGGTCATCGCGCATGAGGTCGTCCTGGGGCTGAAGGCAAAGCGGCGCCTGATCGACAGGCTCCTGAAGCACGTGACGGTAGCAAAGAGCGCTGCCAAGGTTCAGCGGGGTTCGCTCGCCGGCAAGTCGTTCCTCTTCACAGGGAGCCTGGAATCGATGGAGAGGTCGGAGGCGCAGAAACTAGTCGAGGAGAAGGGCGGCGATGCCGCGCAATCGGTGACGAAGACGCTCGATTATCTCGTGGTGGGTGCCGAAGGTGGCGCCGGCTCGAAGCTCGACAAGGCCAAGAAACTCGCCGCCGCTGGCGGCAAGGTAAAGATCATATCTGAAGATGATTTTCTGAGAATGATCAGGTCCTGACCACTGCTAAACTTCCTCAGCAATACGAAAGGCGCGCGCCATGCGGTCGATTTCCCCGGCAGAAATTCGAAGGGTCTTCGCGATTTTGCGCCAGCTTCGCACTTGAGTGGTGACTTGCTTGATGATTTCCGTGACTCTCCCGGACTTTACCCGAAAAAAAGGGGCGATCTCCCTGGCGAGTTCAAGGTTTTGAGCGTTGTCCGTTTCAGAGATATTCAGCCGAAGCCCATTGGCGGCGGGAACTGGATTCATATCATAGGCAGGCGATAGGCGCCATCCCGTGGGAGAGAGCAAAAATCCGTGATTGCGCAGATGGTCATCCGCGTTGGAAGTACAGATGAAAAAGATGATGCGGCGCCAAAGTTCTTCCAAATCATGATTCGGCTCTGCCCCCTGGCGGATAATAAACTCGGCAAGTTCGAGGTAGCTTGCGCCCGTTGACGCATCATCTCCATCAGAGCGCTGCAGGAGGGTCATCGCAGAGGCGAAGTGAATTCTCTCGCGCGTCTCTGTGCGATCAAAGCGTCTGGTGAGAAAAGTGTGATGCCGGCTGCCAAAAGTGCGGGACAAGGATTCTGAAGTTTCGATGCGACACTGCATAGCGAGTTTGTGGATGACTTTTTCCCAGGCGCCGCTGTCAACTTCGTCGTGAGCGCTTGGGAACTTGGCGATCCACAGGCCGCCCTTTTCGTCTATGATACCCGCTTTTGGGCGGGCACCACCCAGCGAGGCGCCGGGCGCCATCAGCATCCTCAGCCATTTGCCGTAATCCCGGTTCTTCTCAGCGCCGTTTTTTTCCAGCTCCAGACTCGCATGTTCCAATTCGCGCAAGGATGTCCAGGGAGGAACTGCCAGCTCCGTGTTGTCATCCAGGAATGGACCGTCCGACGCCGTGCGAAACCGCAAAGCACCCATGCGATGCCCGTCATAGACACCCAGCAGATAATCAGACTCATGGAGGACGCGTTCTTTCCGCTTCTCTTCGCGGGCAGCTTGAGCTTCACGCCGGCGCATGAGGATGCGCCCCCACCGGTCGGGCGCAGAATCAAGAAAAACACCAAAGTTCTCCTTTCCCTGAGGGGCATATTGGAGGCCTTTGTAGAGTTCGAGAGAAGGATCAAAGCTCTGGGCACAGGTGTTCTTCAGCCAGTCAGGAGAATATTCGAAGGAGAATATCTCCTTTCCCCGTGACGGGGAAGCATACAATATGCCCACAAAAACGGGCTGGGGCAGAGGTGCCCAGTGAGCCCAGACCTCGATGCGCCGCTGTTCTTTTTTCATTTGTGTTCCTCGCGATGGCGCGGAGCCCTCGCTCTGAGCGGCAGTTGGGCGTCCTGAATCTTGCGGCCCAAGGCGTCATCCCGCGCGATGGAACTCAAGTCTTTCTCCAGTCCCAGACACAGCAGGACGCGCGCGTATGCTCCCAGAGTTACACTCGATTCGCCACGTTCAATGCTCCGCAGTGTCGGGCGGGATATCCCTGCCCGCTCCGCGACCAGGCTCGCCGAAAATCTGCGGCGCAGCCGTGCCAGTCTGATATTGGCGCCCAGTTCGCTCAGGAGCCTCTGCACGGAGGGGAGATTGGAGACCATTTTTTTTGTCATAATGGAATCCATTATATACATTAATGCATTATTTGGCAATTATATTTTCCATTATTGCGCATACGAACTTTTTAGGGGCTGACGAAGGGAAACCCCTGATTTGTGCCGACAGATGTCCTGTCTAATGAGGTGTTGAAACCGCCGCCATTTTCGTGATGAATAGCCTTAAGGGAGCCGGCTTGGGTTCCAGGGATGAGGCTCCCCTAAATAAAAATTGCACAATATGAGGTGTCCGCAATGCCGATAAATGAAACGATGCCGGATAAATATCGAGAAATGGATGAAGCCGAACTCAGGCGCCGGATCGCCGCTGTCAAAGAGCGGATGGGCAAGGAGCTCCTCATCCTCGGCCACTATTATCAGCGCGACGAGGTGGCCGGTTTCGCCGACATAGAGGGGGACAGCTTTGCGCTGGCGAAGGAGGGCGCGGAGTCAGAGGCGAAGTGGATCGTCTTCTGCGGCGTGCACTTCATGGCGGAGGCTAGCGTCATTCTGGCGAGGCCTGGCCAGCGCGTTTTCCTGCCCGACATGGATGCGGGCTGTCCCTTGGCAGACATGGCGTCGATCGAGCAGGTGGAGGCCGCGTGGCGCGCCCTTGAAGCGGCGGGCACGGCCGGCGATTTTCTGCCGATCACGTACATGAATTCGACCGCGGAGCTCAAGGCCTTCTGTGGAAAGAAAGGCGGAGCGGTCTGCACCTCATCTTCTGCGTCGCGCGCGTTCGAATGGGCGACGGGGCAGGGCAAGCGCATCTTCTTTTTCCCCGACGAGAACCTTGGGAGAAACACCGCGCGATCGCTGCTCATGAGCGACGACGACGTCGCGCTCTGGGATCCGGCGGTGAAGGGAGGCGGAATCGACGCGGCGAAGATTCGCGGTGCACGCCTCATCGTCTGGAAGGGCTACTGCCACGTCCACACCTATTTCACGCCGGAGCACGTGGGCAAGGCGAGGGCGGCTTACCTCGGCTGCAGGATAGTGGTGCATCCAGAATGCAATCCGGAGGTCGTGGATCTTTCGGACAGCCAGGGTTCGACGGCGTACCTCAAGAAATACGCTGAGGATGCGCCAGATGGTTCCACGGTTGTGATCGGCACGGAGATAAATCTGGTCGCGAGGCTCGCGCGCAAACACCCCGAGAAAAAAATAGTGCCGCTCGCCCGGTCGCTCTGCCCCAATATGTTCAAAATTTCACTCGCCGACCTCTGCTGGACGCTCGAAAATCTGGGGCAAGTGAACGAGGTCTTCGTGTCTGAAGACGTCGCCCGAGATGCCAAACTGGCACTGGACCGGATGCTGGCTATCTAGACCGAGTTTAAGTGCTTGATATTACTATAAAATATATTTACAAAAAGACGCAACTTTGGCATACTCCCCGCCGATAATATAGGTGGAGGACGAACTCTATGTGGAATGGCGGGGCAGGCACCACAGCTGTCGACCCAAAGACCCTTCGTGAAAACTACGATCGGGCCGATGCCGCTGCTCAGGTGAAGAAAGAAGCCCAAGATGATGCGAGCGAGGCGCTTGCCGAAGGAAGAGGGGCGCGTTCAGAGAAAGAATCCGACGAGCGGCAGCTGGAGATGAAGGTCGGTGGAGTGCAGGGCCTGCAGGATTCTGTCAGGACGGCTCGCGAGACCGCCGAGCAGGTTGCCCATGCCAATGCCGAAAAATGGAGGGAACTGGAGCCGGAGAGGCGCAACGTAAGTTCTTCGTTCGACATGGCGAGGTTCTACCAGTGGCGGTTCAATATAGATTTTTTTGGCGCGTGGTCGAAAGGCATCCTTGAGCGCATCCTTGAAAATCAAAATTTTGGCGGGGCGCTTATCTTGTTTTTTCACGCCCTGGGCATGAAGATGACCGATGCCTCGTTATCGACGCGCACCTCTGCGTCTGCCGTGCTGAATCCAAACCAATATTTCAAGGTGGCTGACGTCGGACGGAATACGGCTCCGGAGCAGCTTGCTCGGGCCCAGTCTGAGGCAAAGGGCCTTGCCGACAAGGAGGATGCGATTCGCAACCGGGAGAAGGATCCCTATTACGATAGCGATCTGGATAAGAAGAAAAACCGGCTCGCCAAAATGGAAACGGAGCTTGCCAAGGCAAAGGCTGATGCAGCTGCCGCAACGCAACACGAAAAAGATATGCTGAAAAAGAGGAACGAGGCGCGCGCGGAGTATGACAAGGCAGTGGATGAAAAGCGAAAGGCTGCGTCAGAGGCAAACGCCGCGTCTGCACCTCGCTCCCCCGGCAGGCCGCCTCCTGCACCGGCAGCACCGTCGCCGGCTCAAATTCAAGCAGCCGGGATTCTTAAAGCCCAAGGCCAAAACATTGCACCTGCAAACATCCCGGAGGCAATAGCCAAAAGGATAGCCGCTGCAACAAGCAGTTCCGATTTGCAGAAGATTCTTGCTGGATTGACAGCAGGATCATCAGCGAAATAAGATTTCACTTCCCCGCAACGCCCATCCCTATCCCGTCTATCTTGGCCTTGCACTTCGGACACTCGCCGCGGTTCGTGATGCGGTTGGCTGTCATGCGGAAACCGTTGCGGGAGATCAGCTTCTCGTCGCAATCGTAGCAGTATGTGTTCTCGGATTCGTCGCCCGGGACGTTTCCCATGTAGACGTATCTGAGGCCTGCCTTGCGGCCTATGTCGAACGCCATCCTGAGGGTTGCGAACGGGGTGGCAGGCGTGTTCTCCATCTTGTAGTGCGGCACAAAGCGGCTGATGTGCCAGGGAATGTCGCGCCCGACTCCGACGAGGAATTTAGCGATGTCGGAGAGCTCCGCCTCGGTGTCGTTCATCCCCGTCACGACGAGGGTCGTCACCTCGACCCATAGCCCCAACTCCTTCATGTAGCGTATGGAATCCAGGACGCCGTCGAGCTCCGCCCTCATCACCTTTCGATATGTGTCCTTCCTGAACGCCTTGAGGTCGACGTTGGCCGCGTCGAGACACGGCTTTATGATGTCCAGGGCCTCGCGGGTCATGTAGCCGTTCGTCACGAAGTTGTTGCCTATTCCGGCCGCCTTCGCGAGCCTTGCGATGTCGCAGGCATACTCGAAGAAGATCGTGGGCTCGGTGTAGGTGTATGAAATGCTTGCGCAATGGTTTGCCTTCGCCTGCGAGACGACCGCCTCCGGGGCCACCTCCTGCGACGGGACGCGCGCCATGGCGTCCCGGCCGTACTGCGAGATGTCGGAGTTTTGGCAGAAGGTGCACTGGAAGTTGCAGCCCGGGGTTGCGATCGAGAAGGCAGTGGAACCGGGTTTATAGTGAAAGAGTGGCTTCTTTTCGATCGGATCGACCGCCATGGCGATCGGCTTTCCGTAGAATATCGAGTAGAGCGTCCCGGCGTCGTTGAGCCTCACGTTGCAGATGCCGTTTTTGCCGTCGCCGATCAGGCAGCCGTGGCGGCAGAGGTTGCAGCGCACCTGCCTGTCCGCCTCCCTGTTGTAGAGCATCGCCTCGCGCATGTTGCTCCCTCTTGACAGCTGACAACGAATCACGGATATGATAATTAGGAACGCATGAAAAACAAACTCTTTTATTTAGTGGCGATTCTGGCTCTCGGCGCTGCCGCAGCGGCCATCGTTTACTGGCGCCGCGGGCCGGAGATCAAGCCCGTGCGGCTGTCTCCGCCGGTTGCCATGGAGGCTATCCAGCAGCGCGGCGAGGCGGCATATCGCCAGCAGATGTATGCGCCGCTGATAGAGACCTACAAGAAGATGCTGGAGAAGACGCCGGACAGCGCCGAGCTCAAGAGGGGGCTCGCCTTGAGCTACTTTGGCGCGGCGCGCTACGCTGAAGCCGGGCCTCTCCTCAAGGAAGTGGCCCGCGATCCGGTTGCGGACGCCGAGGTGTTTTACGAGCTGGGGTTCATAGCGGGCACAGAGGGGAAGACGGACGAGGCTATCGAATTTTTGAAGCGCGCCCTCGAAATAAACCCCGATCACACGGGCGCCGGAGAGATGCTCAGGAAACTGTCTTCAGATCGCCAATAACCAAAAACGAAAACACAAACAAAACCCCCTCCGCCTGAATCAGCGGAGGGGGTTTTTTGCTCATCTTTCGCCCGAGCGCGGCCTTGCAGCCCTTTATGGCCTGCAATCCACTCCGGACGTCATGCACAGCTGTTTGCATGCATCAGCGTCGGTGGAGGGATCCGTGAGGCCCGCAGCGACACATGGTGCTGGCATCGCGATGCCTGAAGTCGGTGCGCTGAAGCTCGGCTGGCTAACGGTATAGATGGCGTCGCAGAAAGGATCTGAATGATTTGAAAAACGGATTTGAGCGGTTGTTGCCGGACTCGCATTGTAGCCGAACCGTTGGATGTACAAACCTCCAAACGAGATCTCCTGGGTTGACGTGGTCGGTGTTCCGGCAAAGTTAGGACCGGCGGGAGCGACAGTGAACGGAGCGCATCCCCCATTCACCGGTATGCAGTACTCGTTGGCGGCCACGTCCACGGTGTTTGCGAAAATCTTGGGAGGCAGAGCAAGTTGGTGCGGGCAGCCGCCGAAGTCACTGAAGCTATATTCGCCGCCAAAAGGACCGAATGTCGTTGTTCCGCCGCCGTCATCAACCATATTGTTGACGCTGTTCATCTGCTCGCCCTTGCCGCACTGCCCCTCGTTGCCCATGCCGCCGTTCATCCGGGCCTTCTCCTCGATCTGTTTGCATTTGCTTATGGCAGCTTCTATCGCCGTCCGGCTGACGCTTGCGAAGTCGACTGCCGTGAAGGCACCCGTGCAGTCCCATGCCCTCGGGAAGTCGATGGCCCCGATCGTGGAGCTCAGGGGCAAGAGGTCAAAGGCCGACACCTCGGCGTAGTACGCCGCGGTGGCGTTGGCGGCGATCGTGAATATCTGCGAAACCTCGCTTGCGCCGAGTTCGGTCGTCGATATTGCGTTTGTCACGCCGAAGCACTCCGTGCCGCCCTGCGTGACGCTTGGACAGGTGTCCCCTGAGGTCAGAAGCGTCATGGGCTTGATGGCCGGGTCAGGATTCATCGGATCGAAGTCAGTATTCGGACACAGCCGGACTGTCTGATAATTGGCGGTCGTCAGCGTGATTCCGATCTGCGCCCCGAATGTCTGGAGGAACATCGCCAGATCGTCCGCGCTGATGTTGAACGGGATCATGTCCTTCACGTTCATCGCCGGCGGGTTCCCCGTGAACTCAAACTTCGCGCAGCCGGTCACGGGGCTTCCGCCCATGTGGGCATATGTCTTGCCCGAGAAGGAGGTCACCGAGCTGCTGAAAGGATCGGTGAACGAGCCGGCGAATGCGCCAGTTATCTTCACGCTCGAATCAGCGATCCTGTTGAACGAGATGTTTCCGCTGCCGAATCTTCCGTTCATGGCGCCTGCGGCGCTGACCAGGCCGTTGGTCCCCAGCGTCACTATGCTGTCTGTCACGCTTCCGCCCGTGCCGATATCGACGCTCATGTCGAACTTTCCGCTCTCCGACTTGCCTCCGAAATTGCCCTTCCTCACGACTGCGGCGGTGTAGACCGTGCCGCTTGCCCCATACGTTGCGGAGTTGACCTGTGTCGCGGGGCTGCCCTCGCACATGTCGATCTGGAGTTCGCCGCCGATCTTTCCGAGCCTCAGGTACGTGCTTTTCCCGGCGCTGTCTGCCGCCGCTTCGCTTTCACAGGCCGCGAGGTCTTCCACGCGGTCAGCCGGGATGTTGCTGCACATCTGGGCCCTCTCGGCATCCGTCATGGGGGGCTTTGAGACACTGTAGTACGCAAAGCGCCCCGTCGGGATCGCGGGGATTAAGCCGGCCTTCTCCATCGCTTCAGGGTAGCACCGGTCGAGTTGCGACATCTGGCTCATCCTGAAGACCTCCTGCTTGTGCATGTTCTGCTCGCAGCCCGCGCGCGAGGCCCCTCCGACGCCATGCATGTCGTCGCCGAATGTCTTGGATATATCCATCGACTTGCCGACCGCCAGGTTTGCGCTGGCGCCGGCGCTCGAGTCATACTGTGAGAGGTCGACAGACGGGAGCGAACTCAGAGAATCCACGCTTGCCCCTCCGGTGCTGCTGCCGCCTCCACCGCCGCTGCTTCCACCGCACGCGGCGAAGAGAAAACCCGCAGCGAGGAACATCCCAATCAATAACAGTTTGTTCTTCATATCCCCCTCCTTTTTTGTTTTGACTTAAACCACCCTGCGCACTATCGCGCTGTCCCACCATTATATAGCCGAGGAATACAGCGCTTGCACGCCCTTCTTAGTCCTAATCAACTAGCAAAAACAGTGCCAGAATGCACATAAAAAACCCCGCCATTTCAGACGCTTGAGAAGTCAAAATTTGAAGGTTCTCAGGTGCTGGGGTTTTTCTCACCCGGTCCTGATGTGCCCGTAGCCGGAAAATCGGGCCTGCAGGGTTTTGAGGGGATCGATGGGGGTGTCAAAAGTTGCCGCGCTGATGGGTATTCGGATGCCGGATTGGCAAATTTGCTTCAATGGACGATGCCATATTTCTTTATTTTTTTCTGCAGGGTGGTGCGCGCAATCCCCAGTCTCCTGCAGGCATTCGAAAGATTTCCATTGCATTCGCTGATCGCCGCGGCGATGACCCCGCGCTCGCGGTCCTTCAGGTGGCCGCTCTCAGTCGCCGACGTCTTCACCTTCTCGATCTTGAGCTCGTCCGCATCGATCACGTTCCCTTCAGAAAGCAGCAGGGTTCTCTCGAGCGTGTTTTTGAGCTCGCGGACGTTGCCAGGCCATGTGTGGGCGGAAAGCTTTTCAATCGCGCCGTCCGTGAAGACCGGATGCTTCCCCTGCGCTGAGAGCTGCGGGATGAGATGGGCGATGAGCGCGCCGATGTCCTCCGGGCGTTCGCGCAGCGGCGGCAGGTGGAGCGGGACAACGAAAATCCTGAAGAAGAGGTCCTCCCTGAACCTGCCCTCCTCGACGAGGCGCTTCAAGTCGCGGTTGGTGGCGCAGACGAGCCTCACGTCGACCGGGATTTCATCCTGCCCGCCGACGCGGCGCAGCGTCTTCGTCTCCAGGACGCGCAGCAGCCTCGTCTGCATATCGAGCGGCATCTCGCCGATCTCGTCCAGGAAGAGAGTTCCGCCCCTGGCTTGTTCGATGAGGCCAGCCATCCTCTCCACCGCGCCCGTGAATGCGCCGCGTTCATGGCCGAAGAGCTGGCTCTCGATGATGGAGGCGGGGACGGCGCCGCAGTTGACGGCCACGAAGGGGCCGCGCCGCCTTGGACTTCCGTCGTGCAGCTCGCGGGCGGCGAGCTCTTTTCCCGTGCCGCTTTCGCCCGTGATGCAGACGGTGGCGCCGGTGGGCCCGACGCGCTCGATCAGCGCGAAGACCCCGCGCATCGCCTTCGACGGGCCGATCATGGAGCCCAGCTTCTCCGATTTCGATTCGGCCAGCTTCTCGCTCGATTCGATGATGCGGAATAAGACGGTCGTCCTCCCGATGCAGAAGTTTCCGGCAGGGCCCAGGAGCGTTTCGCCGATCCGCACGCCGTTCACGTATGTGCCGTTTGTGGAGCCGAGATCCACGAGCCTTGCCGCGCTGCCGATGCTCTCTATGCGGCAGTGGCGCCGCGAGACGTATGGATCCGACACGAAGATGCCGGAGGATGCGTTCTGGCCTATCGTGACCTCTCCGGAGGAAAATATTTTTTTGATCTGGGACTGGCCGGGGGAATTGATCGTCAGTTCGATCGACTCGGTGGTGAGCAGCTTTTCCTGGGCGTCGAAGCTGACGATTCGAGTTGCGCCGGCGGGCGATGCGACGGTGTTTGGATAAAGGGCGCCGGCCGACTCCTCGACCATGATCGTCCACGGTCCGATCGAGAGCCTGTCGCCGTCGCGGATGGTCGCGTCCCTGAATGCCTTGCCGTTGACGAGGGTTCCGTTGGTCGAGAGATCCGTGACGCGAAGGACCTCCCCCTTCCTCTCTATTCTGCAGTGATGTCTGGATATCTCGGGATCGACGAGCCTTAAGATGTTGTCGCTGCCGCGGCCGATTGTGATCGGCGCGTCGCCAACCGTGTGGCGTGTGAGGACCGTTCTGCCGCGCTGGAGGGCAAGCTCCAACATGAGGCCACTCTATACATCCGGTGCGATCCCAGTCAATTCCTAACTCAGCGGCTGCAGCGTTTTTGTTCGCCCTGCAGCGAATCGCTGCAGAAATGAAGAGGCGCTTCAGAAATTATGGGAGGTTTTGCTGGCATGTTTTATGCAGTATTCAGCTCTATGAGGATTGCCTTGCCCGTCATCGTTATAGTGTTGTTTTTTGCGAACACATCTTGCGCTGATGTTCGGATAGACGAACATGCGCTGTCCATAGGGATGACAGGGTATGTTTTTCTGACGGATCCGGTGATGGGTGCGCTGGGCGACCAGGCCGTCGCCCATGAGCGGCGATTTCTGCTGCTGCCCGCCGATGGCAGGATCAGCTCGCTCTACGGCTGGAGGCGCGACCCGCTGGGGGCTGGCCGGCGGTTTCACGCGGGGATAGATTTTGCAAATTTGAGGGACTCGATCGTCCGTGCAGCCGCCGCGGGGCGAGTCTCATTTGCGGGATGGGCGTCAGACTGCGGGTGGATGGCGGTCGTCGCGCACGGGGGCGGGCTCGGGACGCGCTATTGCCACCTGCAGATGCTGGCAGTGAAGGCCGGCGAGGAGGTTAAAGCCGGCACGATCATAGGAGGCATGGGAGCGACAGGCAGATCGACAGGCCCGCATCTGCACTTCGAGGTCCTGGAGGATGGCGCGGCGGTGGATCCTGCCTTGAATTTGATGTTTTGACGGTTACTCTATTTTGAGGGTCATGTGGATGTCGACTGCCGGCGCGGAGTGAGTGATGGTGCCGACGGAGATATAGTCGATGCCCGTCGCTGCGTAGGAGATGAGGCTCTCGAGATTGATGTTTCCTGAAACCTCCACCTTGGTGCGCCCCCTCACGGTCCTCACTGCATCGCGCACGTCGTTCACGGACATGTTGTCGAGCAAGATGATGTCGGCGCCGCCGTCCAGCGCCTCCTTCACTTCCTTCACGTTTCTGGCCTCGATCCAGACCAGCTGGCCGGGCTGTCTGGCTTTCATGGCGCGCTCGAGCGCAGCGGAGAGCGAGCCCGCCGAATCGACGTGGTTGCTCTTGACGAGGAAGTGGTCGTAGAGACCCATGCGGTGGTTGGTCCCCCCGCCCATCCTGACGGCATATTTTTCCAGGGCGCGGAAGCCCGGCGTCGTCTTGCGCGTGTCGAGGATCTTCACGTTTTTGTCGCGGACCGCGTGCGCGAAGAGGTTGGTGAGAGTGGCCACGCCCGACAGCTTCTGCAGAAAATTGAGCGCGGTTCGCTCGGCTGCCAGAAGCCCGCGTGCGCTGCCTTCAACCGTTGCGATGATGTCGCCGTTTTCGCAGCGGGTGCCGTCCTGGCGCCTGGCGTCCCACGAGATGCCGGGCTCGACCGTCTGGAATACGCGCTTGGCCACATCCATCCCGGCCAGCACCAGAGGCTGCTGCGAGGCGATCATGCCTATGCCTCGCGCCTTCGGATCGATTATCGCCGTCGTCGTTATATCGCCCACGCCGATATCCTCGGCGAGGGCGAGATCTATGAGGTTCTGGATATGGTCTTTCATTGTGGAAACCTCTACGATAGAGAACGCGCTTTGGCAAGGGCCTCGTTGAGCATCTTCAGTTTGCCCCTGGATGCATCCTGGCGTTCTTGTTCGCGCTTGACGATCTCAGCCGGCGCTCCCTTCACAAAGGCCTCGTTCGACAGCTTCCTTTCGCTTACCTCTATCTCGCCATTCGTGCGCGCGATCTCCTTCGTGAGGCGGGCGACCTCGGCCTCGACGTCGATCAGACCGGAGAGCGGGATATAGACGGTCTGATTTGCAGCGACGGAGGTCGCGGCCTTCTGGGTTTCGGCCGGCTCTTTGCCTTTTTTACAGAATGTGTGCTTCTCCACACGAGCGAGGTGTTCCACATAACGTGGACAGTCTTTCTGAGCCAGCATGGCATGGCCTTCGTCGTTCATGACGGAGATTGATGACCGTATTTTCTTTGCCGGCGCGACGTTGCTCTCGCCTCGAATGTTCCGTATTTTTTCGACGGCTTCCTTGACCGTCATTTCGAAGAAAAGGGCTTCCTGCACAAAGGGACGATCGCCCTCGACTGGATAATCGGAGGCGATCAGCGGTTTTTCGTCCGGGTTCAGATGGCTCCATATCTCCTCCGTGACAAAGGGGAGGAAGGGATGGAGGAGCTTGAGGATATCAGAGAGGACGCGCTTCAACGTGTGCTGCGCCGCCGCCCTCGCCTTGCCGTTTGCGGGATCATTGAGCGCAATTTTTGCCGCTTCCAGATACCAGTCGCAGAAGTCGTTCCATACGAAACGATAAAGTTCCTGGGCCGCGACGCTGAAATGGAACGCCGTGAGCTCCCCGTCGATAGCGTTTGTCGTCGACTGCAGGCCGTTCAAAATCCACTTGTCCGCAAGGGATAGATCCTTTTCGCCGGGCTCCGTGACTGGAGCGCCCTCCAGATTCATCATCGCGAATCGCGCGGCGTTCCACAGCTTGTTGCAGAAGTTGCGCCCCATCTCGAACTTTGATTCGGAGAGCTTCAAGTCCTGGCCTTCGGTCGAGAGGACGATGAGCGAATATCTCATCGCATCCGCGCCGTATTTTTCGATGATGTCGATCGGATCGATGCCGTTGCCGGCCGACTTGCTCATCCTGCGGCCCTGTTCGTCGAGGATCGTCCCGTGGATGTAGACGTCGCGGAAGGGCACGTCGCCCATGAACTTGAGCCCCATCATCACCATCCGCGCGACCCAGAAGTAGATGATGTCGCGGGCGGTCGAGAGCGTCGCGGTCGGATAGTATGCTGCAAGCTCCGGCGTCGTGTCCGGCCAGCCGAGCGTCGAGAAAGGCCAGAGGGCGGATGAGAACCACGTGTCGAGGACGTCCTCGTCCTGAACGAGATTCGTTCCTCCGCAATGCGGGCATTTTGACGGCGTGTCGTGCGCGGCGATGGGGGGACAGGTTCCCCCGTCTCTTTTGCAGTACCATACCGGAATTCGATGTCCCCACCATATCTGGCGAGAGATGCACCAGTCGCGCGCGTTCTCCAGCCATTGCAGATAGAAGGACTCCCACCGGTCAGGATGGAATCGGACCTTTCCCTCTTCGGTGGCGCGGATGGCGGCCTCGGCAAGGGGCCGCATCTTCACGAACCACTGATCGGAGAGCCACGGTTCGATCGTCGTATGGCAGCGGTAGCAGTGGCCGACCGCATGCGCGTGATCTTCGATCTTCTCGAGCAGGCCGGCCTCTTCGAGCCCCTTCACGATCTTCTTCCGGCACTCCGCCGTCGTCATCCCGGCGTATTTGCTTCCGGCCTCCGCGCTCATCGTCGCGTCGGAGTTCATCACGTTGATCCGCGGCAGGTTGTGCCGCTCGCCTATCTGGAAGTCGTTCGGGTCGTGGGCCGGCGTCACCTTGACGGCGCCAGTGCCGAACGAAGAGTCGACGAAGTCGTCGGCTATGATGGGGATCTCGCGTGAGGTCCCCGGGAGCTTCACGAGTTTTCCGAGGAGCGCCGCATAGCGATCGTCCTTCGGGTTCACCGCGACGGCGGTGTCGCCCAGCATCGTCTCCGGGCGCGTCGTAGCCACGACCACATGCCCCTTTCCGTCCTTGAACGGATAGCGGATGTGCCAGAGGCGGCCCTTCTCATCCTTGTGATCGACTTCATCGTCGGCGAGCGCGGTGTGGCAGCGCGGGCACCAGTTGACGATGTATTTCCCGCGGTAGATGAGCCCTTCGTCGTAGAGCCTCACGAAGCACTCGCGCACCGCGCGGGAGAGCCCTTCGTCGAGCGTGAAGCGCGTGCGCTCCCAGTCGCAGGAGGCGCCAAGGGCCTTGAGCTGTTCGAGGATCCTGCCGCCGTACTTCTCCTTCCACTTCCAGATGCGCTCGATCAAAGCCTCGCGGCCGATCTCCTGCCTGCGCTTCTTCTCGGTCTTCAGGAGCTCGCGTTCGACGACGTTCTGGGTTGCGATGCCGGCGTGGTCGGTCCCCGGCTGCCAGAGCGAGGCGAAACCCTGCATCCGCTTCCACCTGATCAGTATGTCCTGCAGCGTGTCGTTGAGCGCGTGTCCCATGTGAAGGGCGCCCGTGATGTTGGGCGGCGGGATGACGATGCAGTATTGTTTCCCTTTTGGTGAATCGGGAGCATGAAAGTAGCCGCCGGATTCCCAGAAACTGTACCACTTCGTTTCGACGGCCTTGGGTTCGTATGCCTTGGGGAGCTCGCGTGTCATTTTCCCAATACCTCGGATATCGTCTTCGTCGCCCCTGCGAGCTCATCCTTCGTGATGACGAGCGGCGGGGCGAAGCGGATGGAGTAGTCGTGCGTCTCCTTGGCCAGTATCCCGCGGCGCATGAGCTCCTCAGAGAACGGCCGCGCCTTGTCGTGGAGCTCGACGCCGGTGAGCAGACCCCTGCCGCGGATCTCCTTGATCCTCTTGTGGCCGATCTTCTTGAGCTCCCCGCGGAAATAGTCGCCCAGCTCAGCGGAGCGCTCCGTGAGATGCTCGTCCACGATGACGTCGAGCGATGCGGAGGCCACCGCGCAGGCCAGCGGATTTCCGCCGAAGGTCGAGCCGTGGTTGCCGGGCTCGAACGCCGCCTCCATGATGGGGTTGTCCGCGAGGATCCCCGATACCGGATAGACGCCGCCCCCGAGGGCTTTGCCGACGCAGACGATGTCGGGCCGCACATTTTCCCAGTCGCTGCAGAACATGCGCCCCGTGCGGCCGAAACCGGTCTGGATCTCGTCGCAGATGAGGAGCGCGTTGTGCTTCCTGGTGATGTCGCGGCAGCGCTTGAGGTAGCCCTCTGCGGGGACGAGGACGCCGGCCTCGCCCTGTATCGGCTCCACGAGGAAGGCGACCGTGTTCGCGTCGATCGAACGCTCGAGCGCATCCGCATCATTATATGGTATGATCTCGAAGCCGGGCGTGAACGGCCCGAAGTGCGTCCGGCAGAGCGGGTTCGTCGAAAAACCAACGATGGTCGTGGTGCGGCCGTGGAAGTTCCCCTCGCAGACGATGATCTTTGCCTTTCCCTCGGGCACGTTTTTCCGCGTGTAGCCCCACCGGCGCGCGGCCTTGATCGCGCTCTCCACCGCCTCGGCGCCGCTGTTCATCAGCAGCGCCTTGTCGTAGCCGGCGAGCTTTGTGAGCTTTCGCAAGAACGGACCCATCTGGTCGTTGTGGAACGCGCGCGAGCTCAAGGTGAGCCGGTCCGCCTGCTCCTTGAGGGCCCGGATGATCCGCGGGTGGCGGTGGCCCTGGTTGACCGCGGAGTATGCGGAGAGCATGTCGATGTAGCGCTTTCCCTCGACATCCGTGACCCATATCCCCTCGGCCTGCGCAAAGACCACGGGGAGGGGGTGATAGTTGTGCGCTGAAACTTCCTCGACCTCGGCGATAAAATTTTCGGTCTTCGTCATATTGTCTCCACGGTTGACTTATCCCTGAAACAAACCCTTCACCACGAACCAGATGTTTTCCCTTCGCTCGCGCAGCCTGCGCCAGGTGTAGGGGAGCCACGCGTTGCCGAACGGCACATAGATGCGGAGCCTCCACCCTTCGGCGACGATCCTCCTCTGAAGCGGGCGCCGGATGCCATAGAGCATCTGGAACTCGAACTTGTCCGGCGCGATCTTCTGCGCGCGCGCAAACGCCATGATATTCCGGATCAGCTTTTCATCGTGTGTGGCGATCCCGTGATACGACCCGGAGGTGAGAAGCCTCTTCGCCAGCCCCGCAAACTCGCGCCTGATCTCCCGCATGTTCCGCCAGGCGATCTCAGGGGGCTCCTTGTAGGCGCCTTTGCAGAGCCTCACGCTTATCCCGCGCGAGAGCATATCCACGATATCCTCGGGGGTTCTCTTCAGCATCGCCTGGAGCACCGTGCCGACTGGCGTGGCTTTTGTTTTCTTGGCGCAAGACACGACACCGAGCGTCGCCTGAGTCACATCCGAGCCTTCCATGTCCACTCGGATAAAGCCGCCCATCTCCTCGGCCGCGCCCACGATGTTCGCGAGATTCCGGGAGCAGAGCTCGGGATCGAAGGCCAGCCCCATCTGCGTGAGCTTGAGCGACACATTGCGGTCGAGTTTCCTTTCTTTGAGTGCGCGAAGTATCAGGACATATTGTTGTGCGGCGGCCTTCGCCTCAGCCGGATTAGCTACGCTCTCGCCAAGATGGTCTATCGTGGTTGAAAAGCCCTTGGCCTTGAGGCGCGCTGCGGCGTCGAGCACTTCCGAGAGCGTGGTTCCCGCTATGAAGCGGCGAGCGAAGGGGGCGAGCAGCTTCGAGAGCGTCGAGCTGAATCTCCGCGGTCCGTTCGCTGCAGTCGAAGAATTATTTATTTTTGTCGCCATGGGTCTACTGGGTCTTCTCGCAGATCGATTTAGCCTGCAGGAAGAGCAGAAGATAGTCGCTGCCGCCGGCCTTGGAGCAGGTGCCGGACAGGTTGTAGCCGCCGAAGGGCTGCACGCCCACGAGCGCGCCGGTGATCTTCCTGTTGATATAGAAGTTGCCGCAGAAACATTCGGCCTTCGCCCGCGAGATCTTTGCCGGGTTTTTTGTGAAGACGCCGCCGGTCAGGCCGTAATCCGTCCCGTTGAAGATGGAGATCGCCTCGTCGAAGTCCTTTGCCCTGATGACCGAGAGCACCGGACCGAAGATCTCCTCCTGTGCAAGGCGCGCGGAGGGCAGGATGTCGGCGAAGACCGTCGGCTGAATGAAGAAACCCGCCTTGTCGGAATATTCGCCGCCGCACACGAGCTGTCCCTCGCGCCTGCCCGTCTCGATGTAGTTTTTCACCTTGTCGTAGGCGCTCTTGCTTGAGACCGGCCCCATCCAGTTGGCCGGATCCCCGGTGGGCCCCACGGCTATTTTTTCGACGCGATTTTTCAACGCCTCGATGAATGCGTCGTAGATCTTCTCGTCCACGATGGCGCGCGAGCAGGCCGAGCACTTCTGGCCCTGAAAGCCGAATGCGGAGACGGCTACGCCCTCGACTGCGGCCTCAAAATCTGCCTCGCTGTCGACGATTATCGCGTCTTTGCCGCCCATCTCCGCGATCACCCTCTTGATCCACCTCTGACCTTCGCGCGGCCTTGCCGCCTCCTCCGTGATGTGCAGCCCCACTTCGCGCGAACCGGTGAAGGAGATGAAGCGGATCCGCGGATTCGCTACCATCTCTTCGCCGGCATCTGCCCCGCTGCCGCTGACGAAATTGACGACGCCGGGAGGGAGCTTCACCTCTTCGGTGATCTCCATGAACTTCGCTGCGATGACAGGGGTGTCGCTGGCTGGTTTCAGAACCACCGTGTTGCCCGCTGCGACGGCAGCGGTCGTCATTCCGACGAGGATCGCTAGGGGAAAGTTCCAGGGGGGGACCACTGCGCCCGCGCCGAGCGGGATGTAGACCGTTTCGTTCGTCTCGCCGGGCCAGGGCAGACAGGGATGCGAACCCCCGAGGCGTATCGCCTCCCGGCCATAGAATTCGCAGAAGTCTATCGCCTCCGCGACGTCGCCGTCCGCCTCGCCCCAGCTTTTGCCGATCTCAAAAATCATCCATGATGCGAGTTCGAATTTTCGCTCGCGCATCTTGGCGGCTATCCTGAAGAGATAGTCCGCTCGCAGCTCAACCGAAGCGCTCTTCCAAGTTTCAAAGGCGGCCCACGCCGCGTCGATCGCCTCGATCGCCTCTTTGCGCGTTCCCTTCTGGACAATTCCGACCACCTGAGACTGGTCGGCGGGATTGGTCGAGCGAATTTTCTCGCGGCACAAAACCTTGCTGCCGCCTATCACGAGCGGATATTCGCGGCCGAGCTCTCCGGCGACGAGGGCCAGGGCCTCCCCCATCTTCTTTTTATTGTCCGGCTTCGAAAAATCGGTGAGGGCTTCGTTTCTGAATTCGGAAGGCATTTGCGACCTCCTGGCTGCTCTTCAACGCGGGGCTGGGTTTACTGGAAGGGCGGGCGAAAGTCAAATTCAGAAGCCTTCTTCTTCGGCCTCTGCGGGCTTGCTGGCGGCCTCTTCTTTTTCGTCGTGTGTGGCGGTTTTTTCTTCGGCGGGCGGGCTCGCTGCTTCGTCTTCGATCTTATTATGCTTGGCGGCTCGTTTTATCTTCGGCTCGCGGGATATGAGCACGGATACGCCGCTGCGGTCGGGCAGGGCGGCATCCTCCATGTCGTCGCTATCGTCGGCCCCGGACAGCAGTGCCAGCTCCACGCGGGCGATGCCGGACCCCATCATGTCGATGCGCTGCGCCGCCGACTTGGAGAGGTCGATGATGCGGTTTTTGACGAAAGGCCCGCGGTCGTTGATGCGGACCACGACCGACTTGCCGTTTTCAGCGTTCGTGACCTTGAGCATCGTGCCGAATGGCAGCGTGCGGTGCGCCGCGGTGAGCGCTTTTGGGTTGTACCTCTCTCCGTTGGCGGTCTTGTGGCCGGCGAAACCGGGCCCGTACCAGGACGCCTCGCCGCGCGAGTGGAAAGCGCCGGCCTTGTGCCTGGCCTGATAGGGTGCGCACGAAGAGAGCAGGACCACGAGCGCCACGGCAGAAAAAGCCAAAGCGGCTCTCGTCGCCTTCGAAAGGTTTTTGTTGGACAAAGCTTCTTGAAACATTTAGTTCTCGCGAGTTGCGAATCGGACAGCAAAAAACAGATAACAATAAGGTTCGTACGATGCGAACCTTTTAGAATTTCACTTGAGTTGCGGGGATCACTCCGGCCTCTAGCGAATCGTGGTTTGAAAGTAAAGTTTTTTAATCCGGTT
The DNA here is from genome assembly GCA_043798915.1 of Pseudomonadota bacterium. Classification (GTDB taxonomy): domain Bacteria; phylum UBA10199; class UBA10199; order 2-02-FULL-44-16; family JAAZCA01; genus JAZDOG01. The sequence continues at coordinate 28,798 of JAZDOG010000056.1, read as the reverse complement.
TTTTAATCCGGAGGTGGCGATGGTCACAGCGCGTTTGATATATGATAATCCTGAAAAAAATGCAGATATCTATTATGCAACCGGTTTTCGCGCGCCGGACGCGTTTATTTTTTTTGAGAAGACCGGAAAAAAATACATGGTGATGAGCGATCTCGAGATCGACCGGGCGCGCAGAGAGTCGAAGGTCGATCGCGTCCTTTCGATCAATCCATACGCCGCGCGCGCAGCTGGAAAGAAAAAAGCCCCGGGTCAGGCCGATATCGTCGGCGAAATACTGGCGGACCATGGCATCGACCGGCTCGTTGTTCCGGGCGAAACTCCCTTCACGCTGGTGGATGCGCTGCGAATAAAAGGTTTTCGCGTCGAGGCCGGTCCCACGCCTTTCTATCCGGATCGCTTCGTGAAGGGCGCCGAGGAGCGGCGGCATATCCTCGCCTCGCAGCGCGTTGTCTTCGCTGCGATGGGTCTGGCGCGCGATGTGCTGGCCTCGAGCCGCATAAGGGGCAGCCGCATAGTCTATAAGGGGCGCACACTCACATCCGGCAGCTTGCGCACGATGATCAACGTCTTTCTCCTCGAGCGCGGCTTCGTCGGCTCGGACACCATCGTCGCCTGCGGCCGCCACTCGATCGACCCTCATGACGTGGGCGCGGGGCCGCTTATGCCCCATAAATCCATCATCGTGGATATCTTTCCGCGCTCGGTAAAGACGGGTTACTTCGGCGATGCGACTCGCACGTTCTGCAAGGGCCGCGCACCCGACGCGCTGAAGAGGATGTATGCGACGGTGAAGGATGGGCAGGCACTTGGCATCTCGATGGTTCGTGCTGGCATCAACGGCAGAAAGATACACGAGTCTATCCACGCCCTTTTCGGAAACAGGGGTTATGTGAGCGGCGAGAAGGGCGGACGCATGCAGGGTTTTTTTCACGGCACCGGCCACTCCGTCGGACTCGAGATACATGAGGAGCCGGCGAGGATTGCGGGGCGGGACTTCATCCTCAAGGCCGGCAACGTGATGAGCGTAGAACCGGGCCTCTACTACAAGGCGATCGGCGGCGTGCGCATCGAGGATCTGGTCTTCGTCACGAAGAGCGGTTGCGATGTCCTGTCAGGATTTCCGAAGAAGCTCGAGGTTTAGGATTTCTTCCACACCCCGTCCCATTTCCATTCCGGCGGATTCTTTGAGAGCGCGAGCGACCGGCGCAGGAGCACGTGCGACGGCCCGTCGTGCGGGTGGACGGCGAGGAGCTCTTCGAAGAGATGCGCGGCGCCCGCAAAGTCGCCCTTGAGATAGTGGCTGCGGGCCTCCATGTACCTGTCCATCTGGGGCAGGAACATCTTGGCCTCGCCTACGAGCTCGTGGATCATGCCCTGCGAGGTTTCGCCGCGGAGGGCGACCGGGTCGAGCGGGCGATACTTGAATACATCGCCGGTGGCCTTCGCGGGGGCGTCGCCGACCAGTATGGATGTCCTGTAGATGCGGTTCAAGGCGCGGAGCATGCAGGATGCCTCGACGGCGCCGCCGGTCACGCCGAAGGGGGATGGGCCAGCAGCGCCGGCGTTGCCGGCCGCGGCCGTCCCGCTCTGGATCCCGATCCCGATGCGGAGCTTGTCGATTCCGTATGTCTTTTCCCAATCATCGCGCTTAGATGCGGTCATCCGCTGCAGCGCGAGCGCGGCGCGCGCCGCCGGGAGCTCAAGCCCGGCGCCTGGGACCGGTGCGCCGAAGACCGCCCGGCATTCATCGCTGGCCCACGAATCGATGAACGCGCCGTGCCGGATGAGGATATCCGAGACGAGCCCGCGGTATTCCTTCAGGAACCTCGCCAGATCCGTGGGCGCGATGCGGCTCGCGATGGCGCCGAATCCCTTGATGTCGGCCGAGAGCGCCGTCACCTCGACCGGCCTTATCTTCGGCGACATGAGGGACGGGTCGGATGCTATGGCTGCGATGCCGTTCGCGCCGATTCGGCCGCAGAGCGCCGCCTTGACCCTCATCCTCGGCAGATGAACTGCGACCGACCGCCATGCGAGGGATACGGCCAGAAGTATGGCTGCGGCGACGGCGGGCCATGCGGCCGGCAGCCAGATGTCCGTGTGCCTGAGGACGAGGGTTTCGGTTGCGATGAGCGATGCGGCGATGACGGCGGCGACGGTGATCTGCTGCAGCGAATTCAATCTTGCGATCAGGAGCGAAAACGCCAGCCCCAGGACAATCACGAAGAGCATCTGATGGATTCTTCCGCCCCACGCCGTGATGCTCCTGCCGAGGAGGATGTCGTCGATCGCATTTGCCGTTATCTCGACAGCCGCCATCCTCCCCATCGGCGTCCTGTAATAATGACCGAGCTCCGCCGCGGTGATCCCGACGAGGACGACGTGGTTGTCGAGGGCCTCCTTCGGGACGCGCCCGCCGACGATGTCGGCTGCGGAGAATGTCGAGAACGAACTCCTGCCGCCGCGGAAATCCAGCTCGAGCCGCATATCGCGGCCGGTCTCGATCCTCATGTTGCCGATCGCCGCACCGGCAGGGCGTCCGGAGCCATTCTCCGAGATGATCGGCGTGAAGCCCATCCACTCAGCCGCCGCAACGAGCGGCAGGGCGGGAAATACGCGGTGACCCAGCCTGGCTGCAAGCGGCTGTCCTCTCACGACGCCGTCGGCATCCGGGAAGAGGTTGCCGAACCCCTCGACGACGAGGAGGCGCTCCGCCGGCGTGAACCGGTTTATCTTCACCCCGGCCATCGTCGGCAGGCTCGCGTCGTCGGATGGCGTCGAGAGGAACGCGAGCTTGTCCTCGACCGACTCGTCGTTATCGCCTGTGCGCTCCGATGCCGGCGGCATGTCGGCAAGCGTCGGATAGAAGCGGTATCCCGCGACGATGTCCGTGCCTCCCTCCCTCATCACGGGAAGGCGCATGTCGGCGAGGTTCGCTTCGTCAGCCACTCGCGACTCGAACACTATGAGCCCGGCGTCGCTTGAACGGAGACGGTCGATCAGCTGCATGAAGGCGCCCCGGCCCCATGGCCAGCTGCCGAGCTCCTTGAACGAGCGTTCGTCTATGGCTGCGATGACGATCTCCGTGGGCTTTGAAGCAGGCCTGGCGATCGGTGACAGCGCGCGGAGGAGCCGGTCCTCCAGCCTTGCGACGGCGGAAGGGAATATCGCCGTGGCGAGGATTATCAGGATCGTTGCGAAACCCAGCGTGCGCAGCGCGCTTCTCGATTGTGCCTTTGTCATAGCGTGGTGAATATACATATTGAATATTGATATGTCATCATTAACAGGTTGTTGCAGCCGAAGGCCGTAGCATTAAAGTTCTTATTTTTCAATAAATTAAGAAATAAAGGGTTGACAGGTGCCGCTGCGCCGGGCTAGGAGCGGCTTCACCTTAAGACGTATAACGATTGGTCGGGTGACTTGGGCACTCCAAAGGTGGAAGGCAGACCCCATGGCCTCTGGCATGCGGCTGCGGGTCGTCTTAAAAACTTTCATTATATCAAGTAGTTATTACTGTCATTGTGGCACGGATATTGCTTGTGCCCCTTGGCACGCGGCTTGCATACTAACTTACACCATGCGAAACGACAAACATCCAAAGCTTAAGAAAGTGGCGTATAACATCCTTGGAATAGCCCTGCTCCATGTGCTCTGCTTCTATTACGGGCGCCACATGGAACCCCGGGCCGCGATGGCGGATATCCCTGACATCCCCTGCAATGTTCGCTATGGAGATGCCATTGCGGCAGCCGCCCGCAGCTACGGCGTCCAGCCGGCGCTCATAGCCGCAGTCATCCAGGCGGAATCCAATTTCAACCCGAAGGCCGTCTCCAATGCGGGCGCCAGGGGCCTCATGCAGATCGTTCCATCCACGCAGAGGCATTTGAGGCTCGGGAACGCCTATGATCCCCGGCAGAACATCAATGCGGGCAGCAAGTATCTGCGCGAGCTCATCGATACCTTCGACGGAAATATGGTGATGGCCATCGCCGCCTACAATGCCGGCCCGGGCGCGGTCGCCCAGCATGACGGGGTTCCCCCCTATAAAGAGACGCGTTCCTATGTGAAGAAGGTCCTCGCCTACTACAGCTATTTTAACAGGGCCTTCTCTGCAAAAGCCTCCCTCATATCGTAAATCGCCTGCGACTTAATGCTTTCAATATTTGAGGCCCGATTTGCCGCGCCTTGTGGTATAATAATTCCGCATTCGAGAGGAGGCGCGCGCCATGAAGTTTAAGAGCCGTGGAGAGAGGGCTGAGAAAATCACGGAGAGGCCCGAGGGCGTGGAGACCAGCCTGAAGGAGTTTCCGTTCAAGAACCCGCTCAAGGGCGGTTACGGCAACATTGCGATGGCTGAGGTGACGGTGAAGGGGGGAGGCATCTTCGTCGGATTTCATGTGAAGTTCTGAATCAAATGCTGGCCGCGTTGTCCTGATGAGCCCCGCGATCGCGGGGCTTTTATTTTAACTTGAACGGGCGGCGCGTTGCTGGCACGATGTTCCCCTTGAGTTAGTTGCGGAGGCAACGGATGATACATCGAATGGCAGTCGTGCTCATGCTCCTTTTGCTTATCGTCCCGGTGTCCGCGCATGCCGAAGAGGTTTCAAATGGCGAGGCCAAGGCAGACGATGTCGGAGAGTCTGCCGCAACAGGCGAGCCGACGGCTGCTGAAGCGATGGCGGGAACGCCGATAACGGGGAATCTTTTCGAAGGCAGGGTCACGCGCGTCGTCGATGGAGGCACTGTCGAGATAGACCGCCACCGCATGCATCTTCTCGGCGTTGCCGCGCCGAGGCGCTGGTGGTGGGGAAAGCCCAGGGACTGCAATTCAATCGAGGCCGCGTCGTTTCTGGAGAATGCGATATTGGGCAAGACCGTGGGCTATGGCTATGACAGGGTGCAGGGGCTGCGCGACAGCCGCGGGATAAAGCGCATCTACCTCTACATCGATGGCCGGCTGATCAACGCAGATCTCATCGCGGGAGGATTTGTGCTGGCCGACCGCTCGAAGGAGTACGCGGAGAGGGATGCGTTCCTGAAACTCGAGTCCGATGCCAATCTTCACCTGATTGGCCTCTGGCATAGCTGCCCTGTGGAGTGCAGCCGCAACGCGGTGTGCCGGGCAAAAAACTGGTAGAAAATGAAAAGAAAAGGCCGCCTGATCATCGTCACTGCGCCCTCCGGGACGGGCAAGACCTCTGTCATCCACAGGTTTCTCTCCGCGCATCCTGACATGATCCACTCCGTATCCTGCACCACGAGGCCGATCCGCAAGGGAGAGGTGGACGGGAGGGATTATCACTTCATCGACCGCGAAGAATTCAGCAAAGGCATAGATGACGGAAAATTTGCGGAGTGGGCGGAGGTCCATAATAATTTTTACGGGACGCCCAACGCCCCTCTGGAGGCCTGGCTCGCAGCCGGAACGGACGTCCTCCTCGACGTGGACGTCGTGGGGAGCTTGAGTCTGAAAAAGATATACGGCGGCCGGGCGATTTCGATCTTTCTCGTCCCTCCGACGATGGATGAGCTCAAAAGGCGCCTCGCGCTGCGGGGCACCGACTTGGCCGAAGTCCAGGCGCTCCGTCTGAAAAACGCCCTCACCGAGATGACCTTCAAAGACAGGTTCGACCATCAGGTGGTAAACGACGTTCTGGACCGGGCCTGCGCGGAGATAGGGAGCATAATCGGCAGGGATCCCTCATAAGGGCTCGTCAAAGAAAAAACTCGTTTGACGGTGACGCGGACGTCTGCTAACCCATCATTCGCGTCCGGCAAGCGGGGATCATGATAAATAATTTTCACATCGGCATCATGGGCAATCTGTTTTCGGGCAAGACCACGCTCATGAATGCGTTGTCGCAGGATCCATACAAAACAGAGCTGCAGGAGCTCCTCGGCGGGTCGGAGATGCATGCCTTCTCTGAGCGCGTCGATCAGGGCTCTCTCACCGACGAGTGCCTCTCTCTCTTTTACAAGGACCGCGTCGCAAACATCTTTCCGACGGAGACGGCGTTCCTCTACATGCGCACGCTCCAGCAGAGGGAGATCCGCCACCTGATGACGCGCGAGAACAAGCGCGGCGTGCTGATCGTCGAGGACAGGCCGTTCCTCGACGGGCCGGAGGTCTTCGTCCGGCGCATGATCCATTCCGGCGAGATGCCCAAGGCGCATGCCAGGCTCTACAAGACGATCTTCTACCAGACGCTTCAGAATGAACGCATCCGCCTGCCCGACCTCACCGTCTATCTCCGCTCCGAGCCGGTCCTTCTGGAAAAGAGGAGGGCGAAGAGGGCCGGGGGCGGCGACAGCTACGCCAGCACGATCACGGAGCAGTACTTGAAAGAGATTCACGATTGCTACGAGAACGTCGTCACGAACTGGCGGGGGATGCTCCTCAAGTATCAGGAGCGCGCGATCGTCCCGCCGGACGCGGACATCATGATCCTGCCGGCGGAGATCGACATGTACGAGCACCCGGACTACGTCCACGTGGCGGCCGCGACCATCCGCGAAAAGGTGAGGAGGATGGTCGCCGCCCGAAGGAAGGCATATGAGCAATCAGGGCAGCATCCTTGAGTTAGCCGAGGCGCCGAAGATCAAGCGGCACCAGATTCCGCACAGGCTCACCACCGTGGTCAGGCGCCTGATGAAGTATTTTTCCAGGAACCGCTGCCTGATAACGTGCGTGGGTAACATCGGGGCGGGAAAGAGTTCGCTCATCAAGGTGCTCGCATTTAACACCGGCATGAACGCGATGTTCGAGCTGCCCGACGAGGGCTTCGAAGACCACTTCGTCCAGGACGAGTCGTTCTCTCCGCTTCTGGGCACGGCGAAGGACTCGGCGAAGAGGACGCTCGGCAGATACTACGGCGCGATCGACGATTTCATCAGATGCCAGGCGAGGGAGGCCGTAGAGAGCCCGGCGTGGATGATCGCGAAGAGGAACTTGGAGAAGGGTGCGCTGGACATCCAGCACTCCTACCTGGATCTGCGCAGGATGCAGCTGCAGGTCGCGGCCAATCTCAACAACTCGACGTGCATAGACGGCACGGCGCTGGCGGACAGATACGCGTTCTGCGAGGTGCTCCATCGCGACATGGATGTCTCCTATCTCACGAGGGACGATCTCCATGTCATAGACCGGCGCCTGGACAGCGAATTCAGGTCGCTCCCGGGGCCGAGCCTGCTCGTCGTCCTCCACGGTCCCTTGGAATATCTCTTTCAGAATATCCGCGAGCGCCAGCGCGACGAGGAGAAGGGCGGCGCGGTGGGCCAGGAGGCCGACATACCGGAGGGCGTTGCTCGGCTCGTCCGGGCCCTCAACACGAGATACGATGAGTTCGTCGACGTCGTGAGGGACGCGGGCTGGTACACCGGCCCCGTCCTCAAGATCGACGTCTCGAAGATCGACTTCGTCTCAAAGGTCCGCCACCTGATTGCGGTGTACGAGGGGATCGAAAAACTCCTCGTGCCTGAGGATTTTGTGGTGTGACCGGCACACCGAATTCAGCTGGTTATACGTTGACTCAGGTGTATTTCCTGTGATAACGTATAACTATCATGCAGCTCGACCTGGCGGCGAAAACCCTCTTTGCGGAGTTTCAGGAAACGGCGCGTGCGCGCGCTGCCCTTGAGGCGCAGCACTCTGCCGCGAAGACGTATGTCCGCAAGACCGTCAAGGGAAGGGTCTACTGGTACGAACAGCGCTACGAGGGCGGCCAGGCGCGGCAGGCGTATTTTGGCCCCTCAAACGAAGAAAACGATCGGCGCGTTTCGGAAGGGCGACAGGACAGCCGCAATGGCAAGGCGATGCTCAAGAAACTCGTTGCCGTCGAATCAAGGCAGGCCGCCATGCTTCGAAGGAGCGGCCTGCCCGTTCTAGATCGACGCATGGCGCTTCTCCTCAGCCGTTTTTCAGAGGTGGGCTTGATTCATCGCGGGGGCGTCCTGGTCGGGACGCTCGCATACGCCGCATATTCGGGCATGCTTGGGCATGTGTTCGAGAAATCGACATTGATGACGCAGGACATCGACATTGCGAGGGACGATCGCGTCGAGCTGGCTCTGCCCATCGTCGATCTCAACGCACTCATTGCCGAGCGGGGGCTGGAATGCAGGACAGTGCCCTCCCTGTCGAAGAAGGCGCTCCCTTCATCATATGTAACGGCTGATGGCATTCGCATCGACTTCCTTGTTCCGCTGCGCGGAAAGGCCAGGGATGCAGTTCGCATGCCCCGGGTTGCAGGAGCCGGAGCAACGGCCCTTCGTTTTCTCGATTATGCGATCGAAGACCCAGTTAATGCCGTCCTGGTTGCGCCCGGCGGAGGCATTCCTGTGACGGTCCCTCGTCCGGAACGGTTTGCGATTCACAAGCTCATCGTCGCCGCGTATCGTTCCGTGACGGAGACCGGAAAAAAGGAGAAGGATCTCCATCAGGCCGGTCAGCTGATCGCGGTTCTCGCCGAAGAGCGATCACGGGAGTTGAAAGCAGCTCTCCACATTGCCATGAAGGCCGGCAGGAAGTGGGAGAGGGCTCTCCATGATTCTCTGGAATCCCTTTCTGATGATGTCAGGCGCGCACTGAAATAGATCTTAAATCTTCTGTTACGGAACGCCCATGGTGACGGAGCAAGTTTGATTGAAGAATTCAGGGCTTCCGCGTCGATCGATTCCAGATAAAGTAGATCGTGTAGAGGATTGCCAGGATGGCGATGTCGGGAAGTAATATGTAGGGCCTGCCCCAGCTTATTCCATCGAAGCGGTAGTTCGATATCGGCCAGAGAAATGGAGTAGCGAAAAAGCGCGTGGAGTGCGTCGGTATGTCCATCAGTATGTGCAGCGGCCACGCCAGCATGGGCCAGATTATCTTTCTTCGGACGATATAGACGATCAGGAACGCGGCTGCTGCGGTGACGAGGCTGTGAGTGAAATTGTAGAGCAGGTGAACGTATTGCGGGATCAGGTGTTCGCTCGGAGGGCCGTTCGACCAGTCGATCCCGCTGGCGAGTCCCACGATGCGCATGAAGGAGAAGATGCCGAAGGACAAGACGTCCGGCGTGATGCCGAAGAGGACGGCCAGAAAGAAATCCCGCCTGTTCCTCCTTCCGAAGGCTAATCCGCCCCAAAGTCCGTGTGAGATGAAGTCCATTTCGTCACTCCTGGTCTCAAGCCTCCTATAAGCGGGCGGCTGCGGCGTTTCAAGCGGAAATGCGATTTTGCCAGATTCAAAGCACCCATTGCGAAGCGGGGGCCGACGGGCAGAGATAGCTGTGCGAATGATAGTTGCAAACATCCGTCAAGTCGCGTACATGGGAGCTTGTCATCGTTATAGATTGCTCTATAACCGAAACTTCAGGAGGAGATCGTATGGAAACCGGCACCATCAAGTTTTACAATGAAGCGAGGGGTTTTGGATTCATCACGCCCGACAATGGTGGAAAAGATCTTTTCGTGCACTCCACCTCTGTGAAGAACGGGCCGATCAAAGAAGGCGACAAGGTTGAGTTTGAGATAGGCCAGAGCGACAAAGGTCCCCGCGCTGAAAATGTCAGCCGTAAATAACGAGGACGCTCATCGATGGTGAAAAAAATAGAGGCCCCCGATTTGGGGGCCTTTTGACTATCGGCAACGGGGCAATATGGCGCGTGACCGGTGGTTCCACATCCTCACTGGAATGTGCCATTCGCTGCGCTGTATGTGTAGGTCGTCACAGCCGCGCATGGCGACACCCTTGCACAGGAGAGCCTTGGGAGATTGTCAGGAGGGAAGAGGCGTCAATAGTCCATATGAACTGATCGACCGCTTGGCTTATTATCCAAAGAATAGTATACAAGTCGGCATGAAAAAATATCTCCTTCCTGTATTGGTCCTGATCGCGCTCGTCCCCAAAATATTGGTCGCCCAGGAGGCCGCGTCTGGCCCACCCATAAAAATGAGCACCGGCGCCATCAAGATGTCGCCCGAGGAATATCTCAAGATCGAGAAGGTGAAGATGGTGCGCAGCTTCACCTCGATCAGCGGCAAACCGTTTGCCAACCTCCCGGCTTCGGTGGATTTAAGCCCAGGCTTTCCGCTGCCCAGAAGTCAGGGCGACTCCCTGTCCTGTTACGCCTGGGCGACCACGTACGCCATCCGCAGCTTTCAGAAACAGCGAGAACTCGGCTGGGGTTATGGTGATAGCCATATATTCAGCCCCGCCTTCATGCACAACCAGTATACCGGCAGCAACAGGCGCGAGAAGGAGCCCTTCCTCAATTTTCTGAATTTTCTGGTGACCGATGGGGCCGTTCCCTGGTTGATCTTTCCCTTCATCGACACGGATGAGAAGACCCAGCCATCCGCTGAGGTAAAACAGCTCGGGCGCTATTTCCGTATCCTTGGGTTTCGCACCATCGAAGTGAATGATATCTATCCCATCAAAGCGATGCTCGCGTCGGGCGAACCTGTGGGCATAGACGTCCAGTACGGCAAGGCTTTCAAGGCCCTCAGAAAGAAGGATCCGGTCCTGAGAACCCCGGTCACTCCTGAGCAGATCACAGATGGTCATCACATGGTCGCCGTGGGCTACGATGATAAAAAACATGCATTGAAGGTCATGAACTCGTGGGGGCCGCAGTGGGGCGACGGCGGTTTTGCCTGGATCGATTACGATATCTTCACGAACTTCGTCCATAACGCCTGGGTCCTGTACGATCGACCGACCCCGCCGGAGATCGCTGCGTATCTGAAGGATCCGAGCGTCAAACCGACCGGCCCGATCCCGGTTGTCGTCCAGGATGAGGCTGCCGCAGCAACGCCCTACAAATACCCGCTATCTGGCCCAGGTCTCGCGCCTGAAATCGCAAAAAAAATGGAGCAGCCTGCGGTAACCAGCAATCCCGTCCCTGGCGATTGGCAGAAGGCGATAAAGGGAGAGCCTGTTTTGATCGTGCCGGAGGAGGCTGGCATCATGGCGAATGGCGCCTGGTTGAGACTCGGCGAACCGATGGGGAGAATGCAGGAGTTCTTTTCTGCAAAGACTTCCCCGCGCCTTGCCGGTTTCGCTGCACAAGGCGATGATGTGTATGTTTCGCAGGGTTTGATGGGAGGGAATGCCATCGGAAGGATCGATCTCCTGGCGGAGAATCGCCTCCCGATAAAGACGAATCTTGGAATTGGATTTGGCTCTTCGAGGGCGAAGGTGCAGAAGGCCTACAATAAACCGGATGCGTCTACTGCTCTTACAGATACTTATTTCTATCAGCCCGCGACGAGCAACTGGGGAGGTCTCAAGGTAGTCACGAACGCCGCGATGGAGTTCTTCTATGATGATAAGGGGCTCGTGCGGCGGATAACCCTCTTCACCGCATTCAAGCAGGCCTACTCAGGCCAGGCGCTCAAGGCGATACCCGAGAGCGAACATAAGGTCAGCGGGATGGAGAACGTGGTCACCTCTCCCGAGGGCCATCTCATATTCACCGTCCCTGCGGGTTTTTCGAAAGTGAATAAGGCGGTATGGCCCGGCATTGGCGTTGGCTATTTTATCACTGAGAACACGGTCAATCCGATGACCTCGCTCACGATCAAGGTCTTTGAGATTGCGGGTGCGACGCAGGAGACGCTCATCAAGGAGAGGATTCCTGGCGATCTTGAGTCGCAGCGGGCGACCGATCATAAACCATTTAAGACGATCTCATACAATGGTATCGACTGGATTTTGGCCGAAGATCCGACAGGGGCAATGCAGAGGTACTACACGCTGAAGAATGGCAGGATATATCAGGCCTATGTCTTTTCAAACGCAGATTTGACAGGCGAGTCGTGGGTAGCAGATTTTCTCAAGAGATTTCAGTTTCAACCGTAAACAGAGGGTTGGGAAAAGGGAAGGCTTCTTCTGTCATCCCCTTGCATCACAAAGGGGTCAAGTCTGGGTACCGGACAGTCGGCGGTATTTTATTCGATCTGGATTATGCTGGATTTCAATTAGACAATCATTATTTCACTCGATCAAGCATGCCATGGGTGAAATTCGTGGCGTGTGAATCCCCAAAGGGCAGGCCAGGGAGTTTTATGTGTGAGGTTACCTCGATTTTTCTTGCCGTGTAGAGACGGCCGCTGTTTAAAAAGATAAAGCGCCTGTCTATCGTTTTTGTCCATCCCTCACCCACGGGCGCAGATTCTTTCTTTTCCTCTCGGGATCTTGCAGCATTTGGGTTTTTCTCGTTGATATTGAGCGTTGTTGTCTTTCCGCCTTCGGTGAGGAGTATCTTTGATCCCTCGCGGACGATCTGGAACTCGTATTCCCCTGACATTTCCACCTTGGGATTACTATCGATGACGTGTTCGGTCTTTGCCGTGCCTCTCCATCGGCCATCCCATTCCTCATGCGCTTCGGGAGGGGAGGGTTCCTTTCCTTCGATTTTTGTTATCTCTGCTTCTTCGGGTACTGTTTCTGGTGGAGAAGTTTGTTCTGATTGAAGCTCTTCATTAGAACTTATTATGCCGTCGAAAAATAGTTTTTTTGTCGGCGATTCAATCGTGACGTCCATTCGCGTTTTGTACATATCCGATTTGACGATGTATCCATTGACAATAAGCTCGCCCGTCGGTTCAGGATTTCTTGCGGCCGCCTTCAATGCACCGCTTTTTGCATAGTATGTACCTTTTATCTGCAGATTTTCAGTCCATGTCGGATAAAGGGAAAGGATTCCCGTTGCCGTGTATATGCCGGGCTTGTTTTCCACAAGTGTTATGGAAACCTTATTTTGTCCTCCGCTATAGCAATCGCCAAAACCTGTGAGCGTTATGGACTTCTTTTCCGCTTCAGCGGGTCTTGCGATCAAGACCACCGTTAAACATACGACCAGCAATGCAATCCCGGCACATCCCAAATTTAAATGTCGTCTTTTCATTTCCTATCTCCAATAATAGTACTATTTTTAAGCAGAGGATACATCATAAACACTACAATTTCCATTATATATTGTCAGATGGTTTACAACTGGTTCAGCGGTTCCTCTTGCCGAGAGGATTCTTGTGTAAATCAGTTTTCCTGATATAATTTCGGTCGGTGAAGGCAGCCCTATACAAATTTGCTCCGTTACCGGCAGTTTTCACTTTCGCATGAGAGCCTGCCCTGGCTTCCAGCCGGCGGCGAGCGCTTGGGCTTGGGAGATTTCTGCAGGGGTCATGTCCTTCTCAATGATCGCCAGGTCCTCCGCAGCCGTCGTTCCCGTGAGATAAACAGGCGGTTGTGTCCCCACCCCAGCCGTGGCCAATTTGGTCCAGATCCAGGCCAGGACCTTGTTCTTCGGCACTTCGTTGCCCGAATAATACAAGGAGCCCAAGTGCCGCTGCGCGGAAGACAGATCGCCTTCGGACGCCTTTTGCAACAGCTCGATCCCCTTTGCGATATCCTTGGGGACGCCTTCGCCATTCAAGTATGCCGCTGCGAGATAGTACTGGCAGAGCAGGCCGCCGCGGTCGGCCCCTCTTCGGAACCACTCCGCCGCCTTTGCGGAATCTTTCGGAACGCCATCGCCCATCTCGTACATCATCCCCAGGTTGGTATGCGCCGCATCGTTGCCGCGCTCTGCCGCCTTTTGATACCATTCGATCGCCTTGGCCATGTTCTTGGGGACCCCCAAACCGCCATGGTACATGCTCCCGAGCATCACCTGCGCCGCCGGAAACCCTTGCCCCGCCGCCTTTTGAAAGAGTTCGAATGCCTTCGATGAGTTCTTTGGAAGGCCGTTCCCTGTCTGATACAGCCAGCCGAGGCCCATCTGCGCCGGCGCATAGCCCTGTGCTGCGGATTTTTTGAGCAGCTCCACGACCTTCACCTGATCCTTCGGGACGTCTTCGCCTTTCTCATACATCACGGCGAGGTTGAACTGCGCCGCGGCGTCGCCCTGTGCACCGGCATTCTGCTGCCACTCCACATCCTTGGGCGTGTACGCCACCGGCTCGAGCTCCTTTTTTACCTCGGACATCACCACCAGGAATTCCCTGCCGTAGTCCAGGGCCCAGGGCCCCAGCTTCTTGAGGAAGCTCTGGCCCAGCAGCAACGGCGCTTTGCCGGGGCAGGCGCTCGCCTTCACTTCGGAAACCTCGCGCCCTCCGATGCGCACGGAGCGCAGCACGAGCGCCCGGCAGGCGACCGATGAACCGTCGGCCAGGGTGTAACGCTCGGAGCCATTGAAATCGCGCTCCGTCATTATGCCCGTGCTGAGCAGCCTGCCAGCGATCTCGTCCGAGAGGCCGATGTCGGCCGCGCCTGTGTCGATCATGAAGTCCATCGTCAATGCGTTGTTCAGCCTCACGGGCACCGTGTACACGCCGCCGACGCTGCGCATCTTGATCTCCTCGGAGAACGCGGGCCTGATGATGCAGATGGAGAGGAGGAGAAGAGAGACGATGCTTAATAGTTTTTTCATTGTGTGTCCTTTCGTTTGAGTGCGAAACAAGTGAAGGGTACATTACAAGCAAGACAATTTCCAGCGCGTAAATATCTTTATTATAAGGATTAAGCCGTCAGTCCGCTCCGTCTGATGTTGTTCGTATGATGTTGTTGTCACTCGACATGCTGATTTCTGGTTTACTGGTGCACCTGTCTATGTATAGAGTGTGGAGTATTTTAATGAAATGGAGGCGAGCATGAAGATTCTTCGGTTGGTTTCTGTGATATCGGCCGTCGTCGTCCTGGCCGCATGTGGCAAGCTGGGGACGAGCAGCGTCAGTGACAGTGGCAGCAATGTCAGCGGCAACAGCGCTGTCGCGCATCAATACCTCAAGATTCCGAACGCCGTCTTCGTGCCGGGTTCGCCCCCGGGGTCGAAGGGCAACACGACCCAGAAGCCCAAGGTCACGGCGCCGCCGAACACCGCCTACACGCTCAACCAGACTGTCACCTGGACGGTGACCTTCACCTCGATCACGGAGATCACGGTCACAGACATCATCATCGAGGTCCCGGATCTCGACGGCTATTTCGTCTATCCGCTCACGCCTGATGAACTCGCAGCCGGCGAAGTCGCTATCGAAACTGAAGTCGTCGACTCGAAGCCCGGCGGCCAGGTCTGCAACCGCGACTGGCGCGGGAATGGCACCTGCTACGGAGAGGCCGACACCGGCGTGACGGGCATGGATTTCACGGCGGCGAGTTACGACGACGCGCAGGCGACCTTCAGCTGGACCGTTGAGGTCGAGGCGACGGTCACGATCGAGAGCGTCGATTCAAGTGCGAGCGACACCGGCGGAACTACCGGAGGGAGTGCTGGCGGGAGCGGCGGGACCTGCTCGTCGACGTATATGGTGTGCACTGCGTGCAGCATCCAATCGTGCTGCAACGACAGCGGCAGCTGCTGGTATGTGTACAACGGGCAGACCTACAGCACGAGCGCCGCGGATCAAATAGCTCAATCATGTGTGCACGTATGCACGGGGTATTAGCGAACCGGATGACGCGCCCAAACAAGCTCCTCCTTATCGCCCCGGCCAGCCTGGAAGTTAGAAAGGCCAAGGGCAAATACGCGCATCACTTGAGCCTCGCGATGGTGGCGGGCCTCGCCACACCCTTTTTCGATGAGATCAGGATCGTGGAGGAGACCTTCGAGCCGCTGGACCTCAGCGAGACCGCGGACCTCGTCGGCATCACGATGATGACCTGTCAGGCGACGCGAGGGTATGAGCTCGCGGATCACTTCCGCAAGAGGGGCATCCCGACCATCTGCGGGGGAAGCCACGCCTCGTTCATGGTCGAGGAGTGCTCGCAGCGCTTCGATGCCGTGGTCGTCAACGAGGCCGAGCTGGTGTGGCCTCAGATCATGGCGGACCTTCAGGCGGGGGCGCTCAAACAGGTCTACCGCGCTGACTCCTTTGTCGAGCTCAAGGATCTGCCGATGCCCCGCAAGGACCTCTTCCTCGCTGGGCACACCACCCTCAACACGCAGGTTCTGCAGACCAGCCGCGGATGCCCGCTGGGATGCAATTTCTGCACGGTGACGAAGATGTACGGCAGCAGGCATCGGACTCGTCCAGTGGAGCACGTCGTGGAGGAGATCAAGCGCTTCCCATCGCGCATCTTCTTCTTCGTGGACGACAACATATTCTTCACGAAGGAATACGCCTACAAGCTTTTTGAGGCGCTGATCCCGATGAAAATCAAGTGGGGATCTCAGGGCTCGCTGGAGATGATTGCGCGCGACGAGAAGCTCTTGAAACTCGCCGTCGACTCCGGCTGCATCAGCCTCTTCGTGGGCATCGAATCGATCGACCAGGGGACCTTGAACCTTGCGAACAAATCGTTCAACAAGGTCAGGGATTACGAGACCCACATCCGCAAGATAACGCGGGCGGGGATCAACCTGATCGGCGCCTTCATGTTCGGCTTTGATCAGGATACCAGGGAGACCCTCAACGGCGTGTACGATTTTGCCATGCGCAACCGGTTGGCGCTTGTGAACACCGGGATCATGACCCCCTTTCCGGGAACCGCCTTTTACGACACCGCGCTGCGCGAAAAGAGGATCTTCGATTTTAACTGGGAGCACTATACGGGCGCGAACCTGGTGTGCCATCATCCGACGATGAACAGGGAGGAGATCGAGGCGATTCATCTTCGGTTTCCGAAGAGGTTCTATACGTGGCGCTCGATCCTGAAACGCTTCTGGGCCAACCGGTCGCAGCCCCTCTACTATTTCATCATGAACCTCTCCCACTGGTGGCGGGCCCACCACCGCAAACCTCATGAGGCATGCGAATACGCTTCGTGATAAACCACATAACAATATATCCGGGGGAGGAAAAATTATGAGTTTAAGCGACGAGATAAGTAGAAACCCACCTACTTTTTTACAGGTAATATTACGCTAAAAGTTGATCCGATACCCTCATCTACTTCTAACTCAAGCTTTCCACCGGCATCAGCTATTATCTTTCTAGAGACGCTCAAGCCCAGTCCAGTTCCTTTACCAGGTTCCTTGGTCGTAAAGAATGGTTCAAAAATCTTAGCCTGAATATCTTCTGGAACTCCCCCAGCATTATCCCTTACAGATACCACTGCTTCCTTCAAACCATCTTTTTCCTTAAGGAAGCTCTTTATCTCAATGATCATTGGCTTTCTGCCAGATTCTTCCATGGCATGACGAGCATTAATAATTAAGTTCATTAATACCTGTTCCAAGCCAACTTGGTTAATCAATGCCTTGGGCATATTAGAACTCAACTCTTTTCTGACCTCAATATTATTGACGTACAATTGCTGACCCAGCAGCTTAAATACTCCCTCCACAGCTTCATTGACATCTACTTCTCCCCCTTGTTCTCCTCTTGGATGGCGTGAAAACAGGCGCATATGATCGATTATGCCGGACATTCTATTTGCCAGTCCAACGGTCTCTTGTAAATTTTCAGATACCATCTTCTGATCAAATCCCCGTTTCTCAATATTCCGAAGGAGCCCCTGGCTTATAAGCTTTATTCCATGCAGAGGTTGGGTCAACTCATGCGCAACACCGGCAGCCATTTCACCTAAAGCAGTCAATTTTTCATTCTGCACTAGCTGAGCAGTGGTATCTTTGAGCTCCTGATCGGCCTTTTCCAGTTTTTTATATGCCGCAGTCAATTCGGCGGCTCTTTTCCTCTCAGCTTCCGCCGTTATCTTTGCTACCACAAGTTCCTTCTCCTTCTGCACAAGACGCTTTCTCTCACGGATATCACGAGCCACACAGACGACGCCCAGCAATTCATCCTTCTTATTCCAAACCACTGAACAAGAGAAACTCATCGGTATTTTTTCACCGGTTTTAGTTACATAATCTAACTCATGATCATCTATTCCATCTCCCACAATTGCTTCATTTAAACCAAGCCTGACAAGAAATTCAATAACATCTTCTGGTTCATCATAGACGACTGGTCCTTCTACTTTTCCCCCTATTATTGTGGCAACCGGTTCATCAATGAGCTCATCTTTAGAATAGCCCGAAAGATCGGATGTAGCCTTGTTAATAGTTTTTATCCTTCCGTCTGGACCAATTACCATCAGCGTGTCCATCATGGATGAGATGATATTGTTGGTGTAATCTCTGTGTAAAAGTGACTTTGTCAGAAATCTGTTTAAAAAGTACCAGGCAAAGGTGATTGCAAATAGAAAGATGATAAGAACAACTAGAGTTAAATAGGTATTCCATGAGGTTAAGGAGCCCTCTGATGCCGCATGTGTCACAATCAATGTGCTGAAAACTAGAACGATCAGCAGCAACATGCCCAGGAAATAGTTAATCATTGATCTAATACTTTGATATCCCTCTATCTTCACTATGCATCCTCGAAAGGAGAACGTGATGAATGTTTATGGCTCTGTATCAGCGGCTTTCTGCATTGGCATCGAAATAGTAAAGAGGCTCCCTTTTCCCTCTTCGCTTTTGACTGATATATGGCCGCCGTGAAGCTTAACAAATTCCCTTGCGATCGTGAGACCAAGCCCTACTCCTTCTGAATCCCTGAATTGCTTAAACTTCTCAAAAATAGATTTCCTGTCTTTCTCGGAAATACCGGGTCCATTATCCTTTATTCCCACCTCCACAACATTATCTGCTGGCTTGACTTCTATTTCAATCTTTCCACTTCTCTCCACGAATTTCATCGAATTTTCTATCAGGTTGGTAAGCACTTGACCTATTTTATTCTGATCAGCATGTAACTTAACTGTTTCGGGAGGAAAGCTGGTTTCTATGGCAACATTTTTGCTGTCGGCCCATGACTTAAAAGACTTCTTGATCTGCTCTATTAATTCTTCAAGCTGAAACTCCGAAATATCAAGTTTTATGTTGCCAGCTTCAATTTGCGAAAGATAGTGCAAATTATTGGTTAGAGTAGTCAGTCTGCCGATGTTTCGCGAAACCAACTCTAAAACTTCCTCTTGCTTGGCGTTGATGTCGCCTGCCGGGTTGTCTGAAAGAAGTTTTATAGACTCAAGAATACGCCCCAGGGGGGCCTGAAGCTCATGCGATACTCTGGCTACAAACTGAGAATGCATCGCTTTAAGCTCCTTATGTTTCGTGACGTCAGAGAGAACAGAAACCATTCCCATGGTTTGGCCAGCTTCGTTTTCAATCACCGCCGAGCTGGCTTTTAAAACTTCTTTTGTTTCCTCGCTTGCACCACTAAGTACGATTTGTTTATCCTTCTGGCCTTCCCTGTTTTGGGCAATAGAGATCACCCTCTCCTCGCTTTGTTGATCACTGATGCGTTTACCCAGGACATTTTTCAATTCAGTGCCCAATAACTTTTCTGCAGCAGGGTTCATAAGAACCGTTCTGCCCTGATCATCCACCACTATTAGACCGTCTGCTAATGAGCGAACCACATCCTCAGTCTGTTTTTTCTCTTTGCCCAGCTTTGCATAACTTGCGGAAACTGCTTCAAGCTTTTTATTTATACGAGTAATACTTTGATGTGTCTGTGTCAGGGCCTGCTCTTTTTCGTCAAGCTGCTGTTTAAACGCGTGACGGACTTGGTTGACCTCTTCATCGGCTTGTTGGGTGGCAAGATTCCTGATAAGTCGAGATACATCGGATCGTTTGCTGGATGGAATTCCAATTTTTTTTAGATCATTTTCGAGCACATATACGGTAACACTCTGCGCATTACCACTCTGTGCACTCTTTTGCACTTCTTTGCCCTTCGCAGCAAAGCCCCCAGCGCCACCATCGTACTGTAACGGAGTGCCAGGAAATGTACGATCTATAGCGCTCTCTTTTTCAATCAGACGATATATGCTTTGGACAAAATACCGGTAAAATAAAAATAAGCCAACGCCTGCGACAATAATTATAAGACTAATCCCAATAGCTATCAAACCAACCTTAATAATCTCAGGCATGACATTCCCCGGCTCGATAAAGAAATAGAACTCGCTGAACTTAGAAAAACGAATCCGAAGATGTCTCAAGAAATTGAAGAATAGAGAATTATTATAAAAGCATTTTTAACAACCGATCAAGGTCAAGAGGCTTAGGGATTGCTGGATAATATTTCCCTCCAACCTGAACCCTCTGATTATATTCATCGTCTTGTATAACAACCCCAGATAAAAAGATAATATTTAAATCATCAGGCGCATCAGCACTATTCTGCATACGCTTAACCGCATCCGACCCCTGCATATCCGGAAGCAAAATATCCATAATAATAATGTCTGGTTTTTCACAAATCGCGTAATTTATTGCATTTGCCCCATTCGTCGCTGTTATAACACTATAACCCTCTTTTTTGAGCTCATTTGCCAAAAGACGCAACATCGTCTCATCATCATCAACAATTAATATCTTTTTTCCCATAAGTACTCCTTTCTTCAAAAATTTTAGAACTTCTATTCTGGATGCGCCATAGTATTCTTTCTTTATAAGGATGCTACTGTATTCTTCCGATCACAAATATTTGTCAAATAATTTGCTATATTAGATGATATCCTAGTCCTAGTTGAAATTTGAAAAGACAGCTCCGCCGTGGGACACATGAAGCCTGTGAATACGCTTCGTGAGGCTACGAAGATTTATACTGTTGGTTCTAAAGTTCATATTGAGATAAGAAAAAAACCTTGGAATTCCAAGGGTTTTTCACTTTTGGCACCCTAAATAAATGGGGGATAAACTCTTAAATATAAGAAATAACTGAGATGGTGCCAAGGTTCCTCAGAAGGGAACCAGTGCTATCGTATTTCATTGTCATATGCTAGAATTCATATACAAACAAAGACCGTCAGAGCCGTCTCTGGTGCGGCTGTCGCATCGCCGGGGAAAGGGGGAATATGAAGACAACTCCGAGGTTTCTTGTCGCTATTTCGATATTCATCATCTGCCTGGCAGCAGCGGGGTGCTTTTCCTCCGGCAGTGGCAGTGGCAGTGACGGCGGAGGTACAACAACGCACCAGTACCTCATGATCCCGAATGCCGTTTTTCAGTCGGGGACGCCGTCCTCCGCAGCGGCAGCGACGACCCAGAAGCCGAAGGTCACAGCGCCGTCGAACACGACCTACACCGTCAACCAGACGGTCACGTGGACGGTGGACTTCTCCGTGGTTACGGAGATCGAGATCACCGAAATTATCATCGAGGTCACGGACCTCGACGGCTATTTCGTCTACCCGCTCACCGACGCGGAGATCGCCGCCGGGGAGGTCGAGATCGAGACGGGACTCGTGGACACAGAACCAACCACCAGCCAGGTCTGCAACCGCGACTACCGCGGCAACGGGACATGCTATGAGCAGGCCGATACCGGTGTGACGAACATGGACTTCGCTGCGGCGAGTATCACGGGAGACAACTTTTCCACGTATACGGTGGAGTCAGCCACGATCGAGAATATCGAGAGCAGCGACGGCGGTGCCAGTGGAGACACCGTTTGCTCGTCCTGGACTGCGATGTGCAGCTGCAGCCTCCGCGCCTGTAGCGATGGCACCAATTCCTGGTACGACGTCGGCAGCGGCGTCTATTATTGTTCGGGCGTCGGCAACTGCACCTCCGCTGCCCAGCAGGCCGTGGCCTATTGCACGCGCGGTTGTTAGCCGGGTAATGTCCGCTCCCCCGATCCCTTTTGACATCGTTGTTCACAGAGACATTTTGAGCGAAACAACCACCGGTCACGGAGCGCGCTTGCTCCGCGACCGGTGTTTCGAAAGGAGAACAAAAATGCGTACCATAGTTATCGCGGGTCTCGGCATTCTTTTGACGCTGGCTCCTTTCGAGCTGTTTGCCGCGCCTGCTGATCCCCTTTATAAACTCGATATTCAAAGAAAGGGTCAGGCCTCGTACGCCCGAGTCTCCATGACAAAATCGGGGAAGACATTGATCGAGATAAAACTCCCTGAAAAAGAATCTCTGGGCGACGAACCTGCGGCACGCTTGGAGGACTTCAACTTCGACGGTTATCCGGACCTTGCCGTCTTCAGCAGTGCTGGAAACGTGCAGATTTTTTACAATGTTTATTTGTTTGATCCCTCGCAACAAAAATTCATTTTCAACAAGAAACTGAGCTCCCTGCCATGCGTCGAGGCGCAGCTGGCGACAAAAACGGTTTTTTCAAGCTGCAATCACAGCAGCGCCTGCGAAAACTGGACGGAAACATACCGTTGGTCAGGAAATAGGCTCACTTTAATAGGCAGGGCGGGCACCAAATGCTCTTCCAAGCCGGGTTGTTATTATGATTATTCGGAGGGGTTGAAAAATAATAAGCTGAGCACGATCAAAAATAAATTAATATGCGAGTAAACCGCCCGTAACGGAGCAAACCCATTTGTAACTGATTCAAATATGATTGCTTTTCATCTTATCGGAGCAAAGCTAATTTGCCGATAATTAAGCTATTATTTTTGCTCCGTCTGACATTTTAGGTGTCAATTTCATCAGACGCAGCAAACCTTGGAATTTTCAGTCAATCACATAGGCAATATATCAAGTATATTTTATATTCTTGCTCATTATCTTAAAAAGATATAATATGATTTATAGCAAAGCTTTGATATTCCATTAACATAAAACATACTTTATATGGCAAAGACACTTTGGGGTAAAATCTACTTTAAAGATATATACGCCGGGAGGCTGCAGGAAGAGCCCGGCGGTAGAGTTGTGTTCACCTACGACATCTCTTATCTCGAAGCCAGGCACCCGGCAATTGCGCATACTTTACCGCTTCAATCCGAACCTTATTTTTCCGAGAAGGGATTGCACTCGTTTTTCGATAATTTGGCAGCCGAGGGTTGGCTCAGAAATGCGCAGGCAAAGGCATTGGGTGTAAACCCTGGCAATCGCTTTGCGCTGCTGCTTGGGTTTGGGTTTGATCTTGCCGGGGCAGTCTCCATTATTGACCCGGAAGAACAAGCACACAAACATCTCGATCATACCGACGACGCTACGCTGGCAGCTTTATTGGGAAGGGCCTCTTTGTCCGGCGTGCAGCGCAAGTTGCTCGTAGTCAAGGATGGCGATCAGTATCGTCCGGTGCATCCTGGGGAATTAAGCACGCATATTGCCAAGCTGTCTTCCGGCAACCTGGCAAACATAATTGAATTGGAATATCTGACTACCCAGGCTGTGCGCAAACTCTTGCCGGGTGACGATGTGGTGGACATGGAGATTGCCGGTATTTCATTCATCAAGGAACAGGCGCTCGTTATCCCCCGTTTCGACCGAACTTCAACCGGCAAACGAATTCATTTTGAGGAATTCAATCAACTCCTGGGCCGATCTTCAGGCGATGATAAATATGAGGGTACGTATGAAGAGATGGGACAGTTCATCCTGAACACTCCGGGATGCATTCCTGCTGAGGCGGATCGTCTGCTGCAGCGTGTCTTCGCATCTTTACTCGTGGGTAATACGGATGCGCATTTCAAGAATTTTGCCATGTTTCATACCCGCGACGGACTCCGCTTAACACCGTCTTACGATTTGGTCGCGTCGTCAATATACAAGGAATACCAGTCCATCGCCCTCTCGGTGAGTGGAATTGAAAACCTTGCAATCGGTAAATTGCTCCCAAAACATTTGCTGCAAATGAGCAAGGGATTCGGCTTAAGAGAAGAGGCCGTCGTTACTGCGGTAGAGGCTATTGGAAAACAATTGCCTTCTGCGTTTGAAGCGCTGTCAAAATCGAACATTGGATCTCAAACGCTGCATAATAACCTCATAGAGAAAATGGAGAAACGATGGAACGGCAGTTTCAAATTAACTGGTCAGCTCTTGTCGAAGAGGCAAAGCAAAGACGCAAGAACCAAAAGCTGACACAGAAAAGGCTGGCAACGCTGGCTGACGTCAGCACTCCAACCGTCTCCCGCTTTGAAAACGGCGAGAAGGGCATTCAGCTATCAACCATTATAAGCATTATGACTGTGCTGGGCATGATCGATGAGCGACAGCTCGTATTCCCAGAGCCGAAGGAGCGATACGATTTCGATCGTGAAGTCGTCCTCTTCAGCGGCAAGGATCGCGAAAAAACCGTGCGATGCGCCATCAGCCAGGAGGCACTGGAAGATAATTTTGGCAAGGATGGCAAAGCCCCGCTCAAGATGTTCGTCGCAAACCGTGAACGCATCGAACATGAAGCGCGATGCAAATATCTCACGAATAATCTGGAAGCCGACGGTTCCATCCTGATACGCACAAGCGATCTGTGAGGGGACTGTTTCGCTCACCTGAACCACCCATAACGGAGCAAATCCATTAAAATTTTTATGCACGCCAGACTTAGAAACGGTTGTGTAACCGATTCAAATTATAGGGTTTGCTCCATGACCGGCGGTCTGTTATAGGGATATTTGCGAGGACCATGTGAACTTGAGCGATGGACAGATCGAAGTGATCGACGACGATGTGGCGCTAATCCTCCAGAACAAGACGCCGTGGGAGCGGCTGGCCATCGCCAACGGGATGTGGAAATCTGCGCGGACGCTGATCGGCGCATCCATCCGCCATATGCACCCTGATTGGAACGAAGAACACGTGATGGCCGAAGTGGCCAACAGGATGCTCCATGGAACTCACTGAACTTTTGTCGCTGGTGGCGGAAGTTTTCGACGAAACATCTGCGTGACAGTGAGAAAAGTTTTAAGGTTGACGCTCAAGCGTTGTCTTGCCTAGTGTCCGGTAGTCAGGAGGCCACATGGAAATGTATCAGTTCAAAATATCGCTCGTCGATTCTCGGCCGCCCATCTGGCGACGCGTTCTTGTGCCCAGGTCCTTCTCATTCCGTGAACTACATAAGGTGATTCAGGGTCTTTTCGGTTGGGAAAACTGTCACATGCATGATTTTTACTCCGGCAAGGCCTACCGCAGCAGCAAGATCGGCAAGAGCTGGCCCCTCGATCGGCATTTCAGCCGACCCAAGCAAAAAGCGACATACCTCTATGACTTCGGCGATGACTGGGAGCATGAGATCGTCTTCGAGAAGATGGCCGAGGCCCCCAAGGGTGTGACGCATGCCATCTGTCTGGATGGGGCAAACGCTGCCCCACCTGAGGATTGCGGCGGCCTTTACGGCTATTATGATATTCTCTCTGTCATCCAGGATGAAAAGCATCCGGAATATGGCGAGATGCGAGAATGGATAGGTGAGAATTTCGATCCGCAGCTGTTCGAGATCGAGCGGATCAATAAAGGACTCAAGCGGATCAAACAGGCAAAACCAAAGAAGCAGGTTGGATGGGTGCCGACATCCAAGGCTCGACCCAGCGGAGCGAAGACAAAGCTCAAGGCGCAACCCGGAATAAAAAAGGCCGGTTGGAAAGACGTCTGCCCAACCTGCGTCAAGTACGAATATTCCGATCACGCTCCTGACTGTCCGCACTGCCGAAAGCTTGGAGTGACGGAAGATCTCCTCTGTATGCTGACGCGGGACGACCAGGAAAATGACCCAGGCAGTTTTCAGTGCGGCAGCTATCAGCCTAAGCAGCCAGCGCAATGAAAAGGAGCATCGGAACCACCGCTGGTTTCTCCGTGGCCGATGGTTTTAAGGCGGGGTGAGTTGGCTTCGGATGTCGAAATATTTTATGGACACGGACACACAATATGCTATCCTTATCTTAGCACACCCGCCAAGCCTCTGGCACAAGCCAAGCTCAAACGTGGCGGGTTTTTCTATGGGGTTCGCATGAAGTACACAAAACCCCCTCTCACCTTCGAACAACAGGCCGACCATCTGCTGGCTCGCGGGCTCGTCGCTGATAAGGCTCGGCTCGTATCTTGTCTGCAGTCGGTCAATTATTATCGGCTTTCCGCCTACTGGCATCCATTTAAATGTTCGGATGACTCATTCGAACCCAAGACGACGCTCGATTGTGTCTGGGGGCGCTATACATTCGACCGCCAGCTCCGCCTTCTGGTCATGGATGCCATCGAGCGCGTCGAGGTTGCTGTCCGTACTCGCCTGGCATACGAACTGACGCAGCAGCATGGCTCGTTTGCGCATCTGGACGTTTGCGCTTTCCCAAGCATCACTGCCGCGGACCGCCAGCGCCTTATCGACGAGCTTCATGAGAATGCCCATGGCAGCCGGGAAGTCTTTGTGGATCACTTCCGGCGCACCTACGATGAATTTCCGGATATCCCCCTGTGGGCGGCCGTCGAGACTATGACGTTCGGGCAGATGTTCACCATGTTTCGCCACAGTGGTATGCACATCCAAAGGGCGATTGCCCGGAAATTTGACCTTTCGGGGAAGGTGCTGTTCTCGTGGTTGTTGACGCTGAATTATATTCGGAACCTGTGCGCTCATCATTCCAGGCTTTGGAACCGCGAACTTGCCATCAAACCGATCCTGCCGGCGTCACGACATGACTCCCGGTGGCATGCACCGCGTGCAGTTGGCAATGATCGCCTTTTTGTCGTCTTGACACTCCTGTACTACCTCATGCGTCACATCGCACCGCAAAGCCATTGGCGTGATCGTCTTTATACGCTCTTCGATCATTACCGGGAAGTTCCGACGCTTTCCATGGGCATCCCGGCCGGTTGGAGGGAGCACCCATTGTGGTTCTGATCTTGGGATGCAGCAACCATTCGTGCAAAATTGAAACACCTGAATATGATTACTTTTCAAGGTTTGCTCCGTGACCGGTGGTTTCCGGGCACAAAAATTCGGGGGACACGACACTTATTTAACGAATTAACCCGACTTCCGCAACTGGGCCTCGTGTTTCGAAAAAATCGTCCTAAAAATTCATACAACCCGTTGATTTTACGAGAGGCGACCGGCGAAAAGCGCTTGTAGTGCCGACCTACCCCATTGGCGAGGGCGGGATTTTGCTGTATTCAGTGGACATGTTCCTGCGAGCGAAGACCCGATACAAGGACGGCAAGGCTCATCGTTATTTCAGCGTCGTTGAAAATCGTCGTGCGATGGGTGGAAAAGTTATTCAGAGACACGTTTTGTATCTTGGGGAAATCAACGACAGCCAGCGAGCGTCGTGGTGCAAGAGCCTCGATATATTTCGCGACGGCAGGCGCGAGCAGCTGGCCATTTTTCCTGAAGATCGCACGCCGCCGCCGCTTCCGGATCACGAGGTTGTGCAGATCCGGTTGAATCGGTTGAGGGTCAGCAAGCCGCGCCAGTGGGGAGCGTGCTGGCTGGCATGCGAGATGTGGAATTTGCTGCGTCTGGATGATTTTTGGGCGTCGCGATTATTGCGGTCCCGCGAAGGCACCGATTGGCTGGGGATATTCAAGGCGCAGGTTGTCTATGCGCTTCTTGATCATGGAAGCGAGTGGCGGCTTCACAGGGACTGGTATGGGAAGACGGCGCTGGCTGATCTGCTGGGGACAGGCGAGGTCGTATCGGATGACGTTTTGTATCGGTGTCTGGATAAACTGATTGAGCACAAGAAGGAGTTGTTTTCATTTCTCCGAGGCCAGTGGGAGGATTTGTTCAAGGCGGGCTACGACGTCCTCTTATATGATCTCACGAGCACGTATTTCGAATGTGATACGCCGGACAACGGCAAGCGCAAGCGCGGATACAGTCGCGACAAACGGCCTGACTGTGTGCAGGTGGTAATCGCGCTGATCGTCACGCCGGAGGGATTTCCCCTGGCATATGAAGTGATGGACGGCAACACGTCGGACAGGACGACACTTCCCGATTTCCTCCAAAAGATTGAGAATCAATATGGCAAGGCCAACCGCGTCTGGGTCATGGACCGCGGCGTTCCGACAGAGAAGATTTTGGAGGATATGCGCAACGCAACCACGCCTGTATCATATCTTGTCGGAACTCCGCGCGGCAAACTTACATCCTTGGAGAAGGCGTTTTTGGACAAGCCCTGGGAAATCGCAAAGAATGACGTGTTTGTGAAAATCATAGAAGAGGACGGCGAGGTGTATGTCCTGGCGAAGAGTCAGGGAAGATTTCATAAAGAGAAGGCGATGCGGGTCAGAAAACTGAGGCGGCTTTGGAGACATCTCAAGGAACTTCGGGAGCAATGTCCCTCTCGCGATCATCTGTTGATGAAGATTGGAGTGGCCAAGAAGGAAGCTGGCCGGTTGTTTTCGCTCGCAAATCTCAAAATCCCCAAGCCGGACGAAGAGGTCACGCCGGAAACATTTTCGTTTTCATTCAACACGGAAAAATATCGAACGGTGATGAACAGGGAGGGCGCGTATTTATTGCGCTCCAATTTGAAAAGCGAAGATCCATCGATCCTATGGCGGCAATATATCCAGCTCACCGAAATCGAACAGGTTTTCAAGGAATTGAAAAGCGACATGGCGATCCGGCCAGTTTATCATCAGTGCGATAAAAGAATCGAATCACACATCTTTGTGGCATTCATGGCTTACTGCCTGCAGGTGACGCTCAAGCATAAACTGAAACCGCTGGCACGGGGGCTGACCCCAAGGGCCGTGCTTGAAAAATTCGCCGCGATTCAAATGGTCGATGTCCATCTGCCGACAACGGACAACAGGCATTTGATATTGTCGCGATATACCGAACCGGAGGATGATGTGCAGTTGTTGATGCACGAAATGAAGCTCAGATTCCCGGGACAACCGCCACCGAAAATCACAAATCCCATTCCATAAAAGCGCCGTTTTGTAGTGCCGACCTTTTGACCTCCAACAACGAAATATCAAGGGGTTAACTCACCCCTGCGGGCCCAGTTGCGGAAGTCGGGCTAGCTGACGGGCGGCGATGCCTGGCTGATAGGAAGCGCGGGGATATCCTTGGGGTTCAGAACATGCGGCAGGAGGATCTCGAAGTCCTCGGCCTTTTCGGCGAGAGGCAATTTTTCCAGGAGATGGCGAAAGTAGGCATA
>JAZDOG010000048.1:0-11331 GCA_043798915.1 Pseudomonadota bacterium | reverse complement strand
TGCAGGCCATCGCCATCTACCGAAGCTGCGCGACGCTATTATGAAGGAATTGAAAATCGATCGACATCAGGAAGTGAGGGAAGCAGCGTGACATCAAACCGAACCGCTTTTCAAATTTCAACTAACTTTGGGATTGACCCGGATTCGCCGGATCGAAAAGGAATTTATCGACCATCCGGAGCGGAACATCTCAAGCCTCGCAGCCGAGGTCTCCGCGCTCAAGTAGTTCGATTGGCTCTTGAGTAAAAACACTTTTGTTTTCAGCGGTTTATTAGCACAACCCAACCTGCCATCACTTAAAGATCACCAGAGGGCTTTTAAATTATTTCCATTGCAAATGGAAACTATTTGGTATAAGCTTCCAATTGTAATGGAAAGAAATTCACTCAGAGAAATCGCCCTGGATCAGCGGCGCATCTTTTCGAAAAAACCGCGTGGCACGAAAAGGGACGCCCTCGATGCCTTCGGCCGCCATATCGGGAAGCCTCATGCGGTCGTGATCTCCGGGGTGAGGAGGTGCGGAAAATCGACTCTGCTGCTGCAGATAGCGGACAAATATTTTGGGGATGATTATTTTTATTTCAATTTTGAAGACGACAGGCTCATAGGCTTCACTCCGCGCGATTTTTCCCTTCTGCATGAGGTCCTGATCGAGTGCTTCGGCGAGCAAAAGGTCTTTTTGCTTGACGAGATACAGAATGCGCCGGGCTGGGAGGGATTTCTCCACAGGATGCAGGAGGCGGGATTCAAATTCGTCATCACCGGCTCCAATGCGTCGCTCCTGAGCCGGGAACTGGGGACAAAGCTCACAGGCCGCCATCTTGGCGTGGAGCTTTATCCTTTTTCTTTTATCGAGCTTGCCCGGCACTGCGATGTGGACGTGTCAGAAAGAAATCTGCTGACGCCGGCAGGCAGGGCCGGGATCGCGAAACTTTTCGCGCGCTACAGGCTCCATGGAGGCTTTCCGCAATATCTTGCCTACAACGATCCGGAAATTCTGTCCCAGTTGTATGACGATATCCTCTACAGGGATGTCGCTGCGCGGCACGACATAAAAAATATACGGGAGCTCAAGGAGCTCGCCATTTACTATATGAGCAATGTGTCGGCCCTGAGTTCATTCAACCGTCTGAAAAAAGCCTTCGGCATGGGAAGCGTCACCACGGTATCATCCTACACCGAATACCTTGAACAGTCGTACCTGATTTCGAGCGTCAATGTGTTTGATTATTCGGTGAAAAGAAAAGCGATTGCCCCGAAGAAAGTCTACGCCATTGATACCGGGCTTGCGAACATCGTCTCCTTGAGTTTTTCCAAAAACCTGGGTCCTTTGGCTGAGAATATCGTTTTCCTGGAACTCATGCGCCGTGGCCTGGATGTGTCGTATTACAAAACGCAGTCCGGATGCGAAGTGGATTTCGCCTGCGTCGCTGGGAGAAAGATAGCTGGCCTGATTCAGGTGTCGCATTCGATTTCAGACAAAACAACGTTTGAACGCGAGACAAGGGCGCTCTTCGAAGCGATGCAGGAAACCGGCATGAGACGCGCGACTATATTGACAGAAAACGAGCATGAAGCCATCGCCTCAAAGGGCATGCGCATCTATGTCATTCCAATTGCTCAGTGGCTTTTGGGAATGTAGAAAATATCGTTGATCCAAAAAAATGATCAGCTGTTCGCGCTGTTCAGGCTGAATTTCTCTCCGGCCTTCAGCGGATGGATCTTTGCCGCGAGATCGGGGCGGTCCTCGAGGATCTTCATCAGCCATGCGAGCGGCGCGCTTAAGCCCTCGAGCGAGAGGCGGAATGTGCTGTGATGTATCGGGACCATGTGGCGCGCCTTGAGATCCTCGAACGCCTGCACCGCCTCAGCCGGGGTCATGTGCGACCGGCCAAGGAGCCAGCGCGGATTGTATGAGCTGATCGGCAGGAGCGCGAGGTCGATCTCCCCGAGGTTTCCTATCTCTCCGAAATGGCTGCCGTATGAGGAGTCGCCGCAGAAGAAGGCGCAGCCCGCGTCGGGCCGGCGGATGAGGTACGCGTTAGTCTTCGTGAATCTCAGATGCGAAAGCCTGCTCGAGTGATGGATCGCCGGTACCGCCGTTATCTTCGTGCCGTCGGCGAGCTCATGATCGGCGTAGCGCGAGAGCTCGATGATCGGGTTCGGCACATACTGTCCGATGGCCCTCTCCGATCCCTCCGGCACGACGATCGGGACCGCACATGATATGTACTTGTAGCTCGCGATATTCAGATGGTCGAAGTGCGTGTGGCTCAAGAGGATCGCCGCGGGGGTTGGCAATTCGGATGGCGGAAAGGGGAGCGGCGCCTTCCTCGGGAAACAGAGTGTCCGTTTGCCGAAGTGCGGATCAGTGAGGATCGTTGTCCCGCCGATCTTGAGGAGCAGAGTCGCATGCCCGATGTAAGTGCATGTAATCTTTCCGTTCATGGGTGCGCATGTTTATGCGCTGGTGGAATGGAATGCAACAGCAAATGGGGGAGATATGTTTTGACAACCCGGACATGCGTTGTTAGAAGCCCCAGTCAACTAATGCGCTGAAAAGACAGGCGAATTGCGATGAACGATACCTCCGGCACTCCACTCTTTCGTCCCACGCGGGCAACGGTCGATCTCTCGGCGCTCGCGCATAATTGCTCCGTCATCAAGCGGCGGCTTTCCCCTAAGATAAAGATAATGGCGATGGTGAAGGCCGATGCCTACGGCCACGGTGCCGTGCCGGTCGCCAGGACCCTCGAGCGCGCGGGCGCCCATGCCTTCGGCGTCGCCACCGTGGAGGAGGGGATCGAGCTTCGCGAGGCCGGCATAAAGGTGCCGGTCATCGTGATCGGCGGGCTCATGGGGGCCGGCTCGCCCGCTTCGAAGAAGATGGTCGATGCTGCCCTCACGCCGGTCATCCACTCCGCCGGCGTGCTCGATTCGCTGGAGGTCGAGGCGAAAAGGCTCGGCAAAAAAGTCGGAGTGCATCTCAAGATTGACACCGGCATGAGCAGGCTGGGCGTGCGTCCCGAGGCGCTCCGGCCGGTCCTCGACGGCATAGGAAAGTGCGAACACCTTTTCGTCGAGGGCGTCATGACGCATCTGGCGGAGGCGGATCGCCCCGATGTGTCCGAGCGGCAGATGGAACTCTTCCTCGAGTGCCGCACCGCTGTCGAGAAGGCACTGGGGCCGATCAAAATCTGGCATGTCGCCAACAGCGGCGCGATTCTGCGCGGCGAGCCCGTGGACGTGCCGGAGGCTTCCCAAGTTTGGGCCAGGCCCGGGCTTGCGCTCTACGGCGACAGGAACGGCTCAGATTTCGGGAAAGAGGAACTCAAACCCGTGATGGGGCTCGTGAGCCAGGCGGTCCTGCTCAAGGGAATTCCGGCCGGCATGAAAGTGAGCTACGGCGGGATATACACGACTTCGCGCCCGACGCGCATCGCGATCGTCCCGATAGGCTATGCGGACGGCTATCCGTGGGCGCTCTCCGGAAAGGCGGAGGTCCTTGTGCACGGCCGGCGCGTGCAGGTTGTAGGGCGCGTGACGATGGACATGATAATGGTCGATGTGACCGACCTGGACGGCGCTTCAGTGGGAGACGAAGTCGTCCTGCTTGGGGTGCAGGGCGAGGGCTCGATCGGGTTGCATGAGATCGCCGCGTGGGCCGGCACTATCACCTATGAGATATTGTGCGGCATTTCGAAGAGGATGCCGAGGATATATACGGAATGGAACACATCCTCAACATAGTCACGCCGGTATTCGGCGCGATCGGCGCCCGGCTGATCGGCTGGGCGCGTTCGCTCGGGCGCTGGTGCTCGTTTGTCGGGCAGTCGCTCGCATGGGTCCTGCGACCGCCCTACCGGATCGACCAGTTCGTGAAACAGATGGAGTTCGTGGGAGTCAAATCCACGGGCATCATCGCCCTCACCGCGTTCTTCACGGGGGCCGTCTTCGCGCTGCAGTCCGGCAAGGTCTACGCCCTCTTCAACATGGAGAGCATGGTGGGCGCGACAGTCGCCCTGTCGCTCACGCGAGAGATCGGCCCGGTCTTCGCCGCGATCATGGTGACGGCTCGAGCCTGCTCCTCGATGGCGGCGGAGCTCGGCACGATGCGCGTCACGGAGCAGGTCGACGCCCTGGAGACCATGGCCGTCGATCCTCTGCATTTCCTCGTCGTGCCGCGGATCGTCGCGTGCACGATCATGGTGCCGATGCTCACGATGCTCTACAATTACGTCGGCGTGATAGGCGCATACATCGTCGGAATATATCTGCTGGGCATAGGCGAGGGGCCGTTCATGTACCGCCTCTACCGCTATCTCGACGCAGAGGACATCTGGGGCGGGCTCATCAAGGCTGCGATCTTCGGCTTCCTCATATCGACGATCAGCTGCTACATGGGGCTTACGACTCGCGGCGGCGCGGAGGGTGTGGGCCGCTCCACCACGCGCGCGGTCGTCTACTCGGCGGTGACGATCCTCGTCACGGATTACTTTCTCACGACGTGGATATTGGAATACATGATCAGGCACTAGCCAGGAGCAGGAATGATCGAGATTGTTGACCTCCACAAGAAATTCAACGGCCAGGCGGTGCTCTGCGGCGTGAATCTCAAGATTCCGACCGGCAAGGTCACCGTCATCATAGGCCCTTCGGGCTCCGGCAAGACGGTCCTTTTGCGCCACCTCATCGGGCTCTTGAAGCCAGACCGCGGCAGCGTCGCGGTGGATGGCGTGGAGATCGGGAAGCTGGATAGCCAGAAGCTCAACGATTTCAGGCGGCGCTTCGGGATGCTCTTCCAGAGCGCAGCGCTCTTCGATTCCCTGAACGTCTTCGACAACGTCGCCTTTCCGCTGATCGAGAGTTCGCGTGGAAAGAAGCGGCCGGATGTGAAGGGGATAGTGGAGGCGAAGCTCAAGCTCGTGGGGCTCTCCGGCTCCGAAAACAAGATGCCCTCCGAGCTCTCCGGCGGCATGCGCAAGCGGGTTGGGCTCGCGCGGGCGATTGTCCTCGAGCCTTCGATCATACTCTACGACGAGCCGACCACGGGGCTCGACCCCATCATGGCCGCCGCTATTGACAACCTGATTTTGTCCATGCAACAAAGCTTAAGCGTGACGTCCGTGGTCATCAGCCACGACATCGAGTCGGCCTTTCGCGTGGCCGACCAGATCGCGATGATACACGGCGGCCGTATCGCGGAGTGCGGCGGACCCGACGCCTTCGGCCGTTCTGAAAATCCTGTGGTCCGCGAGTTTCTGCGCGCCGGCGGGCTCAAGGGGGAGAATCAGTGAAAAGATTCACGACCGAGGTGAGGGTCGGCGTGTTCGCGGTGGTGGTGATCGCTATCCTCGCCTGGGCTACCATGCGGGTGAGCGAGAGGACGACCGTCCACAGCGGCGGCTACACCCTTAAGGTCGCCTTCGACAACGCAACAGGCTTGAAGCTCAAGGCCCCGGTCGAACTGGCCGGCGTCCAGGTGGGCGTCATCAAGAATATCGATCTCCTGGAGTCGCGCCAGGCGCTGGTGACGGTCGCGCTGAGCAAAGAGGTGAAGCTTCCGGCTGACAGCAAGGCGGTCCTGCGCACGCGCGGCTTCCTGGGAGAGACCTACATCGATATCGTCCCCGGAAATCCTGACCAGCCCACGCTCCAGGCCGGCGAGACCATCCAATATGGCGCGCGCACCGGCGACATAAATTCTCTCGTGAGCCAGTTCAACGACATCGCCGGTGACATAAAACACATAACCACGTCTCTGCGCGATACGGTGGGCGAGGGCGATCAGGCGCCTGTCAAACAGATCGTCGCGAATCTCGAAGATTTTGCAAAGTCTATCCGCGACCTCACGGCCAGGAACGAGGGCAACATCAACCGCATTACGGACAACCTCGCCGCCATGACCGAGCAGCTTCGACAGATCGTCGCGCGCGGGCAGGCCAACATCGAAGAGTCGATGGACAGGATCGCCTCCATTTCGCGCAAGATCGACGAGGGCAAGGGGACGGTGGGCAGGCTGGTCAACGACGAGGAGACGGTGGACAAGCTCAACGAGGCCGTGGACGGCTTGAACGACACCCTCGGCGGCTTCAAACGGCTTGAGACCGAGATAGGCTTCCACACGGAGTACCTCACGAAGACCCAGGATTTCAAAAACTATGTGTCGCTGGCCCTCAAGCCGGCCCCGGACAAGGCCTTCCTGCTCGACATCGTCTCGGATCCCAACCCGAACCCGACGCACGTGCTCTCGACGACCAACGTCACTGTCGGCAGCTCGACGACGCAGGTCTCCACGGACACCGCGACGATCGACCGGAACAAAATTCTCCTTTCGGCCCAGCTCGCCAAAAAATTCTATGACTTCACCCTCCGCGGCGGTCTGATCGAATCGACGGGCGGCCTGGGGCTCGACTATGAGAGGGGGCCTTTTGGCCTGCAGTTCTCGGCCTTCGATTTCTCGACGCGCTACTATCAGCGCCCGCACTTGAAGCTCCTGGGAAATTTGAACCTGACGCGCAATTTCTACGTCCTCGGCGGCACGGATGACTTCATTTCGAGGCAGGGCCAGCGCTCAGCGTTCTTCGGCGGAGGCTTCCGTCTCGTCGACGACGACATCAAGAGCATGATAGGAATCGGCGGCAAAAGCTTAGTCGGCAAGTGAGAGAAAAAAATGGGAAAAATTACCAGGGCCCTGATCAGCGTCTCCGACAAGACGGGAGTGGCGGAGTTGGCGAAGGCGCTCTCTGCGCGAGGCGTGGATATCCTCTCCACCGGAGGCACGGCGGCCGAGCTCAAGAAAGCCGGCATCCCGGTTGTCGAGGTTGCCGACTACACCGGTTCGCCAGAGATACTTGGCGGGCGCGTGAAGACGCTCCATCCGAAGATACACGGCGGCATCCTGGGGCGCCGCAGCGATTCCAAACACAGGGCGGAGCTGGGGGCGAACGATATCGGTTCGATCGATATGGTCGTCGTCAACCTCTATCCCTTCGAGGCTACTGCCGCGCGGCCGGATTGTCCGTTTGAGGATGCCGTGGAGAACATCGACATCGGCGGCCCTTCGATGCTCCGGTCGGCGGCGAAAAACCACGAGGACGTCGCTGCGGTAACGGACCCGGCGGATTATCGGTCGATCATGGAGGAGATGGAGGCGAACGGCGGCGCGCTGACGGCGGAGACTAAATTCAGGCTCGCAAAAAAAGCGTTCGCGGCCACGGCCCGCTATGATTGCGCTATCATCAACTATCTGACCAGGTTCGACGATTCGAAAAAGCCGCTCGATTGGCCGACGAGCGCCGGGTTCACTTTCGAACAGGCGCAGCAGCTTCGTTATGGCGAGAACCCGCATCAGAGGGCGGCATTCTATCGAGACGCTGCCGCCACTTTGGAGCCCAGCCTCGCCAGCGCCCGCCAGATCCAGGGCAAGGAACTCTCCTACAACAACATCATGGATGCCGACGCTGCGATCGCGGCGGTGAGGGATCTTTCCGACAAACCCTTCGCGGCGGTGATCGTCAAGCATGCCAATCCTTGCGGGGCGGCGGTGTCGGACAAATCGCTTGCGGGCGCGTACGCAAAGGCGTTCGCGTGCGATCCGACCTCCGCGTTCGGCGGGATCATAGCGCTCGATCGCACGGTAGACAGGAAAGCGGCCTCCGCGATTGTGGAGACTTTCTATGAGGTGATCGCCGCTCCGGGTTTCGATGCCGGCGCGCTCGCAGTCCTCTCACAGAAGAAGAACTTGAGGCTTCTCGAGGTGCCGGGACTTGATCGCCCATTCAAGGTGCATGGGTTTTCTTTCAGGAAGGTCGTGGGTGGGCTCCTCCTCCAGGAGCGCGATTCAAGCTGCGAGGACATACGCAAATCCAAAGTCGTCACGAGGCGCGCGCCTTCCGAAACGGAGTGGGATGGCCTCGAGTTTGCCTGGCGCATCTGCAAACACGTCAAATCGAATGCCATCGTCTACGCCGCCGCTGACCGGACGCTCGGGATCGGCGCAGGGCAGACGAGCCGCGTCGATTCTTCGAAGATCGCCGCGATGAAGATGCAGTCTATGCTGGGGCCGAGGAGTCACGAGTCGAAAGCCGAGCGGCGCGCGATCGCCGTTGCCTCCGACGCTTTTTTCCCCTTCCGCGACGGAATCGATGAGGCTGCAAGGGCAGGCGCCACCGCGATCGTTCAGCCAGGCGGCTCGGTGCGCGACGAGGAGGTCATCGAAGTAGCCGACAAACATGGCATGGCGATGATCTTCACCGGCGTGAGGCATTTCAGACATTAGCGCGTGTCCAGCCGTGGCGTTTCCTGTTGCTGGGCCGGCTTCAATAATTGTAGTCCGCCGGTTGTGTCGCAGGTCCTTACACAAAGACTGTCCGGTGTCCAGACCCCTTTAACGAACCGCCGGTCCCGGAGCAAATCGAATCATGTGGCGCCTATCAATTTCCTGATCGCTTCCCCCTTGTCATCATGAAGAAATTTGCCTCTTTGTTCGATGAGCCATTTTAGCGCAACAGGCGTGTCATCGCATAGCTGAATAAATCTCATGGTGATCGGATTGCCCTGTTTCCCCGCCTCAAGCTTCACCAATGTTGACTGCATGATTCCGAAAAGGGTTGCGAACTCCCGTTGTGAAAGCCCAAGTTTTTCCCTGAAAGCCTTCAGCATCTCCGTCGTATATTCCGGAGGTGCCGGTTCAAAGATAAAGGTTGAAGGACCGCGCCGCCCTATCGTCGTCAAGAGCACAAAGACATCTTTCTCGCCCTCCGGTATTCCCCACTGTCTGCAATAATCCGCGTACGCCGGGTTCTGGGGGGAGGGGATCCGGTCCGCAATGGATGGAAAGAGGGGTTTGCTTTCAAACGACTCCTTCCATAACTCGAATTCTGGCCCCAACGCGACCGCGCCTTTCATGCGGCGGTATGCCTTGTCATACTCAAAACGGAATTGTCCTTCGCTTCGCCGGAGTGTTCCAACAAAGACGCGCTTTGTCGCCGTCTGGCTGAAGACCAAAATTTTATCTGGCGTTGACATAGTTTTCCAGGTCCCCGTAGCGTCGCAGGATCAGCTTCAGCAACGCGGTTTTCATGCGGTCGGAGAGAGAATGTGAATCATCGATGTATGCGTGAATAGTGTCGCGTGAAATTTTTTTATAAAATTCTTTCGCGATGTGAAAGACACCCAGCCTCTCGATCTCCGCAAGATACTCGGTCATCTCAGGTTCTTTTGAAGCCTTTGTCCAAATCTTTCCCTTTGGGGCAAAGTCGGCCTTCAACATTGCGCCGGATTCAAGGCCAAGGTAGGAGGGGTTGTCGTAAATGGGAGTCAGCCGCTTTCCTTTTGCCGTCACGATCAAGGCGAGGTTCTTGCCATGCCGGTCGTGGTTTCCCACGAGTGCATCAACGAGGAGTATCCTGATGAACATCTCCACGTCAGCTGCGGAGCTGGTCTCCCGATAGATGGCCCGGTTGAGCTCTTCCACTGTGTAGTGTTCGGGGCCCGGCTTGAGATAGTGGTATAGATGATTGATCGTGGCATGTTTCGGCTGACGGTCCATAAAATTCCGGGAGACGAAGGCAAGTTCTCCTTCTTCAAGATTGATCAGCGTGAAGGGTGTCGGAATTGCCAGACCGCAGTGATAAGCGATCTTATTACAGACGAACTCTACAGGAGCCAGCTCCGGGTATTCCTCTTTCGAGAGTTTTAATATGTAGCGCGCATCGCCGAGTATCCCCTCATACTTTCGGTAGTTTCCGCCGAAATAGGATGTCAGGTGCGGGCTTTCGTGCGGATATTCTTTCCCGGCATCGCTTGTCGATGATTTACGAACGAGCGAATGAAATTTAACCCTGCCTTCAACCCGAAAAATTTCTTCAAAACACTTCAGGTGTTGGCCATAGTGAGAAGCTTCATCCAACTGCTTGTTGCATCGGAGGCAATAGTTCATATGATATAAAAAGATAGCATGATTTATCTGATATAAATATATATCAAACTTTTATTGATGTAAAGATATATCATGTCCTGTGGTAGTTTATCCCCCCAAAAACCATATATATCTATAAATTTCAATAAGTTATGATGTGTAGTATCCTTTTTCTGCATGGACGCAGCCACCACGGCGCGCACGAAGGCGATGAAGAAGACCGGGCTGACCACCTTCGAGGCCGTGCGCACGAACTTCTCGCCAACGAGCGACATTCATATGCTGGTGCTGGAATAGGGGTCAGCGGAGGCCGCTCCCCATAGAAACTGCTCATCCAGCAACGATCTTCAAAATCCGCTCCGTCTGATGATGCACACATAAAGTAAAGGGGTCAAGTCTGGACACCGGACAGTAGGTGCTCAATAAACGTATCAGTCTTTTCTCGCAAACAGTCATCATTCAATATCCTGCGCTCAAATCTCTGAAGGCTTTTTGAAACAGCATCGACGGTGATGTCGCCCATCAGTCCGGCGATCTCCAGATGACTCATGCCGGAGGCTCTTCGGAGCAGGTAAATCGTCACGCTCCTTGATTCATTCAAGGACGGCTTATTTCCACTATGCCCAGCTATTTTATCAAGGCCATAAATATCCCGCATGAGGTTCTTCACCGACCTCAATGTAACGCGCCTCCTGGTGGCGCGCCTTGCCGCCGGTATTTCTTTTTTGGACTTAAGCGGTCTGATAAAATTATCTTTGATCCAATCTTTGAACCCTTCTGTGCCTAGTATGCTGGGCAGATGCGCTCCGTTTAGCTGTTTCTCAAGGTATTCCGGAACGCCGGCCCTCACAAATCTGTCCAACTCCCGCAATGCCTTCCCATGCTTATTTCCAAACATCGCCAGCACCTCGTCAACAACAAGCCATGGGGGCCTCTTGCGCGCATTGAAATATGCAGCGTGGCTCGTCCACCGGTGATCTGACGGCTTCTTGCTCACGCCGGCCCTCACTGGATTAAGATGGATGTAACGCACGAGCTCCTGCAGATAACTGTCCTTCTCGATGACTATGGATTTGTAGCGGCCCCTAAAAACAGGTCCTACCATAGTGTTTCTGCGATTGAAGTATTGTGTATACACGCCGTCGGCGTGCCGCATCGCGCGGGCAAGGTGTCCAGAAGGCGTGTGGATCAGGAGGTGGTAGTGATTATCCATCAGGCTATAGGCGTGAACTTCAACACCCCACATCGCGGATATGTCTCTCAGCAAATCAAAGAACCTTTGCCGATCAGCATCAGCAAGAAATATCTTCCGCCGCCCAAAACCCCGGTGCATTACATGATACCATGCGCCAGCATATTCAACCCGTAACGGTCTCGCCATACAGGCACCCTTACACAAAGACTGTCCA
>JAZDOG010000036.1:0-37900 GCA_043798915.1 Pseudomonadota bacterium | reverse complement strand
CCGGTCGGGTCGCTGCCGGCGAAGAAGAGGCGGCGCGCGACCTCCATCGCCCTCTTCTCCGCTTCATACGATTCCCGCAGGATCGCGGCGCGCGTGGCGTGGTTATGGTATTTGTGGCACGGGATCTTTTTGTCCTTCCTCC
The DNA here is from genome assembly GCA_043798915.1 of Pseudomonadota bacterium. Classification (GTDB taxonomy): domain Bacteria; phylum UBA10199; class UBA10199; order 2-02-FULL-44-16; family JAAZCA01; genus JAZDOG01. The sequence goes on along the minus strand of JAZDOG010000036.1, from coordinate 37,758 downwards.
GGCGGTCCATCTCCTTCAGAAACTCGATCATCTTTTCAGGCGAATAGCCCATCAGGAACATCGCCCGCCCGGCGAAACCGTCCGCGTCCCCCTCTTCGTCCCTGCGGATCGCGTGCAGCTCGTCCCATGTCAGGTGAGACCAGTCGACGCCGCGCGGGAGGTCGCTCATCATGTGGCCCCATTCGTGCGCGAGGATGCCGGCGATGAGAGGCTCGTCCTCGCCGTGCGCGGCGAGGAAATCGACGCCCACATAGAGGTTGTCCTCGTCGTCCACCGAGGCGATCGTGTTTCTGGCCGGTATGATTTTTCCGCCCTTCTTTCGCGAGAAGATGGAGAGCTTCTTCCTGAGCCTTTCGAGCAGGCCACCCGCGGCGAAGAATGCGGCGATCTCGGGCGGGAGCGTGTCGGGGTCGACCCCCTGGGGTATCGGCTCTCCCAGTATCTTTTTGATCTCCTGGGCGTTCCCCATCGCGCCGCCGCGGCTTACCACCCGGCTCATCCACGCCGGCGGCAACCCGACGAGCTGCGTATTTACTTTTTCTATGCTCATATAAACCCGCCATCGACATTATAAGTCTTTGCGGCGGACTCGACAACGGTTCTTGCAGGATATTGCAGGATCACATAGAAACCGAAGATATATATGGAAGGACTGATCAAAAAGGCTGCGGCCGAGGTTGGATTTGCATCGGTTGGAATAACGAGCGCTTATCCCGTCGAAGGGCTCCTGCATCTGAACGATGCCATCGATTCGGGGAGGACGGCAGCGATGGGCTGGCTCACGCGCGATCCAAGGGCGCGGTGCGAGCCCTCATCGCTTCTTTCCGGGGCCAGGTCCGTCATCTGCTGCGCGCTTGCGTACGGAGAACATGGTATCGCTTTAGACAATCCACCTAAGTTAGCTCCCTCTCCCCTTGGGGGAGAGGGTCGGGGTGAGGGGGGCTTGCGCGCCCGCTTCGCCAGAGGGGCGGACTACCACGACGTAGTCAGAAAAAAGCTGGGGCTTTTGTGGGAGGCGGTGCGCAGGGCCGCGCCCGGCGCCCGGGCGAATATCTGCGTCGACACGAGCCCAATCCTTGAGAAGGCGCTCGCCGCCCGCGCTGGACTCGGCTGGATCGGAAAACACACGATACTCTTGAATCAGGAGCTGGGGTCGTGGTTCATGCTGGGCGAGATCATAACCGACCTGGAGCTTGAGCCCGACGCGTCCGCTGCGGACCGATGCGCCGGATGCCGGGCCTGCATCGAAGCATGTCCCAGAGGCGCGTTCACCGCGCCCCGCTCGCTGGACGCGAGGAAGTGCATCTCATATCTCACGATCGAACGCGGCGAGGAGGGAGACGCTTACGGCTGCGACGCATGCCAGGATGCGTGTCCGTATAATACTTTGGCTTGTCATTTACAACCCGGCACGCATCTGGTAGCAGCCGATTGAAAATCTCTCTCCTTGAAAGGAGCGGCTATGGCCGACCACAAAGATCATCCCAAACACATGGAGGCGTTCCTTATCCACGGCGAGGACGTGACGCCGAAGTGGGACTACAGCCACCACGTCGTCCCGCCGATGACCGCCTCCGTCATCTACCGCGTGGGTTCGGTGGAGCGAGGCGCCAAGGGCTTCGCTCAGTTCGGCGACTACGACGCGATGACCAGGGATCCGATCTACATCTACGAGCGCATCGACGAGCCGACGACCAGTATGCTCGAGGGCAGGCTGGCGGAGGCGCATCGCGGAGAGATGGCCATCGCCTTCTCCACCGGCATGGCGGCGGTGTCGGCGCTCACCAGCGCGCTCACGGGCAAGGGACAGCATATCATCTCGAACGACTCCGTCTACGGCTGCACCTATTCGCTCTTCACGAACTGGATGCCGAAGCGGGGCGTCGACGTGACGTTTGCGCATCTGAACGGCGCCGACCTTGCAAGCCTCATACGCCCCGAGACGCGGATCGTCTTTTTCGAGACGCCGATCAACCCGACGCTCGAAATCATCGACATAGAAGCGGTGTGCAAGGTCGTCGCCAGGGCGAACGCGAAGAGGGACAAGAAGGATCGCATCCTCGTGGCGGTGGACAACACCTTTGCGAGCCCTGTCTGCCAGCGGCCGATCGAGTTCGGCGCCGATTTCGTGATCGAGAGCCTGACCAAACACATTTCAGGCTATGGCACCGACATGGGCGGGGTGATCGTAGGGCCCAAGCGCTATTTCGGCGAGATCATGCTCTACCGCAAGGATTTCGGCGCCGTCCTCTCCGGGAGACATGCGTGGCCCTTCATCGTCTATGGCCTCCCCAGTCTTTCGGTGAGGCTCGCCCGCACCACGGCGACGGCCACGGAGCTTGCGAAGTATCTCTCGAATCATCCGAAGGTCGAGCGCGTGCTCTACCCCGGCCTCGAAAGCTTTCCGCAGCGTGCCCTGGCGAAAAAACAGATGCTTGGCTACGACGGGAAATTCAAGCCGTCGTCGATCCTCTATTTCGTCCTCAAGGGTTCACCGGACAAAGCGAAGGAGAGAGGCGCAAAACTCATGAACTGGCTGGCCAGCAATGCAATCTCCTACACGCTCGCCGTGAGCCTCGGCCACTGCAAGACGCTCATCGAGCATCCCTCGTCGATGTCGCACTGCTCGATAAGTCCAGCCGACCAGGCCCGGGCAGGCATCGATCCGGGCGGTGTGCGCGTTGCGGTGGGCCTTGAGGAGCCGGCGATCCTCATCGATGAGATGGAGAGAGGCCTGAAACTTATCAAGTAGTCGGATTTTTGACGCAAATGGGTGTTTTTTGACTCTTTTGAGCATCTGACGTTATACGCCCTGCCTTAAAATCAGCTAAAATAGCGGTTTAAACTGAGCTTTGCCATATGTCGGCTTGGCATGCCCCTTGCTATGATTACAAACAGCAGGGGGGACTATGCCTGTCACCGACACTGATAAGAGTCGCAGCCTTCATCTTGCGGAGCCTCTGGCGGCTGCGGCGATGTTCCTGGCGCTGGCGTTTGGCAGCGGTGCGGGCAATGTCACGGCACAGGGGGTGCATATCCCTCCTACTCTGCAGGCCGAAGATATCCTGAAGGCAGGGGCGAAAATCTACCCCGATATCAAGATAGAGGTGAACATTCCGGCGATGGAGATGATCGTCTATGAGAACGGGGCGCCGATCATGGTGAATCCGGTCGCGATCGGCAGCGGCGTTTATCCGACGCCAGAGCAGGAATCGGAGATAAAGAAGATCGAGTGGAACCCGTGGTGGTATCCGCCGCCGAACGCGCCGTGGGCCAGGGGCGCCAAGCCCACGCCTCCAGGGCCGGGAAATCCCCTCGGGCGCGTGAAGATGCCGATGTCGGACGCGATCCTCTTTCATGGGACAAACAAGGATTATTCGGTGGGCAGGCCCGTGTCGCACGGCTGCATGAGGATGCACAACACCGACGCAGCGGAACTTGGCTGGTTCCTGCAGAGCCGCTTTTCCGAGAGGACCGACCCCGCGCTTCGGGGCGTCTACCGCAAGAACGGGGGGACGACGTATGTCGTGCAGCTTGAGGCCCCGGTCCCGGTCAGGCTCGTCTACAAGCCCGTCATCTTCAGGAGCGGCGCCCTCTTCATCTATCCTGATTTCTACCACAAACTGCCGCAGAAAAAGGCCGCGGTCATGGATGCGCTGGCGTCCGGCGGGGTGGGTATCGATTCGATAGACGAGGGGAAGGTCGACGATATCGTCAAACGCTGGCCCGCCAAGGCCAAGCGGGTGTCGATAGACTCGCTCATGCGCGATGCGATGGCAGAGGAACCGAATCCCTCCAGCAACCTTTAATTCCTATCCTAGCGAAGCGCTTTGATTGCGCTGGCGTAATCTTCCGATTCGAAGATCGCCGAGCCGGCGACGATGATGTCCGCGCCGGCGGCTGCGGCCATCGAGATGGTCTTTGCATTTATCCCGCCGTCCACCTCGACAGGAATTGAAAGTTTTTTGTCGGCGATGAAGGCCTTTATCGCCGAAACTTTTTCGAGACAGGTTTCTATCATCTTCTGCCCGCCGAAGCCCGGGTTTACGGTCATAACCAGGACAAAGTCGGCGAGCGGCACGTATGGCAGTATCTCCTTGAGCGGCGTGGGCGGATTGATCACGCACCCCGCTTTCATGCCGAGGTTTCTTATCTTCGGGAGCAGGTCCGTGAGGTCGCACGCCTCAACGTGGACGGATATCCAGTCGGCGCCGGCTGCCCTGAATGCGTCGATGTATTTTTCAGGATGCTCGATCATCAGGTGGCAGTCGAGCGGGAGTTTTGTGGCCTTGCGGATCTTCGCGACCACCGGCGGCCCCACCGTGATGTTCGGGACGAAGTGTCCGTCCATGACGTCGATGTGGATGACGTCGGCGCCCGCCTTTTCAACCGCCTTGATCTCGGCGCCGAGCTTCGTGAAATCGGCGGAGAGTATGGATGGTGCGATGAGCCTCTTCATGTGAGCACTGTTCCCGTCTGGACCTTGTGTCCTCGCAAGAAATCCGCAGCCGACATCCGCTTCTTTCCTTCGAGCTGCACTTCGAGGAGATACAGCGCCCCCTCGCCGCATGCAATGGCCAAATGCGGGCCGCTCTCGATCACCGTGCCCGGGGCGGTCTTGTGCTCCGCGGGGAGGGCCGCCGCTTCGTGTATCCTCAGCGTTTTTTCCTCAAGCTTTGCATAGGTGCCGGGCCAGGGTTTCAAGCCGCGTATCCTGTTGTAAATTTTTGCCGCCGGTTCGGACCAGATGATGTGGCCGTCCTCTTTCTTGAGGATCGGCGCGTATGTTGCCTTTGCGCAATCCTGTGGCCGCGGCTTGATCGTGCCTTTCGCGATACCGTCGATCGTCTTCGTCAGGAGGTCGGCGCCCATGGGCCCAAGCCGGTCGTGCAGTTCGACTGCCGTCTCCGCCTCGTCGATCGCGGTGCTGCACGAGAGGAGGATGTCGCCGGCATCGAGTTCCTCGACTATCCGCTGCGTCGTCACGCCGGTCTCTTTTTCTCCGTTGATGACAGCCCAGTTTATCGGCGCTGCGCCTCGGTAGCTTGGCAGGAGCGATGCGTGCACGTTTACACATCCGCGGGTCGGAATTTCCAGGAACTCCTTCGAGAGGATCCGGCCGTAGGCGACGACGACGACGAGCTCAGGCGAGAGCGCGCGGAAATGATCTATGGCCGCCGCATCCTTCACCTTCTTCGGCTGGAAGAGCGGCAGGCCGAGGCCGAGGGCGGCTTGGGCCACCGGGCAGGAGGCGATGTGCATTCCTCGCCCCGCCGGCTTGTCGGGCCGGGTCACGACCAGGGCGATCTCGTGCCCCGAGGTTGCAAGCGCCTCGAGCGACGGAACTGCAAATGCCGCGGAACCCATGAAAAGAATTTTCATTGTTCTTTCGCCGCCCGCTTCAGTTTTTTAATATACATGTCCTGCTTGAGCCGGGAGGCATAGTCGATGATGAGTTTTCCGTCGAGGTGGTCGATCTCCTGCTGTATCGCCACGGCGAGCAACCCCTCTGCCATGAGTTCCTTTGAGGTGCCGTTCTCGTCCAGATAACGGACGGTGAGCTTCCGGCTCCTCTTTATCTTCACCCTCATTTCGGGGACCGAGAGGCAGCCCTCCTCCCATTTTATCTCATCATCGCGCGAGACGATCTCCGGGTTGACCATCTTGATGAGCCCCGCCCCGGTGTCGCCATCGCTTCCTGTGATGTCGATCGCCGCGAGGCGCTTTCCCACGCCGATCTGCGGCGCGGCTATTCCCACGCCGTCCTCGGCATACATCGTATCGACCAGGTCGTTCAAAATCTCGCGCACCTCGCCGTCCACCTCTTTCACAGGCTTGGCAACTCTCTGGAGGATCGGATCGGGAAATTTGACTATCTCGCGTCGCATGGCGGGTACCTATATTAGAGAGGGCGGATGCAGTCAATGGCGCCAAGAAAAAAGAGCCCTTCCACACTATTGCAGAAGGGCCCAAAAGGGGGGTCAACTTCATGTGACTGCGTTGTTCCACTATAGTTATCGGCAGGAGAGGGGGGCAAAGTTGCGTGGGATGAAAAATATTTTTTGTGGCGGCCTTCTTGCGAATAAACGGGGCATCGCCGACCAAATAAAGGTCTTTATATATCGGCATGTTAGGGTTGGGGGCCGCGAGGATTGATTCCTCGATCGCGATCCAGTCTTGATACATTTGTTTATGCGCTCATCAGGCGTTTTGATTGAGAAGATCGAATGCCTTGAGCATCTGCAGGATGTCCTTTTTCATATCCTTTTTGGCCCAGTTTCTGAGCGCTGGCCTGATAAAAGGGTTCATATCTGCCGCGATGTCTTTTTCGGCGAGCTTCGACACACGGCTTTCAATCTCGCCCATGAGATCGCCTTCCTTCACGCCGGTCAACTCCGAGACCAGCCCCCGTTTGACCGGAAGACCGGTTTTCAAAATGAACCACAGGTCGAGAAGGTCGCGACCCTTGCCCCTCTGCATCAGCGCCCTGATCTTCTGGGCGACCAGATAATCAACCCGCATGACCTGCAGATGAAACGATGCCGGCGCCAGTTCTGAATACAGGACCTTCAGCTCAGACGGGACGACATCCTCCGTATTGATTTCCAGTTTGATATGAAAGTTCTGCTTTTTGACAAAATGGCAGGGCGAGGAAAAGGGCAGTATCTTTGGCTTCGAACGGAAAACGAGGGCCTGGCGAGGCAATACAACGTTCACGAGTATCCAACGGTCAAGATAGTCGATTGGCGCGGGTCGCGGAGGACCGTTTCGGACCGGGATCGCGTGTCAGAGGAACTGGCTCTTTTTGAAGCTCCGGAAGGGGACCTCCTTCTTATAAAATTGGAAAAACAAATTGCCGCTGCGATTGCCGATGCGGAGGAATCTGAAGAACTATCTGATCGTTCCGATGCCCTTCAGTCGATTGCCTCTGCCTTTGAAGATGCGGGGCTGAAAGGGAAGGGGATGCCGTTCTTTGAGCGTTTGATTGTCATAGCGGAAAAAATTACAGACCCCGGGAGTCGTTACTATGCCCTTCAGTCGATTGCCGCTGCTGTGGCGAAAGCGGGGTTGGGATCTAAGATAGTTATCCCAGAATGAAAACATCAGCGCGCCTCAAACCAGTTACATGGTCTACCCCCTCTAACTCCCCCTTACAAAGGGGGAGGATGACTTCGGAAACAGCCCGCCATAAATCAGAGCAGGTTTACTTGCGGTCGACAACAATCCCGTCAATTTTGCTTAACATAGAAGCCAATGCGGCGCTGTGTTGATTCAGGCGGTTTCATCAGTTGGCGAATGGCCGCAAATAATGATTGGATCGCCTTGTCATGCGTTGCAATGTTGCGCTCAAGCTCATTCAGCTTGTAAACTAGTTCCTTATGCGTCGACAGAATCTCCCGCAGCTTGACGAAGGCCCTTACTACCAAGACGCTGACTTCGATCGCGCGTGGTGTGTTGAGTACGCTGGCGAGCATCAATGCCCCGTGCTCCGCGAATGCACGTGGTAACACGCTAGAATGCTTGAGTTTTTTGAACTGGTCGCAATTTGCGACCAGTTCCTTCAACTCATCAGATGTGAGCGTGAGCATAAAATCAGGTGGAAAACGCGCGATGTTTCTTTTGACCTGCTCGTGAAGCCTCTTTGTGGAAACGCCGTATAGATTGGCCAGGTCTGCGTCTATCATTACGCGTTGCCCCCTTATCAAGAAGATCCGTTCTTCTATCGTCCGCATAGGAATCATACCGACATGATCTATCATGATGTCGCTCCGTAATATGTGGTGTCTTGGGAAGCTGGTCACAAATTGTGACCAGATCCGACGACCAAGAGAGCAAGAAGCATGCCAATAGATGACAATGTGATGATGGAAAATTTATAAGTGAAAACAATGTGGTACAAATAGCCTTGCCTCGGAGGCTTTAAGGTGGGTGCTGCGTTTTGATGCAGTGTGCAGCAAATTAAAGCAGGTTTATCGGGTCTACGTCTATCGAGAGCCGAACGCTGCGCGGCAGGGCCTTGGCGATCGCGGGCCTGGTTGAGGCGATGAGCCTTGCGAGGAGGTCGGGGGTCGGGGATTTGATGAGGATCTGCCACCTGTAGCGGTTCCTGAGCTTGAAGATCGGCGCGGGCGCGGGCCCGAGGATTATGATCCGCTGCCCGGCCGCTTCGCCGGCAAAGCGGGCGACGGCCGATGCCGCTGCCTTGGCTGCCTTTTGCGCATCGCCCTCGCGGAGGGAGGAGAGGCGGATGTTCGCGAGCCTCGAAAACGGCGGATAGGAGAGCGCCTTTCTGTGCTTCAACTCCGCTTCGGCGAAGGAGTCGATGTCGTGGGTCTCTGCGGCCTTGAGGCTCGCATGCTCCGGCTGTCTCGTCTGGATTATGACGCGGCCCGGTGAGGTTCCCCTCCCGGCGCGACCGGCGACCTGAGTGAGGAGCTGGAAGGTTCGCTCGGCCGAGCGGAAGTCGGGCAGGTTCAGGGATGTGTCGGCTGCGACCACGCCGACGAGCGTCACCTCTGGGAAGTCGTGACCCTTCGTCACCATCTGCGTGCCGACGAGGATGTCGATCGCGCCCCGGCGCATGTCGGAGAGGATGCCCTGCCTCTTCGCCTGCGCGCCTGCGGCGTCGCTGTCGAACCTGGCGATCCGCGCCTTCGGAAAGAAATCGGAGAGCTCCGCCTCCAGCCGCTGCGTGCCGTGGCCTATGGGGATCAAGGTCGATGCGCCGCAGGCCGTGCAGAGGGCGGGCGCTGCCGCGGAGAAGCCGCAGTAGTGACAGGAGAGAATGTTCCCATCATGGACGGAGAGCGAGATGTCGCAATTGGGGCAGCGGGAGACCTCGCCGCACGCATCGCACTGGAGCGCCCCGGCGAAACCGCGCCGGCCGATGAAGATGAGCGTCTGCTCACCCCTTGCGAGCGTTTCGGAGATCGCGTCATAGAGCTCCGGCGAGAGCGATTCAAACTCTCGCCTCATTTTCAAGCCCTCGGATTTTTCCTCGGACTTCGTCCGGCCGGGGCGTCTCCGCACGTCGACGATCTCGATGGATGGAAGAGCTGCGCCGCTCGGGCGGGAGCCCAGCCTCATGCGCCGGTATTTTCCCCGCTCCACATTTGCGATGCTCTCGAGCGATGGCGTGGCGCTGCCGAGCAGGGCCTGTATCCCCTCGATGTGCGCGCGCATGACGGCCGCGTCGCGGCCGTTGTACATCACGCCGTCGTCCTGCTTATAGGAGGAGTCGTGCTCCTCATCGACGACGATGGCGCCGAGCCTTGAAAGCGGCGCGAAGAGTGCAGAGCGCGTCCCGATGACGACGTCCGCCCCGCCGCCCTTCATCCTCAGCCATTGCTTGTGCCTCTGCGCGTCCGTGAGACCGGAGTGGTAGACGGCGACTCGGCCTCCGAAGCGCGCCTCGGCGCGGCCGGTGAGCTGCGGCGTCAGCCCGATCTCCGGGACGAGCAGGAGCCCCTGCCTTCCGCGGGAGACGATCTCTTCGAAGAGCTTCAAGTAGACCTCGGTCTTGCCGCTGCCGGTGATGCCCTGGAGGAGAGTGACCCCATCGGTCGCCGCGAGTATCGCTTCGAGCGCGCGGCCCTGATCGGCGGTGAGATCGAACGCGCCTTCATGCATCGGCTCTATTTCGGAAGGAGGCGAAGGCCTCGTGGTCTTGGCGCCGTCTATTTCGAGGAGCCGCGCCGGGAGTGCGGAGCGCAGAACCTCTCCCACGGGCGCGAGATAGTAGGCTGACATCCATCTGATGAGCTGCATGAGGTTCTTTCCGAGCACGGGCGATTCATCCATCGCCCCCTCGATCTGCCTCACCTCCTTGCCGGCGACTCCGCGCGGCGCTTCATCCATAATCTCAAGGCCGATGCCGACGACGCGCTTTTTTCTGAAAGGGACGATAACGCGCATTCCTTCGGCGGCATCCATGTCGTCGGGCAGGGCATATGTGAACGCCGAGTGGAGGGTGGAGGGGATTGCGACGTTTACAAAGCGCATATGATGGCCTGTAGCCCATTTGCAGCCTGCCCGCAAGGGCTTGATATTCGCCGGACTGTCGGCTATTGATTGCCGGGTTGTCATTGCGAGCGACCAACGGGAGCGAAGCAATCCCTTGGAATCAAAGAGATTGCTTCGTCGCTTATCGCTCCTCGCAATGACAGCAGGTGGATTCTCAGATGAAAATAACCGTCTTCGCCATAGGGCGCCCCAAGTCGCGCGCCGTTCAGGAGCTCGTCGCCGATTACGCGGAACGCCTGACGCACTACCTCCCCTTTGAGATAAAGGCGTGCCGCGACGAGAAACAGGCACTGGGCAGCCTCGACCCGCAGGATTTCTTCGTGGTTCTCGATGAGCGCGGCTTGCAGAAGAGCTCGATGGAGATGGCCGATTTCATCTCTGAGCACCAGAGGCGCGGCACGAAACGCATCGTCTTTTTCGTAGGAGGCGAGGCTGGGATTGGGGAGATTATAATGAAGAGGTCGGATCAGAGGTTCTCGCTCTCGCGCATGACATACCCGCACGAACTCGTGCAGGTTGTTCTCGCGGAGCAACTCTACCGAGCCTGCACGATAATACGCGGCGAGCCGTACCATAAGTGACCATGGACAAACACGGCGTGGCAAACATGTTGAGCGAAGTGGCGATGCTCCTCGAGCTCAAGGGGGAAAATCCTTTCAAGGTGAGGGCATACGAGAACGCATCGCGCGCGATCGACAATCTCACCGACGACCTCGCGGGCCTCGTGGCCGAGGGCAAGCTCACGTCCATCAAAGGGATAGGCAGGAACATCGCCGATCATATCGCGGAGATCATGAAGAGCGGCACGTTCAAGGAGTACGACGAACTCCGCTCCAAGGTTCCGGAGGGGGTCGTGCAGATACTCTCCATCCCAGGCCTTGGGCCAAAGCGCGTGAAATATCTCTGGGAGGAGCTGCGGATCAAATCGCCGGGCGAGCTCGAGATGGTCTGCAAGAGGCACATGATAGACGGACTCCCCGGCTTCGGCGAGAAGATGGAGAAGAATATCCTCGCGGGGATAGAATCGCTCAAGCGCTTCGCGGGGCAGAGGCTCTTCTCCGATGCGGCCGCAGAGGCGCGGGCCGTGCACGATGCGGTGAAGCTCTGGCCCGAGGTGGCGCGCTCCGAGGTGGCCGGCAGCATCAGGCGGCGGAAGGAGATCGTCAGGGACATAGACATCCTCGTATCGACCAGAGATCCGGCGAAGGTGATGGACAGGTTCGTCCATCTCCCGGGAATAGAGCGCGTCGTCCAGCACGGCGACACGAAGTCGGAGGTGGTGCTCTCCTCAGGCATCCAGTGCGACCTGCGCGCCGTGAAGGATGGGGAATATCCGTTCGCCCTCCACTATTTCACCGGATCGAAGGAGCACAACGTCGCCATGCGCCTTCTAGCCAAGAAGGCCGGCTTGAAGTTAAACGAATACGGCCTCTTCAGGGGCGCGTCGAAAAAGTCGATCGCGTGCATGGATGAGGCCGGCATCTTCAAGGCGCTCGGCCTCGAATACATCGAGCCGGAGCTCCGGGAAAACACGGGAGAGATAGAGGCCGCGGCTAAGGCCAAGCTTCCGAAGCTGGTAGAAGAGGGCGATCTCAAGGGCGTGATCCACGCCCACTCCAATTACACCGACGGCAGCGCATCCATCGAAGGGATGGCGAAGGCGGCGCGCTCGCTCGGCTATTCGTATCTCGCCATCACCGACCACAGCAAGGCGGTGACGATAGCGCACGGCATGAAGCCGGCCGACGTGAAGCGCCAGCACAAGGAGATCGACGCCCTGAACGGAAAACTCAATGGCTTCCGCGTCCTCAAGGGGATCGAGGTGGATATCATGGCCGGCGGCGAGCTCGACTTCGACGACGATATCCTGGCGACATTCGATATCGTCATCGCGGCGGTGCATTCGCGCTTCGGCATGAACGAAAAGGATATGACGGATCGGATCGTCAAGGCGATATCCAATCCGTATGTCTGCATTCTGGCGCACCCCACGGGCAGGCTGCTCCTGGCGCGCGAGGGGTACGCGGTGGATATGAAGAAGGTGATCGATACAGCGGCGGGGCACGGCACGGCGATCGAGATCAACGCGCATCCCTCGAGGCTCGACCTCGACTGGCGCTGGTGCAAATACGCGAAGGAGAGAGGCGCGAAGATGGCAATCTGTCCGGACGCGCATCAGCCGGAGGGCCTCGTGGACGTGGCCTACGGCGTGGGCATCGCCCGCAAGGGCTGGCTGGAAAAAGGGGACGTCCTGAATTGTCTCGGCGTGGATGCCCTCATCAAACATTTCAGAAAAACGAAAGGATGAAGATGGATTCCCCCAAGGTGAGGGCAGGAAAAATTTTACCTCTGCTCCAGAAAACCTACCCGCACGCCAGGTGTGAGTTGAATTACAAGAGCGCGCTCGAGCTTTTGATCGCCACGATCCTTTCGGCGCAGTGCACCGATGCGCGCGTCAATGAGGTGACGCCCGCGCTCTTTTCAAAATACCGCACCGCAAAGGATTTCGCGAAGGCCTCAAGCGCGGAGCTCGAGGCGGCGGTACGATCGACGGGATTTTACAGGAACAAGGCGCGCTCGATTCAAAATTGCTGCACCCAGCTCACGATGGAGCACGGCGGAAAAGTCCCTGAAGATATGGAGAAGCTCATCGGGCTCTCGGGGGTGGGGAGAAAGACGGCTAACCTCGTGCGCGCCTATGCATTCGGCCTTCCGGGGATCATATGCGACACTCATGTCCTCAGGGTTTCGGAGAGGCTTGGGCTCACAAAGCAGAAGGACCCAGACAAGGTCGAGGCCGACTTGGCGGCGATCGTGCCGGAGGGGAATTGGACCGAATTCTCCACCCTCATCATGACCCACGGCCGCCGCTGCTGCGCGGCCAGGAGTCCCTCGTGCCCCACCTGCCCGGTGCTCAAATTATGTCCCAGATACGGCTTGACATAGTGGGCATGTGTCGTTATGCCCGGCCGTCATCAACTGTCAGGGAGGAGGATGGATATGGCAAACCACGACGACAAGGTTCCGGAGAGTGCAGACGGGCGTTATTACGTAGATACACAGTGCATTGACTGCAACCTCTGCCGCGACATCGCGCCCACCAACTTCGCGCATCAGGAAGAAGCGGGTTATGCTTATGTGAACAAGCAGCCGGCGAGCGAAGAGGAAGAGGCGCAGTGCCACGAATCCAAGGACTCGTGCCCCGTTGAAGCAATCGGAGACGATGGCGAGTAGTGCGGCCGATTATCTTTTGTGGTGGGGTTTTTTAGCGCCCTGCTTTTTTCCTGCCGGGGCCTTTTTGCTGTTCTTGCCGTCCTTTTTCCCATGCTCCTTGCGTCCGTGCGAAATCTTCGTTTCCCCCTTTTTCTTCTTTTTGAGATCGTAATGAGGCATCGACTTCTGCGGCCTGAAGAGGCCCGTCTCGTCCGAGACCTCGAGCCTGGGTTTGCTGCCCTTCGGGACTTGAAGCGTGAGCCGCTTTGAAACCTCGGTCGCCTTCCACGTGACGAGGAGCTCCTTGAAGCCCTGGTCGTCGGCTATGCCGTGAAAATCGTCGCCGATCGCAAGCCAGGTGACCGTCGCGTCAGGGTTTAAACTGTGCACCGCCTCCAGGGCAGTTATTGCGGCCGGGGCGTCGCCGGTGGCTGCATGGTAGGCCGCCAGATACTCCATCGAGTCGAAATCCCCCCTGAGCGCATCCTCGTCGATCCTGGAAAATTGTTTCCGCGCCTTTTCGATGTTGCCAGATGCCGCGGTGAGCGCCGCATCCAGGAGATCGCAGTCGGCCTTGTGCAGCGTTGTGCCGGCGCTCCTCGCTTTGTGATAGTAGCGGTGGGCCTCCTTGAGGAAGGTCTTCTTATCCACGCCGCGCGATTTCAGGAAAAGATAGACGTTGTGATATGCGATCGCCAGGTTCTGGTATGTCTTGTGGGCCGACGATTTGTCCGGCTTGGGGGCGGAGGGAAAGTTGTTGATGCGAGTCAGCTCGCGCGTGAGGTAGAGGAGCTTGGGGGAGCTCGGTTCCTCTCTCATGGCGATGATCGCGCCGTTCACATCTCCGGCCGAGAGCGCGTCGACGACGGCGTCGGAGATCGTGCCCCTGGCATTGCCGCCCTCATCCTTCTCGATGGCGCTCGCCGGCGCGACGGATGTGATCGCGATCAGCGCGGCGAATAAAACTACAGCGACCGCCTTCAGTGAATTGTTTTTATGTGAGCTCATGTTTGGATCTTCCTCTCAGGCTACTTTCCGGATACCGCAAAATCCGCATAGTCGCAGCCTGATGGTTTGTGGACGGCGTTGCCGTCGGTCAGGATTGCCACGCCCGACGGGTTCTTGTCGAGCTTTCTTCCGAATAGCGCCTCGTAATCAGCGGGAATGTCTACGCGGTGGCGGACCCATTTGCCTTTGCCAGAGGCGCCGCTGTCTAAAACCTTTATCTTGAGCTTTCCGTCATGCCGGGTGTGCGTGGCGCCGGCAGGGAGCGTCGAGCTCCAGACGTATTTGATCGCGTGGCCATCATAGCGGCCCACGATTACGTATACGCCGCAGGCGCTGTCGTTTGTAGCGTCGCCGGCCTCGCTTGCGCCGGGGGGCAGGGTCGTCGCCCTCCATCGCCACGAAAGGATGGGACTGCGGTCTATCTGCCAGTCGAAATTCAGGAATATCTGCTGCGATGCGTCGTGGTCGTCATAGGCTTTGATGTAGCGCGAGCCGTTTTCCTCGGCGACGCTGTAGACCTCTTCAGCCTTCCCGCGCTGGAGCGGCCATGTGCGCCACTTGTGCGGAAACTTTCCGACCTTTGACGATGAGAGATTGTCGAGGATGGCGCGCGCGGCAGGCGCCTCTTGCTCGGCCGCCAGGGCCGGGGCGGCGGCCGGGGGGTTGCCCGCCTTCCCTCCCGATGCGGCTATGGAGAAGACCGCTGCTGCGGCAAGCGCCCCTAACGTCCAGTTTTTGCATCTTAGCATCTGCACCGTATAGGTTGAATGGCGCCGCCTGTCAACGCGGCTTGAGTGTTGAAATGGCATCCTTGAAATCGGCCGGGAGCGGCGAACTGAGTTTGATGAGCCTGGCCGTGGCGGGATGGAGGAATTCGATGCCGGAGGCATGGAGGAGCTGGCGCGAAAAAGGGAAAATGAGAAACGTCCCCTTTTTCTTTTGATAGAGCCTGTCTCCGGCGATCGGAAATCCGATCGATGAGAGGTGGACGCGGATCTGGTGCCTCACGCCGGTCGCTATGGTGACGGAAAGGAGTGCGAAAATCTCCCCAGGAGGAGTTGGCCCTCGCAAGATTTTGAAGCGCCTGATGACCTCGAATTCCGTGTGGGCGGGCCTGCCTTTCCATTTCTCCGCTTCCTCGGGCGATGTGCATGCGACCATCTTCTTTTTCTTCCGAGGATGATGCGCGATCGGAGTATCGATCAAACCCCGCTCGGGCGGAGAGCCTATGGCGAGCGCCTGGTATTCCTTTCGCACGGACCCTTCGTCGAACTGTCTGCGGAGATCTTCGTATGCGGCCTGAGACTTCGCCGCCACCATGATGCCGGATGTGTCGTTGTCGAGCCGGTGGACGAGGCCGCCTTCCAGGTCCTCGCGGCCGATTTCAGCCTGACCGGGGAAACGTCCGATAATCCACGCTGCCAGCGTATCCTTCTCGCCGCTCTTCAGCGATACGGATGGCATGCCGGCAGGTTTGTCGATGACGATGATCGAGTCGTCATCGTAAATTACGCTCGGGGATACTCCTCCCCCCCCTCGCTTAGTTTTAAAATGAGTTCTAGTCAGGTTTCCGAGTCTCCAGTTCCAGATTGGCGTGCGTTATTGCGAACCTCTTCGCCAGAAGTTCCATGGCGCGTGCCTTGATGCTCTCCGTCGCGGAGAGCTGCATGTCATCCACTTCGACGTGGGCCGTCATCACATACATCTTGGACGTCAATTCCCATACGTGGATGTGATGTATGCCGCGGATCTCCGGTATGCCATCCATCAGCGCCACAATGATCTTGTCATGGCTCAGATGCTTGGGCGTCGACTGCAGGAGTATCCGCACCGCGTCCCACAAGAGATTCGCCGACCACCATGCGATCACGACAGCGATGAGCGCTGAAACTATCGGGTCCAGCACGGCAGGCCCGCCCAGCGATATGATGACCGCCGCGATCACGACGCCCACCGAAGAGCCGAGATCCCCAAGAACGTGGATGAACGCGCCCCGGATGTTTATGTCGCGATGCGAGGCGTCCTTCAAAAGCATCGCCGTGATGGCGTTCACCACGAGCCCGATGGCGGCGATGATGAGCATGTGGGCGCCAGAGATGCCGGAGGGATTCTTGAGACGGCTCCACGCTTCGTACAGGATCAGGGCTGCGATTATGATGAGGCTCAAGCCGTTGGCGAGGGCCGCCAGTATCTCCGCGCGATAGAACCCGAAGCTCTGTGATTCCGTGGGCGGCCTGCACGCGAGCAGGATGGCGCAGTAGCTCACGCCGAGCGCAAAGAGGTGGCTGAACATGTGGCCGGCATCGGACAGGAGCGCGAGGGACCCGCTCCAGAATCCTCCGGCGAACTCCAGGACCATCGTGATCCCGGTTATCACGATGGAGATGATCAGCCGGCGCTGCTCCAGGGCACAGTAGGCGGCGTTGGCGGCCGGACTTTCATCGTGGCACTGAAAACCCGTCTTTGCATGGCTATGGTCGTGATCGTGCATGGTTTGGCCTTGGCTCCGGTTTTTACTCAGTTTTCTGTATTTGGCAGATGGATTGTCATGCCAGCCTTGTACCGGGATTCCCGGATAACATAAATCAATCCGGGAATCCCGGTAATAAATCAAGCCCATTATAAAAGCTTGCTCCGTCTGACGATTTCCGCTCCGTTCAGAATGACAAGCTGGGCACCTGAACAATTACAAAAAACCTAGCAACAATGTCCCTCCTTCTGCCGATAATACAGATAGGTGGTCGCAGGTATGAAATTTTTGGTGGCTACCGGGGGTTTTATCCTCTATTGGGGACTTTGCCATGGCATCTCCAGCTAACACGCCGATTTCTCCACAGCAACCCACGAAGGGTGTCTTCTTCATCATAGATACTTCCGCAGATGATAATCTCGGTGCTGCCAACCCGCATCGAGTGATGTACCGCAGGGGCGATATTGAAAAATCAATGCCTGAATCAGAAATTGTTGTCATCAGCACTACCGCCAATAGACATCTGAATAGAACGTTGGCATTGGAAATGCGTCTCAGAAACAATCCTCCTGTCGATGGCTTTTATCTGCTGTCTCATGGCGGTGGTGGACTTAACAAATGGTTTTCTGGCGGTGCTTGGAAAGATTATTATTCTGGTGTGAGCAATGAATCCGGCAGCTTTAGGGTCTGGCTGGACGATACATACAGCGTTGAACGAGTTTTTGGACCTATTCTGCGGCATTTCAGCAACAAGGTGCGTGTTATTATTGATGGATGCAATACTATAGATGGCGGTTCCGAAGAATTGAAAATGCGACGGATGGAAAACATAGCGGACAACTTCGGATTGACCGAAGGTGCCTTGTTCATGCTGAATATGGAAGGTAGGAATCTTGTTGATATTGTGTTCAGAACTCCCTTTTATGAACAAAAAAGTTTTTTAACTAAAGCGAGATCCTTAATACTCCAGACTTTTTGGCCTGTTTCTTTGCCACTATCCTATGGGTTGGATTTTCTTCGCAACAGAGGCTATACGCTTCGTCGTCTGCCCGATCGGGACGAGCTCTACAAAGATAGATTGCAAACAGCAAAAACGTCACCCAAACTCACGGGCGAACTGGTCCTCACATCCCTTCGACATCCTGTACAAAAAACATCGGTGAGCTCCAATCCATAATCGCTGTCCGGGAATAGAGATTTTCGCCTTATAACCCCTTGAATTTCCAGCAAAATCAGCCTTTGCAGATTTGCGCAAAAAAGGACGCAACTTATTTGTCGGCCTGCCGATAACGTAGGCGAGGACAAGCAAGCCGCCTTGTGGCGGCGGGAGGTGCGGGATGATTGGAGCCGGAGAGATGAGCGGAGACAGCAGGTGTCCGTCCGGGTTTGTGTATTTTCCCACAGCACGATTCATGATGGGCTCCAGGAACGGCGATCGCGATGAGTGGCCGGTTCGTGAGATCGAGGTTTCGGCCTTCTGCTTCGCGGAGCATGAGGCCACGAATACGGAATACTCAACGTATGTGGCCAAACAGGCGCAGCAGCCTGCGTTCAATCTCATGAGTGTTTCCTGCGGCGCGCACGCCAAGTCGATTGTCGCACGCGAAGACAGCGAGCGCCAGCTGCATCTGCAGAGCCGCCAGATTCCCGACGACCCGAACCGCTGCAATTTTGTTATCGAGCCAAAAAAGGTGCCGACCAAGCTTGAGAAGTGGAACGGATATGATGGCCCCAACCAGCCGGCTGTTGGGGTGAGATGGGATCAGGCGAGGGCCTACTGTCAGTCGATAGGCGGAGACCTTGCGACTGAGGCGCAGTGGGAGCGCGCGGCGAGGGATGTTTTTAAGGGTTGCGCGCCTGGCCATGAGTACCCGACTGCCAGCGGCAAGCTGAATCATAGCGAAGCGCAATACGATGCCGAGACCACGGCGGATGTGTGCACGCACGGGAGGACGTCGCTCGGCCTCTGCGATATGGCCGGGAACGCGTCGGAATGGGTCCTCGATACATATGATGGAAATTGGTATGGTGAGATGCCTGAAAAGGACCCGGTCAATCTCAGAGAGGGAGCCAAGAAAGTCATCCGCGGCGGTTCCTCGAATCCCTATTTTGACGATTATCTGCGGGCGGCCAGCCGCTACAGCGGTAGTCCCGGCGGTTTCCAAACCGATGTTATCGGAATCCGGTGTGTGGTGGCGCCCAGCAAGCCCTGACGCGGAATTCGTGGCCGGCGATTACGGCGTCAATCTCGCAATCATCCTCGGGAACGGTATCGTCTCGCGTATGTGTCGCACCCCGCAGATCCATCCGGTCAAGCGCTCGAGGCCGAAGCCGAAGCCAGAGTGGGGGACGCTGCCGTATTTTCTCAAGTCGAGATACCACTCGAAGGCGCTCCTCGGCAGGCCGTGCTCCTCGATCCGCCTCGCCAGCTCGTCATAGTCATCCTCGCGCTGGCTTCCGCCTATGATCTCCCCGAAGCCCTCCGGCGCAAGCAGATCCGCGCAGAGCGCAAGCTCCGGATTCCTCGGATCGCGCTTCATGTAGAAGGCCTTCACCTTCGCTGGGTAGCGCTCGATGAAGAGCGGCTTTTCCATCGACCCCGTGAGCATCGTCTCGTCATCTCCGCCCAGATCGTCATCGTCGCCTATGTCGCTGCCCAGCGTCTTAAGCTTCGCCACCGCCTCGGCGTGCGTCATGCGCGGGAAGGGCGGGGATATCTTTTCGAGCTTCGAGACGTCGCGTTCGAGGATCCCCAGCTCCTGCGCGTTCAGTTCGAGGACCTTCTTCACGATGTGGCTCACGAGCTCTTCCTGTATCTTCAGGCTCCCGTCGTGATCGCAGAAGGCCATCTCGGCATCCATCATCCAGAATTCCGTGAGGTGCCTGCGCGTCTTGCTCTTCTCGGCGCGGAACGTGGGACCGAAATCGAAGACGCGGCCGTGGCTCATGATCGCCGCCTCGATGTAGAGCTGGCCGGACTGCGAGAGATAGGCCTTGCCCATGTCGAAGTAGTCGAGCTCGAAGAGCGTCGTCGTTCCCTCGCAGGCTGCGGGCGTGAGGATCGGCGAATCAATCTTGATGAAGCTGCTTGAGTTCAGCCACTCATATGTGGCGTTGATGATCGTGTTCCGGACGCGCTGGATCGCCCACTGTTTTTTCGATCTGAGCCACAGGTGCCTGTTGTCGAGGAGAAAATCCGGCCCGTGCTCCTTCTTGCTGATGGGATATTCGGCTGCGACCTGCACGAGATCGATGCCCGAAATCTGGAGCTCGTGCTCCTCGCGCTTGGGATGCTTCGCCACGTTTCCCGTCGCTATTATGGAGGTCTCGATCGTCGCCTTGTGGGCGTCGTCCCAGACCTTCTCCGTCACGTCGGGCTGGTGGACGATGCCCTGGATGAACCCGGTCCCGTCGCGCAGCTGCAGGAAGGTGATCTTGCCGGACGACCGGGCGTTGTAGACCCAGCCCTTGATCGTGACGGCCTTGCCTTCGTGCTTTGCTATGTCCTTGATGAATGTCTGCATAATCCTCTTCTCCAGATCGTTATTTCAACATTTCTCTCATGAACGCATCTATCGCCGCAGGATGTTCCCGGCGGCCGTAGAATATATTGGCCTTTAAAAAACCCTCGGGGTCGCCCGTGTCGAACTGCCTTCCCTCATATTCGTAGGCGATCATCCGCCCGTCCTTTGCAAGGGTGTTCATTGCGTCTGCGAGCTGGATCTCCCCTCCGCGGCCGGGAGGCGTCCTCTCGAGGATGCCGAAGGTATCAGGCGGGAAGAGGTAGCGCCCCACGACGGAGAGGTCTGATGTCGCATCCTCCGCCTTTGGTTTTTCGATCACGCCTCGGGCCCTGTGGATGCGGCCCTCTGATTTAGCGATGTCGTAGATGCCGTAGAGATGGAGTTTCTCGGCGGGCGTGTGCTCGGTTGCGTTGACGGCCACTCCGGTTTTTTCAAATGCATCGATGAGCTGTCTGCAGCAGGGGACCCTGCTCTCGATCAGGACGTCAGGGAGTATCACTATGAAGGGTTCGTCCCCCACGGCATCCTTGGCGCACAGGATCGCATGCCCCAGGCCCTTCGGCGCCTCCTGCGGCGCGGTCGTCACCTTCACCTGCCTGGACAGGTTGCGGAGTCCCTCCAGGAGCCGGCCCTTTCCCAGCGCATCGAGCTGTCTGTCGTAAGGGGTGTCGCTCCTGAAATACTCTGCGATTTGGGCCTTGGCGGCTGATGTGACCAGTATCACCTCTTCAATTCCGGATGCGGCCGCTTCTTCAACCACGAGCTGGAGGGTCGGTACGGTCCCGATGGGCAAGAGTTCCTTCGGGATGGCCTTGGTGACCGGCAGAAATCTCGTCCCGAGGCCGGCCACGGGTATGACTGCCTTGCGCACATTGGACATACAAATCCTCCTTTGAAACGCGCATGCTACCAACGGGTGGATGGGCTGTAAAGCCCTTTTGGCGGGCACTGAAGCGGTTTCATCATGATGCGATGTCCGGGGGGATGCAATACGGCGTTCCTGTCGACGGATGAGAACCTACGAGGACTCGGGCGCCGAAAGCCTCGAATATCGTGGAGGATGTGATCACATCCCGGGGCTTGCCGGCCGCGGTGATCCTTCCCTCCTTGAGCACGATCAGGCGATCGCAGAATGCGGCAGCGAGATTCAAGTCGTGCATCGCTGCGGCGATCGCGAGCCCCCCCTTGCGGCTCAAACTCGAGAACAGGCGATGGAGCTCGATCTGATGGCGGATGTCGAGGAAGGTCGTCGGTTCGTCCAGGAAGAGGAGCTTCGGTTCCTGTGCCAGCGCGCGGGCCAAAATCACCCGCTGGCGCTCGCCGCCGGAGAGGGAGTTGATGTCGCGGGGCGCAAACTTCAGGCAGTCGGTCTTCTCCATGGCCTCGTGCGCTATCGCGATGTCGCGCCTGGATTCGAAGCCCAGGAGCGGGAGGTGCGGCGACCTTCCCATCAGCACCACCTCCATCGCCGTAAACGAGAAGGGGATGTGGCTCTCCTGCGGGACGAAGGCGATCTCTCGTGCCCTCTCTGCCGCCGGCATGCGGTGGAGATCCTCTCCGCCGAGGGTCGCCTCTCCGCTTCGCGCCTTGAAGAGACCCGCCATGAGCTTTATGAGCGTGGATTTTCCGGCGCCGTTGGGGCCGAGTATCCCGACGATCTCGCTAGGGGCCATCTCGAAGGAGACGCCGCGGATCACGTCCTCTTCGCCATAGGCGAAATGAATGTCCTCGATTTTCAGGCGATGTGCCATGTCGCGGCCGTCCATTATGCCTTTCGCATCTGTTTTCTTAAAAGCACCATGAAGAGCGGCGCGCCGACGAGGGCGGTTATCACGCCCACAGGAAGCTGTGTGGCGTAGCCGGTGTTCATGAGCAGGGTCCTCGCCGCGGCGTCGGCTGCGACCAGGAATGCCGCGCCGGCCAGCCCTGATGCGGGGATGAGGAGCCTGTTGTCGGAGCCAGTGAGGAGCCTCATGATGTGCGGGATGAAGAGCCCAACGAATCCAATGAGGCCGGACGCCGCGACCGCGGCCCCGACCATGACCGACGCGGCCACGAACACAATCGCCCTGAGCCTCTTGATGTCGACTCCCATCGCCATGGCGTCCTCGTCGCCGGCGGAGAGCAGATTCATGCGCCCAGAGTAGAGGCAGAGCGTGCCGAACCCGGCGATGACGAAGATCGCTACCACTCCCACCGTCCCCATGTCGGTGACCTCGAGGTTGCCGATGAGGAGGAAGATGATCTGGTATGCCTCCTCCATCGTCACCACCGCGTTGATGAAGAGGATGAGCGCGAAGCAGAACGCGTTGAAGATGACGCCGGTGAGGAGGAGCGTTGTCGAATCGAGCCCCCTTCGCACCCCCGCTATGGCGAAGATGACGAGCATAGCCACTGCGGCGCCGAGAAATGCCGCGGCGGATATCCATGCGAAGGGCAGGTGCAGCCCCACCGCCGCGACGGAGCCCAGCGCTGCGCCGCCGGAGACGCCGAGGATGAATGGGTCGGCCAGTGGATTTCTGAGGAGCGCCTGAAATGCGCCGCCGGCGGATGCGAGCGCCATCCCGACGAGCGCGGCGAGGATTGCGCGCGGCAGGCGGGCGAGAAAGAGAATCGCCCTGGCCTTTGAGTCCGCGCCCATCGCATCGGAGAGCGTGACGCGGCCGGACCCCATCGCCATCGCCGCGACCATAGCCGCAGCGAGGAGTGCGAGGAGCACCGAGTTGACCGCTATCCATTTGCGAAGAGTGAGGTGCATATTTAACAACTCCCCCTCCTTTGTAAGGAGGGGTTAGGGGAGGTAGATCTGTCGCTGATTATTTTGATCTACCCCACCCTTCCCTCCCCTTACAAAGGGGAGGGTTATGTTTATCTTTTATGTATCAACCCCGCCAATTTCTCAAGCGCTTCCGGAAGGAGCGGCCCGGCGCGAAACCGCGAGGCGTCGAGCCGGACGATGCGCCCGTTGCGGACGGCCATGATCTGGCCGACGCCCTTCCACGGCCTCGCGTCCTGGCCGTCGCCCTCGCTTCCCATCGAAAGATCGACGATCGCTTCGGGGTCCATGGAGATCAGCTCCTCGAGGCCAATGCGCGGGTATTTCACTTTTGTGGCGCGCACCGCGTTTTCGGTGCCGATGAATTCCATCATCTCATCCATATACGTCCCGTGCCCGGCCACGATGAGGGGTTTCAAACCCCACACGACCACCGCCTTGACCGGCTTCTCTGCGGACCAGCGTTTTTTAAGAGCCCCGAGTTTTTCCTCGATCCGCGCCGCCAGCTTTCTTCCGTCGTCCGGCCTTTCCAGCGCCTCGCCGATCCCGCGGATGGAATCCAAAGTTTCGGCCAGCGTTGTGAACGGAAACATCTCAACGCGCATGCCCATCCTCTCGAGCGATTCGATCGACCTGCGGCTCGAGTTCTCCATGGAGCCGATGACTATGGTGGGGCCCTGCGCCACGATCCTCTCCACGAAGGCCTGCGCGTAGTCGCCCACGATTTCGGGCTTCTTTGCCCCGGCGGGAATGTCGCAGTAGCGCGTGACGCCGACGAGCTCTTCGCCAGCCCCAAGCGCGTAGACGATGTCAGTGACGTTGGGCTTCAGCGACACGATCCGCTGCGGATAATGGTCGCCGGCAAGCGCAGAGCCGGGCAGAATCATAGAAAATAAAATCAGCATCGCTCTGATATGCATACTACATCCCTGCCATATTGAGCTTCCACACGCTCCCTGCAGCGCCTGCGTTATCAGTTACCGACTGATACAAGGCATCGCCGATTACGACCGAGGGTCCGCAAGAACCGTTGATCGAAGAGGAGGGGATGCCGGTCCAGCCGTTGGGATTCACATCTGCAAAGAGAACTGCGCTACCCTTGCCAAACTGGCCGAAATCAGACAAGGCCGCAACGTGGTCGTGCGTTGCGATTGAGGTGATGAAGTTCTGCACCTCCGGCACATTGCGGTCATAGGCAATCTGACCCGTTGTGCTGGAAACGCCCAGCACTTTGGGAGACGGCTTTTGCACGCCGATAAGGATCATGCCGCTCTGGGTCAGTGCCAGTGTTGGAGATATCTGCGCCGTGATTGCACCTAAGGGTGTTGCAGTGCAGTTCATGGAAGGCAGGGTGCAGATATCCAGCGAGGCCTGCTGATTGGGATTTGGCGAATAGCTCCCGGAAGACAGGACCGCAAAACGTTGCGCGCCGCATGCTGTCATGCCCGTGGTGTTGATGCCAGAGGTGACAATCGCCGTGACGTTTGATGTGTTGACTGTGCCGTCAGAGGTTTTGTAAGGCATGCACAAGACCGTGCCAGGATAAAACGTGGTTTTTGCGGGGTCCGCGTCGAAGTGGTTCAGATTCGAGGTGGCTATGCATAGCGTTGCACCCGAGATGATAGCGCCTGCAGGATTATTGGGGGTGAAGCCGAGCGGCTGGTTCTGCAGGGTGCGCGGGGCGAGTGCCGAGAATGCAATTTCGGAAGAAGGCAGCCCGGTTTGCGCATCGATGATGGTGAATCCATCAGGCGAACCGTGATTCACCAGGAAAAAACGATTATCCAGCTGGATATGGTGCGCAGGATAACCGCCAACCACGCCCACCTGTGTCCATTTGCCGGTCTGACCCAGGGGCTGCGAGCGAAAAAGCGCATTGGGGGCCCCGCCGCAGGCCGCAAGCAGCGTGTTTGTGGAAGGATCGTGCGCAAGGCTTGCCGGGAAGGCACAGGGCATGTTGGTGTAAGAACTCGCCGCAGGCGCATTGGGTGTTACGGGCACCGCGGTATCAGATTTAGCGGCATCGAGGGGAATAGACATATCCGCATTTGCGCCGCTGATATCGACGCCCGCATCTTTCGGCACGGCGCTGATGTCATTCGGCACGGCGCTGATGTCATTTGGCGCGGCGCCGGTATCTTTTGGCACTATGTTGTTGTCTTGATCATCAGGATGATCCTCTGGCGGTTTTTTGCATCCCGAGAAAAAAATCGCACTGCCTACAGCGATACCGAAAATTATTACTGGCAACATGGCAACCTCCTTAGGGTTAATTGTTAATATTGTTAATTATTAGTCTCTCCGTGAATGACCGCGATGGCATCCAGGTCAAAACCCGCCGTAGTGATTCCTGCACAGCATACGCCGCCGTCGCGGACGCGCACAAAGCGCGCATGCGCGATGCTGATATCGTGCAGATCATATGCTTCACCACCTGCGGCGAGCGGATCAAACGGGCTGATGTTATTGTTGGGATTGGAATAGACCGGGTGACAGCCAGCACATCCCTGATAAGGATAGACGGCAAGCGAGCACGGAAAGTCGGTAAACGTGATTCCATCATCGCTGACGCCGACCGTTGCCGGCTCTGCATACGGCGTGGCTGGATTTCCTCCGATCAAGAAGGCATTTTCAAACACGATAAAATCTTTGCCGGGGCCATCGACCACCGGACAGTTTTCCAGGTCCAGCACGATCTCGCCGCCCGTGCCCAGCGAGAGCACGTCCAAACCACCGCTGAGCGCCCCTGCACCGTGGGGCGGTCCCAGCACTATGTTGGGTAAGAAACCTTGCCCAAAGCCTGCGCCTGGTCCGTATGTCACAGTATGAACTGCCTCCGCGAAACCCTGACAGGGTGCAACTTTGTTGCCCGATGGCGGTGTGGTGGGAGGTGCGGTGTTGTTGTCTGGGGCAGGCAGAGCAGGAGGGGTATGTCTTTGGGCCGAGGCATCCGTGGTGATGGCGACCAATGTCCCAGGATAACCGGTGAGCACGAAGAGATCCTCGCCGCTGTAGTCCATGCCGCGCGAGCCGGGCCTCACGGCAAGCGGACCTGCACCGGTGTTGGCGCCACTGGGATTATCGTTGGTAACGCCGGAGGGAAAGCCGACCATATAGGCGTTGCCGAGCGCAGGGTCTGATGCGGTGAGATCAAAAGGCAACACCGAGTTTTGTTTGAAGCTCGAGGCAAAGAGATACTGGTCATCCACGGAGAGCGCGAGCGCCAACACATGGTCCGCGCCATCGGATACCGCGATCGGATGATCTGCGCCGCGCAGCACCTGGCGTTTGATCAGATCGACCTCATAGATATGGCCAAAGGCCGCAGAGCCGATAAAGGCGCGCGAGCCGTCAATCGTTAGCGCAAGACCCCAGGGAGATGCCGCTACCTTGCCGAGCGGGACGGTGGAGGTGATCGTCAGCATGCCCAGATCGAGCACATCTATGGAAGCGTCACTCTGCGCCACATTTTTGGCGCCGGCGCTCTCGATGATGCCGGAATTGAGCACAAGCAGTTCATTATCATTGCGCACCGCGAGCCCGGTGGGATTGTAGCCGCTGGTGATGAACCGGTTTGAAGGCGTGAGCGATCCGTTGGCGTTGATCGTGAAGACCTGCACCGTGCCGGGGGCTGCAATCGCCGGGGGCTGTGTGTGGAGATAGTTTGAAGAGGAAACAAAGAGTTTGTCTCCGGCAATTGCAATGCCGCCAGGATCGGAAGGGTTGAGCCAGGTGTTTGCGGTGCTGCTGTCGGAGTTCAGATGCCCTCCGCCAATGGCAAGGGGTGCAACGACGCTTGTGAGGTCGAGCACAGCGCCGGTTTCGGGATTGAAGGAAACGACGGCATTGGAGTTGAGCAGAAAACCCTGCGAGCGCGTTGCGATGACCAGCCGCAAGGGAATGCCTGCGTCTTCCGGCACAGTGACGCCCCTAAAAACCGCGGAGGGCTTCATCGGGTTTGCATCGATGTCGATAGCGATCACGCCCGAAGGATCTTGCGCAGAGACCACAAACGCCGTGGAGCGCATGCCGTCGATATCCGGAATGACAATGTCAGAGGGGAAATCGCCGGCCAGGGCAAAGGTCCGCAGCCCTGTTGCGCTTGAGTTCGGCGAGGCGTCCTCCGGCGCATATGCGCCGGTATGGCAGCCGGCGCATGCTGCAACAAGGATCGCGGCAAGGATCATCATGATCGCTGTCTTTGCATTGCTGCATTTCATGCTGGATCAATCCCAAAGTCAGTTGGTTTCACTGCACATCCACAAACGTTATCGACACCGGCGGCGCGCCGACGTTCACCGGGCCCGCGACCTTCGAGCCGTCGGAGGCGTTCAGGATGACGACGCCGGGACCCTTCGCTTCCTGCTCCGCTATCAAGAGCCTCCCCTGCGAATCGATTGTGAAGTCCGGGAGATAAAATCCCGGTGACGTGTAGACGTTTTTCGAAACGACCGCATATGTTGTCGGGTTGAACGATGCGATCTTTGCGACCCCCAGGGAGGGGCTCGTGATCGTGAAGCCAAGCTCCGCGGATGCGATCCTCACTTCGTATATGCCACCGCCCAGCGCAGCGTCGTCCACCACGATGCCTTCGCTCCTGTTCGTTTTGTGATCTATGACCTCTATGCCGCCGAATTTGTCGCTTGTGTCGGCAGCCAGGTTGACGAAGGTGCCGCTGTCGGCGACGTAGAGCTTGTCGGTCAGCGGCGAGTAGGTGATGCCCCAGGGATCCCTCCCGGTGAGTTCAATCACCTGCGTGCCGGCCGCGTTCAGATCCACATCGACAAGGCCGTCCGTCTCGGTATCTATGATTGCCACCTTCCCGTTTGTGCTGGCGGATTTGGACATGTCTGCGGGCAGGTCCTGGATGCAGACATAGAGCTGTTTTCCGACCAGGACCATCTGCGCCGCGCGGGCAAGACGGTTGCCGTTTGGATCGGTGTAGGGCTTGAGGTCGATGCTTCCGAGTTTCGCGCCCGTGAGCGGGTTGATGACCAGCACGTCGCCCGTGTCGGATGTGTCATTCTGTGAATCAAGCCTCGACACATAGGCCTTCTCGTCCGACACGACGGCGATGTCCTGCGGGTTGGAACCCTTGCCCACGGAATAATCGGCTGCGACCGAGAAATTGGATGGGTCGATGACCTGTATGGAGTCGGCGCCTAAACGATTGACGACGTAGATCCTTCCTCCGAAGCTCTTGGCGACCGCGTCGGAGCCGTCGGTCGTGACGCGCGCGAGCACCGGGGAGGCAGGGGTCGAGAGCAGGATGCTCGAGAGATTGCCGATCGGGTCAGTCCAGCTCGAGTTGAATACGACCACGGTGTTCCCGACCGGTATTGCGGCGTCAGACGGCAGCATCTCCGTGTAGGGCGGGGTCGCCGCCGGCGCCTCGGGCGTCGGGGTCTCCGATGGCGCCGGAGTTGGTGTAGGCGCCGGGGACGTGGAGTTGTTCACCGAGCCGCAGGCCGCCATGGCCAGCATGCACAGCAGTGCGAGTGCTGCGAATGCCTTCTTCATAATGCATCTCCTTTTTTGCTCCCCTCCTTTGTAAGGAGGGGCAGGGGGAGGTAGATATCTAATTCCATGATGATCTACCCCACCCTGACCCTCCCCTTACAAAGGGGAGGGGTTTGGTTTTAAATCTTAACTTCCATAGTTCCCCAATACGACCTCCCTGGCAGCGGAAAGCCGACCAGATCGGATATCATTTCGTTCGTCAGGTTTCTCACCGTGAACGAAAGTGTGAGATCCTTGAGGATGATCGCCGCGAGCCCCGCCGAGACGATCGTCCTGTTGTTGACCGACAGCAGGTTCTGAGTGTCCAGATAGTTGCCGCTCATGTAGTTGATCTCGCCCGAGAGCCTCGTCGAGATCCATCCTGCCCACGGCTTGCTCCACGTCACTCCGGCGTTGAGTTCGTGCCTGGGCCTCCCGGGCAGATATTTTCCGGACGTCGCTGGCAGCGAGCTTGCGTCCCTGGCGTCCTGAAACGTGTAGTTCGCATAGGCCGAGAGCCTCTCCGCCCACGCGGCGCGGGCCGAGAGTTCCATCCCGTTGATGAGCGCCTTGTTGGTGTTCTGGGCGCGGACCGTGAACTGGGATGTCTGGAGGAACTGGATAAGGTTGTCCACGCTGTTGCGGAAATACGTAGCTTCGAAATCGGCGCTGAGCCGATTTTCGTCTTTCCGGTAGCTGTAGGAGAGGCTGGCGTCTACGTTGAACGACTCCTCCGGCCGGAGGGTAGCATTGCCGACCAGCGTTCCCCTGTCGCCGAAAAGCTCGGAGAAGGTGGGGTTTCTGAAGCCGCGGTAGATATTTCCCTTCAGGCGAAGCTCGTCGATGAGGCGTATCGAAGCGCCGAGCTTCGCCGAGAGCTGGTTGTCGACGCGCGAATTGGTGGAGACGAACGCCGTCGGCTGCGACGGGTCCTGGTTGGTGAGGTCGTTGAAGATGCTGGAGAGCCTGGCCGACGGTACGATCGAAAGCCTGTCGGCGAAGAGGATTATCTCGTCCTCGGCCCCGGCGTTCAAGCTGTTCCTCCCGCTGTGCGGGCCGTGGGACGGAGTTGCGGCCCAGTTGACCGGGCAGAAATACTCCCCGCGATGCGACACGAAACCTTTGAGCTGCTGGTGCGAGCCCAGCAGATAGGTGGCCCTGAAGTTTTCGCCGAACCTGTAGGTGTCGTCGTCATTCCTCTGGATGCCGATGCCTATCTGGCCGTTCGGATTGCTGAACTGGTTGTTCAGGAAATCGAAGAAGAGATCGGCGTGCCCCGAGAGGCCCTTGATCGAAGAGAAGTCCTTGTCGGCGGCGGCCGAGACCACGTCGCGCCAGGTCTCGAGCCTGGCTATGAGCGATTGCCTGTTGCCGAGGCCGGGTACCCCCTGGTCCTTGTTGAAGAAGGAGTTCGAGAAGGAGAGATGAGCGTCCTTCGACAGCTCGACCATCATCTTCGAATAGAGGCTGTTGGATGCGAAGTTGTTGTTCTTGCGCGTGGTGAGGACGTCGTCGGCTGCGTTGAACGTCGTCCCGTTGTTGTCGAGATACGTGAAATCGCCGTCGCTCTGATATCGCTCGTAGGCCGCGACGTAGGAGAATCTGCCCACGGCCTGCGCGCGGCTCACGAGCCCCTTGTAGGTGGTAAACGATGCGCCCGTGTTGCGGATAGTGGTCTCGGTCTTCTCCGGGCGCTTCTTCGTCTTGAGCACTACGACCCCTCCCACGGTGGAGTCGGGGATGATGCCAGGCGATCCGCCTTTGTAGACCTCGATGCGATCGATCACGTCGAGCGGGATGAGCGACAGGTCGACGATATCCCCCTGAGGCGAGGCGAGCGGCACGTCGTCGAGATATATCTGGATCTGCTGCGCGGTGGAGCCGCGCAGCGATATGGCGGCGAAATCGTCGAGGCCTCCGTAGCGTTTCACGTAGACGCCAGCGGACCGTTCGAGGAGCTGCGGGATGGTCGTGCCGAGCTCTTTCGCTTCTGAGGGGAGGACGACGGCTGCGTCGGCGGTCTTGTCGAGCGAGGGCTCGCGCTTTGCCGCGGGGCTTTCGCGCACCTCGATCTCCCCCAGCTCCGCGGGGGGAGCTGCGATTGCCGTGTTGGCTATGGCAAGGAGAATGAAGGTGACAGATAGAACAAAGAAACGCATCGAAAGCCTCTTTCCGCGAAGAGTTGCTCGATAATATCCGGCGCAAGGTTTCCTGGCTTGAGGTTTCCTCCTGCTCGCCTTGCCTTCCCGTCCCCGAAAGGGGACAGTGACTTAGAATGGCGAGAGGGGCATTTAGCCTCTCACAGTGGCGGGACCGCACGGGATTCTTGCCATGACGGCAATCGCCCGTTTCCCTTGCCACGCCGAATCGCTGGTTGTCAGAATGCACGCTGCCAATAGCAGCAACGGCTGAGGGTTGTCAATAGGGCCATAATACGCTAATGCAGCCGATGGGAGAGGGCGGCCATGAGAAAACCGAAGCTCGAACCGATGGCGACGACGCTGTGGGAGTATCCCTCGCAGCACTATTCGGAAGTGGGCGAGGGAGGGAAGGACTATGTCGGCGCTACGCCGTCGTGGGTCATCTGGAACCTGCTCAACCGCTACACGAGGGAGAAGGACCTGGTGATAGACCCGATGTGCGGCAGCGGGACGACGATCGACGTGGCTCGCGAACTCGGACGGAGGGCGCTGGGCTACGATATTGCGCCCACGCGCAAGGACATCTTTCGCGCCGATGCCAGGAAGCTTCCCCTCGAGGACGGCAAGGCCGACTTCGTCTTCATCGATCCGCCGTATTCCGATCACATCGTCTACTCGGACGACAGAAACTGCATAGGCAAGCTCTCGGCATTTGAGCCCGAATATTTCAGGGCGATGGAACGGGTGATCGCGGAATGCCACAGGATACTTCGGGACCGGCGCTGCATGGCGCTCTATGCCTCGGACACCTATCAGAAGAAAAAGGGTTTCGTGCCGATCGGATTCAGGCTCTTCGATCTCCTGTTCAAATACTTCAAGCCGCTCGACGTCATATCGGTCGTCCGCCACAACCGCAAGCTTGGGCGCCACCACTGGCAGACCGAGGCTATCAAGGGGAACTACTACCTGCGCGGGTTCAATTATCTGTTCATTATGAAAAAAGAAACGGCATGAGGTCAATCTGCCTCGATCGACTCCTTCCTGGTCAGCCACCGCCACGCGGGGAGAATATGAATCTTCTTCCCCGCCGCCTTGATGGCATTTTTTTGAAAAAAGTTTATTCCAAAAACAACTGATATTTCAAATTGTTATAAGTTTCTTGACAGACCGGCCGCTTTCATGGACGCAACTTTTTCTCAGAGACTGCGATAAGGGATATAGATCGTCAATGTTCAACTGGTATGCGTACTTGAGTTTGAAGGACATGGCGTTCTTCAATGTTCATGTGTACGAAGACAAAGGAGGAAAATATGGGCGGCGGCGAGGGCTGTAAAGTTGGAATGCAACTTATGAATGGGGGAACAGTCAATCTAAGGGGGCACGCAGAAAAAGTAGGCAACTTCTGTTCTGACACTGAAGGTGTAAAGCCTGCAGCATATTCAAAGTTCGAAAAAAAACATGCAGATGAGGAATCGGTGTACGTAAGAGCTGACATGGCGAAACTTTCCAAAACACGTGCAGTAGCCGTTGCTATGACAGAAGCCAAACAATACTGTGCGAAGCTGGGAAAGCGCCTCCCTACACCTGCCGAGGTCCAGCTCATGATCGAATCTGATCAGCTTCCGTTTGTGAGCGTGTCGCATTTCGCGGGGCGAAGAGCATTTACATGGACTACTTCAGCAGCAGATACTCGCGTTGGTTACGAATTTTCTAAAGGGAACCGCATTTTTGGTCAGGCGTCAAGCAGCGCAGGCGACATGTCTTCCGATTCAGCATTCTTCTGTGTTGCAGATCCTGAAAAATCTTAAGGGACACATATAGAGCACAAACCAGATGGTGTTTATAAAACCTGCACAGCGCAAAAACAAACGGCCCCGAGCATAGGGGCCATTTGTTGGTGGAGGCGGGGGGAATCGCACCCCCGTCCGCGAACATTTTGTGCGTGCTTCTACATGCTTGTTCCCTGTATTTGATTTCGCCCCTCACATCTCCCGGGGACAGGATCGAGAGGGACTATCCCCGATGGGTCTTATTGCCACGCGCCGGGGAGGACTTGTGACAACCATCCTGCTTGCGGCGTCTTCCAGTCTAGCAGGAGTCGACCGGTTGACGTGCAACCTTTAGTTAGGCTGCAAGAGCCATTGGCTCGGTGTTGGCACTTATGTTTTTGCCATCGGTTTTACGACTCGATGACGGGTCGGCATGCCGCGCGCATTCCATAGTCCGCGTCGAAATCTCTTCGCCCCCGCCCGCCACGCGAGCTACTCCCCTCCTTTGTAAGGAGGGGAAGGGGAGGTAGATCACGATCTACCCCACCCTTACCCTCCCCTTACAAAGGGGAGGGAATGTATTTCGCGCTGCCGGCGGGAACGTCCACCGTATTCAGTTATCAAAGATCCGACTTAAGTGTAGCACAAAGCGCGCCGAGCGGCTAGCGGCGGCCTTTCTTCATCGCCTTGCTGACTTCCCGCGCCGTCTCGCGCTTCCTGATCGCCGCGCGCTTGTCGTATTTTTTCTTGCCGATCGCAAGCCCCAGCTCCACCTTTGCCCTTCCCTGCTTGAAGTATAGCAAAAGCGGAATGACCGTCGCGCCGCCCCCTTTGAGTTTTCCCTCGAGCTTCAGGATCTCCCCCTTGTGGAGCAGGAGCTTTCGCGTCCGCGTGGGGGCGTGGTTCATTCCGGCGGCCGGAGAATACGGGGAGATGTGCGCGTGGAGCAGAAACATCTCGCCGCCCTTGATGATCGCGTATGAGTCGGAGAGGTTGCCGCGGCCGTCGCGCAGGCTCTTCACCTCGCTGCCGGCGAGCACTATGCCGGCCTCGAGCTTCTCCTCGATGTGATAGTCGAAAAACGCCTTCTTGTTTTTGGCGATGATCTTGATGCCATGTGGTTCTTTTTTCATCTTGGGCTGAGATTTCAGACAGATTTGAGGATGTGCCCGCCGACCACGACCAGCCGCACGTGATGCGGCTCCGCCCTGGCGACGAGGCTTGCATATAGGGCGTCGGCATTCGCCGCGCCGGGGAGGGCGCCGACGTTGACGACGATGTAGTCCGCCTTTTTCCCCTCCTCGAGCGTGCCTATGAGGTGATCCAGCCCGAGCGCCCTCGCGCCGCCGATGGTCGCCATGCGGAGCGCCTCCCTCGGTGTGGCCGGAGGGGCCGCGCCGTCGGAGGTCGCCACCCTCATCTCCTCCCAGAGGCTGAAGCCCTGGTGCGTGTGCCAGAAATCCGTGCCGAGCCCCATCGGGACGCCGTGCTCCGAGAGCTTGGTCAGCGGGAAGGTCCCGTGCTTCATGTGCTTCATCATCGTCGGGCACCAGACGACGCGCGCCAGATGCCGGGCGAGCGTTGGGAAGTCCTTGTGCGAGAGATGCATGCCGCCGGCCACGGTCGTCGGCGCCTCGAAGAAGCCGATCTCCGCCAGATATTCTATCGGGGTCTTTCGCTGCGCCGGCGGCAGCTCGTTCCAGCCGAGGCTCGGGAAGACGTCGGTCGCTATCGGCCCCTGCGAGTCGAAGAAGAACTCCATCTCCGCGAACGACTCGGCCGCGTGGATCATGAGCGGTATCGAGGCGTCCTTCGCGTGCCGCGAGATGATCTTCAAGAGATTTCTGGAGAGCAGGTACGGGGCGTAGGGGCCGAGTCCAGAGCGAACGCGGTCGTGGGTGGCATCGGTGTACTTCTCGACGAGGGCGAGCGCTATCTCGAATTTCTGCTGTGCCGCCTCGCCGCGCCCTGCCAAAATCTCCGGGAAGACGACCGCGCGCAACCCCATCTCGCGCAGGAGCTTGAACGTCCCCTCGAAGTGGGTCATGTCGCCCACACAGGTGATTCCGGTCTCGATCAGCCGGTTGATCCCCTTCTGGATGCCGGAGATGACCAGCTCAGGCTTGGCGTCGTGCTTGAAGTCGATGGATGCGACGAGCGTCTCCGCAAAGTCGGGTTGCTTCGTATACCCCTCTCCCTCCGGCGGCTTCGTGGATTCGTAGAAGGCCACCATATCCAGATGGCAATGCGAGTTCACGAGCCCCGGCATGAGGACCGAGCCCGGATGGGACTTAACCTGGGCATCGGGGAAGCGCTTTTTGAGCTCCTCCTCCGTGCCGAACGCGTTGATCCGCCCCAGTTCGACGGCTATCGCGCCATCGGGCACGACCGGGCCGCCGTTTGTCATGGGGAGGACATATGATGCGGTTACGATTTCCATAAGTGGCGGACAACCTATCAGAACATCACTTTGGCGGCAACGAAAACCGGAGGAGGCGATTGTCGATCAGGCGCGTTTTTCCAACAAATGCCGCAAGCGCCAGCAGGGCCCGCCCCTTGATCCTTTCGACGCCGGTCAGCGTCTCCGCGTCGACGAGCTCGGCATAATCGATCCTGACGATCTTTGTTGCCTCGATTGTGGCGCGCACCTGTGCCAGTATCTGGGCGGCCCTGGTCTCGCCGCCCTCCACAATCAGCCCGGCCTCGTCCAGGGCTCGGGAGAGCGAGAGCGCGGCCTGGCGCTCCTCCCGCGATAGGTACTGGTTGCGCGAGCTCATCGCCAGCCCGTCCGGCTCGCGGACGATCGGGTAGCCCACGATCTCGATCGGCATATTGAGGTCGGCGGCCATCTTCTTAATGACGACCAGCTGCTGAAAATCCTTCTCGCCGAAGAGCGCCACATCCGGCGCCACGATGTTGAATAGCTTCGCGACTATCGTCGTCACGCCCCGGAAATGCCCCGGCCTCGATGCGCCGCAGAGGTGTTTCGTGACCTCTTCCACCGTCACGAAGGTCTCGTAGCCCTTCGGATACATGGCCTCGTCCGACGGGAAGAAGACGGCGTCGACGCCCGTCCCTTCCGCCTTGCCAAGGTCGCCGTCGAAATCCCGCGGATAGCTCCCGAGGTCCTCCTTCGGGCCGAACTGCGTCGGATTGACGTAGATCGACAGGACCAGCCGATCGGCCCGCTCCTTCCCGGCGCGAAGGAGTGACAGATGCCCCTCGTGGAGCGCGCCCATCGTGGGCACGAAGGCGATGGTCTTTCCTGCGCGGCGCTCGGTCATAGACCATCTGCGCATATCTTCAACGGTACGAAGTATCTTCATGTCATTATTTTCTATAAAACCCATGTTCTTCGGTCGGAAACTTTCCCGACCTCACTTCGTCTATGTAAGTGCGGACGGCGCCGGTGACGATCTTGTGGCCATCGGCATACACCTTGAGGAAGCGCGGGCACATCGACGGGTTAAGGCCCAGCATGTCGTATATCACCAGCACCTGCCCGGAGCAGTGGGGGCCGGACCCTATTCCTATCGTCGGGATCGATATCGCTTCGGTTATGTCGCGCGCGGTTTCAATTGCCACGCCCTCGAGCACGATGGAGAACGCGCCGGACTTTTCGAAGGCGAGTGCCTCGGCGACGAGCGACTTCGCGTCCTCCTCCGTCCTCCCCTGTATCTTGTATCCGCCCATCTGGTGGACGCGCTGGGGGCGAAGGCCGATGTGTGCCATCACCGGGATGCCGGCCGCCACCATGAGCGATACGGCCTCGGCCATCTCGAGGCCCCCCTCCAGCTTCACGGCATGGGCCATCCCCTCTTTCATCGCGCGGCCGGCGGCCAGCATCGCCTGCGCGCGCGAGGCCTGGTAGCTCATAAAAGGCAGATCGGCGATCACGAGCGCGTTCTTCACACCTCTGGAAACGCACGCGGTGTGATAGATCACCTCGTCGAGCGTCACCGGAAGAGTGGTGTCGCGCCCCTGAATCACATTGCCCAGGGAATCGCCGACGAGCACCATGTCCACGCCCGCCTCGTCGATGAGCCGGCCCAGCGTGGCATCGTAGGCGGTGAGCATCGCGAGCTTCTCGCCCTTGCGATACCTGCCGAGCATATCGGGAATCGTGATCTTGTTCATGGTCTGCGATTCTGGTTTATCTTGCGATGAAATGCACCGTTCCGCCTCGATGGGTGAGTATCTCGCGCTTGAGCTTTGCGAAGTCCTCGGGGTTGTCGGCGTAGTTCTGGTTTGAGGTGTCGACCACGAGCAGCGGCGTTTCGGAGTAGTCCAAAAAATAGCGGTTGTAGCCGTCGGTGAGCAGGTCGAGGTAATCCTCGCCGATCGATCGCTCGTAATCTATGCCGCGCTTGCGTATGCGGGAGAGCAGGACTTTGGATTCGGCGCGCAGGTAGATCACGAGGTCGGGCCTCGGGAGCTGCTCCTTGAGCATCCGGAATACGGTGTTGTAGAGCTGGAGTTCGTCTTCGGAGAGGTTGGTCCTGGCGAAGATGTAGTCCTTCGCGAAAGTGTAGTCGCAGACGACGAGCGGCGAGAAGAGGTCGCGCTGCTTGAGCTCAAGCTGTTGCTGGTAGCGGTTGAGGAGGAAGTAGAGCTGCGTCTTGAAGGCGTTGCGCGTCCGGTCGCCGTAGAAATCCGCGAGGAACGGGTTTTTCCCCGACGGTTCAAGGCAGAGATGCCCGCCCATATCCTCGGCGATCATCCGGGCGAGCGTCGTCTTGCCGGAACCGATCGGTCCGTCCACAGCGATGTATTTGAGCTGGGGAGTTGTCTGCATATCAGTCGCATAACAAGGCGCAGCCTGTTTGTCCAGCTGGCAGTACAGGTGCGCTACCGCTGTCTGCTGTACGTCCCCATGAGGGTAGCCTGCGCGAGGATGTGCCCCTTCATCGCGGTTTCGAGGGCGGCCTTGGTCGTGTCGGGCTTGAGTTCGAGGATGGAATCCAGCGCGTAGAGCTTGAAGAAATATCGGTGCGTGCCGGAGGGTGGGCACGGGCCGCCCCAGCCGGTTCCTTTGGAATCGTTCACCCCCTGCCGCGTCCCGTCGGCAAGCGCCGCTCCCTTCTCCATCCCCTCCTTGAGGCCGGAGAGCGCCGGCGGGATGTTCCACATGACCCAGTGGACCCAGATGTGCGCGGGCGCGTCCGGGTCGTCGGAGATGAGCGCCAAGCTCTTCGTCCCCTGCGGTGCGCCGCTCCAGGCGAGCGGCGGCGAAACCTCGGCGCCGTCGCAGGTGTATTTCGCGGGAATCGCCGCGCCGTTTGCAAACGCGCTGCTCTTGAATTCGAATGCCATGGCCCTGCCCCCTGTCGTTAAG
>JAZDOG010000023.1:0-27392 GCA_043798915.1 Pseudomonadota bacterium | reverse complement strand
CGTGCGGATACGCATCCTGCTCTGTCTCGCTCTTATCCTCTGGGCCGGCGCTGCCGACGCCATGGAGTACGAAGGCTTCGGCCCATTCACGACCAGGAATCAGAATCCCGTCTATCTGCAGACCCTCTCGCTCACACCCATGCGCGCGACGACGCTTCCCGAAGGCGTCATGGAGGCGCGAATCGATTCGGCCTATTCGAGCGTCTTCGACGAGGACGCAAAATCCGGGAACGTCCTCGACATGCAGATGGAGATATGGAGGCTCGCGCCCCACATCGACTACGGTCTGACCGACGATTTCGAGATTGGCCTCGAGGTCCCCCTCCTGCATTTCAGCGGCGGCTTCCTGGGTTCCTTCATCCAGAAGTTTCACAAGGCATTCGGCTTTCCGAACGCCGGGCGCGATCTCTATCCCGGCGACCGCTTCTCGTACCGCTTCGCAGCGGGGGGCGCGAACCTGATGAATTTTCCGCCGGCGACATTCGGGCTGGGCGACATCGTGATCTCCGCGAAGCATCAGATCACCGGCGAGGACGACAACTGGCCGGCGATCTCGGTCTTTGCCGATCTCAAATTTCCGACTGGCAGGAAGAGCAGGGGGTTTGGAAACGGCAGCCCTGACTTGGGCGTCGGCGGTGCGCTCGATGCGAGCTGGAAGCGCCTGCATGGCTATTTCAACGTGGGCTATTTCGTCACGGGCGGGAACGACCTCATCTCCAGTTACATGCAGAATGAGATGCTCGCCTACATGATCGCCGGCGAGGTGTCGATCATCCCCACATTGGCGCTGATCGTTCAGCTAAACGGTTCCACCCCGCTCCTTGCGCACAGCGGGATGGAGCAATGGGACGGCGTGCCGCTCGACCTCATCATAGGCTTCAGGGGAGAGGAGCCGGATATGATCCCCAAGAGCGATTTCATCTGGCAGGTGGGTTTCGCAGAGGACGTGACGAGCAGGGGGCCCTCGGTGGACTTCACCGCGTTCATTTCGGTCGGCGTGCGCTTCGACATCTTCGGCCGCTCGAAGCCCGTGGGAGATTGGATAGCGAAAAAACCCTAAACTGACAATTCCCTCCCCTTTGTAAGGGGAGGGTCAGGGTGGGGTAGACCTGCCGGAAACACGGTATCTACCTCCCCTAACCCCTCCTTACAAAGGAGGGGGATTGTTTTAAAACGGCACGTCGCTGCCGGGGGCGGGGCCGCCCATGTCGAGTTCCGGGGTCTGGTCCGGTCCGATCGCGGCTGGCTGTCCATCCTGCGACTGCTTGCGCTCTCCGGTGGCGCCTCCCAGAAACTGCACGCGCTGGGCGACTACTTCGGTCGTGTAGCGCTTGTTGCCTTCCTTGTCGTCCCACTGCCTCGTCTGCAGGCGCCCCTCCACATAGACCGGGCGGCCCTTCGCAAGATACTGCGCGCAGTTCTCGGCCTGCGGGCCCCAGACGACTATCTTGTGCCACTCGGTGCGTTCCTGCTTCTGCCCGCTCTTGTCGGTCCAGCGGTCGGTCGTGGCGATGTTGAAGTTGGTGACGACCTGTCCGGTGCCGGTGACGCGCTTTTCCGGATCAGCGCCCAGGTTGCCGATGAGGATCACTTTGTTTACGCTTGCCATGGCATTCTCCCTTCGTTTGGTTGTTTGATGAGTGTGTTCCCTCCCCTTTGTAAGGGGAGGGTCAGGGTGGGGTAGACCGCTGATTCAATGCTGATCTACCTCCCCTATCCCCTCCTTACAAAGGAGGGGGAAATAAATTATGTCTATTTATATGTTTTAATTATTTTTTTCGAAAGCGTAGCCATCTGTGTGCGCCATTCATTATAAGATGCATCGCGCTTCCAGCGGGGCATGAGGTTCATCGCAGCCTCGAGCGTCTTGGCGCTCTCCTCGAACTTCTCCTGGGCCAAAAGCGTCTCCGTGAGTGCGATATGGTTCTCGGGATAGTCCGGCGCGATGCTGATGGCCTTCTTCAATGATTCTTCGGCCAGATCGAGGTCTCGCGTGATGCTGTCCGCGGCGCCGCCGGTCTGCGGGAGCTGCGTGTAGAGCTGGCCCAGAATCCGCCAGGCGCCGGCGTTGTCATAGCGCTCGTCCAGGGCGATCACCTTGTGGCAGTCCTCGATCATCCTCTTTACGCCGCGCTGATAGCCGATAACGCGGGCGCGGTAATAGAGGCCGGTCGCCACGGCTCGCCAGTAGTAGCAACCCGGTTCCTCGGGCGCCGTCGCCAGGCAGCGCTCGGCCAGCTCTATTCCCTGTTCGGCAAAGTCCCTGGACCTCCCGCGCTTCTGCTCCCTCAAGGCCGAGAGGGCGGCCTTTCGCGCGGACTCAACCAGCTTCTCGATGTTCCAGCCGGTCCCGGCCGCGACCGGAGGGCGGCCTTTGTTTGCTGAACAGCCAAAAAAGATGCAGGAGGCAGTCAGTGCGACAGTAATGATGAGAAAGGTCTTTGGCCGGATTTGAAGCATAGTGCGTGCTCCTATCATGGCGGGTGCCGGCCTTCAAGGATTTTTCAGCCTTACACCTGAATACACGCAGAGGGAAAAAACGTATTTTAAAAAAATTTTCTGCCTGTTTTTTGGTGTGCCTATTAGTGTATTCAACTAATTGAATTATAATGCCTTTTTGGGTTGGGGCGGGCGGGGCGAAACAAATCCCCTCAAAAACCACGCAACTTTTCAAAAAATCACCCGATAATGAGGATGGAGAGGAAAACGGAGTAGAATCATCAGACCAGAAGGCACGGGGGAGAAGGCAAGGAGGCATTATGATAGCGGCAGGCAGAGGGATCACGGGCATCAGGCTCGATTGCGAGAATAGAAAACTTTCTCCTGAAAATGTCGCCAGTTGCCAGAAAGACGCGACCGATTATGAGACGGCTGTTAAATCTGCCTGCGCAAAGCAGACGACACCGGCAAAGGTGGCTTCCTGCAAGGCTAATCACGTGACCCGGCTGCCGGATGCGGCCGATCCGGTGATAACAAAGGCCAAAGTCGAGGCGCAATTTGCGCGCCTCAAGGCGATCGAATCAGGCGATGCGGGTAAAATTAAGGCTGCCTATCCCCCTCCTGCTGAAGATGAAGGATCCAAGCCCGCTCCAAAAGGACAAAAAGGGCCAAAGGTGTCTCACGGCAGGAAGCCGGAGGCAGAAGACGAAGAAGGGTCGGATGACGAGATCGGAAGCGGGCGCCCGGAAATAACAATGACAGGATCAAAAT
Source organism: Pseudomonadota bacterium (assembly GCA_043798915.1). Taxonomy (GTDB): domain Bacteria; phylum UBA10199; class UBA10199; order 2-02-FULL-44-16; family JAAZCA01; genus JAZDOG01. Next base: position 24,182 of record JAZDOG010000023.1, on the reverse strand, counting down.
CCGAAGTTCAGGCGTCCAGTATGGAGAAGAACAGGGCGTCTATAATAGAGATAATCAACATGGCCCTGGCTGAAAAAGCCAATCGGCCTGATGACATGAGCGAGAAGAGAGCGAGGGCGGAGTTCGCAGATAAAGAACAGATGGTCAGCTGGGAAGAACTCCCGAAATCAGTCAGGAAGGAACTGCGTGACAATGGCATTAGTCAAAAAAAATACATGGACGTCTTCAAAAAATTCCATGTTCCGCCGAAAGAGGTCGACGCACATGAAAACAGCACCTTTGTGGGCGGATATATCGACGTCGGCGGCGGCAATCGCTCTCTGGGCAGTGATCGCAACCATCAGCAGGTTGGAGGGGATACCACCACCACAGACGGCAGCAAATTCTGCCAGGATACGGGCCTGTGCGACGGCAGCGGCGGAGGCTTGTCAAGCGATAGTCTGCAGACCTCGATCAATGGCGGTGTGAATATTGGCGCCGGCCTTGTTCTCGACAAACGAAGGGCGAACGGATTCGGCATTGGCTTCAGAGTTGGCGCCGCGCTCGATTACTACTTCACCAGCAATCCCGTCGATCCGAATCAGTCGATCACCGCGAGGCCCGCAAACGTTATGAGCATAAGAGGCGAGATAGGGCTGAGGCTCAGCTACCAGTTCAGCTGGGGAGCGGTCGGCGTCGCCGGCCTGCTGGGCGTCGGATGGACCGGCCTGGATTCCTACAGCAGCGGCGACAAAGTGACATCTCCCGATGGATCGGAAAGCTGTCCGTCCATCAAGACGGCCAACAGCCAGATGCTCTGCAACAAGCAGTTCGCGTATCTCGACGTTACGCCCAAAGGCGAAATCTTTCTCGATGTAAGAGTTGGCGACAATCTGATCATCGAGCCATTCTTTAATGTCGGCGGCAGCTTGAGTTCGCAGCTCTACAATTCGCAGCCAGCCGCTGCCGGCGCGGTGCCGGATCTTCCCGGAATGGGCTTTTTTTACGGCTTCGGCCTGAGGTTCCTCATCGGCGGCTATTTTGATGGTGGACCGAAGAGTGCCGCCGAAGAGCCGAAGATATTCAGGAGAGTTCCTAAACCGGGACCAGAGGTGTTGCCGCCTCCAGAGGATGATGCATCCAATGACTGACATAAACAACATACTTGCCGGGGGGAGTAAATCGGGAGGTTCAAGATGAAGACCACGAAGATTCTCAATGTGATCGCAGGCGTCCTGATAGCCGTCGCTTCTCTCGCGGCAGTCGGGCGCAGCGCCCATGCTGCCGGCGTTCAGCCGCTGGTCCAGACGGACTACTGCGACGTCACGTCCCAGGTCTGGGCGATGGCCGGTTCGACCGGCGGCCTCACTCTCCCCTATGCCGCGTTTGCGGTCGCAAACCATGGCGACCCGAACCTCTACGGCTGCAAGAAGGGAATCAACATCAAGGTGCCGTCGATCAAGATGCTGGGCCCCATCTCGTTCTATGCGGATATGCTCGGCGCCAGCGCCGCTAACCCCTACGTCATCGACGGCGGCGGCGTCGTGCTTGATGCCGCTCTGGTGGCCACCAATAAGCAGGCCAAGTCCAAGTGCGTGGTCCTCATCTCCGGCCAGTACGTCACAGTCAAGAACTTGACGATAAACAGCGTCCCTTCGGGCTATGATGCCGTCTGCATGGTCAAGGACAGCGGCCGGATTGAAAACGTGACTACCAGAGGCGGCGATAACGGCGTCAGCTTCGGCAACACCACAGATGCGATCAACAATGTCATCGCTGCGCCGACCAACATCAAGAGCGCGAGTCTGTTTGCGATCAACTTTGGCGATGAGTCCGATAACGTTGTCGGCAGCAGGAACATCCTTCAGCCGCTGGCGCTGGCGGCCGGCACGACGCTCGACGACACCGACGCGGACGGCCTTCAGCTCCCGCCTGCCGGCGCGGGCAGGCTCCTGATCGAAGGGAGCATCGACAAGTTTTTCTACAGCAAGTCACAGACGCAGGTGTGCGTGAAGGTGGGCCTCCCAGCGGAAGACCCGGACAAGATATTCGTGAGGGGCTGGGTGGTGGAGTCTTCAAAGGACCTTCCCGCAAGCGACGCTTCGGAGGCCGATTTCGGGTTCAGCACCAAGGTCAAGCGCCTGCAGATATACAACGGAACCGGTTTTTACGGATACGTTGGCGCAATGCCCGATGGCGGCGACATGGGGATGGGTTCCAACCAAACGACGGGCACAGGCGAATACCTGGGCGACACCGGTTATTTCGCCTTCAACATCCCCAAATCAGCCGGCCGGTTCACCCTCGTTCCCGAGGGGACAGATGGCAGGGTCGGCCGCCCGATGATGCCACCGAGGGATGCCTCATCCGGCCCCGGGCCCTGCAACTCGTGGGAGCGCGGCGACGATGGCCTGCATGAGGCTGGCACGGCGGGGAACGGCGGCGGCAATGGCGGCAGCGGCGGTGCCGGCAAGTTAAAACATATCAAATCGACCGGCTTTGTGTCGATACGCGAGTGCCTGGCAAATATTAACATCACCACTGGCAGGCGGCCGAAGGCGTTCAATCCCAAATTTGACACCGACGGCGACAGCATCCAGGATGACGATGAGGATATAAACCTGGACTGCTCATGCGATCCCGGCGAGACCTGCTGGTATAAGCCCGACACCGACACCGACGGCGTCCCGGACGGCGCCGAGGCGCTTCCTCCGAAGGGCTGCCTCACGTATGACAAGACGACCAACGTCATCCAGCTGGCGAAAACGGCGATTTGCGACAATACCAAATTTACAGGCGGTGTGACGCCCTGGAACCACTATACGGTGAAAGGCGCGCCGCAGGTGAATTGTGGCAGCCCCAGCCACATCTGTTACGACGCGGTCAACAACGACTCCGACGGCGACGGCAAGATAGACGGCATGGAGGATCGCAACCAGGCGCTGGCCGCGATGGTTTCGGTCAACGGCAACTGGACGACGCCGAGCTACCTCTACTGGTTCGACAACGCAGTTTCTTCCGGCCAGCGCTACCCGAACGTCGCCAAAAACGGGCCCATACCCTGCGACCAGACGGATCCCCAGGGCAAGTCGCTCGGCATCCAGTACAACATGTATATGATGTGCACCGGAAGCGATCCCAAGATGCTTGAGGGCGGGCAGCTCCTGACGGACCTCCCGGCCGGTTTTGACGCCAGCAAGTGCGATATCCATGTCCTGGCCTGCAAGAACTCGTCGCTCGCCTCCCCGGAAAACTTCGACGGGAAATATTCAAGTGCGACCGGGAACGGCGAACTCAACCCGTTCAAGCGCGATACGGATGGGGATCAATTCTGCGACGGGCCTTCATGCGGCAGCGACTGCGGCACAGATGGCGTAGACGACGACATCCTGGGAAAAGGATTGCAGACAAAATCGTGCAATCCTAAAAGTGAGCAGGACAAGTGCCCGACGATCACGGACCTCAACAATGATTGCAAGGGCGACGCACCGTGCAGCGACGGCATGATCTTCTTCACGGTGAGCCCCGACTACGTGGTGTGGGATCAGAACGGGCAGCCGAACGGATTGCGCATGGATGGAAAGATCAGGACGCTCCTGCAGGACAAGGACGGAAAGTTCGTCGTCGGCGAGAAGGACGCCACCGACGGCACCAAAGGCAAAGACGCTAACATAGCCGACATCTTCGAGCTTCCCTGCGACGAGATTGCAAAGTTCGCGGCGGACACGGACGGCGACGGAATTCCGGACATAATCGAGAGTCCGAACGGCAAGTGCGATCCGAAGCTGAATGAGACGGGTTTGAAGCCGAACAACTCCGACAGCGACGGCGATCTCTTCATCGACGGCCGCGGGAAGAACAACGTGGTGCCCCCGGGCTACAAGGGCGAGGATGTCTGCCCGATGGTGGGCAATACGTCAGCAACCGACGGCTTCGTGGCGGGCAAGACATCTTACAGCTGCGGAAGCAGCCTCGATCAGGTCCGCAAGATATACGTCAACCCCGCCAACAACAGCACGCTGGCCTGCTTCTTCGACCGCGACGGGGATGGACTGACCGATGCGCAGGAGGATGTGAACAGAAACGGCAGCGTCGACAAGGTCGGCCATATCAAGAGCTACATCACCGACGATATCATGGCCACGATTGAGACCGATCCGCTGATGCAGGATACAGACGGCGACAGTCTGAACGACCAGTTTGAGAAGGCGAAGGCGGTCAAACAGGAGAGCGGCAAGGGCGTGTACACGAACCCGCAGGATCCGGACACGGACGGCGATACAATCATGGACGGCGATGAAAATCGCGACGGCGTGCCTGGGTTCCAGCTCGGCCAGAGCGACGCAAACGGGAAAGAGGACAACATCACGGGTCAGGATGGTTGCGCGAACGCCGTGACCGTCGACACTGACCCGACCGAGAAGGACACCGATGGCGACGGCCTGGCCGACAACGCGGAGCTCAGCTGGGATGCGACGAAGCGCGCAACCGGCGGAGCCATACAGAAAGGGTACATCACGACCCCGCCCGCGGGAGTAGGCGTGCCGAGCATCTCGAATCCGAGATCGGGCGACAGCGATGGCGACGGCCTCCTGGATTCGCAGGAGTACGCCGGAGGCTTCATCAGGCAGTACGACTCCAACCCCTGCATGCACGACGCCGACAACGATACTGTATGGGACAAGGATGAGAAGATCGGCTGCGCCCTCAACAAAGATCAGAGCTGCGCTGGCAGCGGCCAGATGCAGAGCGACGGCAAGACGCCGAAGACGATGAAGGACAAGCCCGCCAACGCAACGAGTGCGGACATCGACACGAGCAACGGCACCGATGGCGACGGCGACGGCCTCCCGGATTGGTGCCAGACGAAGCTCGGCCTTCCGGCCGGCCAGAAGGACGCCGACGGAGATAACCTCCACAATGGCGAGGAAATTCAGTGGGCAATGTACCATGATTGCGCCGTCCTGCCTCTCCGCGGCGACACGAACCCGCTCGATGGGGACACGGAGCATGACGGCCTGAACGACGGCATGGAGAAGGCATACGGCACGAATCCGAACAAGGCCGACACGGATGGCGACTGCATCCCGGATGGCCCGTCGAATATCACCGACAGCACGGGCGCGAAGGTCTGGAGCTTCGGCGAGATTCATCAACCCGACTTTGGCGGCAAGCTGACAGCGTCCGACACGGATGCCAACAACCCGGACACTGACGGCGACGGCCTGCCCGACGGCAACGTCACTGGAACCGGCGAAGATATGAACTGCAACGGAGTTCGCGACCAGAAGGCGGATGCAACCTGGGCCGAGACTGATCCAAGGCTCCCGGATTCCAACTTCGACGGGACGAATGACAAGGACGCGATGTACAGCGGCGGATACTTCAACCTGGCGAACATCGATCATGCGACGCAGGCAGACCATGGCTGTTCGCTGGTCGCAGGCGCGGGAGGCTCGTCAGGAAGCATCATCTCGCTCGCGGCGCTGCTCGCCGGCCTCGTGCCGATGGTCGCCCGCAGGCGGAGGGGATAACCCCTGTTTGGGACCCGCTGCCGAGGAGTCGGCGGGCATGTAGGAGGGATGCTGTAAGGGTGTAGTAGAATGGGAAAATTGACTCCCCCAAGAGGCCCCGGGCGTGTGAAGTCTGCACCCCGGGGCTGATTTTTTACTTCACCATCTTTTCCATTATCTCTCGTTCATGCTGCTTGATTCGTTCCTGCTCGATCTTCTGCTTGTAGGAGATTGCGGTGGCGTCCTGCGGCGCTGCGGCCAGGACCTGAACGGAATAGGACAGACAGGCATCGAGTTCCTTGAGCTCACAGGAGAGGATCATCAGCTCTTTGAGCACCTTGGGTCTGGCATCCGGCGCCCCCGCGGGCAGCGGTGCCTTGAGGGCACGCTCGAAGAGTTCCTTTGCCTCGGCATATTGCTTTTTGATCCTCGATATCTGGCCGGCCATGAAGAGGAGCATGAAATTGTCCGGCGCGGACTCGATCGCCTTTTTGAGTTCGGGGAGGGCGCGGTCGTAGTCGTCGGCCTGATAGAGGACCCGGCCGGCGTGTTCGTGGATCGACTTTATCAGGGGATGGTTCGGATACTGCTGCGGAATCTTCTCCGCGGCCTGCGCGAGGATGTCAGCCGCCTCTTTGTACTGCCCCTGTGTTTCCCTGAAGATGCCGAGGCGGAAAAGGAGGAGGCCGTCGCGGCAGCCGAGGTCATAGGCCCGGTGCAGGAAGACATAGGAGGTGGCGTAGTTTCCGCTGTCGAAGGACTGGAAGCCCGGCTCGATGAATTCGTTCCACTTGGGCGATCGGTCGCCGGATTTGAGGTAGAGCTGGTAGTCGCTGGCCGCAGTCGCCTGACTTAATGTAAAACATAAGATAAATGATGATAGTATAGCTATATTTATAATATATTTCATATCGCATTCTCCTTAATTCCGTCAGGCGGAGCGACTTCCAGATGGGGGAGAGGATGCCTCAGATGGGTTGGCAAATCAAGGTCGGCATTTTGATTTCCCCTTGCATCCGGAGAATCAGCGTGTTAAGGCAGCCCAGCTTTTTGTTAATGAAATCCGCGGACTTCGCATCCTGAAGCGCGCGGAAAACCCTCAAAGGTCTCTCCCTTTGGTTCCGCTTGGGCCTGCCCCGGAATTGGCCGGGGGCTTCAGGATGAGCGGCACGAGGGACCCTTAAGGACTAAACCAAAGGAGGCTTCTGATGTCGCCGGAAATCGAGGTAAAGGAGTTGCTGGAGGCAGGTGTCCATTTCGGTCACCAGACCAGACGCTGGAATCCCAAGATGCGGCCGTACATCTTCACGGCGCGCGATGGGATCCACATCATCGATTTAGAGCAGACGGTCGAGCAGGCAAAAAGGGCCCACAAGTTCATCGCCGACACCGTGGCGCTTGGGAATAGCGTCCTCTTCGTCGGAACCAAGAAGCAGGCGCACGACGTGATCGAATCGGAGGCGCAGCGCTCCGGCCAGTATTATGTCTCGAACCGCTGGCTGGGCGGCATGCTCACGAATTTCGGGACGATCAAAAAGTCGATCGACCGGCTGAACGGTTTTTACGTCCGGAAGGAAAAGGGCGAGCTCGATAAGCTGACGAAGAAAGAGGCGCTCATGATCGAGCGCGAGATCACGAAGCTCGAACATTCCCTCGGCGGGATCAAGAGCATGACCCGCCTGCCGGGCGTCATCTTCATCGTCGACCCCAACCACGAGGAGATCGCCAAGCGCGAGGCGATGAAGCTCGGAATCCCCATTGTAGCGCTGATCGACACGAACAGCGATCCAGACGGCATCGACCATCCGGTCGTCGGCAACGACGATGCGATCCGCTCCATCCAGTATTTCACGAAGCTGGCTGCCGACGCCTGCGTCGAGGGCGGCAAGCGCCGCGAGGCGGCCCTGCGCGAGCAGACGGCTGCGGCGGAGAAGGAGAAGGGCGCAAGGCCGAAGGGCGCTGCGGTCCGCGAGCAGAAGATCGGCGGCAAGGGCAAGGCCTGGGTCGGACGCCTGGGCGAGGACAAGGGGCTGGCTGCGGCCGAGGCCGAGAAGTTTGCGAGCGCAAAGGCCGAGGTGCCGGTGGAGACACCGGTGGAGACGACAACAGAAGAGAAGACTGATACGGGCACTCAATCGTAATGACAGCCTGTTTGATTTTCCCCTCCTTTGTAAGGAGGGGAAGGGGAGGTAGATCTTTGTTGCATCAGTGATCTACCCCACCCCGACCCTCCCCTTACAAAGGGGAGGGAGATATCGGATCATAAAATATAAGGAGGATTTCACAGATGAGCGACATCACACCCACAATGGTGAAGGACCTGCGCGAGAAGACCGGCGCGGGGATGATGGACTGCAAAAATGCGCTCGCTGAAGCGAGCGGCGACATGAACGGCGCATTCGAGATCCTGCGCAAGAAGGGCATCTCCACAGCCGAAAGGAAGGCCGGACGCATCGCGGCCGACGGCCTCATCGGCTCGCACTTGAGCGGCGACGCCAGGCTCGGCGTGCTCACCGAGGTTAACTGCGAGACTGATTTCGTCACGAAGACGGAGGATTTCCAGGGCTTCGTGAAGTCCGTCACAGAGATTGTGAAGGAGAAAAATCCGCGCGACCTCGACGCCCTCTTTAGCACCGCCATGGGCTCCGCAACGGTCAAGGAGACGCAGACGGGCCTCATCGCCAAAATCGGCGAGAACCTGGGCGTCAGGCGTTTCTCGCGCGTGGCCGCGGGCCCGACGCAGAAACTCTCGCAGTACATCCACGCCGGCTCGAAGATAGGCGTGATCGTCGTGTTCGACGACCCTTCGGCCAAGCTCGATCCGACGACCGCCCGCGAGATTGCGATGCACGTCGCGGCGATGCACCCGCAGTACACAAACCGCAGCGAGGTGCCAGCCGACGTCCTCGCCAAGGAAAAAGAGATCATGCTGGCGCAGATGGGCGACATGAAGAAGCCGCCCGAGGTCATGGAGAAGATCGTCTCGGGAAAGATCGGCAAATTCTTCACTGAGGTCTGCCTGGACGACCAAATATACGTCCGCGATCCGGATGGAAAATCGCCCGTCGGAGCATGGCTCAAGAAGATAGACGCATCCATTCGCGTCGCCACGTTCGTGAGGATGCAGGTGGGCGAGGGGATCGAGAAGAAGGCATAGGGCGTAAGGCGGGGGGCGCATGAAACCCAAATACAAGCGCGTTGTGCTCAAGTTGTCCGGCGAGGCCCTGCTGCCTGAGGGCCAGACGGACGGCGTCAGCATCAAGACCGCATCGAAGATTGCGCTGGAGATCAAGCCCGTCGTCGAGAGCGGCGTCCAGATGGCCGTCGTCATCGGAGGCGGGAACATCTTCCGAGGCGCGGCGGCATCGGCAGAGGGCAAGATCGATCGGCCCCAAGCCGACATGATGGGGATGCTGGCTACCGTCATCAACGGGCTGGCCCTGCAGGAGGCGATGGAGAAGGCGGGCCTTGCCACGAGCCTCATGACCTCCATCGCGATGCACAATGTCGCCGAGCCGTTTGTCCGCCGGAATGCCCTCGTTCACCTCGAAGAGGGCAGGACTCTCGTCTTCGCCGGCGGCACCGGCAACCCGTTTTTCTCGACCGACACCGCCGCATCGCTCAGAGCGCTGGAGATCGGCGCAGAAGTGATCCTCAAAGGCACGAAGGTGGATGGCGTCTATTCCGCCGACCCGAAGAAAAACCCAAAGGCCACGCGCTTCGAGAAACTCACGTATCTCGATGTCTTGAAGAAGCAGCTCAAGGTGATGGATGCCACGGCGATATCCATGTGCATGGACAACAGACTCCCCGTCGTTGTCTTCGACATGTTCGTTCCTGAAAATCTCGAGAAGATAATAGGGGGAGCAAAAATAGGAACGGTGATCTATGGATAACAAAGTTTTCGACAAGGCGACAGAGAGGATGAAGAAGGTCGTGGAGGCGCTGCGCCATGAGCTCTCCAAGATGAGGACCGGCAGGGCGTCGCTCTCGATCCTCGACGACGTGCGCGTGGATTATTACGGCGCGGCCACGCCGCTCAACCAGCTCGCCACGCTCTCCGTGCCGGATGCGCGCACGATTGCGATCCAGCCGTGGGACACGTCCGCAGCCTCCGCCATCGAGAAGGCGATACAAAAATCGGGCTTGGGGTTGAACCCCGTGAATGACGGCAAGGTCATCCGACTGCCGATACCGGCGCTCAACGAGGAGAGGCGCAAGGAGTTTGTCAAGGTGATCCACAAGCATGGCGAGGAGTGCAAGGTGAGCGTGAGAAACGTTCGCCGCGACGCCAATGAGGAGCTCAAGGCCCTGCAGAAGGGGTCGACGATCACCGAGGACGATGAGCGCAAGGGCATCGAGCGCATCCAGAAGATGACGGATGACTGCATCAAGCAGATCGACGAGACTCTGGCGCACAAAGAGAAGGACATAATGCAGGTGTGACCGGATCGCCGTGAAAAATATTCCCAATCACATAGCGATAATCATGGACGGCAACGGGCACTGGGCCCAGGAGCACGGGCTCGCTCGCGCCGAGGGGCACAGGCGCGGGGCGGAGACGATTGAAAAGATCGTCCGCGCATGCCACGACCGCGGCGTCAAATATCTCACGCTCTATGCCTTCTCCGAGGAGAACTGGATGAGACCCTCCGAGGAGGTCAGCGGGCTCATGCAGCTCCTGCGCATCTTCCTGGCCAGCAAGCGGGATGAGATGCTCGAGAAGGGGATCCGTTTCATGACGATCGGCGACGTCTCGAAGCTCTCCGAGGATGTGGGCCGCGACCTGGCGGAGACCGCGGAGGCGACGCGCGGCGGCAAGGACATGACGCTCATCGTGGCGCTGTCATACGGCGGGAGGCAGGAGATATGCAGGGCCGTGACAAACCTCCTCCGCGCCGGGGTGAAGGAGATAACGCCGGAGAGATTTTCGTCCGCGCTGTACACGACCGATATCCCCGACCCCGATCTCCTGATCCGCACCAGCGGCGAGTACCGCATCAGCAATTTTCTCCTCTGGCAGCTGGCCTACACGGAGCTCTTTTTCACCGAGATTCTCTGGCCTGATTTCGGCGAGGCTGAACTCGACCGGGCGATAAAGTCTTTTGCCGGGCGCGAGCGCCGCTATGGCCTGACGAGCGAACAGGTGGCGCCGAAGGCGTCAGGGGGATAGATGCTTCGCATAATCACCGCTGTGATCCTTGGGGCGCTGGCCATCGCGGTCATCTGGTGGCTGCCGGGGAGGTTGTTCAACCTCCTGGTCGTGGCCATCGCGGCGCTGGGGCTCTTCGAGTTCAGCCGGATATTCATCCGCGACGGCGTCATGCGCTGGGCCACGACACTTTCCGGCCTCGCGCTCTCCGCTGCGATGCTTTTTTGTCCTCTGAGCCCGGAGTCGATCGTCATCCTCCTGGCGGCGCTGCTGTTCCTGATGGCGCTCCTTTTCATGTGGCGCGCAACCGACTTGACCGGCATCGCCGAGCAGCTCGGCCTTTCAATACTGGGCATCGTCTATCTCGGCCTCGCGTTTCCATTCTGGGGCTGGCTGCGCGGGCTGTATTGGGGACGCGAGTTAGTTCTATTAACCCTTGCCCCGGCCTGCCTCTGTGACACATTTGCATTCTTCGCCGGAAAGCTATTCGGCAAGAGGCGCATGTCGCCGCTGGTGAGCCCCAATAAGACCGTCGAAGGATTTGTCGGCGCTCTCGTTGGGTCGCTCGTGGGGACATTTCTGGTGCGGTGGCTGGTGCTGCCTCAGATCGCGTGGCAATTTGCCTTGGGCCTGGCGCTCGTCATCTGGATAATCTCGCCCATGGGCGACCTTATCGAGTCGATGCTCAAGCGCAGCGCGGGCGTGAAGGATTCCGGAAGCATCATTCCGGGTCACGGCGGCGTCCTCGACAGGCTCGATGCGCTGATCTTTTCCGGGCCCGCCGCGTATGTGTTCGTGAAATATGTGATAGGAATATGATTAAAACACTTTCAATTCTGGGCAGCACCGGCTCCATCGGCCAGAGCACGCTCGATGTCGTGCGGCGCCATCCAGAGAGGTTCCGCATCGCCGGGCTCGCCGAGGGGCACGACGTGGAGCTCCTTGCAAGGCAGATCAAGGAGTTTGGCCCTAAGCTCGTCTCCGTGCGCGATGTGGCTTCGGCGAAGAGGCTCAAGGAGATAGCGGGCGCAGGCTGCCCGGAAGTCCTGCACGGCATCGAAGGCGCATGCGCCGTCGCGGCCGCTGACGGGGTCGATACCGTCGTCTCGGCGATAGTCGGCGCGGCGGGGCTTGCTCCCACGATCTCCGCCATAAAGGCGGGGAAGAGGATCGCGCTCGCCAACAAGGAGACGATGGTGGTCGCGGGCGAACTCGTGACTGTGCTCGCCGCCAGAAAAGGCGTGGAGATCCTGCCGGTCGACAGCGAGCATTCCGCGATCTACCAGTCGCTGGCCGGCCACCGCCGCGAGGACGTCTCAAGGATCATCCTCACCGCCTCGGGCGGGCCGTTTTTGCGCGCGAGCCTTTCGGAGATCGAGAATGCAACGCCTGCGGCGGCCCTCAAACATCCGCGGTGGTCGATGGGCGCCAAGATAACGATCGATTCGGCGACGCTCATGAACAAGGGGCTGGAGGTCATCGAGGCGCGGTGGCTCTTCGATGTGCCGCCGGAGAAGATCGACGTCGTCGTCCATCCACAGAGCATCGTTCACTCTATGGTCGAGTACACGGACGGCTGCGTCATGGCCGAGCTGGGAGTTCCAGACATGCGCGCGCCGATCGCTTATGCGATCTCTCATCCCAAGCGTGTGGAGAGCGGTGTGGAGAAACTTGACCTGGCAAAGATCGGGAATCTGTCATTCGAGATGCCCGACCGGAAGCGCTTTCCCTGCCTCGATCTCGCATACTTGGCGCTCGGAGCGGGGGGCTCGATGCCGTGCTGCCTCAATGCGGCCAATGAGATCGCGGTGGCGGCGTTCATCGAGGGGCGCATCCGTTTCGGCGACATCGCGCGCATCGTAAAGAAGACGATGGATGCGCATGAACCGCGCCCGTTCGACACGATCGAGGAGATATTGGAGATCGACAGCTGGGCGCGTGGAAAGGCGCGCGAACTTATATGACCATAATCTATTTCATCATTGCGCTGGGGTTGCTCATCTTCGTCCATGAGCTCGGACATTTCATATTCGCGAAGCGGGCGGGCATATACGTCGAGGCGTTTTCGCTGGGGTTTGGGCCAAGGCTCTTCGGCATAAAGCGTGGGGAGACCGACTATCGCATCTCCCTGCTCCCGCTGGGCGGTTACGTCAAGATGCGCGGCGAGGATGCCAGCGACGAAGCTGCTGGCGACCCGCGATCCTTTGCCGCAAAGAGCGTGTGGGCGAGGGTCAAGGTCATCATCTTCGGGCCGCTCATGAATCTCTTCCTCTGCCTCGTGTTTATGCCGATCGTCTTCATGATCGGGAGGTCGGAGCCGGTCTTTCTCCACGAGACCCCGGCGCTCATGGGCGTGCGGGTCGGCTCGCCGGCGGCGGGCGCGGGTTTCGAGAAGGGCGACCTGATAGTCTCGGTCGACGGAAAATCGGCGAAGAGCTGGGAGGATGTCCTGAACCGGGTGCTGCTCGGGCCCGGCTCGAAGCTGAAGATCGAAACCATGCGGGGAGGGGAGCGGATCGAGCGCAGCGTGACCGTCGGCGAGATGCCGGAGCTCAAAGGCGGCTACGTCGGCTTCGAACCGATGCTCTTCATGGGCAATGAGGCGACGATCGACGGCATCCGCTCGCAGGGGCCGGCGGCTGCGGCGGGACTCAAGGCTGGCGACAAGGTGGTCTCGTTCGCCGGCGAACCGGTGGCCGACTGGATCGATCTCTCGGCCCGCGTGGATGCCAACCGCGGCGCCACGGCGCCGATCGTCGTCATGCGCGACGGCGGGACGCAGTCGTTTCAGGTCACGCCCGTCCACAGCGAGGAGTATGGCCGGTGGCTCATCGGCATCTCGAAGGACCGCAGGAGCGGCGTCCCGATGTTCGTGGTGCGCTACGGGTTCATCAATTCGATCGTCATGGGCACGAAGGAGAACGTGAAGCTTGCCGGGCTGACCATGGATGTGCTCCGGCGCCTCGTGACGGGCAAGCTCTCCTATAAAGTGCTCGGCGGCCCGATCATCATCGCGAAGACCTCGGCCGCGGCGGCCGCATCGGGCCTTTCCGACTTTCTCTACTTCCTGGCATTCCTGAGCCTTCAGCTTTCCATACTGAATTTTCTTCCGATACCGGTGCTGGACGGCGGCCACCTGGTTTTCTTAGGCTTCGAGGCGCTGTTCAAACATCCGCTCAGCGTCCGGATACGCTCGGTTGCCGACCAGGTCGGTTTTGTGGTCCTGATCTCCCTCATGCTCCTCGTCACATATAATGATATTCAGAATGTGTGGGGGATAAAGGAAATACTGAAGAAAATATTCTAGCGGGAAGTCATTCCCGCGAAAGCGGGAATCCAATGCGTTCAAGGGATTCCTGCTTCCGCAGGAATGACAAATCGGCATGCGCATTCTATCCATAGACACTACTTCGATGCTGGGCTCCGTGGCGCTCTCGGAAGATGAGAGACTCGTCGCGCAGGAGCAGCAGGGCGTCCCCGGCACACACTCCGAGAGGCTCATGGTTTCGATCGACCACCTCCTGTCGCTCGCGCAATGGCAGCGGGGCGAACTCGATGCGGTCGCCGTGGCTATCGGTCCCGGCTCGTTCACGGGATTGCGAATCGGGCTCGGCACCGCAAAGGGGATCGCACTCGCGCTCGGCGTGCCTGTCGCCGGGGTCTCTTCTCTCGCTTCGCTTGCGCTCAACGGGCGAGGTTTCGCCGGGACCGTCGTTCCGCTCATAGATGCGCGGCGTGGCGAGATATATGCCGCGGCCATCAAAGTTCCGCAGAGGGGGAGGACCGTATTCGTGTTGAGGGAGTGTGTGCTGCCCCCGCTTGATCTCATCAAGGCATTGAAGCGAATAAAAGGGAATCTTCTTTTAGTGGGAGACGGCGCGATCGAATATGGAGCCCGTATCCTCAAAGCTGTGGGGGCGAGGGCGGAGATCGCCGCCGGGACATCCTCTCTTCCTCAGGCCGTCAACCTGGCGCTTCTTTCGCTCCCGCGCTTCGAGCGCGGAAAGGGCGACGACATAGCATCCCTCGTCCCGAATTACATCCGCCACTCCGATGCGGAGATAGGATTCAGGGGGAAATAAAAGATGCTAGTCATCGACGGCGGGGCGTTGTCGCTTGCTGAGATGAAGGAATTTCTCGAGGGAGGGGTGCGCGTCGCCGTCTCTTCAAAGGCCATGGCGCGCGTTAAGAGGGCCAGGGCCTTCGTCGAGAAGAAGCTCGCCTCGCGCGAACCGTTCTACGGAATCAACACCGGCTTCGGGATGCTCGCGGATCGGCCGATACCTCCAGCGGATCTTGAAAAGCTCCAGGAAAATCTGATCCTCTCGCATGCGGTCGGCGTCGGAAATCCGTTTTCGCTCCCGATGGCGCGGCTCATCATGCTTCTGCGCGCCAATGTCCTGGCCATGGGTTATTCCGGCGTTCGCGAGGAGACCCTCAAGCTCCTCGTCAACATGATGAACCGCGGCGTCGTGCCCATCATCCCGGAGCAGGGGTCGGTAGGGGCGAGCGGTGATCTTGCGCCGTTGGCGCACATCGCGCTGGCGATGATCGGCCGCGGCGATGTCTTCCACAAAGGCAGGGTCGTCGCTGCGAAGCGCGCCCTGAAGGCGGAGGGTCTCAAGCCCATCAGGCTTTCGGCGAAGGAGGGGCTCGCCCTCACCAACGGCACGCAGGCGATGGCGGCGATGGGCGCGGCCGCACTGGTGAGGCTTGAGAATCTTATAAAGGTGGCCGACATCGCCGGTGCGCTTTCGATCGAGGGAGATCGCGCTTCGCGCCGGCCTTTCGATGCGAGGATTCACAAACTTCGTCCTCATCCGGGGCAGATCGCGACGGCCGCCAACGTGCGAAGGCTCATCGTCGCAAGCGGCATCATTGCGAGCCATGCAAACTGCAAGAGGGTGCAGGACCCTTATTCCTTCCGCTGTATCCCGCAGGTGCACGGCGCGGTGAAGGATGCCCTCGCCTACTCGCGCTCCGTAATTATGAGGGAGACCGGGAGTTGCACCGACAACCCGATCATATTTGCGGAGGACGATGAGATCATCTCCGGCGGCAATTTTCACGGCGAGCCCCTGGCATTCGCGCTCGACATGATCGCGATTGCGACCTCCGAGTTGGGGAGTATCTCCGAGCGGCGGGTGGCTATAATGACGGCACCGCTCTCAGGCGAGCTCAAGACGAGATTCCTGGTGCCGAACCCGGGGCTCAATTCCGGGCTCATGATCGCGCACGTGACGATGAGCGCCCTTGTCTCCGAAAACAGGGCCCTGGCGCATCCCGCGTCGGTCGACTCCATACCGACGAGCGGTGGACAGGAGGACCATGTGAGCATGGGGCCCATCGCGGGCCGCAAGGCGCTCGCCATCATCCGGAACGTCGAGACGATCATTGCAATCGAGGTCCTCGCAGCGTGCCAGGCGATCGACCTTCAGCATCAATACGGAAGGCCCGGCAGAGGCACGGCTGGCGTTTACAAACTCGTGCGGCAGTGCGTTCCGTTCATCGAGGGAGACCGCGAATACAGGCACGATATTGCGCACTGCGAAGAACTCGTGCGCTCTGGAGAACTCGTCGCCGCGGCCGAGGATGCATGCGGGACGCTGGCGGTATAAACGGAGGTTTCAATGGGCTCGTTTATGATGTGTTTCATTCCGCTCTTCGTGGCAATCGATCCTCTGGGCGTGATCCCCATCTACTTAAGCCTCACCGAGGGCATGGCCCCGCGCCAGATGAAGCGGGTCATAGGCCTCACCATGCTCACTGCTGTCATCTTTGCGGTCGCGTTTCTCATGCTGGGCAAAGGGATATTCACCTTCCTCGGCATATCGGTGCATGATTTCAAGATAGCCGGCGGGATCATCCTCCTGCTCATCGCACTCGATATGGTCCTTTCGGGGAAGGAGCGCGAGGAGAAGCTGGACCATGCTGTTGGCATCGTCCCGCTGGGGGTGCCGCTCATCGTCGGCCCCGCATCCATCACGACGCTCCTCATCCAGGTCGACAGCCATGAATTGCCGTGGGTGATCGCGAGTCTAGTGGCCAACTTGGGCCTCGTGGCGCTGGTTTTCATATACAGCCGCTACATCGCCAGGGCGCTGGGCACAGGCGGGATGACGGCCCTTTCGAAGATCGTCGGCCTCTTCCTCGCCGCGATCGCTGTGATGATGATGAGGGTGGGGATACAGGGCGCGTTTAAACTTTAATCCATATAAATAATATCAAATATTTTCCAGACCGGCAGCCAAATCAACTAATTCATTGACAGGTGGGGGGGCGATTGTATAACATTTAGATATGAAGGGACATGAGCCGGGGTGGGCTCAAAGAAGTATGAGGATGCCTGCCCCGGAATCAAATCCTTGAGATTCCCAAGGGCCCGGGCGCCTGAACAAGTCCGAGGCCCTTTTTGATTGAATAAACGCAGTCAAAGAGGGAGGGAAACATGGAGCAGCGCGATCTGGAGTTGATAGAGAGGCATGTGTCGAATGACAAGCTGCTGGAGATGCTCTATCACGAGCATGTGACTTTCGAGAAGCAGCTGGAGAAATACAACAACAAGCCGTTTCTCACTCCCATGGAGGAGACGGAGCGCAAGAATCTCCAGAAGAAGAAGCTCCTGGGGCGCGACAAAATCGAGGATATCTTGAGCTTGTATAGGAAGCAGGATTCGCTTTCCTGACTCCCCTCCTTTGTAAGGAGGGGATGGGGGAGGTAGATCAGCATTGAAACAGAGGTCTACCCCACCCTGACCCTCCCCTTACAAAGGGGAGGGGAATTTGTATCCGGTGTTTTTGCAAGGTTCATTATGGATTCCACTATAACTGCATATCGCCCAAGCCCCAGGCAGTCGTATATCGCCCGCGAGGGCTATCCCTTTATCGCGATCGCCATCGCGGCGGTACTTCTGCTGCGCGCGACCGGTTGCTTCGCGGCGTGGATCTTCATGCTTGGCGTGGCAGGTTTCGTGGCGTTTTTCTTCCGGAATCCTGAGAGGGTTCCGCCGGATGAGGCCGGCCTCGTGATCGCGCCTGCCGACGGGCGCATCCTTTCGGTGACCGAAGGCGTTGTGGCGCCCTGCACTGGCCGCGAGTCGACGAAGGTCAGCATATTCATGTCGGTCCTGAACGTCCATATCAATCGCTTCCCGGTAGCGGCGAAGGTGAAGAGGGTCGCCTATTCGGCCGGCCGGTTCCTGGTCGCGAGTCTCGACAAGGCCTCGGAGGCCAACGAGCGGAACGCGCTGGTCCTTGAGGACGAGTCGGGCAGGGAGCTTGTGATGGTTCAGATAGCCGGGCTTGTCGCCCGTCGCATCGTATGCTACGTGAGGGAAGGGGATTTCCGCGCGCGCGGCGAGAGGTTTGGCCTCATACGCTTCGGTTCCCGCGTGGATATCTATCTGCCGCCGGGCGCCAAAATCGGGGTGCGCCCGGGCGACCGCGTGAAGTCGGGGGAGTCGGTGATAGGGAGGTTTGCATGAGGCAGAAAATAATGAGGCGCCGCGAAGGGATGAAGCGCGGGGTGTACCTCCTGCCCAACCTCTGCACGACGGCGAGTCTCTTCTGCGGCTTCTTCTCAGTGGTCAAGTCGCTCTCAGGCGAGTTCGTCGCCGCAGCATGGGCGATCCTCCTGGCGGGGGTCTTCGATCTCCTGGACGGAAGGATCGCGAGGCTCACGAAGGCCGAGAGCGCATTCGGCATAGAGTACGACTCGCTGGTCGACCTCTCGTCCTTCGGGCTTGCCCCTGGCATATTGATCTACACCTGGTCACTCTACGGCTTGAGGAAGCTGGGCTGGCTCGCGGCATTCCTTTACTTCGCCTGCGGCGCCTTAAGGCTCGCGCGCTACAACGTGCAGCATGACGACATCGAGCAGGAATACTTTCAGGGCCTGCCCATACCGATCGCCGCCTACGTGATCGCCACGTACGTGATCTTCCATCACCACCTCTTTGCCTTTCCGCCTGAGGCCAGCTATCTGGTCGCCGGAATGACGATGATGCTGGCGTTGCTCATGGTCTCCACTATCCGCTACCGCAGCATGAAGGTGTTCGATTTCAAGAACCGCAATTCGTTTTTTGCGCTGGTGCTCGTCGTCTTCGGCATCTTCGTTGTCGCGATAAAACCCGAGGTCACCATGTTCGTGCTGACCCTGGGATATGTGTCCTCCGGGCTCATCGAGGAGATCGTCACGCTTCACCAGAGCAGGCAGATACTCGGCAAGATGCGCGAGGCGAGGGTGATGCGCCGCCAGAGAAAGCTAGAGGTGGTCGGCGGGACCGAATATCCCTCCGAGAATCAAAGCTCCGGGGAAGCCCTCTGATGACGAAGGTCATCTTTCCATGCGCCTTCTGCGGGGCGCCTGTCGAGCTTGAGGGGCGCGCCGGCCGCAGCGCGGAATGCCCATCCTGCAGGAGAGATATCCACTGTTGCCTCCAGTGCCGCTTTTGCGACCGCAGCTATCACAACCAGTGCCGCGAATCCCAGGCCGGCTATATATCTGACAGGGAGCAGTCAAACTTCTGCGAGTTCTTCGAATTCGGGCGCGATGCAGTTTCGGAAAAGAAGAAGGCCATGGACTCTAAGAATAAACTGGAGGAGCTGTTTAAAAAATGACGAAGAAATCATACAACGTAGCAGTCGTCGGCGCCACAGGGGCGGTCGGCGGGGAGATGATAAAGGTCCTTGAGGAGCGGGATTTTCCGGTGGAGAGGCTCATTCCGCTCGCGTCCGAGAAGTCGCTCGGAAAGGAATGCGCGTTTCGGGGAGATCGGGTCCCGGTTGAAATCCTGGGCGAGAATTCGTTTTTCGGAGTCGATATCGCCCTCTTTTCGGCGGGCTCCGATGTGAGCCTCAAATTTGTGCCGATCGCCGCAGAATCGGGAGCGGTCTCCGTGGATAACACCTCCGCGTTCAGGATGGAGGCCGATGTGCCCCTTGTCGTCCCCGAGGTCAATGCAGAGGCGATTTCCGGATGGAAGAAGCGGCGCATAATAGCGAACCCCAATTGCTCCACCATTCAGATGGTTGTGGTCCTGGCACCGCTCAACCGCATCTCGCACATCAGGAGGGTGGTCGTGGCGACCTACCAGGCGGTCTCGGGGGCTGGCATCGAGGCGGTGGAGGAGCTTTCGCAGCAGTCGGTGGCCCTCTTTTCACAGAGGGAGCCCCGTGTGAACGTCTTCCCCCACAGGATAGCTTTCAACTGCATCCCGCACATCGACCGCTTTCTCGAGGACGGGTCCACGAAGGAGGAGACGAAGATGGTGGAGGAGACGCAAAAGATCATGGGCGATGCCTCCATACGCGTGGCGGCGACCGCCGTGCGCGTCCCGGTCTTCTGCGGACACTCCGAGGCGGTCAACATCGAGTTCGACGATCCCATAGATATTGACGAGGCGCGCGAGGCCCTTTCGGAAGCGCCAGGCGTCTCTGTGATAGATAACCCCAATCTCTGCCGCTATCCCCTGGCTACCGATGCCGCCGGAAAGGACGCCGTCTTCGTGGGCCGCATAAGGCGCGATCCATCGGTTGAAAACGGCCTTGCCCTCTGGATCGTCGCGGACAACCTCCGGAAAGGGGCGGCCCTCAACGCCGTCCAGATCGCCGAGATCCTCGCGCGGGACCACCTTAAATAATGTGATGTCATTGCGAGCGAAGCGAAGCAATCTCTATGACTCAAAGGGATTGCTTCGTCGCCTCCGGCTCCTCGCAATGACATCTTGTGGCAATTCCCTTGATTTGGCCGGCCCGCTATTGCAATCTTGGATCCCGATGAGGCGATCAGCAGCCCTCTTAGTCGTAATTGCAGCCATATCGATGTGGCCCCTCTGCCTCTTTGCGTACCCCAGCCCAGAGGTGATTGGAATCGGCGGCGTGGACCCGCCGTTCGATTTCGGCGTAACTTCGAATCTCAGCGGTTTTCTTCTCGCCTCCGACCAGCTCCTTCTCATGAGCTACGGCCAGTCGCTTGCCCTCGTGGATGTGGGTTCATACGCTCTCGAGCCGGTCCAGCCGCCGCTGCCCCCCTCGATTACCGTCACGAATTCCGACGGCACCACATCAAGCGTATCGGCGGGCAACATAACGGCGATCGCCTATGACAGCGGCAGAAATAACGTCCTGGCGTCGATGCAGAGCGGACACCTGTTCAACTACGACCTCAACAATGTCTCGGCGGATCCGTCGGATGTGAAGCTCGTTGACGGCGATACGCTTGGTCCCATAGCGATGGATACGAACGCCGATGTGGCCTATGTTTCCGACAACACTGCGCTTGCGCTGCAGGTCGTAAGCCTCTCGTCGGGCACGCTCTCCGGTTCGATCGCATTGCCGACGCTGATGACGACCTCATTCATGGTCACCGACGCTGCCTACAACTCCTACACAAAAGAATCCTACTTCAGCACTAGCGCCGGGATCGTTTTTTACATAGCCTCCGGCGGAACGACAGCGACGGCAATAGTTGTGGATGCCACAGGCAAAAAGAACCTGGCGGCCCTCGCGACCTTTCCAGGAGGCGACTACCTCTATGTCGTCGATGCGACCACGCCGTCCCTGATCAAGATAAGCACTTCGACCCACAGCGTGGTCACGAGCAACATAGATATATCCCTGAATCCCAGCCCTGGCGACATAGTCATCACGGCCGTCAGCAATCCCGGCGCGAACTACGCCTTCGTCTCCGGCGCCGCTTCGCCGGGCGGAGGGGTATCCGTCGTTGATACGGCGACCGACACCGTCTTCAACCTTGGCAGTGATCCCGATTCAGTCGGCGCGCCGCTCCCGATTTCGGCCACGCCCGCCTGGCTTGCTGCTTCGAGCGTATCTGACGGCAACATCTACATGGGTTTTTCGACTGGCAAGATGGGGCTGCTTTCAGAGAATCCCTTCACGACGATCAGGAGCGTCACCTACTCCGGGGGCGGCAGCGCGCTCATAGAGGGCGGAAGCTTCACGATGACGTTCAACTCAAACCAGACTGGCACTTACACGATCAAGGCGGGCGGCTCCGTGAGCGGCAACGGCACTGTCTTGAAGGACAGTGCCGGCAACACGTCGGGCTCCGTGACACTCAACACCGATACCTCCGTGACGATAAACCAGGCTGACAACGTGTCGGCGTTTCAGGAGGGCGATAATGACGTCTGGGTCTTCGTGACTGCTGGATCGAACATCGGGAGGAGGTCGACGACTGTCACTCTGAATCTGCCCCCGCCAGACGTCGTGATGGATTCCACCGGTTTCGGCGAGGGGCGCATATACGTGAACTTCGAGCGGCTGACTGTTTCGGATATGGCGAGCTACAGGGTGTACGTGGACACCGATCCCAATGCGGTCCTCACAAAGACGGATGCGGCTGCGACTGTGGCGCAGGCCTCGTCGGGGTCGACGCAGAGCGCTGAGGTCGATGGCCTGACCGACGGCACGACCTATTACGTCGCCATGGATGCGATCGACACCGGCGGGCTCGTGAGCCGCTCCCGCACCAACACATTCAAGGACGGAACCGTTGCGACTGGTCTCCCCGAGATGACCGTTGGCCCTGCAGCTATGATGGGGGAGAAAGGGTGCTCCGTAGTGAGAGGCGATTTTGCCTTCGATTGGATGTCGATCACTGCCATTTTTAATGCAGTCCTGATTCTCATGATCGCAAGGAAATGGAAAGCTAGCGCGTTGACAAATTAATTCCTATTCAGCCGGGGAGCTGTCTGTTGCAGGACATGGGGAGGGGAACCGCGCCGACAGGCGTGGGGAGGGGGTTTCCCCCTCCGAAGTTCTGTCCAGCAACAGACAGCTCCCTGGCTGAATACACTAATGAAAAAGCCCATCCTGTTTATCATTCTCGCCTTTCTTCTTTTAGCAGCGGCGCCCCTCTGCGCGGAGGAGGCCGGGGCGATAGAGGAGCGCCCGGTGGCCGCGACGGGAGACGGCACGAACAGCCGGCCGGCGATGTGGTCGGTCGAGGTCAAGAGCGGATTCTGGCTCCCGAGCAACGCCGTCATGAAGCGATTTTTCAACAACTGCTGCAACATAATAACGCGGATCGAGGGTGGCGCCCTCATCCATGGAAGGTACGGCATCGAGGAGGGGGTCGGTATCTTCTTCAAGAGCGCGGATGCGATGGGGCTGGTAAGCGGCCGGCAGTCGCAGGACAGCTTCAGCTTTCTCATGATCCCGATGGAGACGAACTTCGTATGGCGCGCCGATTATTTCACATGGCGCTATATCGTGCCCTATGTGAGGGCCGGCGTCGACTATGTGTATTTCCGTGAGGGCGACAAGGGGAAGACCATACAAGGGCTGAAATGGGGACTCCACGGGGGCGGGGGCGTGGGCGTCGACCTGGGCTGGATCGGCGATGCCGGGCACACGCTCGGCACAGACTACAGCATCAAGGGCATGTTCCTGACGCTCGAAGGCCGCTACCAGTGGATCAACAACTTCGGCAGCCGCGGCCTCAGTCTCTCCGGCGGGGTCTATTCGGCTGGGTTGCTGTTTGAATTTTAATCCCATGCGCACGATAAAACTCACATTGATGTACGATGGCACGCGCTACGTCGGCTGGCAGGCGCAGCCAAACGGCGTGTCGATACAGGCGCTTCTCCAGAAGGCGGTCTGCAGGATGACGGGCAAGGAGACGCCTGTCATCGGCGCATCGCGGACCGACGCTGGCGTGCATGCGCTGGGGCAGGTCGCGCATTTTCGAACCTCCATGGACGTCCTATGCGACGGATTCAAAATGGGGCTCAATTCGCTGCTGCCGGAGGACATCGCTGTCGTGGGCGCGGAGGAGGCCGCCGAGGGCTTCAATTCACGACGCGATGCCAAAGGTAAGCGCTATCTCTACCGCCTTCTCATCTCCGGCGAGCGCCGCCCCCTCATCATGAATCGCTTCTGGCAGATGGGCGTGCGGCCGGGCCTCGACCGGCTGCGCGAGGCGGCATCGGTTCTGGTCGGGAAGCACGACTTCGCGAGCTTCAAGGCGGCCGGGTGTTCGAGCAGGAACGCCGTGCGGGAGATCAAAAACATCGAGATTACACACTCATTTCCCTCTCCCTTGAGGGGAGAGGGTCAGGGTGAGGGTGGCAATTGCAACCGGGTCACCCTCCCTCCGACTCCCTCCCATCAAGGGAGGGAGAACTGCGACGAGATCATTGATATCACAATCGAGGGCAACGGCTTTGTCCGCCACATGGTGCGCAACATCGTCGGTACGCTCGTGGATATTGGCCTTGGGAAGATCGAGCTGGATGCGATCAAGGGCATCCTGGAGGCGCGCAGAAGAGAACAGGCCGGGCGCTGTGCCCCGGCCTGCGGATTGTATCTTATGGAGGTGCTGTACTGATTATTTCGCCGGCGTGTCTTTCACATCGACCACATCATCCAGGCCGTCATCGTTTTTCACCCTCGATCCCTTCTGTGCGAAGACGAAATCCGTGCCATCGCCGCCATCGAGGAGGTAATCCGACCCGTCCGAGCTGATCGGGACGAGATCGATCTGATGGATGTCATAGCCCTTTCCGCTGCCGCTCA
>JAZDOG010000021.1:0-29991 GCA_043798915.1 Pseudomonadota bacterium | reverse complement strand
CAAGCATCCGCAGCGGATAATTCCTTTCTGTTCGCAAATCCCGTTGTATCCGCCATATCCGTCTGCCTGAAGATAGCCTTGATAATTTGCAAACAGACGTTTTGCCACATCGCCGCCGCGCGTGGGATCGTACTCGAAGAGAACTATCGGTTTTGCCCCAGGATATTCCCGGCCCCGCACCCACATGTACGATTGTTGAGTCGCCAATTTTCCTTCTTCATTGAGCACCTGCACCCTCGTCTCGTCGGCGCCCACAAAACCGCCCTCTAATAAATCGTCCTCCATCAGATTGATCATCGGAACCAAGAGCTCGCTCACCTTGATCATCCACGACGCCATCGTCGCACGGGGAATCTCGATCCCGGCGCGCTGCCACATGTGCTCCTGCCGGTAGAGCGGCAAACCATCGCCGTATTTGCTCGTCGCGATATAAGCCAGGAGGCCGGCGCTCGCCATGCTCTTCGGTATCGCCGTGGGCGGAGGCGGCGCCCGCTTGACGTGCCCCTCGCACACCGGACACGCATATTTCTTCCTAATTGTGCGAATGACTTTGATCTGCACCGGAATGACATCCAGCTGCTCGCTGACATCTTCTCCGATGCATTTGAGCTCGTGCCCCTCTGGACAGATGCGCTCGCTCTCCGGAATATCCACGATAATATCTTCGCGCGGAAGATCCGCTGGAAAGACGACGCGCTTTGGCTTGCCTCGACGGCGATAACCCCTGACCTCGACGCCCGGCCCCTGCTCAGAGCTCTTTGCCTCCGCCTCCGCTTCATTGAATATCCCGAGCGGCAGCTGTCTTTCATCGCCCTTCACCTTCTCGCTCCGGGCTCCAAAATGCCGATGTTGCAGAAGCCTCACGAGCTCCTCAAGCCGCTCGTTTTCAGTCTTCACCTGAGCGAGTTCAACTACCGTCTTTTCGTGTTGAAGAATCTGCTGCGCAATGATCGCCTTAAGGCTGGAAATGTCGTCTGGAAGCGTGTTTGCCGTCTGTGTCATCGGCAATATGTCTAGCACATCGCTGATGTTTTGTCTCTAGCTTACATGCGCATAATTCACTTTTTCATGCGGCTTCGTCTTCCAAATATCGTAACCGCCAAGCAGCCACTCAAGCTGCTGAGCGTCTATGGAAATCACCCCCTCATCATGTCGGCGCGGCCAGGTAAACCTGTCCTTCTCCAGCCGCTTGTACCACATCGCAAATCCCGTCGCGTCCCAATACAGCACCTTGAGCCTCGTCCGGTTCCGATTGCAGAATAAAAACAGATGACTCCCAAACACATCGAGCCCCATCTCCTGCTCCACGATCGCGGCCAGCCCATCGATCGATTTTCGGAAATCAACATTGTCCCGATGCAGGTATATCCCACTGAACGATTCGAGCTTCAGCATGGTGCCGCCTCCGCGCCAACCCAGCGAGCGGCCAACTCCGCTACCCATGCCGCAGGTGGTATCCGGTCCGCTTCCAATATCAGCCCGCGAGGAAAACGCAGCCGCATGCCGCAGGGATCTTCAACCCTGATCGGAATGAATCCCCGATCTCGAACGGCAGGCACGACTCCACCCGATCTCAAAACAGCTAAAGCCAAGCCGTCATCTGTGAGGATCTTCCTGCGGTGATAGAGAAAATGCCCGTAGTCGATGCCATGCTCCCTGCAAAATCCAGCCGCCGACCGATTCGATATCCTTTGCGCCTCGAAGATCGCCTTCCACTCCGCTTCAGATCTCATGACCCTGCCAGTTACTTTTTCCATCGGAGTCTCCTTTCCGTTTTATCCAGGAAACTCCTTATCATGTCCGCCCAGCTCCCGGCTAGATGCGCTTCCCCGAGCGCTTACGCTGGAGCGTTCCCCACGCGTGTGGGGATGAACCTCTGGATTTGCCGCCTTTTCCACACGAATATTCCACTCCCAAATCGACCGTTGCAAAGTGAACGGAGGGTGTGATTATTGTGAAAGCAGAATACATACATGGGGAAGGAGTCATCATGCCGCTTGATTTGAGCAGCCTCAAAAAGGCCGTCGATTCGCTGGAACGAACGATCGGCGCGGCTATTTCGGACGATAAGATGAACGCGTTGGATGCCGACCAGCGTGATGCGATTCGCGCCGGGGTCATTCAGAACTTTGAGTTTACCTACAAACTCTCCTGGAAAATGATGAAGCGCTGGCTGGAACACAATCTCGGGAATGTCCAGGTGGACGGCGTCTCTCGCCGCGAACTCTTCCGGCTCGGTGCGGAGTCTCAATTGATCGATGATGTCGAACAATGGATGGAATTCCATTCGGCCCGGAACGAAACCGCCCACACTTATGATCAGGAGACCGCCGGGGATGTGTTCCAGGTGGCATTGCGTTTCCTTGGGCCGGCCAAGGGACTATTGATGACGCTGGAGTCGAAAAATGATTGATGTCATGCCTCATGTTATGGCCGAGGTCAGGCGCATTCTTGCTGAACATGTGCCAGAATGCGAGGTTCGGGCGTTTGGCTCGCGGGTGGGCGGCGAGGCGAAGCCCTATTCCGATCTCGACCTGGCAGTCGTTGGCCAGGAAAAGATCGACAGGTCGAGGCTCGCCAGGCTCAAAGAGGCGTTTGAGGAGTCCAATATCCCCTTTCGCGTGGATATCGTGGACTGGTGTTCGATTTCAGAATCGTTCAGGGGCATCATCTCGGCGCGGTGTGAAACGATCCAGAACAAAAAATGAAGAAAATAATTGGTGAAATCAGGGACGAGGCCAGGGCTGCGTTCGTTGGCCACGGATGCCACAGCTGGGACCACACCGAGCGCGTGGTGAAGCTCGCCCTCCACATCGGAAAGGCGGAGGGCGCCGACCTCAAGGTCATCGAGATCGCGGCGCTCCTCCACGACATCGGGAGAAAAAAGGAGGATGAATCCCTCGGCAAGATCTGCCACGCAGCGGAAGGCGGGAGGCTCGCGAGGGAGATACTCTTAAGGCACAAGCTGCCGGACAAGTTCATCGACGACGTCGTCCACTGCATAGAGCGACACAGATATCGCAAGGAGAGCGTACCCGAGACGCTGGAAGGCAAGGTCATCTTCGATGCGGACAAGATCGACGCGATAGGCGCGGTCGGGATCGGCCGAGCATTTCTCTTTTCAGGCGAACACGGAGCAAAGCTCCACAACGATTCGAAGGTGGATCCGATGAAGACGGACGCATACGGGCCCGAGGACACGGCCTACAGGGAATTTCTCCACAAGCTCCAGCACGTCCACAGACGCCTGCTAACGCGCGAAGGAAAGCGCCTGGCAGAGGGCCGCCATGCGTTCATGGCAGATTTCTTTAAGAGATTGAATGCAGAGATTAACGGCAAGGTTTAGCTACGCTGTCGAAAAACGAGGAGGTGTAAGGGAGGGTCGTAGGTGCTAAAGGCGCGTTTACGAGACGAGCGTATGACGAAGACAAAAGTCGTAGTGGTTTGGAAACTTAAAGGCCGACAGCGGAGGACATTTAAGTTTCCAAATCCACACGACCTTTTGGCGAGGAATAGCGAGCGAAGTGCGCCCTGCACCTACGACCCTCCCTTACACCTCCTCGTTTTTCGCCGTGGGTTTTTCAGTTGACCAGGTGTATCACTAGTGATACACTTTGGTCGATAGGTGGAAAAAGGAGGTTCGCGATGCCCACGAAGAATCCCAGGTTGAATGTCGTCCTGTCGAAAGCGGTTCTCCTGGCGCTCTCTGAGATCGCCGAGAATGAAGATAAATCCCTGTCCGTCGTGGCGCAGGAGCTCATCGTCGAGGCACTCGACCGGCATGAAGACATGCTGCTCTCGGACCTTGCGATGAAGCGCGAGCATAAATCCAAGAGGACCGTCTCCCATGACAAAGCATGGAAGTGACCTCTATCGAATCGTGTATCTGGATTCTGTCGTCAATGAGGACATTCCGAGGCTGCCTAAATCCTCCCGCCTCTTGATTCATAGGGCTATTGAGGAGCGTCTGACAATCGATCCCGTCGGGTTGGGCAAGCCAC
Organism: Pseudomonadota bacterium; assembly: GCA_043798915.1. GTDB lineage: Bacteria > UBA10199 > UBA10199 > 2-02-FULL-44-16 > JAAZCA01 > JAZDOG01. Next base: position 25,990 of record JAZDOG010000021.1, on the reverse strand, counting down.
TGCGCTACAGCCTCAAAGGCCATCGCAGATTGCGCGTTGGCGACTATAGAATCGTATATCGAATCGACCCAAAGGAACGGATCGTGACCATAGTGGTAATCAAACATCGAAGAGATGTGTACGAGGAATAGCGCGCGAAATACCTGCCCGCCGACGGTTCATCTGATATTCATCTATCGCAGGATGGGCGTTTTTTCTTCTTCCCCTTGCGCTTCACATCCCCGCGGCAGGCTCGGCAACGCGTCTCGCTGCACTGCTGGCAGTAAAAGCAATCCGGGCAATCGTGCTTCTTCTCGCATGAAGGGCACCCCTCCGGCACAAAGACCAATCCCTCTATTCCAGGCCTTCTGACAAACGGCATAACCGCTCCCCTTTCCGACAGAGTGCAACAATTTAGGCGAATCATGCAACTGAAACCGCCAGTTCCATTTTTTGCATTTTTTAAGCAACTTTTCCTGAGTAAAGCCGATAATTATATGGGAAGAGATTTCCTCCCGTGGAATCAATATGGCTCCAAAAATATCTCCAGAAATACGAGAGAAGCTGCGAGCTGCCCTCAGCGGCAACAATCAGGACTCCTCGGTTGAGAAACTCAAGTGGGAATTCCCCCAACAGGCCTCAGCCATCGAGGAACTCTATGATAAGTACCGGAGCTGTTCTAACGAGTCCTTTGCAGATGCACGACGATGTTTGGACAACGTGATTTCCGGAAGGACCACGTCATCAAAGCCGCCTGAGCGCATAATCCCCACATATAAAAACATTCGGGATGCCCTGGATGCACGAAAATTGACTATCCAGCCTGGCAGATCAATGGCCGGCAACGGAGCAGTAAAAGAGTTCAATATCATAAATCGGCAAGGTGAGGTGATTGCCAATATGTTCACATTGGAGTCTGGCGGTAAGGGTAGATTTGACGTTCTTACCCCAAATGGCAATGTGTCAAAAACTTTTGCTGCAAGAGCAACGGCATATCAGCGAAGTCATCCAGAAACCGAGGTCATCCTGCAGGTTGCCGCGGCATTTTCCAGCCCTGACCTGGAGATTGATGGTTTTCATCTCAACGACGGAATGTCAGTTGGCTGGAAGATGCCGAATGTTGAAAAATATGGTGGGGTTGTTGTGATCACGGCCGCAGGACCTGCAATTTATAACAGAAACGAAATACCCAAAGATGGCGCCTCATCGGGCGACAACATGACGATCGAAGCCGTGGCTCATCATGCGCCAGAGTGGCTTAAGAATGCCGATCTATTTCAAGCCTTCACCCTGGTGGAAAATGGCAGCATCAAGGTAGCATCACCACTCGGAATCAAACATTCTGATCCCGCTAAGGCAGCAAGGAGGGTGTTGGTCGAACGAGAATTTATCGATGCAGGAAATAATTTAATACGCACGTGGATGATCATGCAGCTAAATGATGAAATGAATCTCTACGAAACCGCCAGATTTGTTGCTTCTATTGGAGCAAAGAATGCGGCCTTGCTGGATTCAGGCAACTACGCGCTTGGATGGATAAAAGATAATGGCAAGCATGAGATCCCCCTGCTCGGCCCCCAGCTTAAAACGTCCAGCTTCACGTCTATGTTGTTGATTGTAGCACCGTCCAAAGAGCCTCGTTAAAGGTCATTTCTCAGGACAAACCACACAACTCACTTGAGAAGATGCCTCCGGGACCATTGGTTCAAGGGGGTGAAAAACGAGGACGTGCAAGGGAGTGTCGTAGGTACTTAGCATAAATAGGGGTAGAATTTTGTTTATCCCCATCGTATAGGTCATCCATATGCAATCAATCGGCAAAACCGATCCTCAAACCGATATCTACCGAAGGCAAACTTCCTGGCAGCGAATAGCCTCGGCTTCTCAATTATATTTCTTTGCAAGGGAGATCATCAAGGGTCGTATCAAGCGCGCCAACCCCAATATCAGCGAAGCGGAGCTTGAAAAGAAAATCCGCACGTATTTTTAATTATGGATTTAAAAAATCTTCTGACATTTTTGAGAAAAATTGAAGCTCTCGATCTGGACTATATGATAACGGGCTCTGTTGCTTCAATTTTATATGGCAAACCTCGCCTGACGCAAGATATGGATGTTGTAGTCGTCTTCCCCGCCTCTAAAATAAAAGGTTTTACAAAATCATTCGATATCGATGATTATTATTGCCCCCCGGACGAGACTATTCAGGAAGCCATACGGCTCGGTGAAAACGGGCACATGAACGTGATCGACCAAAAAACCGGCTTTAAAATTGATATCTACCCTGCCGGAGATGATGATTTGACCAAATGGGGTTTTGAAAACAGGAAGAGGGTAGAACTCATTGCAAATGAGACCGTATGGGTAGCTCCACCAGAATACGTAATATTGAAAAAACTTGTATACTATAAAGAAGGCGGCTCGCAAAAACACATCGAAGATATCAAGGGCATGTTGGACGTGTCAGGCGATCAGATAAACACTACGTTTATAGACAGATGGGCGAAAAAACTTAGCCTAACAATGGAATGGGCATCGGTCCTGAAATAAATTCACAAATTGTGTCTGAAGGAACGCAAAAAATTTTCTACGGCTTCCACATCTTTTTGTCGATCAACATCTCTAGCTCTTCACGCGACGTCTTCTCTGCCAGGCCCTGCTCCTGTGCCTTGAGCGCAACGGCGATCGCCACTGCCCGCGAGACGTCGCGCACCTTGTCGAGCGTCGGATAGAGCGGCGCATCTTGATCCTTAAGCGCCGGCGAAAATCCAGCGAGGGCGCGCGCCGCAGCGACGAACATGCCGTCGGTGACTCGCCTCACCTTCGCAGCGACAAGCCCCAACCCGATACCCGGGAAGACGAAGGCGTTGTTGCACTGGCCGATTCGGATCGACCTGCCTCCGCATGACACCTCGGGGAACGGCGAACCGGTAGCGACGATCGCCTTGCCCGATGTCCAGGCGATGATGTCCGCCGGCACCGCCTCGCACTTTGAGTTTGGATTCGAGAGCGGAAATATGATCGGCCTCTCCACGGCGCCGGCCATATCGCAGATGATCTCTTTGGTGAACGCGCCCGTCTGTGCGGAGACGCCGATGAGTATCGTCGGCCGCACGTTTCTCACCGTATCGCGGAGCATTATCGAATCCGGGCGTTCAAGCTCCCAGCCCGTCACCCGCTCTTTGGGCTGAGCATATCTGTGTTTCAAAGGTTCCAGGACTAACCCGTCCTTGTCCACGAGCCATATCTGTGATCTCGCCTGCCGCTCCGGGATCCCTTCGTCTACGGCCGCAGCGACAATCTGGTCGCTGATGCCCGTCGCGGCGGAGCCGGCGCCGAGCATTACGATACGATGATCGGCAAGTTTGGTTCCGGCGGCCTTAGTCGCCGCGATAATCCCGGCCAGCGCCACCGAGCCTGTCCCCTGGATGTCGTCGTTGAACGTGCAGAGGCGGTCGCGATATTTTTCGAGCAGCGGTCCCGCGTTCTCCTTTGAAAAATCCTCCCACTGCAGGAGCGCGCCGGGGAATTTTTTCATCGCGCACTGCACGAATTCCTCGACGAAGCCGTCGTAGTCCTTGCCGCGCACACGCCCGTGGCGCCAGCCGATGTAGAGCGGATCATCCAGGAGGCTTTGGTTCTCTGTGCCCGTATCGAGGAGGACCGGCAGCGCGGCCGACGGATGGATCCCGGCGCAGAGCGTGTAAAGCGTAAGCTTGCCGATGGGGATCCCCATCCCGTTCGCGCCGAGATCGCCGAGCCCGAGTATCCGCTCGCCGTCCGTGACGACGATGACCTCGACGCCATCGCTGGGGACACCCGAGAGAATCGCATCGATGTCGCCGCGGCGGGCATAGGGCACGAATACGCCGCGCGTCCTCTCCCGGCAGATATGGCTGTATCTCTGGCACGCCAGCCCCACGACCGGAGTGTACACGATCGGCATCATCTCGCTTATATGTTCCTGGAGCAGCCTGTAGAAGAGGGTTTCGTCTCGATCCTGAAGGCCCGAAAGGAAAAGATAGCGGTCGATCTCCTTCTCGATATTTTTGAAGTTCGCATACTCGCGTGCGAGCTGATCCTTCATCTTTTAACCTCATGTCTGAAATGATTAGCGGGAGGGGACTATTCAACTATGTTTTTTTATTGTCAATCGTTCGGGCAAATGACGAATCACTCGGCGGGTTCGGTGGACTCATCCCGATGTTCCTTGAACGTCCGGAGGATATCCTCCTGAATTATTCGGTATGCGGCCATCTGGAGGCGCCTCGCCTGCCCTGCGTCCTCGATGAGCTTCTCACCCTTCCGGCCGGCCAGGTTGATGCACTCCCTCGCGCGGACGGCCGCGCTCCTGTCGCCCAGGTGATCCAGGTGCTGGCCATCGCCCTTCGGGTCGCGCAGGCGAATATAGAGACCGCGCACTATCACTGTATCCTTCAGATTTTCGATCATCTGGCGCTTCGAGGGATTGGCCCTCACCGCGTCGGGCGACACAAAGAGATGATGTATCTCCCCGTGGATTTCGATGGGCCGATCCTTTCCGCCCTCCCGCCGGCCTTCCTCGCCGCCCTTCGCCGCCCCCACGCATATCTGATAATGCCCATACCTCGCGTTGACGCTTAATATCTGCACTTCCCCGGGCTTCATCCTGCGAAGCGATCCGACGACGGCCTTCAGCTGCTCAAGAAATGGCTCCTTCGACCTGCGCCTATTCATATCAGCTCCTTATCGATCTCTCCTGCACCCACTAGGGCCTATTATTAGCAAACGTCATGCCAACCAAGTTTTTGGGTATCTCTTTTATAACAGTTTGATATTTAATAATTTATTTTTTAGACATGTCTTAGAAAAACTTGTTTTTTGTCAAATTATTGACGATATGTGAAAATAATGTGGGCTTTTTTGACAACCATTGGATTGTTAGACTGGAGGGATGATTTTGAAAACAACTCCTAAACGGCGACGGCGGATAAATTGGGTATAATTTTCGAAGTAATGGGGGGTGCTGGACGGGAAAATGATCGATTTTTTTGCTTTTGAACATCAAAAACTTCATTTTGAATCAAAGTGACGATTTTTTGTCTGAATCGAATTTTATTAGCAACCTTGGCATCCGCGCTGCCGATAATATATATAGGAGCGTAAAAACAGATCGGGTCAGGCGGCTCGATCTTTTGTTTTTCGGGCTGTAATGCCGTGCCGCCTTGTCTCCTCCCCCACCTCATGCGATAATCCGTCACAATGGATATCAAGAAATTCCGCCAGATCGTCGCCCTCGCGGTGGATGACCTGCCAGAGGAGTTCAGAAAGGCCCTGAATAATATCGAGGTTATCGTGGAGGACTGGCCGACGGATGAAGAGCTCGACCACTTCGAGGAACGTGAGGGGCTCAAGGAGGGAGAGGGAGATTGGCTCCTGCTCGGCCTCTACCAGGGCGTGCCTCTCGGAAAACGCGACCCGCAATTCTACAACATGGTCCTGCCCGACAGGATCACCCTCTTCCGCGAATCAATAGAAGAACTCTGCGGGGGAGACGAGGTTTCGATACAGGATGAGATACGCCGCACGCTCCTGCACGAAGTCAGACACTACTTCGGCATGGACGACGAAAAACTCCGCAAGCTGGGATATTGATCTTTCAGGTCCAAGCGTAGTCAGCCCTGCTTGTTTCTTTTTATAGCGACGAAACGCTTCAGCAGTGCAACCAGCCCCAGATAGATGAACGTGCCACCCCCCCACATTACGAGTTCAAATGGCCAGAGGTTGTGCGATGTTGGATCTTTTGCGATGCCGATGGAAACGACAGCAATAAATCCTGTGAGCACCAGCACGGGAAGTGCAGCCGCAATCCGAAAAAAACCATTCCATCGTTTGAGCAGATATATGGAGAGACCGATTGCGCCAAAAAAGAGCACAGCCGAAACCAAAACAATCACAAGCACACTATATTCAGACGTCACCATGGCCTCCGCTATTTGGTCCATATCAGCGACACTCTGACTTTGGCTTGCCAACACAATCAGCCGGAATCTTCAAAGAGAACGGGGCAGAGTCCTTAACAGATATTGACGCCGATCCGGTACAGACGTGCGAACCATCCCGCGTACAAACCTCGCCAGAGCCGCAGCAGCAGCAGGCGCCGGGGCAGGTGTAAAGCTCTTCGCTTGGGCAGTCGCTTGAGGAGTAGCAGCACTGGTTGTACCCCGCGCCGTCCTTGCAGTCCGCAGGGCAGTTGGTCTGGGTTTCGCCCAATTCGCAGGTTCCGTTGCCGCAGCAGTTTGAAAAGCTTGTGGAAGTGCAAGCGGCGGGCGAAACGCTGTCGCAGGGCGAAGTGCAGGTGTAGCAGTCTGCCTCGCCGCAGTCGTAGAACTGGTGGCAGCGGTTGTCGTAGCAGCGATCGCTCGTCCTTGAACTATCTACGCCAGCGCATGCCCTCGAAATACAATATTCGGCAATGCCGTTGCAGTTTATGCATTCTGAAGATTGTCCGATAATAAGCCATGAAGAAGCGCTGCAGCCGTTTAAGTCGTAGCAGTAATCATGGTCGGCGCAGCACCCGAGCGTGCACTGCGTATCCGGAAACCAGTCGCAGCCGGGGCTGTCCTTTGTTGCGCAGATTGTGGAGCGAGCGGAAGTGTTTGCAGAAAAGCCGGAGACCTGACCCGCGATGTAGGTGGCGAGGACGCTGGCGGCAAAATTGGAGGGCATTTCAGGAAGCGCCTCGGAAAACGTGGTGTCCGCGGTGCTTGTCTGGCCGGGGAAAGTGAGACTTACCCCGTTGACCGTCAAAGCCATCGTGAGAACCGTGGTTCCGCTGGAGTTTGTAACCGCAGTTGTCTTGGTGCTGCCGGAGGTCGTCGTGTCAGCTGTCAGCGAGTTGCTGCCGCTTGTGAATGTCTGCGAAGCAGGGTCATTGTCGGTTGAGCTTCCACTTCCCCCGCCGCCCCCGCATCCCGCAACCACAGCGGCAAGCGCAAACATCACAATAAATCCAAAAAGGTTTTTCTTCATAATATCCCCCCACGAACATTTTTATTTAACTACGCATCATTTCGACCGACAACACGCCTCGGCCTCGGTCTTTCCATAATCGATATCGCAAATCAACGACTATCGGGGCCTGTCCAGCGATCTCGCCTTGATCCAGATCGCCGCGCCGGCCAACGTGCAGGCCGCCCCGCATGCGGCGACGGTGAGAGGCGCGCCGATCTCCTGCGCCACAAAACCGCCGACGAGGCTCCCGAACGGAGCGAGCCCCATGAAGGCGATCGTGAAGAGGCTCATCATCCTGCCCCGCAGGTGATCGGGCGTGCCATGCTGTATGAGGGTGTTTACGGACGAGACGACCATCGTCAGAAAAAAACCGGACACCGCAAGGGCGACGGACGCCGCCCAGATGACCTTCAGCTGGCTGAAGGCGATGGTCGACAGCGAGAAGATGGTCGCCGATCTAGCGGAGAGCGTGAGGAGTCCCTTGCTCGTGCGCCTTTTGGCAAGCCAGAGCGCGCCCGAGAGGGCGCCTGCCCCGCTCGCCCCCATGAGCCACCCCAGCGCAACCGATCTGCCGCCGAAGATGCTGTCGGCAAAGATCGGCAGCAGGTTCACGAAGGGCATGCCCACCACGGAGATTACGGCCACGAGGAGGAGGGCCGTCTTCGTATGCGGCTCTCCCATCATATGGCGGATTCCGCCACGGATGGAATCGAACATGGGCGCCGATTCCGCCCGCACGTGGACGAGTTCTTTCCTGTCGACCATCATGAGCGCAACGATCAGGGCGAGAAAGGTCGCCGCGTTGAAGAGGAAGCAAACGCCCTCCCCTTTCCATGCCACGATGAATCCGGCGGCCATCGGCCCCACGATGCGCATGCCGTGGAACATCGCGGCGTTCAGGGATGCGGCGTTCAACATGTCGTTCCTGCCGACCATGTCCATGACGAAGGACTGGCGTATCGGGAATTCAAACGAATAGACCGCCCCGAGCATGGCGGAGAGCACAACGACCTCCCAGAGCCTCACCACGCCGAAGAGCGTGAGGACAGACAGGATCACCGCCTGCAGCATGCACAGCACCTGCATCAGCGTGAGGGATCTTAATCTGTCGAACCTGTCGGCCGCCACGCCCCCGGGGAGCCCGAGGATCAGCATGGGAAACTGAATCGCGAAACCGATGATGCCAAGCCATGCCGCGGAGTGGGTGAGCCTCCAGACGAGCCACGAGATCGCGAGGCTCTGCGACCAGGTGCCTATGAGCGAGATGCTCTGTCCGGCGAAGAAGAGCCGAAAGTTCCTGTGCCTGAAGGCATGGAAAGTCGGATGCTTTATCTCGACCGGGAGAGAGGATATTTCCTGCAGTTCCATATTTTGCGGTCTATCAGTTTTAAGAATAGACGTAAAGCCCGCGACGATTGACAGGGCGACCTCTTCACGTTATCTCTGCCGCCTCCGCAAGAGATCCGATGAGGGCATATCCATGAACCTGGACACCAGGGCGATCGACGAAATAATTGCAGAGCACGGGAAGAGCCTCTCGGCGGCCATCCCGATCCTTCAGGCCGTGCAGAAAAAATTCCGATACCTGCCGGCGGGGTCGATGGATTACATCGCAGCCAGAACGGAGATTCCCGCCGCCCAGCTCTATGGCGTGGCAACTTTCTTCGCGCAGTTCCGCCTGGAGCCCGTGGGCCGGCACATGATCAAGGTCTGCCACGGCACCGCCTGCCACGTCGCGGGCGCCCAGTCGATATCGGACCTGCTCGGCGAGACGCTGGGGATACCCGCAGCTGGCGGCACGACCAGGGACAAGTCGTTCACGGTGGAGTCGGTCGCCTGCCTCGGATGCTGCTCGCTGGCGCCAGTGATGATGATCGATGAGGACGTCCACGGAAAGCTCTCGCGCCCCAAGATCGGAAGGGTCATCAAGTCGTGCCGCGAGAAGGACGAGGGGAAGGCGGGCAAGGCATCCGATCCGCTCGCCGGCCTGGGGGCTGTCTGCACCGACAGCGGGGCGAGCTCCATCTCCCGCGTGCTCGTCGGCATGGGCAGCTGCGGCATCGCCAGCGGCGCGCGCGCCGTCTTCGACCTCTTCAAGGCCGCAAAGGAGCGCCTCTCTCTGATATACGATCTGAAGGAGACCGGCTGCATCGGGATGTGCCACCGCGAGCCGCTCGTCGAACTCATTGCGGCCGACGGCACGCACACGCTCTACGGCGGCGTGGACACCGCTGCAGCCAGGAAGATCGTCACAGAACACGTGATGCACGGCATGATCGTCGGCCCCAAGCTCATCGATCCCAAGGCGTCGGGCAGTGAGGAGCACGCATTCTTCGCAAAGCAGAAGAGGATCGTCCTCGAGAACTGCGGCCTGATCGACCCTGAGGTCATCGAGGAATACGAAGATGCCGGCGGCTATCAGGCATTGGCAAAGGTGCTGTCGGGCATGTCTGCCGAGCGCGTGGTCGATGAGATCACAAAGTCGGGCCTGCGCGGCCGTGGAGGCGCCGGCTTCTCCACGGGCGCCAAGTGGGGCTTTGCAAGAAAAACCCCAGGCAATGAAAAATATGTGATCTGCAATGCGGACGAAGGCGATCCGGGCGCATTCATGGACCGCTCGGTGCTCGAGAGCGACCCGCACCGCGTGCTCGAGGGCATGATCATCGCCGCCTACGCCATCGGCGCCGCCAAGGGCTACATCTACTGCCGGGCCGAGTATCCGCTCGCGATCAAGAGGCTCACGATCGCAATCGGCCAGGCCAGACAAAAGGGATACCTCGGCAACAACATCTGCGGCAGCGGATTCTCATTCGACATAGTCATAAAGGAGGGCGCCGGCGCGTTCGTCTGCGGAGAGGAGACCGCCCTCATCGCCTCGATCGAGGGCAGGCGCGGGATGCCGAAGATCCGACCCCCGTTCCCGGCGCAATCCGGGCTCTGGGGCAAGCCGACCAACATCAACAACGTCGAGACCTTCGCAAACGTCCCGTGGATAATAATGAAGGGAGCGGCAGCCTTCGCCGCGATGGGCACGGAGAAGAGCAAGGGGACTAAGGTCTTTGCGCTTGCCGGCGACGTCAAGCGCGGGGGTCTCGTCGAGGTCCCGATGGGGATCACGCTGGCCGAGGTGATTGAAGACATAGGCGGCGGCACCTCGTCCGGCCTGCCAGTCAAGGCGGTGCAACTGGGCGGACCCTCCGGAGGCTGCATCCCGGCGCGCATCATGGACACGATCGTCGACTACGACGCCGTGAACGCCACCGGCGCCATCATGGGTTCCGGCGGCATGGTCGTGATGGACTCGAAAGCGTGCATGGTGGACATCGCGCGGTTCTTCCTCAATTTCACGCAGGACGAATCCTGCGGCAAGTGCACCTTCTGCAGGATCGGCACGCGCCGGATGCTCGAGATACTGACGCGCATCACCGAGGGCGAAGGACGCCCAGGCGACATCGAGCTCCTGGATGAGCTCTCGGCGCGCATCAAGGAGGCCTCCCTCTGCGGCCTGGGGCAGACCGCGCCCAACCCGGTGCTCACCACGCTCAAGTATTTCCGCGACGAATACGAGGCGCACATAAACGAGAAGAGGTGCCCGGCGGCGAAGTGCCGCGCGCTCATCACCTACGCGATATCGGCGGACCGCTGCACAGGCTGCGGCGCGTGCGTGAGGGTATGCCCGGTGAGCTGCATCTCGGGCGAGAAGGACGCGACGCACGTGATCGACAAATCAGCCTGCACGCGCTGCGGCGCGTGCTACCAGATATGCCCGGTGGATGCTATTGATGTGGAATGATGCGGCTATCAGGAGGAGACTTGTGCCGTTACAGATCACGTTGAATGGAAAACAGGTCGCGGCCGAGGCCGGTGAGACGATCCTGGCGGTCGCAAAGAGAAACGGGATCGAGATCCCAACGCTCTGCAATCAGTCTGGCCTCGCACCCTTCGGCTCGTGCTTCATCTGCGTCGTGGAGGTAAAGGGCGCACCGAGGCTCCTGCCTTCCTGCGCTACGGCCGTCGCGGACGGCATGGTGATAGAGACTGAATCCGGGCGCGTGCGCACCTCGCGCAAGGTCTGCGTGGAGCTTCTTCTCTCCGATCACGTCGGCGACTGCCGGGGGCCCTGCCAGGTGAAGTGCCCGGCCGGCATCGACATCCCTGGATTCATCTCGCTCCTGGCGCACAAGAACGAGGCCGAGGCGATCAAGCTCATCAAGGAGGCGCTGCCCTTCCCGGCGAGCCTCGGGCGCGTCTGCCCCCGCCCCTGCGAAGAGCAGTGCAGGCGGGTCTTGAGCGACGATTCCGTATCGATCTGCTTTCTCAAGCGCTATATCGCCGACGCGGACCTCGAACGACCCGAGCCCTACGTGCCGGAGACTGGCAAAACTACCGGCAAGCGCGTCGCCATCGTCGGGGCCGGGCCGGCCGGCCTCTCCGCCGCATTCTATCTGAGGATCGACGGCCACGCCGTCACGGTCTTCGACGCGCATGCGGAACCGGGCGGGATGCTCCGCTACGGAATCCCCGCCTACCGGCTGCCGCGCGACATCCTGGCCAGGGAGATCGGCGTCATAGGAAGGATGGGGGTCGAGATAAAATGCGGCAAACAGCTCGGGCGCGACATCGCCGTGGAGGCGCTGGCGAAGGAGTTCGACGCCGTGTTCCTCGCGATCGGCGCACAGTCGGCGAGCGCCATGCGCGTCGAGGGCGAGAGCGAAGGCGGCGCGATACCGGGCATCGAATTTCTCGAGGATGTCGCACAGGGCAAGAAGGCTTCGCTCGGCGACGACGTCGTGGTCGTTGGCGGCGGCAACACCGCGATCGACGCGGCGCGCACCTCCCTCCGCCTGGGTGCGAAGAAGGTCACGATCCTCTACCGGCGCACGCGCGCCGAGATGCCGGCCAACGTCGTGGAGATCGAGGCGGCCGAACACGAGGGCGTGGCGATGCACTTCCTCGCCGCGCCGGTGAAGATGGCGAAGACGGGCCAGGGTGCCCTGCTCACCTGCATCGAGATGGAACTCGGGGAGCCGGATTCATCCGGCAGGCGGCGCCCGGTCCCGAAGGCCGGGTCCGAATTCCTCATGAATGCCTCGTCGGTGATAGCCGCGATAGGCCAGGGCGTTGATGCGGAGTGCGTCGAGGCCGACGACAGCGACATAAAGCTCACGAAGTGGCACACGCTCGACGTCGATCCCTCCACGTTCAAGACCAGCCGCGACGGGATATTCGCCGGCGGCGACTGCTCCACCGGCGCCGACATCGCCGTGACCGCGATCGCCGCTGGCAGGAAGGCCGCCGCGTCGATAGATCAATACCTCAAAGGGGAAAAGGTCACCGGCGAGCCGAAGGCATATCTGCAGAGGATGGCGGAAAAGCCGGAGGGGATACCGGAAGAGCTCAAGGCGAGGATCGCCGAGACGAAATCGGAGAGGACGGCGATGCCAGAGCTCCCCGCGGAGAAACGCATCAAGGGATTCGACGAGGTGGAGAAGGGCTTCACGCCGGAGATGGCCGCGCGCGAGGCCGAGAGGTGTCTCTCCTGCGGCTGCCGCTCCTATGCCTCGTGCACCATGCACAGGCTCGCGCTCCAATACGGCGCCGCGCCCGAGCGCTTCACCGGCGCCAAGCGCCATTTCCATGTGGACGAGAGCCATCCGGATATCCTCTACGAATCCCACAAGTGCATCATGTGCGGCTCCTGCATCCGCGTCTGCTCCGAGGTGAAACATCTGGATGCCCTGGGATTTGTCGGGCGCGGCTTCGCGACGACGATGAAGCCGATATTCGGCAAGCCCTGGAAGGAATCGACCTGCGACTCATGCCTCAAATGCGTGCCGATGTGCCCGACCGGAGCCATCTCGCTCAAGGTCACGCCGGCGGACGAGGTGCTGGCCAAACGCAGCAAGGGCGTGGATGCATCGAAGGCCGTCGAGAGTAGCCAAAAACCCTTGCAGATGACACGCCTGCCGTGATAGCGCCCGGCAGCGATAACAACAAAGGAGAGCCATGCAACCCACATTCGACCACATTCTCCTGCTCGGGCGACCCGCAGCCGGCAAATCCGAATTCATCGACTTCATGAAGAAGACGCCGGACGAAGAGCGCGCCAGCTCGTTCCACATCGGCCGATTCGAGGAGCTGGACGATTTCATATGGCTCTGGGAGAAGTTCCTCGAAGACAACATGTGGGAAGATGCGGGCTATGGCCGCATCTACTCGCAGCGCTACGGCAACAACTACGGCCTCGATCCCAAGGCGGAGAAGCTCTACGACCTCATGATGGTGCGCTTCAACCTCGAGGCAAGGGAGCGCTATATAACGAAACCCGCTTTCTACAAAGACGGCACGCTGATAATAGAGTTCTCGCGCGGCGGAAAGGAAGGATACCTCCGCACCCTGCCGCGGCTCTCAAAGGAGATACTGGAGCGCGCGGCGATTCTCTACCTCAAGGTATCGTTCGAGGAGTCGTGGAGGAGAAACGTGGCGCGCTACGAGGAGACGCTCAGGCACTCGATCCTCGCGCACATGGTCCCCCGGGAGACGCTGGAGCATTTCTACAGCAAAGATGACTGGGAGACGATGACGTCCGGAAAGGAAGAGGGCCATCTGGAGATAAACGGCATCAAGGTTCCGTTCGTCACCATGGAGAACGAACCGGAGCTCAAGGAGCACGATGCTCTGACCGCCAGATACAGGCCGGCCCTCGCCAAACTCATGAAAATCTACGAGGCCGGGCGATGAGCGAGCGCACCTTCGACCACCTCCTGCTCCTTGGGCGGCCTGCGGCCGGAAAGTCGGAGTTCACAGACTTCATAAAAAAGATCCCCAGCCCCGACAGGGCACAGCTCTTTCACATCGGCCGTTTCGACGAAATAGACGACTTCCCGTGGATCTGGGAAAAGTTTATGGAAGACGACATGTGGGAGGAGGCCGGCTTCCCGCGCATCTTTTCAGTCCGCAACGGAAATCAATACGACGTCCGCCCGGAGATGAGCCGCCTCTATAAGCTCATGTTCGTAAAGTTCAATCATTCTATCGCCGACCGCTATCTGAGCCGCCCGAATTATTACAAGGACAACACGCTCATCGTCGAGTTCTCGCGCGGATGCGAGCACACCTACGAGGACTCGCTGTCGAGGCTCTCCAGAGAGGTCCTCGAAAAAGCGGCAATCCTCTATTTCAAGGTCGACTTCGATGAATCGTGGCGAAGAAACGTCGCGCGCTATCAGGAAAAGCTCAAGTCCTCCATCCTCGCGCACATGCTGCCGAGGAACGCGATGGAGATGTATTACATGACAGACGACTGGGCCGAGATCACGCACGGACAGGCAGACGGCCTCCTGTGCATAAACGGGATCAAGGTTCCGTTCGCCACCATGGAGAACGAACCGGAGCTCCCGCCCGGTCCGGACATAGCCAAACGCTACACCGAATCGATGGAAAGATTGTGGTGCAGATATTCAAAAGGAGACGGGAAGTGAGCACATTCGACAACCTTTTTGTCCTGGGCAGGCCGGCTGGCGGAAAATCCGAGTTCATCTATTTCCTGAAAAGCATCACCGACGAAGAGAGGGCAAAAAAACTCCACATCGGCAGTTTCGAGGAAGTGGATGACTTCCCGTGGGTATGGGAGGTCTTCATGGAGGACGATCGCCGCGCAGCGAGAGGAGAAGAGCGGCTCCACACAGAGATGACTCCGGACGGGCATATTCTGAAAGCCCCTAAATTCCGCGAGGGCCTCGTCGAAAAATTCAACCGGGCGATCATGCAAAAGTGCCTCGACAACCCCTCTTTCTACGAGGGAACTACGCTGCTCATCGAGTTTGCGAGAGGGAAGACGGACGGATTCAAGGGCAGTCTCGAAAAGTTCAGCGGAGAGATCCTGTCGCGCGCCGCCATCCTCTACATCGATGTCTCGTTTGAGGAATCGGTTCGCAGAAACAACTCGAGGTTCAAGAAGGATGAAGCGGGCTCCATATTGTCGCACAAGGTCGCCGACAGGGACATGTACGAGTATTTCATCGACAACGACTGGAGCTCCATGACGGGCGGCGGGCCATCAGGCTCAATAGGGCTGGCTGGCACCGAAGTGCCCTTCGTGACTATGGTGAACGAGCCGGAGTCGACCGACCCGGCCATCCTCGAGCCTCGCTATGGCAACGCTCTTAATCTCCTCTGGGAATTATACCGAAAGAAATAATCTACATCATGCCGCTGTCTTGCTGGCCTTGCGCCTCTTGTCGATGATTGAGCGATACATCAGGAAGAGTATCGCCACTATGATGAGCAGGGCTCCGCTGAGCTCATAGGCGCTGGGGTAGCGCCTGCCGTAGAACACGGCCAGCATATAACTTGCGACAAGGCCGGACAGGATGCTCGACACGCGGTTGGCCGGAACGGTGAAGGTGTTTTCGCGCTTGTCCAGGAAGATGAGCGTCCCGAAAAGGCCGGTGCCATACGAGAAGACGCCTATCAGAAACGCCTGCAGGAAGTGGCCCTTGAACGGGAACTCGACAAAGCCCCGCCATATCTGGGCCGGTATCGTCTCCGGGCCCATCCCGGAACCGACGAGCCCCACCAGGAAGACCGCAATGAAGAGCGCGATGTTTGCCACGCCCTGTTCTTCCGCAAAGAAGCGCTTTTTCTCGGCCGAGTCGTCGCTCTTGGCCCGCCCGCTCATGAAATAGAGGCGGAAAAAATATGCGAAGAGATACGTCGCTATGTCTACCGCGCAGACGATGGTCATCGCGGTCCCGGCTTTTTCAAGGAAGGCCATGACGAGCGCGCCGAGACTCAAGCCCGAAGCGACCCACGACGGCCAGTATATCCTTCTCTTGCGCCGCCTCACGACGCCGTCGACTATCGGGGCCATGACCAGGACGCCGCCCCTCATGAGCAGCATCGCGAAGACGATGCTCACGCCCGTGAAGGTGTATGCGAGCGTCGTGGTGATGATCTGCATGGAAAGGCAAAGCCCGGAGACCAGCGTGAACCACTGGGGCCTCGGCACGGATATTCCAAACACCGTCGAATGGCTCGTGTATTTCCACCATCTGGCCAGCGTGATGAAGAGCAGCATGCTCGCGGAGCTGGCGAAGATGACGACGGGTTGAATTTCGAACCCGGAGAACCCCTTTCCGTTCATGCCGGCAAAGAGCCCGTCGCTGATCATCTTCGTCATCATGGAGTAAGGGACATATGAGGCGAAATATCCGATACAGAGCGCCGCGATGCCGAAGACGGCCAGCTGCTGCCCAAACTTTTTTACCAGGCCCATTTTATCTCCTATTATCTCCCCACCCTAACCCTCCCCTTACAAAGGGGAGGGGAATATCTGGTTCAATTCGACAGCAGGGGGCTTATGTTCGTGTTGTAATAAGTGATCCCGCCGGGCACGACCTCCGCTACCGACTTGCCGAGCTTTTTGAGGACCCCTCGCACGCCGTCGTAATCCGCCTCGTCCGCAAATGCGAAGCCCGTGGCGTTGTAGAGATCGCCCAAGACCCTTCGACCTTCCTGAGTCCTTGAAAATTCAACCAGCCCCGCGACGAGCTTTGCCTTGACCTGCTGTGGCAGATCATGGCGAAACGCCACCGGCCCAGACGGTATCTCGTCGGTGAGCGCCACGACCTTGAGCTTCGACATGATATCGGGATGCTGGATGAGCAGCTCCGCGCGGGCATCGAGCTCCTGCCCCGAAGGTGATGGCCGCTCATGATATGTGGCCGCCGCATCCACCTGGCCCTTGTAAAGCATCTCGACCGCGTCCCTGTGGCCTCCGGCGAAGATTATCTTTGACGGCTTTATGCTGCGATCGTTCAAAAACTTGAGCGCGTAGAGATAGCCGCTAGCAGAGAAGGGGTCGGAAAACGCGATCGACTTGCCCGAAATATCCTCCGGTGAATTGATCGGGCCGCCGACCACCGAGATTATCTCCCCCCGGTATGCCCTGTAGACGTCGCCGTAGACGAGGAGAAGCCGGGGTTCGGCCTTGGCCAAGTCGTGCGCCATGAGATAGCCCAGGGTATTCGTGAACGCCACGTCGGCCTGACGGTTGCCGAATGCCTTGACGATCGTCAGGAAATCAGGCGCGGCTATCGGTTTGATGGCGAGGCCCGTGTCCTGCTCCAGAAATTTCTGGATGATCGGCGCGTTTTTTGCGAAGGCATCGCCGCCCTTGAGCGGCATGAAGAAGAGCCTGATCGGATTGCTCTTCGTGCCGGGCTCGCCCCTTCTGAAATCGCATGATGTCTGCGTAAATGCCACGATCAACAAAGAGACCAAAGATATAGCCAGCGCTCTGCGCATACCCCCCCCTCTTCAGGAACGGCGAAGGTCTAACATCTGAAATAAACATTGCAATGTTTTTGGCTCATGAGACGCTTCAATTATGAAGCGTATCCTCTGTTTGCTGTCCATCGCCGTCACAATCGCCCTGGCGGCCTCCTCCTACGCAGAATCCAAGGCCATGAAGGAGACGCTCGCCCGCCTCTCGGCGGTCCGGGGCCCGTTCATGTTCACGGCCATGGGCGACAACCGCTCGGGCGACCGCGTCTACAAGAAGATAATGGACCGGCTGGAGGCCAGAAAGCCACTCTTCGTCATCAACACCGGAGATATCATCCCCAACCCAGGGAACCGCGACGAATGGAGTCACTTCTGGGAGCTTTCGAAACCGATCACGGCGCCCTACTTCCTCACGGCCGGCAACCACGACATAGACGACGCCAAGAGCGAAAAGATTTGGCAGGAGGAGGTCGATCTCCCCGGCAATGAATTATATTACAGCTTCGCGGTGGGAAAAAACCTCTTCGTGGTGCTCGATTCCGTCGAGCCGAAGGACGACAGAAAGATCGCCGGGAAACAATTCGAGTGGCTGAGGGGCGTGCTCGACCCCGGCCGCTACGAACACCAGTTCGTATTCCTGCACCACCCGCTCTTCGTGCCGGAACACCTCACGCACAGCGGCGAGAGCCTCGACCGATATCCGGAGGACCGCGATCGCCTGCACGATCTTTTCGTGGCGAAGAAGGTGACGGCCGTATTCGCGGGCCACGTGCACACGTTCAACCACATCGAGAAGGACGGCGTGGCCTACATCATCACCGGCGGGGCCGGGGCCCCGCTCTACGGGCGCGAGTCGTTCAACAATCTCATGTTCGTGGATGTGGACGGGCCGCGCATCGAGGCCAAGGTCATCGACCGCGATGGCGTGATGAGGGATGAATTTCTGATAGGAAACAGACGATGACAGGCATACTCCTGGCCCTGTCGATAATTGCGACGGCGCATCCAGCGCCGCTTTCGGCCCTGGAATGCGTGCCCGGCCGCTATGCCGGAAAGACCTGGTCGGCAAACGAGGCGCTGCACGGCAAAGAGGTAACGCTCGTCGTGACGAAGCAGAAGGACGCCTGCAACATGCGCTTCAAGAGCCCCTCGGCGAAGACCGAAGAGATGTGGGAGCTCGCTGGAAACCATCTCGTGCAGCGCGATCTGAATGAAAAGGGCAAGGAGGTCTCGAAATACGGAGCGACGCTGGAGGTGAGGGAGGGCGTCGAGGGCTATTTTATCGACTGCGCGGCCGATGCGACCAAGGGATGCGACGGCGGCGCCGACCGCCGCACATACTGGCGCATCGAGACAAAGGGCAAGAACATCATCTACAGCGTGTGGGGCGTCGATCCTGCCAAGGCATCGGACCCCAAGGCCGCCGTGAGAAAGAGGATCGAATACACCTTCACGCCAGCGCCGTAATGCATCAGTAAGAGCATCTAATTTCACCCGTGCCGAGGCGATACGGAAGCCCGCCGCCGTACGGCTCGAAGACGACGGTCTCGCCGATCTTTCTCTTGATCACAAAATATTTCGAGGCGATCTTGTCGACGCCGTCCTTGAACTCCGGCGGGACGTCCTCCGCCCTTATGAGCACTTTCATGTCGAGCTCCGGCGTCTTCTTCCATATCGCATCCGGAACCGAGGACGCGGGGAACGGCGCATCCTCCTTCCAGCCGTTTATCTTTTCGCGATCGGAGGCCGGTATCGCCATCGGATCGACGAAGTGCATGCTCGGACGCCGGGCCGCCTCAGCCGCGATCCATGCGGCGGCGCTGTGCTCGTCGATCGGGATGCAGGCCGGGCCTTGAGTCGCAAGGAACATCGCGAGGATGCGCATGTCCGACTGATCGAAGTCGGCGTCCTTGCGGAACGCGGTCTCCTCGCGCTCCATGCGCTTTCGGAATGCGTCGGACTTGGCGCCCAGATATGAAGAGACGACCGCGATGTGCGGGTCCCATCCGGACCTGATCTTCAGGGCAAATGCGTTCCAGTCGATCGAAAACGGATCGTGCTTTCTCTCGCGCATGAGCGCCTTCACGAACGGCAGCCTACCCCTCTGGAGAAGGAGGATCGCGGTCTGCTCGCCGTAATGATACGTCACCTTGCGCGAATCGGTGACCTCCACCTCCGTCCTGAAGCCCTTCAGCTTGCCGATGATCTCCTCATCGCCGGTCGCTCGGAAGAGCATCATCCGCCCGAAGGCGTCGGCCAGCCCCTCGTCCAGCCACGGGACATAGTGGAGGAAACCCTCCGGCTGCATCGCCGCATCCTGCATCGCGTGGTTGGCCTCATGGAGCGATACGAACTCTGGCATGCCCGGCGAGACCTGGTCCCTTTTGAAATAGGTGCCGACCGGGACGGAGAGCTCGTGCGATTCGGCGCGGTTCACGTTGAACGCGGTCCAGTCGCTGTCCTTGTACATCTCATTGAAGCCCTCGAAATAGTACTCGACGACCTTGGGGCGCGGCGCCTCAAAGCCATCGATCCCGTAGTAGCGCTTCGCCATCTGGGGCACCACCTCCATCATTTTGTCGAAAATTGTATCGATGTCGTATTCGGCCCTCATCCCCTTGAGCCTCTCGCAGAGAAGCGCGCGGTCCCTCTCCCACGCCCTGCGCGCGAGCGCGCCCTCGGGCCCGGGGACGCGGCAGATCTTTTCAGCGGTCGCCGCCGGATCGAAATTGCCGCACAGCTCATCCCCAGGCAGCCCGGCCCTGATGACCTCCAGAAGCCTGCCTGCCGGATAAAGGCTGAAACCTCCATCGGCCAATGCCGAGTTGATCGCCCCGCGCTCTGAAAGGATCATGCATTCCCCCCTTGTTTGGACGGAAGCATAACCACTTGCCACGCGATGCCGCAAGCGATATTAGGGCACTGAGGGAGAGAGCCATGCCCGATAAACAGCTCGATTTCGCAAATCGCTACGCCTTTCACGCCTACCACCTGACCGAGACCTTGAAGCTCAAGGACATCGACCGCCTCTTCGATATCCCGGCGAAGAGCCAGTCGGCGACAAAGCTCATCTATCAGGAGGGCGAGGATCGCTACTTCTTCGTCTACAGGTTCGGATCGATCATCTTCTTCAACGTAGAGCCGGCGCGCCAGACCTCGATCATAGAGCGCATCCGCATGCTCGTAGGGCATAAGCCGGAGATGCTCACGAGCGAGGAGTTCGGCATCGAGGTCCGGCCGGGCGAGAAGGGTTCGGTCGGCTTCGAGCGCGCCATACTCGACAAGCTGGCGCTCGATCGCATCGACCTTCTGGCCCTCATCCTCGCGCAGTCCACGGCGCTCGAATATTTCGAGATCAAGGTCGAGGATCTTTTAAAGCAGATGGGCAGCATAGGCGAGGTCTTGAAACAGAAGGGGCGGCTGGCCCGCTCGGCCGGCGACATCAAGCGCTTCATCGGCCATTGCATCACGACGAAGCAGGATCTGGTCTCCTCCCTCTATCTCCTCGATAAGCCCGACGAGATATGGAACGACCAGCTCCTGGACGGTCTCTACCGGGATGCCGTGGACATGTTCGAACTGAAGGACCGCTACAAGACGCTCGACTACAAGCTCAGGATGACGCAGGAGAGCCTGGAACTCATCTCCGAGCTTCTGCAAAACCGCAACGCGAACTACCTCGAATGGGCTATCATCGTCCTGATCGCCGTCGAGATCGTCCTCTTCGTCTTCCAGATGTTCGGGGTAAAGTGACGCCGCTTCGACAACCCAGACTTGATCAATAGACAAAAAGAAGACGCGGGGTCAGTGGAGCACAAGGGATTCGAACCCTCGACCCCCACGTTGCGATCCGGGTCAGTTTCAGTAAGTACAGTTAAATCAATTAATTGTCAACGATTACAAATTGTTAGACCGCCTTTGGACGTCGGAGGAAAACGGGCAAAAACGGGACAAATCGGAGTCGTGTGGACCCAAAGTTGGACCCACGGAAGCCGGCGACCACATAATGGGCTACGATAAATTTCGCGCAGGTAAGCTGAAGGCGGTGTTCAAACCAAGATGAGCAGTATTGCGTGTTGGACAAATATCATGCCAGCCGATCTTCTTTTTCATTTTGGCTCCTTTTTAAGTTCTCCATTTTTCGAGGTTACGGATTTCCTCGCTGAAATTGGAGTTGCTGCCATCCATCGATTTCATAAGGCCTTTTGAACATCTGATGCCCGTATATGTCAACAATGGTATGTTGCCATATCGAGCGATTCGTAATAAGAAACAACTGTTTAATGCGGTCTTGCAGGTGCTAGGTGCTTCGTGGTGAAAAAGGGGTAATGATATCGCCGAATAAGGGTAATAAAGAGGGCAATGTCCGCCGCATCGGGCCCGACAAAGGCGAGCGGTGGGATGATAGAGGAACTTAGGAAATATTTTTAGAAAATTGGAGACGCAAACAAGTATGAACTCAACAAGGAAAACCACTATTTTTATCAGCAGTGTGCAAAAGGAATTGCAGGAGGAACGCCGCGCGCTGAAAGATTATATTCAAGGCGATCCGTTGCTCCGTCGCTTCTTCGATGTCTTTCTTTTTGAAGACCTGCCGGCGTCAGACCGCCAGGCGGACGACGTCTATCTTGATGAAGTTGACCGTTGTGGCGTCTATGTCGGGCTCTATGGCAACGAATACGGCAGTGCTGATCGGGAAGGCGTTTCACCGACCGAGAGAGAATTTGACCGCGCAACCGCCAAAGCCAAGGTACGACTCATCTTCGTCAAAGGGGCGGGTGACAAAGGGCGCCATCCGAAGATGCTTTTGTTCATCCGTAAAGCCGGTGCGCAACTCATTCGTCGTCGGTTCACAGGTAGCTCTGACCTTACAGCAGATATGTACGCAAGTTTGGTTGAACATTTGGAGCGGGCCGGAACCTTGCGGACACGTCCATTTGATGCTTCCGTTTGTCCGGACGCTACCATCGCTGACATCTCGGAAGACAAAGTGAGATGGTTTGTAAGCCGCGCCCGCCGGGAACGCCAGTTTGTCTTGGATGAAAACACGCCGGGCGTCGATGTCCTCACCCATCTCAACTTGTTCGACGGCGGTCAACCAACCAATGCCGCGCTTATGTTGTTCGGACGAAATCCACAGAGATTCCTGCTTACGTCCGAAGTCAAATGCATGCACTTCCATGGAACCGAGGTGCGCAAGCCGATCCCGTCTTACCAGATCTACAAGGGCACAGTTTTCGATCTGGTGGAGCAATCGGTTGACTTTGTCATGTCTAAGATCGCCCGTATGGTGGGTACGCGCGCCAAGGGACCGGAAGCGCCTGTCGAATATGAGCTCCCCCGTGATGCTGTGGCCGAGGCCATTGTCAACGCTGTGGCACACCGTGACTACGCCAGCAATGCCAGCGTTCAAGTCATGCTTTTCAGCGATCGACTGGAGGTTTGGAATCCCGGCGAGCTTCCCCCTCCGTTGACCGTGGAGCGATTAAGGAAACCCCACGCCTCTATCCCCCGCAATCCCCTCATTTGCGAGCCGATGTTCCTGGTTCGCTATGCCGAAAAGGCTGGCAGCGGCATTCTGGATATGATCGCCTTATGCCAGCAGGCGGGGTTACCTAGCCCCGAGTTTCGGCAGGATGGCGGCCAGTTTGTGCAAACGATCTGGCGCGATTGGCTGACGAATGCCCGCATGGATGAATTGATATTGAATGACAGACAAAGGAATGCCGTGGCGTTCGTCAGGCAACACGGCCGGATTACAAACAAGGACTACAAAAAGGTGTCTGGTGTTACTGATCGAACCGCCCTCAGGGATTTTGAGGAGCTTATTGCGAAGGGTGTGCTTGAGAAGGTGGGTGTTACCGGACGTGCCACGCACTATGTGATCAAAAGGGAAACCCGCCATAAACCCGACAAACCCGACATTGCCAAAACAGTGAATAAAGGGGGCAAAAGAAATACTTAACAGAAATCGCCATGGGCAGCTTGGGGAGCTCAGGAATATCGAGTCTTTATGAGGGATTTCAATAACCTAAGTCACTTTTGAACGTCGGAGGACGCGCACGACTTCGAGCAGCACAGTGTGGGCTGCCCGGACCATCGCCTCATTGTAATCGCCTTTGGTTACCATCGCTTAAAAATGACTATGGCCTACATTGTAATAGCCGGTGACGTCCATGGGGCAATCGGCTTTTTCTACGAGCAGGCGCTTAAGCTGCAGGACGAGCTCAAAGAACCTATCGAGGCAATCCTCCAGGTTGGCGACCTTCAGATCTATTCAGAAAGCAGCCAGGTAGATAAGGCGGTTAATCGACATGGGGGACCCGGCGAATTTCCTCAATGGTTCAAAGAACAGCGCTCAGTGCCCATTCCGACGTACGCCATACTTGGCAACCACGATGACGCCATGCTCTTTTACCGGTACGCCGGGAAGGAGATCATTCCTTCGCTGCATCTTCTGCCGCAGGGCGAGGTCGTCTCCATCAATATCGGCAGCCAGGTCGTTCGCGTTGGCTCACTTGGAGGCAATTATTCACCGAAATATTTTCACTTTGAGTCGGACAAACTCTCTCAGGCCAAGCTCAAGCATTACACGGAGGCGCACATCAATTCGCTGGTCGAGAAGGCCCCGTTTGACATCCTGCTAACACATGAGGCACCCGATGGTGTTGTTATCAGGGATGGTGCGGATCTGGGTCGGCCAGAAATTGGAGCGCTCATCAGAAAGACAGCTCCTCGCTATGTTTTTTTTGGACATCACCATTGGCACGTAAAGGCCGAGATCGGGAGCACAACAGTGGTGGGGTTGTCGCGTATTCAAAGAGAAGGTGGAATGTATCCGATCCGCTACTAATGGTGCAGCGTTCATTTCTTCATTTCAATTTTACAGGGTCATCAGGTCGCCCTTGTGCATCGTAAGCGGTCGGGGAAGCGAACCTCGATATATTTACTTACGTACAACCCGGGAAACCCCTTTCTTTTGCACCGTAAAGGATGGGCATGTCATGCGAGATTTTTACTCTCTTATTTGCGCTTGAAACTTGCCGAGAAACGTATTCCGATTTCATCAACGAATTTATGATCGTCCATCCACTTCACATTAAAAGCGTTGCAAACATCAGGAATTTTAATCTTTTTAGGTGCTGGGCCCTCAGTTGTAACAACAATTGCCTCATCAGCTAATGCGTGTGCTACAACCCACGGATCCGCTGTTGAACGACCTTTTATTGGATTCATCATTTCTGGGAAGCGTTCCAGAATCGATCGGACATGTAGCTGCACTGGACCGTTTATTTTTCTAAAAAGGTGGGGGTGTTTTTGAACCCATTCCTTTAATTCATCGTCAACCTTCTCAATTTCTCGCAAGACTTCCTCCGTACAAAATATGGCACCTTCTTTTGCAAGTCGATCAATCAGCTCCCAATAG
Source organism: Pseudomonadota bacterium (assembly GCA_043798915.1). GTDB lineage: Bacteria > UBA10199 > UBA10199 > 2-02-FULL-44-16 > JAAZCA01 > JAZDOG01. The sequence continues at coordinate 1,305 of JAZDOG010000021.1, read as the reverse complement.
TCAGGACACTTACCCATTGAGTAGTATTTCGTCCACGGCTCAACAAGCACGCCCGTGTCGAGACAGTATACCTTCATCATTATTCTCCGTTCTCCATTATTCTAGACCGCGAGAGGCAATCCGGCGCAACTAGCAATTTTCCCAAAGTGCCCAATTTTGGCCCCAAGAAGATGGGATGCCTGACACCCAGATAGCCGCCCATTTAAATAAGCCGAAACAACAGTGCGGCTAAATAATCGCCCATTGTTAATTGCCTTCATTAAATAATAAGACGGTCCGCCATCAGCCCCGCCTCTTTGTCTCTTATATTCATTCCACCTTTCGGCATACTCTTGACGGAGACGAGAGTAGGTCTCGCTACTTATCGTCCCCGTATCAAGCAGCCTCCGTGCAACGGATTCCTCACTCACATTAAGCCTACGGGCTGTGGTCTGAATCCGATCTTGCAATTCTGCCGCACGTTCTGTTGCTTGCCAAATCTCATTGAATGCTGAACGTTCCAATAGGACTTCAGCAGCGACCTTATTACAAAGAGCCTCAATCTTCATATTAGGATCTCGACTAGCCGTTTCTAGTCCATAAATATTGGATACGCCGGATTTATTTATCCACAAATGCGCCATTTCATGGATTAACGTGAACAACTGGCCTGCGAGAGCATCACTTGAGTTTATCCAGATGAAAGGGGCGAAGGGATCACACAGCGCAAAACCTCTTGCTTCATCCATTTCGATCTTGCCTTGGCGACAAACGAACACACCCCTATCTTCAGCTCCATTAACCCAGAGATTGAGAGCGGCACGTATATCCCCACAACCAATTTGATCTCCCGGTGAAACCCCGAGTCGTAAACGTATGTCGTTTGCTATATTGACTGGGCTTGCGTTCGCTAGCACCGAACCTACAAAACCAAGTTTGTCAGCTTCCTCATCTTCCAGATAATTCCTGACCCACTCCTGGTGCATTTGAACTTGTCGAATTAGCAAAGCTAATTCTGGACTAAATTCGCGTGACAGGCCAATGGGCAATTGGCGGAAATCGCGTAAGACATCCATTTCTTTCGGTGGCTTAGGTAAGTAAAAAACAGCCAGAGCAAACTTATAAACCTGAGCCGCTTTCCGAGCTTGTGCTAAACTGGGTTGTAATTTACCGGATTCCCAAGCCTCGGGTCAATCCCAAAGTTAGTTGAAATTTGAAAAGCGGTTCGGTTTGATGTCACGCTGCTTCCCTCACTTCCTGATGTCGATCGATTTTCAATTCCTTCATAATAGCGTCGCGCAGCTTCGGTAGATGGCGATGGCCTGC
>JAZDOG010000003.1:0-19362 GCA_043798915.1 Pseudomonadota bacterium | reverse complement strand
ATCGGCCTGCAACGACGCCTCATCCTTTACGATCCGGCAGCCCTTCAGGTCGAGGCTCAACAGCAGGGATTCCCCCGGGGCATAGACCGGCGGCTTTCTCTCCACATCCGGAGCGCTCTTCGCTGAAAATTTAATTGCGCTCACCTCAAGTCCGCTTCCAGCCCAGGCCGGAACAACAGCTGCGAGATGCGCGAACACGACAAACACCGCCACCATAAACCATTTTCTCATAATTCCTCCGAGGGGTGACTTCGTGCGCAAAAAGTTACCTGCCATGGATAAAAATGCAAGAATACAATGGATAACCCCACGCAAAAGCTGATCTCACACGCTCACCGCCACGGCCTTCAGATACAGCGATTCCGGATGCCCCTTGAGAGGCGGATGGTCGCGGTCCTGGATGCCCCTGTAGATCACCTCGCATGCAAGCCCGGCCTTTTGAAGACAGCCCGCGACGATCTTTTCGAGTACGCCTTCCGTTATGCCGTGGGAGCATGAGCTGACCATCAGGGTTCCATGCGGTGCGAGAAGCCTCAAAGCATCCTCCACGATGCGCCTGTAGCCTCGGACAGCTGCCTCGGTCTTCGCCCCACCCTTTGCAAACGCAGGCGGGTCGAGGTGGATAAAGTCGAATGGCTCGCCCTGTCCTTTGAAAAATTCGAGGACGTCGGCCTTCACGAACTCGATGTTGCCGTGGCGGTTGATCGCGGCATTTTTCTTCGCCGCTTCTACGGCGGCTGCGGAGCTGTCGATGGCGATGACCTCGTTCGCCGCGCCCGCGATCTGGCAGGAGAACCAGCCCTGGTAGCAGAACGCGTCGAGGCACCTGCCCCGCGCAAACTCGCGCGCCTTGAGCCGGAATGAGCGATAGTCGAGATAGGCCCCAGTCTTCTGACCCGCAAGCACGTCGACCTCGAAGCTCTGGTCGCCCTCTTTGATCGTGGCGGACCTCCTCGATCCGAAGGCAATCCTGTCCCCTGTCGGCAGGCCCTCCGCCTTCCTCATCTGCGACGCATTTTTCTCGATTACGGATGCCGGGGAATAATCTGCGACGACGATCTCGATGAGGTCTTTCTTTATCGTCTCGGCACCGGAGGAGGTGGTCTGCAGCGACCAGATGTCGTTGTACTTATCGATCACTACCGACGGGATCCCGTCTGCCTCCGCGTGGACGACGCGGTACGCGTCTGTGGTCGCAGCGAGCGGCACCCTGCGCTCGTATGCCCTCCTGATTCTCTCCCGCCAGAACTCCTTGTCTGCCTTCGCCGGCGCCCGCGAAAAGACGCGGATGTAATAGCGCGAACCCGGCGAGAGAAATGCCATGCCGACAAACCTCTTCCGCTTGTCGATGAGATTGACGATCCCCGCGATCCTCGGCTTTCGCCCGACGACATCACGGCAGGGAAACCAAAGCTCTCCGCCCTCGCACCTCTTCACGGCTTCGTTGGATATGACGATTGATGAATACATCATGATTGGCGATCACATCTGTTTGCTGTAGCCCAGCTTGGCGATCTTGTCGCGGTCCTTCGTCCAGTCCTTCTCGACCCTGACGCTGAGTTCCAGGAAGACCTTGCCGCCCACTAGCTCCTCGATAGCAAGCCTGGCCTTCCTCCCGATCTCCTTGATGCGCCGGGCGCCCTTGCCTATCACCATCCCCTTCTGCGATTCTTTCTCCACGACGATCGCCGCGCGGATCATCGTCACGGCCTTTTCCTTCGTTGCATCCTTGAACTCCTCTATCTCGACGGCTGCCGAGTAGGGGATCTCCTGCTGCATCTGGAGGAAGACCTGTTCGCGGATGAGTTCCGCCGCGAGGAAACGGACCGGGTGTTCCGTGTAGCTGTCGAGGGGAAAGAGCGCGGGCCCTTCCGGCAGCCGCTCCTTTATCGCCTCGACGAGCGTCGCGACGCCCATATTCTTGAGCGCGGAGAGGATCACGAGCTCCCGGGCCCCCCATCCCTCGCGAAAGCCGGAAGCTATGCCGTCATATTTTTCCCGATTAATTTTGTCGCATTTGTTGACGACGACGACCGCGCGCTCCGGGCCTATCCGATCGAAGAGCCCCTTTTCGATATCGGTGTCCCTCTGCCCCGCCTCGACCATGAGGCAGATGACGTCGGCGTCGCCGATCACAGAATCGACGATGTCGTTCATGGCACGATTCAGGGGTTTGCTGGAGCGATGATAGCCGGGCGTGTCGAGGAAGACGATCTGCGCATCCGCCACGTTGAGAATCCCCGTGATGCGGTGCCGGGTGGTCTGGGGCTTGGGCGTGACAACGGCGAGCCTCTCCCCGATGATGGCGTTGAGGAGCGTCGACTTGCCAACGTTGGGCCTTCCGATGAGCGCGATGTAGCCGGACTTGAACGGCATCTAGCTACCCTGCTGGGAGGAGCAGCTATACGACGCGATCAGGGTCCATATAGCCATGATGCCTGAGATGGCGACCCCTCCCCAACTCATCCAGAGCGGAATATTATGTCCGCCGGCCACGATCGTCACCTTGAACAAAATTCGCAGGAGATGCATCAGGGCGATGATCAGGAAAATCACTCCAGAAACCTTAAACCCCAGTTTAGCCATACAGGCCCCCTTTTCGTTTTATCCTGTTATCCGAAGTTCTTTGCCACGAAATCCCAGTTGATGAGATCACAGTACGCCTCGACGTATTTGGCCCGGGCGTTGCGGTAGTCTACATAGTAGGCGTGCTCCCATACATCGCAGGTGAGCAGCGGCACTTTCTTATCCGTCAGGGGATTGCCGGCGTTGGATGTCGCGACGATCTCGAGCGAGCCGTTGCTCCCCTTGACGAGCCAGGCCCATCCGCTCCCGAATTGCCCCACCGCAGCAGCCGTAAACCTCTCCTTGAATTTGTCCAGGCCGCCGAAGGACTTCGTGATCGCCTCGGCAAGCTTTCCTGTGGGCAGAGCCCCGCCCTTCTTGCGCAGGCAATTCCAGTAGAAGGTGTGGTTGTAGATCTGCGCCGCGTTGTTGAAGACGCCCTTGCGCTTGTCAGCCGGAAGCTTTTCGAGCCCCGACGTGAAGAGCTCCTCGAGCGGCATCTCCGCGAGGTTCGTCCCCTCCAGAAGGGTGTTCAGGTTGTTCACATATGCGGCGTGATGCTTGCCGTGGTGATACTCGAGCGTCTCGGCGGAGATGTTCGGGGCAAGCGCATCCTTTGCAAACGGCAGGTCCGGCAGTTTGTAAGCCATTGGTGTCTCCTTTGTGTTATGTCGCTATATATCAGCCAGCCATTGTACCCCCCCTGTTTAAAGTATCACTGGTCTTCCACTACACCGTTCATCTTATCCAGCGCCTGCCGGGCGGCCGCCTGCTCCGCCACCTTCTTGGACGCGCCGTGGCCTATACCCCACAGCTCGTCGCGGATGAAGAGATGTATCTCGAACTGTTTGTTGTGATCCGGACCCCTGGTGCCGACGAGCCGATAGCGCGGCACCGCGCGGAAGCGCCCCTGCGACTCCTCCTGCAGCCTGGTCTTGTAGTCGCGGACGAACCCTACTCCGCCGGCGCGCTCGAGCACATCCTCGTATCGGCGTGCGATGACATCGAAGGCCTTTTCGAAACCGCGGTCCAGATAGACCGCGCCGAGAATCGCCTCGTAGGCGTCGGAGAGGAGCGACGGCTTCTCGCGCCCTCCCGTCTGGTCCTCGCCCTTGCCGAGATAGAGAAAATCGCCGAGCCCGATCTCCTTCGCGAGCTCCGCCAGCTGCCCCTCATTGACGATCGCCGCGCGCAGCTTCGAGAGCTCGCCCTCCGGATGCTCGGGAAATCGTTCCATGAGCAGGTGGCTCACCGCGAGCTCCAGGACCGCATCGCCCAGATACTCGTAGCGCTCGTTGTTCTCGGTTGCGGGCATGCGCTGCTCGTTGGCGTAGGACTTGTGCGAGAGGGCCCGCTTCAGATGCTCCCTGCGCTTGAATTTATAGCCGAGCCGCTCTTCGAAGCGCTTGAAGAGCGCCTTTTCATCTGATGAGAATCCCATTTGCCCTTTGCCTTGAGGCCGGAGGCCCCGGTTATGATCGCCCGGCCCATATCACCGTAGCCGATGATGTCGGCCGGAAGTGCGATCGAAATTGCGTTGTCGGAGAAGGCCGATACAGCGCCATCCGCATCCGGTTCGCTCGATGTGACGATCACATCGAGCGCCTCTCCGATGAATGAATCCAGAAACCTTCGCCTCGCCTCCGCCCCGATGGTCCTGATTTCAGCCGCCCGCATTCTGCGCTCCCCGGGCGCCACCTGTCCATCCATCCCCGCCGCCCTCGTGCCGAGGCGGAGAGAATACGGAAATACGTGCAGGCCTGCAAGAGGCAAAGATGATAATAATGAAACTGTGCTGCGGTGATCCCCCTCGCTTTCGCCCGGAAAGCCAGCGATCAGGTCGCATGTCACAGCGATGCCGGGGACAGCGTCCACGAGAGAGGATACGGCCCGAGCCACATCGTCCGCCGAATAATTGCGGCCCATCCTTTTGAGCACCGTGTCCGAACAGCTCTGGATCGATAGGTGCACATGGCGGCACATCTTTCCCGGCGATGATAAGAACCTCAGGAGCCGCCCGTCCACGACCGTCGGATGGATCGAGCTGATCCTTATCCGCGGCAGGCCATCCGTTGAAAGCAACCTCTCAAGGAGGCCCGGAAGATCGCCGCACTCCTCATCGCGATACTGCCCTATGTCGATGCCGGTGAGGACAATCTCCCTGTGATGACGCGAAAGGGCAATGCACGAATCGACGATCTCGCCGGCATGGACGCTCCTCGCGAGGCCGCGCGCGCGCGGGACGATGCAATACGCACAGTGCCGATCACAGCCGTCCTGAATCTTCAGAAATGCCCGGGCGCGGGATTGGAAAAACTCATTGCTGTCATTGCGAGCGACCGACGGGAGCGAAGCAATCTCTTTGACTCCAAGGGATTGCTTCGTCGCTGCCGCTCCTCGCAATGACACCATTCCGATTTCGAACCCAAGCCTCTCAAATAAATATTCAAGCATCTCCCCACGATCGGATGTGCCAAATACACGGTCCACCTCAGGGATCGCCTCGATGGCGGATGCGTCCACCTCGCCAAGACAACCTGTGGCAACGACCAGCGCACCCGGATTTTGTCGCCGAGCCCTGCGGAGGAGCTGGCGAGACTGCTGGTCCGCTACGGCGGTCACCGTGCAGGTGTTGACGACATAGGCATCCGCCTCATCGGCGAACGGGACGACGGCAAGGCCAGCGCGACGACAGACGGCGGCGAGTTCCTCGCCGTCGACCCAGTTGGCCTTGCAGCCAAGCGTTATGAATGCGACGCGCTTCATTCGATCCACCCTCCCCCCATCACCTCGTCCTCGCGATAGAACACGGCCGCCTGGCCGGGGGCGATCGCGCGCACCGGCCTTTCAAACCTCACGCGGATGCATCCATCCTCATCGGCAGACAGCTCCGCTTTCTCTCCGGCATGCGTCGACCTGATCCTCACTGTGGCTTCCGTGAGGACTCCCGGCTTCCCGGCCACCCACGAGACGTCGCGCACCGTCATCTCCGAACACAGGAGTTCCTTGTCGCTGCCGAGGACAATTTCATTTTTCTCAGGGTCGATCCTCACGACGTATTGCCTCCTGCCTATTCCAAACCCAAGTCCGCGGCGCTGGCCTATCGTGTAGGCGTGTATCCCGCGGTGTCGGCCGAGGACGCGCCCGCGCGCATCGATAAAATTCCCGGGCCCCTTGATTGAGGATCCTTCGCGCGCCTCCAAAAACGCCGCGCAATCGCCATCCGGGACAAAGCAGACCTCCTGGCTTTCGGGCTTGTCGCGCGTGGCGAGCCCGAACTCGGATGCCGTCTTCCTCACCTCGCCTTTCGTCATGGCGCCCAGCGGAAAGATAGTCCTCGCAAGTTCCTCCTGATTCATCCTGAAGAGAAAGTACGACTGATCCTTCTCGCGCGCCTCCGCACAGAGCAGTCTGAACGACTCGCCGCCTGCGATCCTGGCATAGTGGCCTGTGGCGATGTAACGCGCACCCTGTCGATCGGCCTCCTTGAGGAGCGCCTGAAATTTCACCCTCTCGTTGCAGATGATGCATGGGGATGGCGTGCGGCCGCGGAGATATTCGCTCACAAACGGATCGATCACAGCCTCTCTGAAGAGCAAGCGGCAGTCGACGACGGAATGCCCGAGACCCATCTGTGCGCAGACCTCGCGCGCATCCATCCGGTCCTCTGGCGCACAGCAGCTGCGCTCGATCTGGCGATCGCACGAGAGGAGATTCAGAGAAACGCCTGCGACCTCGAAGCCCTGCTTCGCCAGAAGGACAGCGGCGACGGAGGAATCGACTCCGCCGCTCATGCCCACAAGGATTTTTTTCGATTGGCGCGACATGGACACTTCTATTCCTTCTCAACCATTCGCTCTACTTCCACAAGCCTCAAGCTCAGCTCGTCCACGCTGCGGCGCAGGCCCTCGATGGCGTCGCCGAAGGGGTCGGGGAGCGTGGCATGCTGCAGGTCGTAGTGGTGCTCGCCCTCATCTGTCACTATCGGCTCGCGGCGATGAACCACCTTGCCAGGTATGCCGACGACCGTGGAAAAAGGCGGAACATCGTGAACGACGACCGAAGACGAACCGATGCGGCTGTCATGCCCTATGCTTATGGGGCCCAGGACGATGGCCCCGGCGCCCACCACAACCCTGTCTTCGAGCGTCGGGTGTCGCTTGCCCTTGGTCCAGCTGGTCCCGCCGAGGGTCACGCCCTGATAGAGCATGACGTCATCGCCTATCTCCGTCGTCTCGCCGATGACCACCCCCATGCCGTGGTCGATGAAGAACCGCTTGCCGATCTTCGCCCCGGGATGGATCTCGATGCCGGTTATCCAACGTGAGAAGTGCGAGAGCATGCGCGCAAATAGCTTTAAGTGATGGTTCCACAATACATTTGCAACTCTATGTAATATAAGAGAATGTAAACCGGGGTAGCAAAGGATGATTTCGAGCTTCGATCGAGCCGCCGGATCGCGCTCGAACACCATCGAAAAGTCATCCCTTATCGTCCTGAGCAGGTTGATCACCGCTTTAACCCTCTTTTGAAGTTTGACGAAGCGGCCGAGCCAGAAAAAAAAAGCGGTCATCGAGCCAGTCGGGGCGAGGGGATTCGAACCCCTGACCTCTTGCACCCCAAGCAAGCACTCTAGTCCAGGCTGAGCTACGCCCCGGCTGGCAGGACGACCGCGCACTCATCCGTCGTGAATCTCCTCGAGGATCGACTCCAGATCACGGCGTATCTTAATCAATACCTTGGAGCTTTCCCGCGCCGCCTTCACCTCATCGCGGGATGGCTCCTTCTTGCTGCGCTCCTCCGGATCGGCGGCCTCCACGTGGAAGACCTCCAGCTGACGAGGGAGAACGGCCTCTGTCTCGGCCGAATGAGAGGATTCCCTCCCATCCGTCCTGCCGATGTCCTTCAGGCGCTTTCGCGCCCCGTTGATCGTGAACCTTTCATCGTAGAGCAGCCCCTTGACCTTGACCAGCATCTCGACGTCGCGCCGCTTGTAGAGCCTCTGCCCTGACTTGGACTTGGTGGGCTTGATGTCCGGGAATTCAGATTCCCAATAGCGCAGGACGTATGGCTTCACGCCGACGAGATCGCTCACCTCCCCGATGCGGAAGTAGAGCTTGTTCGGAATGACGACGCCTCCACCCCTGGCCCCTCGAGTCTTTTCCACAATGGCCTCCTCACCGCAATTCAAACCGCCGCGCCCTCATCCTTGTTGAGCGCAGTCTTGAGCACCTGGCTCGGCCGGAACGTGAGCACGCGCCGCGCTGATATCTCGATCTCCTCGCCCGTCTGCGGGTTACGGCCGATGCGCGGGCGCTTCTGGCGGACGACGAAATTGCCGAAACCGGATATCTTTATCTTCTCGCCCTTCTCCAGGGTCTCTTTCATAGTGTCGAATACCATCTCGACAATCTCAGCGGACTCTTTCTTGGAAAAGCCCACCTTCTCGTATATCTGCTCAATGATTTCTGCCTTCGTCATATTTCCTCCCTTCCGGGCAGGCTGTTCATGTCTGAACGGCCCGCACCCGGGTGATATTATCACGTTCTGAGCACAGCACCCAGCTTTTGTTTGAGCGCGTCCACGACTTTCTCCTGTGCAGCTTCCGTCTCCTCGTCCGTGAGCGTCCGGTCGTTCCTGGCTAATATGAGCGAGAGCCCCAGGCTCTTGTGCCCCTGGGCCACGCCGTTGCCGCGATAGACGTCGAAGATGCGAACGCTCGAAACGATATCGACGCCTGCATCGAAGATGACTTTCTCCACCTCCACCGCAGGGATGCGGTCCGGCACGACGACCGCCAGGTCCCTCTGAACGAACGGATAGCGCGAGAGCTCGGAAAACCTGGGTGCCTCCGCCGTCGCCAGCTCGGCCAGTTGCTCGAATTTGAGCTCGAAGACGAATATCTCCCGCTCCTGCTCCCACCTGGCGCACACATCGGGATGCAGCTGTCCCACAAAACCGATCCTCTTTCCGCCGCAGATGACGTATGCGAAGGAGCCAGGGTGAAGGAAACTCCCGGCCTCTCCGCGCTGGAATATCGCCAGGCGCCCGACGCCGAGCGCATCGAAGAGCGTCTCCACCACGCCCTTCGCATCATAAAAATCCAGGGGCTCGCGCGAGCGTTCCCATCCCGAGGGGAAGCGCCTACCGGCCATCACGCCCGCCACATGGCGCGGCTCCTCGGATGGGCCGATAGACATGGGGCGGCTATAGACGCGGGCAAGCGCAAAGAGACGGCAGTCGGTGCACTGACGGCTCGCGTTGAGTTTGAGCGCATCCAGAAGCCCCGGCAGGAGCGTCGTGCGCATGACCCCCTGCTCGGCAGAGAGGGGATTGGTGATGCCCACCTCCCCGGAGGTCGTCCCCGCGAAGGGCTCGAGGCTCTCGGCCGACGTGAAGCCGTAGATGACCGCCTCGGTGAGGCCGGCGCCGACAAGCGCTTCGCGCGAGAGCTCTTCCTCTTTTAAAAATCTCGGGCGCACAAGCGGCGCGATGCGCGCAACGGGCATGCTCTCCGGTATGGAGTCATAGCCGGCCACGCGCGCGATCTCCTCGATCAGGTCGATCGGGCGCAGGATGTCGGGGCGGAAGGTCGGAACCGAAACCGATATCTTCCCGCGCGACGAGCGCGCGGCAAAGCAAAGCCGCGAAAGTATCTCCGCCGACTTTTTGACCCCGACTTTCATCCCGAGTATCCGTTCCACCTCTGTCTCGGCAAGGGCCACGCGCTTCGGAAAAACCTTTTTTGGATAGATATCGACCCAATCAGCCGTCGGCGTACCGCCGGCGGTGTCTAGGATCACCTGCGTGAGCCTGTGGAGCGCTGCAAGGGTTCCGTTCGGGTCGACGCCGCGCTCGAAGCGACGGGACGATTCAGATGTAGCCCCAAGCCGCCTGGAGGTGCGCCTGATCGATGTCGGCTCGAAGAATGCGCTCTCGAGGAGGACAGAGGTCGTGGATTGTCTGACCTCTGAATTATCGCCGCCCATCACGCCGGCGAGCGCGACCGGTCCTTCGCCGTCGCATATGAGCAGATCGTCCTCCAGCAGGTTTCTCTCCACGCCGTCGAGCGTCCCGAAGGAAAGCTCCTTCCCGGCCTTCTGGACGACGATGCGTCCGCCGCGGAGGAAGCGGAGATCGAAGGCGTGCAACGGCTGTCCCGTCTCGAGCATCACGTAGTTCGTCGCGTCGACGACGTTGTTGATCGATCGCACGCCGAAATCGGCCAGCCTCTTCACGATCCAGCCCGGCGACGAAGATATCTTCACGCCTTCGATTACCCTGGCCGTGTAGCGCGGGCACTGGCGCGGATGCTTTACGGCGATCCGCGCGGCGCTCGCCATCTTTCCAGACCCGCGCGGCGCTTTGAAAACCGGGAGCTTGAGTTTGGCGCCCGTGAGGGCGGCGATCTCGCGTGCAACCCCCATGATCGAAAGGCAGTCGGCCCTGTTGGGCGTGAGCCCGATCTCGAAGATCGTGTCGGTGCCGACGCGTTCAATCCTCTCCACCTCAAGGCCGGCCATGGTGAGAAGATGAGAGAGCCTCTCTGGCTTCACCCTGACATCGACGAAATCTTTTAACCACTCAAGAGGTACGCGCATATTTTTGATTTTTCCAACAAGCTATCAAAACTGTTCCAGAAACCTCATGTCATTCTCGAAGAAGAATCTTATGTCGCCTATCGCGTACTTGAGCATCGCTATCCTCTCGACGCCCATCCCGAACGCGAAGCCGCTGTAGCGCCTGGAATCGATCTTTACCGCTTCGAAGACGACAGGATCGACCATGCCGCAGCCCAGGATCTCGAGCCAACCGCTCCCCTTGCAGATGCGACAGCCGGTGCCGTCGCACATCACGCATTGTATATCGACCTCGGCGGATGGTTCCGTGAACGGAAAGTAGCTCGGCCTGAAGCGGACCTTGAGCCTCCCCCCGAACATCTTCCTGCAGAACGTCGAGAGAATGCCCTTCAGGTCGCCCATCGTGATGTGCCTGTCGACGACGAGCCCCTCCACCTGATGGAACATCGGCGAGTGGGTGACGTCGTTGTCGCGGCGATAGACAGCGCCGGGGAAGACCGCGAAGATCGGCGGCTTGTGTGCCTCCATAACGTGTATCTGCACCGGCGAGGTGTGGGTGCGCAGGAGGCGGTTGCCATCGACGTAAAATGTGTCCTGCATGTCGCGGGCCGGATGGTCCGGTGGGACGCCGAGCGCCTCGAAGTTGTAGTAGTCGCTCTCGATCTCGGGGCCGGTGTGGACCGAAAAACCCATGTCGGTGAATATCTCCACCACCTCGCGCATCACCTTCATCAGCGGATGGCGGTGGCCTGCCTTGACCCTGCGTCCCGGCAGCGTGATATCCAGGCGATGGGCCGCAAGGCTCGCACCTTGCTCCGTCTTTTTTAATTTCTCGGAGACCTCGCGGAGCTCGCCCTCCAGCATCGACTTGAGGATATTGATCTCCCTGCCGACGGCGGGACGGCTCTCCTGGTCGAGCCCGGAGAGCAATTTGAGGATCGATGTGACCCTGCCCTTGCGCCCGAGGTATTTGACCCGGCACGCCTCCGCAGCGGCGGCATCGGCGAGGCTCTTCAGCTCACCCTCCGCCTCTGCCTTGATCTCCGCGATCTCTTGAAGAAGACGTTCCTTCATAAGGAACCTTTGTAAAGAAGCTGTCAGCTGCTTTCAGGCTGTTTTCGCCAACTCGATTATTGCGGCGAAATCCGTCGGGTGATGGATCGCAAGCTCGGAGAGCATCTTGCGGTCCAGCTCCACGCTCTTCTTCTTGAGCCCTCCCATCAAACGGCTGTAGGAGGTGCCCTGTGCCTTCGCCGCAGCCGCGATGCGCGTCTGCCACAGGCCGCGGTAGCTGCGCTTCTTCAGCTTGCGGCCGACGTAGGCGTACTGGAGCGCGTGATCGACCGCCTCTTTGGCGGTGCGCACCAGACGATGTCTCGACGCATGGTATCCCTTTGCCGCCTTGAGGACCTTCTTCACAGCGCGGCGTCTCTTAAAACCTCTTTTAGCTCTTGGCATATCCCTTCTCCTCTCATCCCAAGAAAAATGTGTCTATTATTGAGCCTTCACTCCGTCATTCCCGCGAAAGCGGGAATCCCGTGGATACAATGAGATTCCTGCTTTCGCAGGAATGACAAAAGGCGTACCCATTATTTCAATAAACTATTGCCCTATCAGCAACCGCGCCACTTTTTTCTGATCGGCCTTGTGCACATAGGCCCTGGAACGCAGCCTGCTCTTCTGTTTGCGCGTCTTGGACGACAGTATGTGACGGAGCTTCGACCTCTTTCTCTTGATCTTGCCGGACTTCAGTTTTTTGAAGCGCTTTGCAGCACCCTTTCTCGTCTTCAATTTTGGCATCTGTATTCTCCTCTCAATAGTTAGTATGTCATTGCGAGGAGCGGCAGCGACGAAGCAATCTCTCGGCATCAGAGGGATTGCTTCGCTTCGCTCGCAATGACAACCAGAAAATTCATTTTTTCTTCGCCGGGGCAAGCATCATGAAGAGCTGCCGCATCTCCATCTTCGGGAAGCTCTCTACCTCGCCCACACCCCTCAACTCCTCGACCACCTTCTTCATCCGCCCTTGGCCGAGGTCTATGTGCGCCATCTCGCGGCCACGGAAGCGGATGGATATTTTGACCTTATCCCCCTCCTCGAGAAACCGTTTGATGTGGCGCAGCTTCGTCTGAAAATCGTGTTCGTCGGTGGCGGCGCGCATCTTTATCTCTTTTATTTTGACCACCACCTGGTGTTTCTTCTGCTCGTGCTTCTTCTTCTGCTGCTCGTACTTGTACTTGCCGTAGTCCATGATCTTGCAAACCGGCGGTTTGGCCGCCGGCGAGATCTCCACGAGATCGAGGCCCGCCTCTTCCGCGCGCCGGATCGCTTCATATGTTGCGAAGACTCCTAGCTGTTCGCCATCCTCGCCCAGGAGCCTTACCTCCGGCACCCTTATCCGCCTGTTCACCCGGAGCTCATCCCTGCGCTCACGCCTCGTGTCCAAAAATGATGGTCGAATAGTTACACCTCCTTGTTATCTCTTGCCGGCAACCTCATCGCAGAGCAGATCGACAAAGGCATCGGCCGGCATTGCGCCCAAATCGCCTTTCACCCGCGACCTGACCGCCACCGCCCCGGCCTCGACTTCCTTGCCGCCCACCACGAGCATGTATGGAATCTTCTCGAGCTGCGCCTCCCTGATCTTCAGGCCCAGCTTCTCGTTTCTGTCGTCGAGCTCCGCCCGGAGGCCCCGCGCGCGCAGGCGATCCACGACCCCCTTCGCGTACGCCGCCTGATCGGCGCTGATGACGAGCACCCTGGCCTGGACCGGGGCTAGCCACGCCGGAAATGCGCCGGCATGGTGCTCGATGAGGACGCCGAAGAATCGCTCGAGGCTGCCCAGGAGCGCCCGGTGTACCATGTAGGGCCTGTGCCTCTGTCCGTCGGCCCCAATGAAATTCATGTCGAAGCGCTCCGGCAGATTGAAATCGAACTGGATCGTCGTCATCTGCCATTCGCGGCCAATCGCATCCTTGACCTTGAGATCTATCTTGGGGCCGTAGAACGCGCCGCCGCCTTCGTCCAATTCATATTCGAGGTTCTCTTCCTTCACGGCATTCTTCAGGGCGGCGATCGCCTGGTCCCAGCGCTCCGGCTCGCCCACCGCCTTCTCCGGTCTCGTCGCCAGATACGCCCTGACGTCGGTGAAGCCGAACGACTTCCACATGAAGAGCGAGAAGCGCAGCACCTCGCGGATCTCGTTCTCGATCTGGTCCGGGGTGCACATGATATGCGCATCGTCCTGCGTGAAGCCACGCACGCGCATAAGCCCGTGGAGGACGCCGCTCTTCTCATAGCGATAGACGGTGCCGAGCTCGGCCCACCTCAGGGGAAGATCGCGATAGGAGCGGATCTTCCTCTTGTAGACCATGATGTGGAACGGGCAGTTCATCGGCTTCAAAAAGTAGTCGTTCCCGTCGATGTCCATCGGCGAGTACATGCTGTCTTTGTAGAAATCGAGGTGACCCGACGTCTGCCATAGCGCCGCGCGGCCGATGTGCGGCGTGTAGAGGATCTCGTAGCCGTTCCTGTAGTGCTCTTCCTTCCAGAAGGTCTCGACCGCGTCGCGTATGCGGCTGCCCTTGGGATGCCAGAGGACGAGGCCCGCGCCGTATTCGTCCATCGTGGAGAAGAGGTCCAGCTCTGTCCCAAGCTTTCTGTGGTCGCGGCGTCCGGCCTCTTCGACCATGGCGAGGTAGGCGGTGAGCTCCCCCAGCGTGGGGAAGGCCGTGCCGTAGATGCGCTGGAGCTGCGGATTTTTTTCATCCCCGCGCCAGTACGCGCCTGCGACCTTGAGGAGTTTGAAGGCGCCGATCGCGCCTGTGTGCTCCACGTGCGGCCCGCGGCAGAGATCGGTGAAGTCGCCGTGGCTGAAAGTCGTTATGACCTCGCCCTTCGAAAGCTCGTCGATGAGCTCAAGCTTGTAGGGCTCCTTGGCGAATATCTTGCGGGCCTCATCGCGGCTGACCTCGCGGCGCGCGAACGGCAGTTTCTCAGCCGCAATCTTCTTCATCTCCGCTTCAATGCGCGAGAGATCGTCCTGAGAAAAGGGCTGTTTGTAATCGAAGTCGTAATAGAAGCCATCTTCGATAGAGGGGCCTATGGTGATCTTCGCCCCGGGAAAGAGGCGCAGCACCGCATCGGCCATGACATGCGCGGCCGAATGCCTCAGCGTCTCAAGCTCGAGCAACTCCTTGTCGCCTTTTTCACTCATCGGTTTCCATGCTTATTTTTTCGCATAGTGGGCGTAACTGGACTCGAACCAGTGACCCCTTCCATGTCAAGGAAGTACTCTAGCCAACTGAGCTATACGCCCGCTATGCGAAAAAAATGATTTATCAAAACGAAACGACATCCAAGTTTTCAACCCATCAGAATCAAACAGAAAAACGGAAATAGGTAAAAGTGCCTGAAATGTCAAGTAAATTGAATTTTAAGACAAAATAATCCACTCCCTAATGGAGTGGATTATAAGTCAACCATAACCTTCTATTTTCTAAAATAAATCAACCGACCTTCTTCAAGAGCTCGTCGATGGCGCCCTTTGGGACATTGCCCACGATCTGGCCTATCGTCTGCCCGCCATTAAACAGAAGGATAGTGGGAATGCTTCTTATTCCAAACTGACCGGCGACGTTGGGGTTGCCGTCGACATCGAGCTTGCACACCTTGACCTTTCCAGCTTTCTCCGTGGCGACCGTCTCGACCGCGGGTGCCAAGGCGCGGCACGGGCCGCACCATGCCGCCCAGAAATCGACGAGCACCGGAATGCCAGACTCAAGGACCTCTTTCTGAAAAGTCGCGTCAGTCACGCTCACAACGTTCCCCGCCATATCCGGCCTCCTTTGATTTCTGTCTGCGGCGAAACTTCGTAACGAAAGAGATGAAAAATGGCAAGGGGATTCGGAGCGAGGATGTCGGTTAGTGATAGGATTGGTAAGGGGTCTCGCTTCGGCTCGCTCCGGCAATGAAGCTCCACGACCGCACCAACGACAAGCTTACGCTGGATGAAGTGGAGAGGATTATTCTTTGACCTGTCTCAGGCTACCCTAATACCGGTTTTCCGTATCTCCTCCGCCAAAGGAGAAACATTTTCAAACTCATCCGGTGACATGCCTATTGGCTCGATATGAGGGTTCACACTCCGACGTGCATACCACAATTGTTTTTCATACCAATCCCATTTTTTTCCACTAAATCGTTTTGAGACGACACAGACATCTATGTCACTCCAATGGTGCGCGGTTCCCTTGGCTTGCGAGCCAAATAAAAAAACTTTCGCTCCTGGAAACCCATGCCTGAGCAACTTGCGCGCGTAGGCGGCAGCTATTTTTTTTGCCTGATTTTTTGACATAGCTTTTTGTAAAGACCCTGTATTTTGGTATAATACGGCCTCGTGTAGGCGGCAGTGCATAGTTTGTAGAACCGCAATTTGAAATCAGGATAGCGAGCTCTGATGTTGAAACGATTCACGTCGTCGAGCAACTGCAAATCACTTTCATTCAATTCAATATCGGCAAGCCGCTGACGGAGCACAAGCAGATCATGTGTATAGGGAGCCGACTGTTTTGTTTCCTGCACCACCAATGCTTTTAGCGATTTTTCCACGACAATGTGACCGTAAAACAAACAGTCTGAATACCGCCGCGACCTGTACAGGCTTTGCATAGTCTTATAATCATGCTGGGCCGTAATAAGCCAATAACTCACAAGTTCATCTATCTGGTGTTGATTCATATGTCCCATTGTCTCGGAGGTTATTGTGGCATTTTTTCGTTCATTACTCAAATCAAATCCAGCCGGGGAGTTGTCTGTTGCAGGACGTGGGGAGGGGGGGGCCTCCGAAGTTAAAGTTTCGACAGCCACCGTTTGAGGAAGACATCGGATATCCTGTATCCCCCGTTCTCCTTCTCGACAAGTTCCTTGGCGACCAGCGACTCAAGGGCCTTGCGGAAGGCGTCCGCCGACGAGAGGCCCGCGCGGTTCAGGAAATCCATCGAGAAAGGTGTCTCGCCAGCCCTGATGCCGGCAAGGGCCTTGAGCGCCAATTTCTGCGAACGAGTCAGCAGGCTCCACGTATTGTGGTAGGAGGCATTTTCAGAGACAAGTATACGCTCCACTGCATTCGATATCGTTTCCCTGTCGATCCGCCGCCGTTCGGCCGCGGTTTCCCATATGTGGAAACAGAGCTGTTGTACGTGGTATGAGTGGTTCTCCGCTGTCTCCAGTATTTCGGCAAGCGCGGCATCGTCGGCCACTCGGCCTCTGGCCTCGAATTTCTTCGATATGAATGTCTTCATCTCCTCCGGCGGGATGGCGCCGAGAGGAAAATGGATGGCGCTCTTATAAAAAGGACGGGACGGATTTGAAAACATCTCTACGAGGAGATGCCGTTTGCTGCCGGCAAAGATGTAGCAGACGTGCCTTTGCGCTTGTATTTTCGATCTGAGCACCTTTTCCAGTCGATCGTCGGCGAGCTCGCCGACCTGTTGAAACTCGTCGAGGATCACCACGGCTCGCTTCTTGGATTTTCGCGCGCTCTCCTCGATCGCATCCAGCAGCTCCTCGGCCAGAGCTGTTCCCTTCTTCGTGGAATCGAACCCAAATTCAAAATTCGCCTCCCCCGAGGCATCCAGCGTAACCTTGGGGATGAATGATGTAAGCAGCGAGCGCAGGGTAGCAACCGCCTTCTGCAGCGGCGATGCGAGCGACCTGGCAAAGCCCTGGGCAACGATCTGGCTGAAGTGCTCCTCCTTGAGGATGGGATAGAGGTCGGCATAGATGATAAGGTGTTTTCTCTTAGGCAGGCGCGAAATGGTCTCCTTTATGAGGGACGTCTTCCCCCAGCGGCGAGGCGAGTACAGCAGGACTTTGTTGGCTGCGCCGATGTAGTCGGTGAGCCTGCGGATCTCCTTGCGCCTGTTGCAGAAATCTTCGCCGGTGACTTCTTCTCCGTACCTGAAGGGATTTTCCATAATGAGGGCAGTGTACGGACTGGCGGGCAAATCGTCAAGCCCGATTATAAAAAACTTATAATAACTATTTTATAGTGACGGTCGCTCCAAGGGCCTATTGAGCAATAAGCAGTTGAAATGACGAAAACTTGAGTGAACGGGGTACTTTGTCTTATCCAGATTTGACCACTTTATCGCGATTATCTGAGGCGAATTGGTAAAAACTTGATCCGCCTGTTTAAGGGCGGACCAAGGATGAAAAACCAAAGGGTAAAAGTCTACATCACTTCCTGGAGCCCGGCAGTTTGCCCGTCGTCGGTTCAGTGGCGGGCTGGGGTAGCGCAACACACCGAAAGCCGGTAACGGGGCTAGCCAAGTAGGGGGGGAAGATGTCTTCGAGGTTATCAGTGCGCAGGTACTCCGATTTGAGGGAGGGGTCCCACGACCCGCCGCGGATACGATAACCACCAAGAATTTCGACATAGTCTTTCGTCCATTCCCAAACATTTCCAGTCATGTCTTGAACGCCTCTTGGATTGGCGGGAGTGGAACCGACATCGGAAGAACCATGAACATTATATATCGCTTCTCGGTGGTTCAGTTTTCCGCTTGACGTGCAATAAGCTTTGCCACCGCAGGCATTTTCCCATTGCCGCCCCGTCGGAAGATCGCCACCGGGATACGTGGACTGACAGTACTCCCTTGCTTTATCCCATTTTACATAAACAGCCGGCTTCTTGTCCCCAACGACAGCAAACCTGTCTCCAGCTAGAAGTTTGCGAACCTCTTCATATTCATCTTTAAACTTCTCTCTCAAAAAATCCATATATGGTTTCTGGGGTGTCTCGGTCTTCCCAATGCAAAATGCCGGCTCATCTGGGTGGACCGCACCATTCGGTTTTTGAAGCACCATCCCCGCAGGACAAATTGGATCGACCATGACACCCTCCTTGAATGCGCCCCCGCCGCACTCATGTCTATTGTCGGCGCCGCCGCGATTTTGTTGCGCACTTTTTTTGATTTTTTTGCGCGTCAGATTAAGCTTATTTTACAGATGGTTGCAAGACTACAATTATTGAATCCTGCAGATTATAGTGACAATTTACGGCAAGCATTTTCCCCTCCTTTGTAAGGAGGGGATAGGGGAGGTAGATCAGCATTGAAACGGCGGTCTACCTCACCCTGACCCTCCCCTTACAAAGGGGAGGGAAACGTCACTATATTACGCAGTCATCAATAGATAGATATCCAGCCGGAGCATTTGACCTCAGCGCTCCTTGCTGCTAGCTGATGCCGCATGCCAATGGCTACCAGAAAAAATGCAGGTCGCGCGCAGCCCGACGGGGTCCTCGTCATCGACAAGCCTGCGGGCCCCACTTCGCACGACATCGTGCAGCAGGTGAAGCGGATCACCGGCGCGAGGAAGGTGGGGCATCTGGGAACGCTCGATCCCGCGGCGACCGGCGTCCTCCCGCTCGTCATCAACGGCGCGACGAAGCGCGCACAGCAGCTCTCCGGCACCGAGAAGATATATGAATTCACTCTGAAGCTCGGGGCGCGGACTGACACGGACGACGATGCCGGCCAAGTGGTCGCGCGAGGCCTTCTGCCGCCTGACGCGCTCGAACGCCTCAATGAACTCCTCCCCCGCTTCATCGGAAGGATACTCCAGCGTCCGCCTGACTATTCGGCGATCAAGGTCGGGGGCCTGCGGGCCTACGACGCCGCAAGGAAAGGCAACGCGCTCAGCCTCGAACCGAGGTTCGTCGAGATCAATTCGCTCTCCATCATATCCTCCGACGGCGCCGATGTGCGCATGCGCCTCGAGTGCCGCACCGGCACCTACGTCCGGAGCCTGGCCCGCGATATCGGTGAGGCATTGGGTTCGCTCGGACATGCGAGCCGGATCCGCCGCCTCCGGAGCGGACCGTATATAATAGATGAGGCGGTCACGATGGCAGAGTTGATAGATTGCCCCGAAACGTGGAGGAGAAAACTGTTGAAGGCATGACATCTGTAAAGCACCACCCCGCACTGGATCTTGAAACATGTTTTAAATACCCCTTTACATCCAAACATCGGCTGTGATAGGAGCGTTCCCCACTATGGCACTTGCACTCGAAAAGAAGACAGAGGTCATCAAGAAGCACCGTCTCGGCGAGAACGACACCGGCTCTCCGGAGGTCCAGATCGCGATCCTCTCAGAGAGGATCAACGGCCTCATGAAGCATTTCGATTCGCATCTGAAAGATCACGCGAGT
>JAZDOG010000088.1:0-6938 GCA_043798915.1 Pseudomonadota bacterium | reverse complement strand
TGCATAATATAGTGACGTTTCCCTCCCCTTTGTAAGGGGAGGGTCAGGGTGGGGTAGACCGCTGTTTCAATGCTGATCTACCTCCCCTATCCCCTCCTTACAAAGGAGGGGAAAATGCTTGCCGTAAGTTGTCACTATAATCCGCAGGACTCAATAATATCTGTGCGCGGAACTGCCGCAGGAAAGCCTCGGCGTTGAACCCCATCGAAGCGCTGAGGTACGAGTAGCGCGCGCCACCCGTGCTCACTGTGCAATTCCGGGCAATTACGGGGACAGACACTTAATTCCGATTTTGAATTAAGTGTCGTGTCCCCGGAATTCATAGCGTTTTGCTCCGTGACGGGTGGTTACTCCGTGACTGGCGGTTGCAGCAATGTCTCAAGCTCTCTTGCCAATGCCGCAAAGGCGGGGTCGACGTCTTCGAACGTCAGATCAAATAATTTGAGCTGATCCCGCAGATGGACAAATACTTTCGTGTAGACCCCGATTTTTTCAGGATCGCCCTTCCCTCCATTGTGAAGTTCCTGCAGCATCAGGGAGAGCTGCTTTGCAATGTAGTCTGCAGATGTGATGAAGATATGCCTGGCCTCATCCCGCGTGACCATCAGCCTCATCAGTTCCCGGGTTTCCTTGTCTTCGTACCCGTTTTCAGATCCGAGAAAAATTCTTCCGGAAGTTACCATGTCTTCTTTCTGCCTCATGCCTATCCTGGGCGCATGCGCCCTTATTTTATCCTTCAGGCAGGACTCTTCTTCTGGCGTGTCCGCGAGAGCCACTCTTGAGTGGCTTCCATTTGCCTCGTAGCGTCCAAACCTGAATTGCCACTGGCCGTCGATCAGAAACCATCCAAAGATGATCCCCGCCCTGCGCCCCGACGGATCATATGGAAAATCTTCGTCGCATGGCGCGATCACGCCTGCTTCGTTCGAACGAGGGCCCGTGTGGTCCGCATAAAATATAGGTCTCAGCACCCCGCCCCTGATAATCTCCAGCTTCATTTTCTTGCGGGCCTCCGCCGGATACATATCGTCGATGGTCTGAAACAGCAGAAGCCTCGCCTTCATCCGCTCGTTCCTCATCTGCAGAGAGAAGATGTCGCGCAGGGCCTGCTCGTCCAGGCCGTCGAAGCCGCCTTTGTGGAGCTCGGCCTCCAGCATCGCATCGAGAGCGGAAAGGGGCTCATCATTCGACATCAGGCCGACGATCTCCGCCCAGCTCTTTCCAAGGCCGTAGAGCGTGGCTATCCCGAGGACCGCGCGACGCGCGGCAGAATGTTCAAAGTGATACAATCCCTTCTCTTCGGGGGGCCGCACCAGATCCTTTATTATTCCGACAAAACTTCCGTCGGCAAAAAAACAGGAAAGATAAGCCTGTGCCTCCTTCAGCAACTTATCTTCCGCGTATGCTTGATGTTGCATGATATGAATCAACTCGTGCAGAACCGTAACCGTGATGTTATCAAGCTTTCCAAATACCAGAAAATGCAACAGGCGTCCGGACAAAGTTGGCTGTTCGTGCACTATGCGAACATTAGACAGGCCGGCGGTGCCCCCGACAGGGCGCAGGTCCTGAATCTGCTGTCTTCTCAGTTCGGGCGACGAAAACTCTATCCTCCTGTGGGGGAGCATTGATTGCGATCCCATATCCTTCCCAAACAGCTCGATTCCCGATCTGTCGGTCTCCGCCAGGAATCCGGTCTCGCGCCTCGCTCTTTCGAGCCACCTTTGAGCGATCGACTCTGTGCGCTCTTCGTCGCCCAAAAATACGGCGTCATAGAGACGCACATCATATCTTCCCAGGGCATCGAGCAATCTCTCCCTTTCGCCGAGGAGCTTTTCATAGCGATCGTCGAGCTCGCCCGCCTCTTCAAAGGATTTCATCTCCCTCGGTCTTGAGAGCTCCTCGCGCAACGGGCCCGTGATATTCTGGGGCTCCCCGAACGCCCAGTTGAGCCAGTGCGAATCCGACGGTCTCTGCACGTCGATATCGAGCGCGCCATCGTTCAGCAGAAGCTCTTTTCCGCCAAGCACCACCCTGGCGGCCTGGTTAAACGATTTTGTCCAATGATCCGCCGTCACACCGCCCATCTCCGTTTTGGAATCTATCGCGGCGGGCGTTGCGGAGCCGGTGGAAGAGGATGCCCTCTTTGCCACGTCGGGGGGATCTCCCCAACGTTCGTGTGGAGTCGACGACAGGGGCGCCCTGAAACGGCTGGGGCTTCCGCGAAGCGGGCTTTGTTTCAAGCCCGGCGTCGACGGAGGCGTGGGCGATCCGGCCGGCCCATTCCCCTTCGGACCATTGCCGTTGTTGCCGCCGGCCTTTTCCAAAGCCTCGGCAGCGCCCGGCACACCCTCGTTGGCCAGCGATCTCAGCAGGAATATCGCGCCGGAGCGGCTCCCGTTCTCTTGCGCCGCCTCGATGAGCGCATCCAGTGCCTCTTGCCTGTGGTCCGCATCGTTCCTCGCCAGGTCCGCAATCCTGCTGGCGGCTTCTTTGGCAGCATTGATATCGCTGCTCTTCGCCGCAATTTTTCTTAGAAGCGGCAGGTCGACCGCGGCCTGGCTGGCCGGTTCGTTGCCCGCGGCCTGCCGCAGTCGCGCGCGTATCCTGGAGAGATCATCCAGGGCCGGCTGCGCCTCCAAATCTTCGCCAAAGCCCACCCTGTTTCCTATCGCTTCCAGGTCAAGCCTGTCCTCTCTTATTGCAGCGATGGCTCGCTCGTTGCCCGCGTTTGCCAGTTTTCCGTAAAAGGTGGCTATGTCGGACCTGCCTTCTGCGATCATCTTTTCGAGGGTAGAAACATCGAGCGTTGTCAGAATTTTTCGAAAGCCCCTGTCCGCTTTTCCGTCGCGTTCCGCGACATGGAATCGAAGGAGCGTTTCGATGGCTCGGACATTGCCATCCTCTGCAAGAGTTGTCAGGGCCCTGACAGCCCGTTCATCGCCTCGCCCGGCAGCATTGATCAGTTCGGCGGCATTCAGGTATCTCAATGGGAATAGAAAGCTATTCGCATAGGCGTCGTCCCTCGTCATGTCTATGAGTTTGAGTACCGCATCGACCCTGCCTGTCTCAGCCACAGCTATGACGGTATGCATTACTTCATTCCTGAAATTTTTGTCGCCCTTGCGGCCCTCCCTTTCAATCGAGTCCAAATCCAGTTCATCGATCCTTCGCCTCGCTTCTTCGGCGGCGCCCTCCCCGACATTCTTCTTTCTTCTGAGCGACAGCAAACCCAGCTCACGCGCCGCATCGATTATCCCATGTTGGGTGAATATCTGGAGGACATCGAGCGATCCGGTGTCCCCTTGCGCGGCTTTTGTTGCCAGCGAATTCATGTCCACATCTTCGATCGCTGACTTTGCGGACAGCGCTGCCCCCGGCGCGGACCTTTTTTCGCCCGTCCCGGTCCTCCCGGCCAGCCATCCTGCGGCCCTTGCATCGCCTCTTTCCGCATATGCAGCCACGGCATATGCGACGAGCGGTTGCGCGCCGGCTGTTTTGGAACAGTACCTGATTTCTTCATCAGACATCTTCGCGTCGGGAGCCAGCGCATTTCTCAAGAATTTTCTGATCATATCGGCCCGTATCGGTTCGAGCTCGTCATCGTCCAATTCGCCGTTGAGCAAAACACGTTCGGCCGCCTGGATTGAAGCCTTGAGCCTCTTCAAAGGTTCGGATGGGAAGCTGACAATTTCTCCTCCAGGGCCGTCTTTGACTGGTTCCAAAACGGTAAGTGCGTCGCCGGGCAGCGCAAGCTCTCCTTCGCCGAGCACCACCCGGGCGGCACGGTCAAATGACTTTGTCCAATGATCCGCCGTCACGCCGCCCAGCTTTGGCGCGGAGCCGGCGGGATTGCTGCCGGGCGAGCCGCCGTTTCCAAGGCGTTTTTTCTTCGCATCACTAAAGTCTTTTTTGACATCGACGCAAAGGCGGTTGAGAGTCCCGTTGATGGTCTCAGGAGATATTCCGTCTTGCCAATGGCTTTGGACCCTCCCGAGTCCGGATATCAGCGTTTGCCGGAGTTCCAAAAGTTGTCTTCCATAATCGTTTGTATTTCCGCCCGTTTCACCGTTGGCCGAGTATTCCTCGGCGATCGCCACCGCGAGCGCCGCTATTTCACCTTTGCGATCGCCGAAAATGGCGAGTTGTCTGAACAGATTGACCGTGTCGGCGGGCTTGAGTTTGCCGCTGCCATGCCTGCCGTGTTTGCCGGCGCCTTTGCCGTTGTGTTGAGCGCCGTATTTCAGAGACCAATCCGCCGGGGCGATGGCGAGATTTCTATCAAGGAAGTCTGTGACCTCTTTTGCGATCCGCTCGGACGAGGCAGGCATCGGCGGCTGGGGAGACAGCGGGGCGCGTGCCTTGCCAGACATGCTTGGGCCGGTTGTTGCGCGCTGGATCGGAGTTCGCGGGACAATCCATGTGGGACCGGTGCTGAATTTTCTGAGCTGATAGCCATCATGGTCTTTGATGACTACTTCAAGGCCGACTCCGAGTTTCCTTGCGGCCCTCATGGCCCTGCCCAGCCATTTTGGATCTACCCCATCTCTGCTGAAGACCGTGGTGACGATCTTCGTAAATCCGTGCGCCTTTGCATATGCCAATTGCTTCAAGACCTGGAGCTGCGCTCTTGCCGAGTCATTGAATCTCTTCCTTGAGACGCTGGCATAGGCGACACCCGATGCAGATTTGACTTCCTCCAGCCATCCGGGAATCCCGCCGTTTCCGTCGGGTGCAGTGAAGACCAGGTCGAGCTGAATGGTCCTGAGATAGTCTCGCAGAGACTCCTCAAACATTTCTCGTGTCGCGACCTTTCCAAAGCGGCGTTGGAGCGCCCCAAAAACCTCTTCCACGCACTCCTTCAAATCCGTCCTGAATATTTCCTGTGTGCGCGCATCCATGACGTCGTTGCGGCTTCTGCCCATGTATCCGAGTTCTGCCGCCTCCACGGCGCGCGCTGCGTGTTGCCTGACCTCCACTCGCGCGGCCGTGACCTTCTCGTGATTGGAATCGAGCAATCGATGATAATCTCGGCCTGGATCTGTTCTTTCGCCCAGACTAAAATGCTCCGCAATCGGGACGCCAAAGGACATCAGGACGGCGAAGTCATCGAGCAGTTGTTCAAATTCACGCGCCGAGAGCGATCCGGAGTGAAGCTGCAGGGTGAGCTTTTGTGCCACGCCATGGGTCTCTCTTATCACGGTGGCAAATATGCGCCGATGCTCGTCGCTGAGACCTTTGACGAAGGGATCCCTGTCGAGGCCGAGTTCGGAGAGCAGATGCTCCGCCAGCGCTCCATCATCGGCCGCGCCGGAAACCTTCGGCGGATCTTTTCCAAACGGAGTGAACGAGCCTTCTTCATCTCCAGACAATTTTCGGACTCCAGCGGACAAGGCATCAGCGATTTTTCGTGTGCCGCCTGGTGTCGTTTCTTTTCCTTCGAGTTGAGGAGATGTCGTTGCGGAAGATGCGGTCGGCGCAGCGGGCGGTGCGGAGCCGGCGGGCGTGCTGCTGCCGGGAGAGGGTTTGTTTGTCTTCTTCCTCAAAACAAGGAGCCGCGTGTCGACGGGGCGTGCGTGGATGCTGGGGAAGAAGAGATTGTCCATTTCAGCATTACAGCTGGTGTCCAGAAGGACTTCGTATTTCTCTTTCTGGTTCAGGAGAGGATCGACATATTGCTCCTTAAGGTCCGTCTGAACGAACAGATAGCCGCCATCCCTCAGGTGCCGATCGAGTTCGTCCGGAGAAACCCTGTTGGGATGTATCCATGTGACGACATCCGCTTTGAATTTCACGTCAGGCGTGTCGAGAATATCCAGAGACTCTTTGGGGCGACCCGCCGCTTGCAGTGAATCTTCCAATAATAGTCTGGCAGTTTCAGCCGGCTCTATCACCTTGACCTGGGCGCCAAGCTTGAGCCACGGAGCGACCTCCAGCGTGTTTCCTCCCGGCCCCTCCACGGCCACGGTGACCCGTTCCCTGGGCACGCCGCGCTCCCTGGCTATTGCATCGAGAACGGTTTCAGCTGCCTCCATCGTCCTCGGTATCACTTCACCTATTGCAGCTTCCGACTGATAAGCCAGAAGAAGATCCACGGAGTTCGGCATATTGCGCGGTCTTTGCGGATCATCGCTCTCCCAGATAGTCTTTAATTTGCGAGCGAGCGAAGCGTCAGCGTTCCTGTCGCCAGAAAATTTGGCAGGGGCGGCGGCGAAGTCAGGCGACGGCGATTTTTCATCGTAAAGGCTGATCCTGAAATGCATCTGGGGGACAGAGATGATGAAGCGACGCTGCTCCAATATTCTGTTGCCATAGTGCCGCTTGATGGAGTCAGCGTAACCGTTTTCAATAAGGGCATCGCGCTCCACATACTTGAAGCCGCGCCGCCTGAGCTCTTCCTCCAGCTTCTCCATGAGCTTGCCGACGAGGCCCTGCCCCTGGTGGGCTGGATGAATCACCGTGGTATCGATGTATGCGGTGTCGGAGCTCTTGCGGCTGGCATAGCTGTAGCCGACTATGCGGCCGCTCCGCTGGTCTCGCAGGACGACAGCCGTGTTCTCCGGGTTAGCGAATACGCTCTTCAATATTTCCGCTGCTTGTCCTCTGAATGCGAGTCTATCTATCGCCCTGATGTCGTCTTGCACGTGCTGCCAGCCTTCGCCTGCATATGTCTCCGCAGACAGATCGCCAGGCGCTGTTGCAGAAAATGCGGTCGGTGTGGCGATCGGCGCAGCGGGCGGCGCGGAGCCGGCGGGAGCTGTTTCAATATCTTTGGGCGGAAGCGGCGGGCGCATGCGGTCGATGATCCCGCGGACGAGGCTGGGACCTCCAAGCGCGCCGAAGAGCGCGGCCGCGCCGGCGATTACCGCCGCAGCGACCGGATGGTCTCTGAGAAATTGCGCATCGCATCCCGCTAGTGTGACCGCGCCGGCGAGCAT
>JAZDOG010000074.1:0-2141 GCA_043798915.1 Pseudomonadota bacterium | reverse complement strand
ACGATGAGTTTTGGTTCGAGCGCAAGGGCGCGCGCAATTCCCACGCGCTGCCGCTGGCCCCCGGAAAATTCGTGCGGGTATTTGACCATGTGTTCAGGGCGCAGCCCGACCCGCTCAAAGAGAGCGGCGACCCGTTCCTTGCGTTCCCTTCTGCGCAGAATACCGTAATTGATAAAGGGCTCGCCAACGATGGCGCCCGCGGTCAACTTGGGGTTTAGCGAAGAATAGGGATCCTGGAACACCATCTGCATGTGGCGGCGTTGATCGTAGAGGGCTCGGTGCGAAAGTTTCGTGATGTCGACGCCAAGGAGCTTGACCGTTCCGCCTGTGGGCTCAATCAGCCGAACAATCGCCTTGCCGGCGGTGGATTTTCCGCAGCCGCTCTCGCCCACAATTCCTAAAGTCTCGCCGCTTTCCACACTGAAGGAGATGCCATCAACGGCGCGGACACAGCCGCTCGTTCGACGGAATAGACCCCCCCTGAGCAAAAAGTGTTTCTGCAGGGCTTCGACTTCGAGAAGAGGGGGCAGGCTTTCATGCATCGAAGCAACCCATCGCGCGATCTGTATGCCAGCAAGCGGCCCAGTGGCTGGGCCGGTGCTCCCGCATCGGCGGATCTTGCCGGCGGCATTCCTCGGTGGCGACCGGACATCGGTCGGCAAACCGGCAGCCTGAGGGCAAGGCATGGAGCAGCGGCACCATGCCCGGGATCTCCGCGAGCCTTGGCCGGCGCCCGTCGACACGAGCATGCTCCACCGACGGCATCGAGCGCATCAGCCCGACGGTATAGGGATGGAGCGGCTCCTTGAAGAGCGCCTGGACGTCAGCTTCTTCCACCTTGCGGCCGGCATACATGACGACGACGCGCTGCGCCGTTTCTGCAATCACGCCGAGGTCGTGCGTAATATACACGATCGCGGTGCCTGTGCGCTCCTGAAACTCGACCATGAGCTCGAGGATCTGCGCCTGGATCGTGACGTCGAGGGCGGTCGTTGGCTCGTCCGCAATCAGCAATTTAGGGTTGCAGGCGAGGGCCATCGCGATCAAGACGCGTTGGCGCATGCCGCCGGAGAGCTGATGTGGATATTCCCTCAGACGACGGCGCTCATCAGGGATGCGCACAAGATGCAACATTTCCATGGCCCGGTCCATCGCCCCCCGGCGTGACAGGCCCTGGTGTAGAATCACCGCCTCGGCGATCTGTTTGCCTATCGTCATGACCGGATTGAGTGAGGTCATTGGCTCCTGAAAGATCATGGAGATCTCGTTACCCCGTATCCCCTGCATTTCATGCTCGGAGAGCGTCAGAAGATCCCGGCTCCCAAGCAGCACACGCCCGCCGACGATCCGACCTGCCGGCTGAGGAATGAGACCGAGAACGGAGAAGGCGGCGACGCTCTTGCCGCAGCCCGATTCGCCGACCACCCCGAGCGTTTCTCCGTGCCGCACGTAATAGGACACGCCATCGACGGCTCTCGCAACGCCGTCGCGCGTAAAAAAATACGTTTTCAGATCCTCGACTCGCAGCAGGACTTCGCCCAGCCTGGATCTCGCTTTATCGGAAGGAGGAACCATGACGCCGCTCATGCTCTACATCTTCCTGGCGATGCGCGGGTCAAGCATATCGCGCAGCCCGTCACCGAGAATGTTGATGGAAAGGACCATCATTCCGAGGAACAAGCCCGGGAACAGGATGGTCCAGAAGGCGATCTGCACGTAGAGGCGTCCTTCGGCGATGATATTCCCCCAGCTCGGAATTTCCGGCGGCGTACCGACGCCGAGGAAACTCAGATAAGCCTCGATGAGGACCGCCGCAGCGCATATGTAGGTCGCCTGTACGATGATCGGCGGAATGGCGTTCGGGAGTATGTGCTTGACCAGCATCCGCGGGAACTTGGTGCCGATGGATACCGCCGCCTCGACATAGGGCTGCTCGCGGATCGTTAGCACGAGAGCGCGCACCAAGCGGACTATGCGCGGTATCTCTACGATCGTGATGGCGACGATGAGCACCACGATGCTTGCCTTCAACAGTGCCA
This sequence comes from Pseudomonadota bacterium, assembly GCA_043798915.1. Classification (GTDB taxonomy): domain Bacteria; phylum UBA10199; class UBA10199; order 2-02-FULL-44-16; family JAAZCA01; genus JAZDOG01. The sequence continues at coordinate 102 of JAZDOG010000074.1, read as the reverse complement.
TCATGGCGATGGCGAGCAGAATGCCAGGGATGGCCATCAGCCCGTCCATGAACCGCATCACGATGGCATCGACAGGGCGGAAGTAACCGCTGAGCAGGCCGA
>JAZDOG010000073.1:0-10237 GCA_043798915.1 Pseudomonadota bacterium | reverse complement strand
GTATGTCGGCTCAAGCACGGTGCGGGAGACCTCGACGGTCACGCTCTTCTCCATCGCGTCGCTCACGACCACACCAACCTTGGTCTTTCTCTTGATCTCGGGATTCATCGGCTCGATACCTTCCTTTCTTCCTTAAGCTTGCGCTCGCGCAGCGTGGTCTTCACCCGCGCGAGATCCCTCCTCGCCTTGCGGATGCCGGAGTTCTGCTTCAACTGTCCAGCCCCGTTGCGAAAGCGGAGCCTGAAGACTTCCTCTTCAAGATCAAGGGAGAGCTTTGCGAGCTCGACATCCGATTTTTCCCTCACCTCATCTGGCTTCACGATAGACCTCCCGCTCGACGATCTTCGTTCTGACCGGCAGCTTGTAACTCGCGAGCCTCAAGGACTCGATCGCGATGGCCCTGTCGACACCCTTCATCTCGCAAAGCATGCGGCCGCGCTTCACCGGCACAACCCATTCCTCCGGCGTACCCTTTCCTTTTCCCATGCGGGTCTCAAGCGGCTTCCTCGTGATGGGCTTGTCCGGAAAGATCCTGACCCATATCTTGCCGCCGCGCTTGGCCGCCCTGCTCATCGCCATGCGCGCGGCCTCGATCTGCCTCGCGGTGACTCGCCCGTGCGTCAGGGCCTGAAGGCCCCAGTCGCCGAAGGAGAGGTTGCAGCCGCGCCTCGCGACGCCTCGGATCCGGCCCTTCTGGTGCTTTCTCCATTTTGTCTTAACTGGCTGTAACATGCTGTGGTCCCTCTCCTCCAAGTATTTCGCCCTTGTACACCCACGTCTTGACGCCGATCGTGCCGTATGTGGTCCTCGCCTCGGCGAAGCCGTAATCGATATCAGCGCGAAGCGTCTGCAGCGGTACGCGCCCTTCGCGGTACCACTCGCAGCGCGCGAGTTCCGCCCCGCCCAGCCGCCCAGCGCACTGGATCTTGATCCCCTCGGCGCCCAGCTTCAGGGCCGACTGAACCGCCTTCTTCATCGCGCGCCGGAACGCCACGCGCCGCTCGAGCTGGCTCGCGACGTTCTCCGCGACCAGCTGGGCATCTATCTCCGCCTTGCGAACCTCGCGTATGTTGAGCGTCACCTCATCTGTGACGCGCTCCTGGACGTCGAGCCTCAGCGAATCTATCCCGGCGCCCTTCTTCCCGATTACGAGCCCGGGCCGGGAGGTGAAGATGTTGACGATGATCTTGCCGGCCGCCCTGTCGATTTCGATCCTCGAGACGCCGGTGTGGGCGAGCTTCTTCTTGATCTCGCCTCTGATGAAGAGATCCTGATGCACCTGCTTCTGATACGCGCCCTTCGGCGCATACCAGTGCGAATCCCAGGTCTTCGTCACGCCAAGTCTGAATCCAATCGGATGTGTCTTCTGTCCCATGTCCTCTCCTCTATTTCTCGTCCAGGATCACACTCACCTTGCTCGATCTTTTCAATATCGGCGTGGCCGAGCCCTTCGCGCGCGGCATCCAGCGCTTCATCGTGGGGCCTCCGTCGACCAGAAGCTCCTTCACGTACAGGTTGTCTATATCCATGCCGCCCTTCTGATCGGCATTGGCCACCGCGGACTTGATGAGCTTGAGAAGCGGCCTCGCGGCGCTCCTCCTGCAGAAGGTCAGAAAATCTATAGCCTCCTGGGCCCGTTTGCCGCGTATCTGATTCGCAACCACACGCATCTTGCGCGGGGTCATCCTCACCATCTTCAAACGAGCGCTGGATGCCATCACTTACCTCCTGCCGGCGCTGCTGCCGGTGCAGCGGTCGCTGTTGCCCCAGCCGTTGTTGCCCCAGGCGCCGCAGCCGTGACGGTGGTCTTGCGGTCGCCCGAATGTCCGCGGAATGTCCTCGTCGGCGCGAACTCGCCCAGCTTATGGCCCACCATGTTCTCGGTGACAAACACCGGTATGAACTTGCGGCCGTTGTGCACGGCAATCGTGAGTCCCACCATATCCGGGATCACCGTAGACCGGCGCGACCAGGTCCTCAAGAGCTGTCTGTTTCCGGTCTGCTGGGCCGCCTGAACCTTGCGGAGCAGATGATCGTCAATGAACGGGCCTTTTTTTAATGATCGCGCCATTAGATTCTCCTGTCCTTCACGATAAACCGCTGCGTCCTGCGGTTGTCCCTCGTCTTCATACCCTTCGTGCACCATCCCCACGGTGAAACCGGGTTGCGGCCGCCCTTCGTGCGTCCTTCGCCGCCGCCGTGCGGGTGATCGACCGGGTTCATGGCGGTGCCGCGGACATGCGGCTTGACGCCCATGTGCCGGACCCTTCCCGCTTTGCCAATCTCGACGTTCTCATGCTCTATGTTGCCCACCTGGCCTATCGTCGCCCAGCAGCCGATGTGGAACATGCGAACTTCGCCCGAGGGGAGCTTCACCTGCGCATAGCTGCCCTCGCGGGCCATGAGCTGCGCCGAAGTGCCAGCGGAGCGCACGACCTTGCCGCCGGCGCCGGGGATGATCTCGATGTTGTGGATCTCCGTGCCGAGCGGTATGTTCTGCAGCGGAAGCGCGTTGCCCGGCGCGATCTCAGCGTCAGGGGCCGCCATGATCTTCTGTCCCTTGGCGAGCCCCACGGGAGAGAGTATATAGCGCCTCTCGCCGTCTGCATAATTGAGCAGCGCGATCCTGGCCGAGCGGTTCGGATCGTACTCGATGGCGGCAACTATCGCCGGTATCCCCCGCTTGTCCCTGCGGAAATCGATTATGCGGTATTTAGACTTCGCCCCGCCGCCGCGATGCCTGAGCGTTATGCGCCCATTGTTGTTTCTCCCGCCGGTCTTCTTGAGCTTCTCGGTGAGACACTTGAGCGGCTCGCCGCGCGTTATATCAGAAAAATCGTAGCCGTTCATTCCGCGCCGGCCCGGGGTGATCGGTTGGTATGTTTTTATAGCCATGTCCTATGCCCCTTCCAGGAACTCGATGCGATCGCCTTCCTTCAGAGTGACGATTGCCTTCTTCCACGCCGACGTTCTGCCAGCGCTCTTTCCAACGCGCTTCATCTTCCCGCCCACGTTCATGGTGCGCACGCCCTGGACCTTGACCTTGAATATGTTCTCCACGGCATTGGATACATCCTGTTTGGTCGAGCGCGGATCGACCGCGAAACAATACTGGTTGGCCGACTGCTGCGCGATCGTGCCCTTCTCCGTGACGAGAGGCTTCTTTATGACTTGAAATGTCCTCATGCTCCGAGCACCTCCTCAACCTTCGCGAGCGCGGGCACCGTGATCACGGCGTGCTCATGGCTCACAAGGTCATAGACATTCAATCCCTCGCAGCAGAGGAGCTTGATGCCCGGGATATTTCTCACTGATTTCACGAGCGCCTCGCTCGGGTCCAGGGCGACGATCAGGCCGCTCTTGACGCCCAGCCTGGAAAGCGCGCTGACGGCATCCTTGGTCTTGATCCTGGTGCCTGGAAATTCATCCAGGATCAGGAGCTTTCCCTCCTGCTTCTTGAGCGAGAGGGCCGCCCGGAGCGCGCCCTTGCGCGCCTTCTTCGGAAGCCTGTAGCTGTAGTCGCGCGGATGGGGACCGAAGGCCTTGCCTCCGCCGACGAATATATTTGTCCTCGCATCGCCATGGCGCGCCCTGCCGGTGCCCTTCTGGCGGTACATCTTGGCGCTCGTGCCTGAGACCATCTTGTGGTTGCGCGTGGCAGCGGTACCGGAGCGGGCGCACGCACGCTGCATCTTCACGGCCTCATAGATGAGCGCGCTCCCCGCCTTCATGCCGAATATCCCGTCGGAGAGTTCGACCTCTCCCACTTGCTTCCTGGCTATATTCAATATCGTCTCTTTCACGGCGGACTCCTTGTCATCAAAACATCAGGCGGTCGGCTGTTCTTCCTTTTTTGCAGCGCCACCGCTCTTCAACTCCGGGCGCGTTTCAAAATCCTTCTCTGCCGGCATCACGACGACCATCCCGCTGTTGCAGCCGGGGATCGCCCCTTTGATCAGCAAAACGTTGTCATCCGTGCGGACCGCGACGACTTCGAGGTTCTTCGTCGTGACGGCCACATCGCCCATGTGCCCCGGCAGCTTCATGTTCTTGAGGACGTGGCCCGGCCATGTGCGCATGCCTATCGAACCCGGACGGCGATGGAAGTCGGAGCCGTGCGAGCCTGGGCCGCCGTGCTTGCCGTGGCGCTTGATCACGCCCTGGAAGCCGCGCCCCTTCGAGACGCCGCTCACGTGCACCGTATCGCCGGGCTTGAAGCCGGCGACAGAGAGTTCCTGCCCGACCTCGAAATTCGCCACGAACTCCGTGCGGAACTCCTTGAGATGCGTGAAGAGGGGAAGCCCCTTCTTCTCAAGGTGGCCGCGGCGCGCCTTGTTCATGCGGCCCGGACGCGTGATTCCGAAGCCCAGCTGCAGGGCATTGTAGCCGTCCGTCTCGGAGGTCTTCTTCTGCACCACCGTGCAGGGGCCAACCTCAACAGCCGTCACCGGAACGATATCACCCTCGCCCGTGAAGACCTGCGTCATCCCCAGCTTTTTTCCCATTAATCCGAGCATAAAATCCTCTCGTCTTGCGTGACTGATGTCACACCATCTTGATTTCAACATCGACGCCAGCGGACAGCTCCAGCTTCATCAGAGCATCGATCGTCTGCTGCGTCGGCTCCAGTATGTCGATGAGCCTCTTGTGCGTCCTGATCTCGAACTGCTCCTGGGAGCGCTTGTCCACATGTGGGCTCCTGAGGACGCAATACTTCTCGATCTTCGTGGGCAGCGGAATCGGGCCCGCCAGATGCGCCCCGGTGCGCTGGACCGTGCCGACGATCTCAGAGGTCGACTGATCGAGCAGCTTGTGGTCGTAAGCCTTGAGCCTGATCCTTATCTTCTGCCCTTTGTCGTATTGCGTCGCCATGCTTTACCTCGCTGTTATCAATTATTCTATGACCTCAGCCACCACTCCTGCGCCGACTGTCCTGCCGCCCTCCCGAACCGCAAACCGAAGTTCCTTCTCCATCGCGATCGGCGTTATCAGCTCGACCTCAACCGTCACGTTGTCTCCCGGCATCACCATCTCGACATTCTCGGGGAGCATCATAACGCCCGTCACGTCCGTCGTCCTGAAATAAAACTGCGGACGATACCCTTTGAAGAACGGCGTGTGCCGGCCGCCCTCCTCCTTCGTCAGCACGTAAACCTCAGCTTTGAACTTCTTGTGCGGGGTGATCGACCCCGGGAGCGCCACAACCTGCCCTCGCTCCACATCCTCGCGCTTCGTGCCGCGCAGAAGCAAACCCACGTTGTCACCTGCCCGGCCCTCGTCCAGAATCTTCCGGAACATCTCGACGCCGGTCACCACCGTCCTCTGCGTGTCGCGCAGCCCGATGATCTCGATCTCCTGCCCCACCTTGATGATCCCGCGCTCCACGCGCCCCGTCACGACCGTGCCGCGCCCGGAGATGCTGAAGACGTCCTCGACAGGCATCAGAAACGGCTTGTCGATGGGCCGTCTGGGCTCGGGTATGTATGAGTCGATCGCATCGAGCAGCTTCTGCAGCGATTCATAACCCAGAGCACCCTTGTCGCCCTCCATCGCCTTCAGCGCCGAACCGCGTATGACCGGTATCTCGTCGCCGGGAAACTCGTAACGGGAGAGCAGCTCTCTAATTTCCAGTTCCACCAGATCCAGCAGCTCTGGATCGTCGACCATGTCAACCTTGTTCAAATAAACCACAATCTTCGGAACGCCCACCTGCCTTGCCAGAAGTATGTGTTCCCTCGTCTGCGGCATCGGGCCATCTGCTGCGGAGACCACGAGAATCGCGCCGTCCATCTGCGCCGCGCCGGTGATCATGTTCTTCACATAGTCGGCGTGGCCTGGACAATCCACATGGGCGTAATGTCGCTTATCCGTCTGGTACTCCACATGAGCCGTCGCGATCGTGATCCCGCGCTCCCGCTCTTCCGGCGCCTTGTCGATCTGGTCGAAGGCCATGTGTTCCGCAAGGCCCTTCTCCGCCAGATATTTTGTTATCGCGCTCGTGAGCGTGGTCTTGCCGTGGTCCACATGCCCGATAGTGCCCACGTTCACGTGCGGCTTTGTCCGTTCAAATTTTCCCTTCGACATTGCCATTGCTCACTTTCTGCTCTTTAAGTTTTCACTTCCCGCTTCTCAATGTCTTCAACGCCCTTGAGCCTTTGCCACGATTTCCTCAGCGATATTCTTCGGCACCGGCTCGTAATGCGAAAACTGCATCGTGTATGTCGCGCGCCCCTGGGTTGCGCTGCGCAGATCCGTGGAATAGCCGAACATATTCGCCAGCGGCACGCTGGCTCCGAGTATCTGCGAGCCAGCATGGACTTCACTCTTCAGTATGTGGCCGCGCCGTGCCGTGAGGTCGCCCGTGACGGGGCCTACATGCTCCTCGGGGACAACCACTTCCACGGCCATCACCGGCTCTAGCAGAATCGGTCCGGCCTTCTTCGACGCATCCTTGAGGGCCATCGAGCCGCAGATCTTGAAGGCCATGTCCGACGAGTCGACCTCGTGGTATGAACCGTCGATGAGGGCTACCTTCATATCCACGAGCGGATAACCTGCGAGCACCCCGCCCTCCATCGCCTCAATGACGCCCTTCCTGACCGCGGGTATATATTCCCTCGGGACTGAGCCGCCGACAACCTTGTCCTCGAACTCGAACCCCTTGCCCTTCTCCTGCGGTTCGACTGTGAGCCAGACGTGAGCGTACTGGCCGCGGCCGCCTGACTGCTTGATATATTTGGTCTCGACCTCGACTTTTTTGGTGATGGATTCGCGATACGCAACCTGCGGCCGGCCCACGTTGGCCTCGACCCCGAACTCGCGCATCATCCTGTCGACGATAATCTCGAGGTGAAGTTCACCCATGCCGGATATGATCGTCTGGCCCGTCTCCCCATCGACGTGGACGCGGAACGTGGGATCCTCGTTGGCGAGCTTCTGAAGCGCGATGCCCAGCTTCTCCTCATCGGCGCGGGTCTTCGGTTCCACCGCGATCGATATGACGGGATCCGGAAACTCCATCTTCTCGAGCAGAATCGGATGGGTCTCGTCGCAGAGCGTGTCGCCGGTCGACGTGAACTTGAGCCCCACCGCCGCGGCGATCTCCCCTGCCTCCACCCGCTTCACTTCCTCGCGCTTATTGGCGTGCATCCTGAGGAGTCGCCCGATGCGCTCGCGCTTTTCATGAGTGGAGTTGTAGACCGACGAGCCGCTTTCAAGCGCGCCGGAATATACCCTGAAGAAGGTGAGCTGGCCGACGTAAGGATCAGTCATGATTTTGAACGCCAGCGCCGCGAAAGGCTCCTTGACCGACGGCTTTCGCACGATGATTTTTTCATCCGCCGTATTCGTGTCGATGCCTTCGACCGGCTTCACATCCATCGGCGAGGGCAGATAGGCAATGACGGCGTCGAGGAGCTGTTGGACGCCCTTGTTCTTGAAAGCGGCGCCGCAGAGCACAGGCACGATCTTCATCTCCACCGTGCCCTTGCGGGCTCCCCTGATTATCTCTTCTTCGGTGAGCTCGTGGCTCTGAAGGTATTTGTGGAGGAGTTCTTCGTCGACATCTGCGACTGCCTCGATGAGCTTCTCGCGGTATTCGTTCACCACAGGAAGCAGATCGGCGGGGATCGGGGCTTCGTTGAAGACCGCCCCCTTGCTCCCTTCGTCGAAGATGACCGCCTTCCGGCTGATGATGTCCACGAGGCCTGTGAACTTATCTTCGGCCCCGAGGGGAATCTGGAAAGGGATCGCGTTTGCTCCGAGCCTGTCGCGCATCATCCGCACGCAGCGGAAAAAATCGGCGCCGGTGCGGTCCATCTTGTTGACGAACGCGAGCTTCGGGACGCCATAGCGGTTGGCCTGGCGCCATACCGTCTCCGACTGCGGCTCCACGCCGGCGACTCCGTCGAAGACGCCGACCGCTCCGTCGAGCACCCGAAGCGAGCGCTCCACCTCGACGGTGAAATCCACATGGCCGGGCGTGTCGATGATGTTGATCCGGTGGCCCGCCCATTCGCAGGTGGTCGCCGCCGCCGTGATCGTGATGCCGCGCTCCTGCTCCTGTTCCATCCAGTCCATCACCGCGGTCCCTTCGTGGACCTCGCCGATCTTGTAGGTGATCCCCGTATAGAAAAGGATGCGCTCGGTGACCGTCGTCTTGCCCGCGTCGATATGGGCGATGATCCCGATGTTGCGCACATCATTCAGATCTGTCGGACGTCCTGCCATAAACTTCCTCTCTCTGCTCACTCGTTCTCATATAATAAATCTGATACCCATGATATCAAAGAGCGCCTGACTCATGTCCTACCAGCGATAATGGGCGAATGCCTTGTTGGCATCGGCCATCTTGTGCGTGTCCTCGCGCTTCTTGACCGCAGCGCCCTTGCTGTCGATGGCTTCCAGAAGCTCTGCCGCGATGCGATCCTTCATCGTGTGCTCGCGGCGGGCGCGCGCAGCACCGATCAACCACCTCAGTCCCAGCGAAACCCTGCGATCGTTTCGAACTTCCTGCGGCACCTGATAGGTGGCGCCGCCAACTCTGCGGCTCCTCACCTCGACCACGGGCTTTATATTCTCCAGCGCCTGCTTGAAGAGCTTCACCGGATCGTCGTTCTTCTTCTCCTGAAGAACCTCAAACGCGCCGTAGACGATGTGCTCGGCGATCGATTTCTTGCCGCTCCAGAGGAGCGTGTTCACGAACTTGGCCACGAGCAAATCGCCGAACTTTGGATCCGCTGCTATCTCGCGCTTCAAACTGGCTCTCTTTTTTCTCGGCATCTCGGACCTCGTTTATTTTGGTCTCTTCGTTCCGTACTTCGACCTGCTCTTGCGCCGGTTCTCGACGCCGGTGGAATCGAGCGTGCCGCGCACGATGTGGTAGCGCACGCCCGGGATATCCTTCACGCGGCCGCCGCGCACCATGACCACAGAGTGCTCCTGCAGGTTGTGCCCCTCGCCCGGGATGTATGATGTGACTTCCAGGCCGTTCGTCAATCTCACGCGCGCCACCTTGCGCAAAGCGGAGTTCGGCTTCTTGGGCGTCGTCGTGTAGACGCGAATGCAGACGCCGCGCCTCTGCGGACAGCGCATGAGCGCCGGCGACGCCGTGTGCACTTTGAGTTGCCGCCTTCCAAGCCTCACCAATTGATTGATCGTCGGCATAATACCCCACTTGCGTCATTTATCAGGCGACGCGGGCCTATCGGAAACAGCTAAAATTACAGGGTGTTAGACGGAACCAACCGCCCTGACAGCCAAAGTGGGCGGAACCTAGCAGAGCAACTTTTCGAAGTCAAGGATTTTGAAGGGATTTTTGGAAGAACAGCTGAATTAAATAAGTATCTGAGAATTATAAGCTAACTTATTGATAAATATAATGTTGGCATATCCAGCCTGGGAGTTGTCTGTTACAGGACATGGGGAGGGGACCGCCCGCCGGCGTTCGGCGGGTGGGGAGGGGGTTTCCCCCTCCGAAGTTATGTCCAGCAACAGACAACTCCCTGGCTGGATAGGTACTGGAACACTGGATTATTTTGACTTTACCCACCGCTCCATCAGATCTTTATTTATCGCCCGCACTGAGGAATCCTCCAGCTCTTTTTCCTCGGGAAGATTTTTTGTGGCCCTGTGGCCGGGACGCTTGCGCAGAAATTCTTCAACATGCATCGCCCTCGCCCCCTCGGCCCCGGCGAAATCCGCAACCCCGTGGTCGTCGCTCACCACGACTAGGACGCTCTTGTTCTTTGCAGCGATGACCTTCGATCTTATGACATCGTCCGCATCCTGGTTGTTGCTGAAGACGAGATTATATTCGTGCTCGGGCATCACAGATGGCGATTCGTAGCCGTCGAACACTATGACAACCTGATTGGTTGGGCTCCCCGTGAGCCTGTTGTTTCTTATGTAAGCGACGAGGTCGTTGTGAACGGTCGGTGAATCGATCATCGATCCGATCTTGTGGATCACGTTGAACGCGTCGATGAGATAGGTGAGCATTCGCTAGCCCAACTTGCGCGAAATGAGGCTGGTTTTGGATTTTATTGAGGGGTTGTTTTGAGCTGGGGGTGATTTGGAGTGGAAATAATTGGGGTGAGCATCGAAAAAGTGCGTGTAGTGCCAACCTACCCCCTTTCACGCGATCGGATTCGCTGGTATAGAATGGTTCATGTATCTGCGACACACGACGGTTCGGAAGGACGGGAAGGCGCATCGGTATTGGCGGTTGGTTGAGTCG